>DATJTT010000055.1:0-125732 GCA_035503075.1 Solirubrobacteraceae bacterium
GCTACGCGCTCGGCCTTCGCTACGACAGCCGCGGGGAAACCCCACACCCCATATCCGTCCGAGCACAGCACTACCTTCCTCCCCGTCACATCCACCACCCTCTCACTCGTGGTGGACCGACAAACGGGGTCCGGTCAGGGCGGGCATGCCAGATCGCTCCGTCGTGGCGTAGCTCTTCGGCCGCCTCGCGGGCGCGCTCGGGTAGGACGAGGAGGTCGAGATAGGTCTGTACGCTCGACACGAGCGGCAACTCGTCGACATCCTGCTGGCCATCGAAGACGCCGCGGTCGTCGGGGCCGATGAGCTGGACGTTGGCACCGCGCTCGTTGCGGCGGAGCTCGATCGCGTCGGCGGCGGCGCGTGGGTCGCCGTGGACGTAGACGCTGTTGAGGCGGAACCGGGCGAACCGATCCAGCGCCCACGCGGCAGGGAGCCCTGTGAACGCGTGGTCGATGTTCGCGTCACGCAGCCGATGATTGAGCTCGCGGGCCAGCCCAATGCCGTTCCCCGATAGATGCCCAGCGATGATGTCGTGGCGATCGAATCGGTACTCGTCGGCCCAGGCGTCCAGCAGTAGATCGCGGTCGCGGGGGCGCAGCAGCGGTCTGTCGCGGACGAGGAGTTCGTCGTCCTCCAGTCGCCGAACGACGCGTGAGACTCGGCCAGCGTCTAGATCGGTGCGCTCGCGAGTTCCTTTTGGCGCCACCAGCGCTCGGGGTCGAGCAGCAGTGTTCGCGTTATGCGAGAGCTCTTGGGCGCAAGTGGGGAAGAAGGGCGGCCGCGAGCGGGGAACTTATTCGGTCGGCCTTGAACCGAGACGTAGAGATCCTTGTCGCGGATATGCGCGTTCCCCGATAGATCGAGCCAGTTCAGATCGCGCTCCGCGGCTGCCTTGGCACCTGCCACCGTCATGAACGGCACGACCAGCACGGAGATGCCGTCTCGGGGCGCGAGGCGCGCCATGTGCTCTGCGGCCGAGGCGACGACGCCAGGACTGGCCGCGGACTTGGCCTCGAACAGCCAGCGCCTGTCATGACTCTCGACGATGGCATCTAGGCGGCATCGGGTGCCTGGTGCTGGGGCGGGGCGATGCCCGACTCATCGAGCAGCTCTCCGAGAATCTCCGGCAGGCGTCGCCGCGCCTCGCGCTCGAACTGCATGCCTGCGTAATGGGCTCCTGTTGCATGGCTGGACATATCAGCTACTTTACGCAGCTGGTTGTCTAAATGCAAGGCGTTGCGAGACGGAGCATTAAGCTGGTTTTCCGCAACAGTTTCGCTACCACGGATTGTGCCCCGCCGCATTCTTATCCTCGGCGAGTCCCCGCATGGTTGCCGCGAACGCCCCGTGGTTGACCTTTGAGATATCGCCCCACGCGTCTACGATGCCGCCGGCGTGCTCGCGCTGGACGGCCTGTAGCGCGATCTCAGCATCGTGCTCGCTCCGCGCTTGGCGGCTGGGTTGGGCTCCTTCTGCCAGAAGATCGTGAAGTCCTCGAGCACTTCGCGGGCGTGGTCGAGGTCGGGGATCGGTGCGGGCGCCAGCGCGGATAGCTCGGCGTTGATCGCGTCGCGGCGGGCGACGTACTCGGCGCGGTGCAAGTCCCCGAGAGCAGCGCAGGCGCCCCAGTCCGAAAAGTCGAGGCGGTCGCCGGCGCATCCGTCGATGGCGCGTGCCCTCAGTCAGCGTCGGCGAGCGTGCCGTCGGCGTTCCAGGTGTCCGGGATCGCGTCGTCCATGCCAAGTGCGTTGGCGCGCTCGATGATGTGCCTGCGGATCGCGACGTGGCTGTCGTGGCGGCCGCGTCCGACCGCGCGGATCGCGTGGTGGAGGTCTTCGGCGTCGGCCACGGGGTAGGACCCGTCGGGCAGCGCAACGCCCGAATCGGCCAACTCGCGGCGGTGGGCCGCGTCGTACTTCTCGGAAGCTGTGTCGTAGTCGGGCTGCGCTGGGTTCTCGGAGCTTGCCATCGGTAGAGCATCCTCTCGCTGATCGACTTGGACCGAACGGCTTGAGCGCCGCCTGCGGCGCGCACGCCGTGCCCAATATTGCCACCGCCGCGTGCGTGCGCGATTGCTGGTGCGCGAGTTAGGTTGCCGGACATGAACGACGGTCGGCCGTCAGCAAAGACACGACTGCGGCGCTCGAACCCGAGCGCGCCGGGGTACACGCGCGCGCGCCGCGCGTATGGCTTCGCCTACCTGGACTCGAGCGGGTCGCCGATCGCCGATCCGCAGACGCTCGCGCGCATCGATGCGCTCGTGATTCCCCCGGCGTGGCGAGACGTGTGGATCTGCCCGGATCCGCTCGGCCATCTGCAGGCTACCGGCGTCGACGCTGCCGGACGCCGCCAGTATCTCTACCACGCGCTCTGGCGAGAGCAGCAGGGCCACTTGAAGTTCGAGCACATGGAGCGCTTCGCGCGAGCCCTGCCTGAGATGCGCGAGTCGCTGCTCGCGACGATGGGACACGGTCACGAGCTCGACCGGGGGCGAGTACTGGCCTGCGCGATCCGCCTGCTCGACGTTGGCATGTTCCGGGTCGGCAGCGACGTCTATGAGAAGGAGGACGGTCATCTCGGCCTGTCCACGATCGCCAAGAGCAACGTGTCGATCACAGCGGACGGCGTCGTGTTCGACTACGTCGCGAAGGAGGGGGTGCGCCAGGTCCATCTCGTTCAGGACCCACCGTGCGTGGAGGTCGTCTCAGCGCTCAAGCGCCGGCGCGGCGGCGGCGCTCACCTGCTCGCGTTTCGCGAGCGCGGCGCTTGGCATCAGGTCCACGCGCGTCTGATCAACGAACGCCTCAAGGCCCTGATCGGCGACTCGTTCAGCGCCAAGAACTTCCGCACCTGGAACGGCACGCTGCTGGCCGCCGTGTCGGTGGCGACGCACGGCGCCGAGGCACGCAGCCAGCGAGCGCGCCGGCACGTGATCGCCCAGGCGGCAAGCGACGTCGCCGAGCTGCTCGGGAACACGCCGGCGGTGGCTCGTTCCTCCTACATCGATCCGCGCGTGTTCGACCGCTACCTGACCGGCTGGACGATCGCGAGCGAGCTCCAGGCGATCGAGCGGCGGGGGCTGGATGAGGAGCGGCGGCTGGCCGAGATCGAGACGGCGGTGCTGGAACTGCTCGCGCCCGCGTGACCGTGGCGTGCGGCCTCGACCTTGGCGTGCGGCCTCGACCGGGCTCGCGATCGCGCCGGCCGGGCGCGAAGTGCCTTATTTCGTCCATATGGCAACGGATGCTTCAAGGTCCCGGCCCAGGACGTCGAACTCGTGGGCGAGACAATCAACTTGATAAGGGCAAACCCGCCGCGAGGCGGTGACGCAAAGCCAGAGGTCTCCCGCCAGATAGCTCGGCTGCCGCAGACAGCACGGAGGCTTCGATGGTCCCAACATTGTCCCGAATCAAGTCAGCGGCAGCCTCGCGAGGCGCACGTCTCGTGCTCGCCGGAGCCGGCGTCGGACTAGCTCTCGCCGGTGCCCTGCCAGCCGCCGCGCAGGCGGCATCCTGTCTGGACACGACGCTCACCCAGCCGTTCAAGGCGATCGAAGAACAAGAAAAACTGACCCCCGGCTACTACTCGCTCGTCGCCGGCGGCGCCTTCGAAGCCGGCGAAGTCGCCTGGAAGCTCTCGGGCGGGGCGAAGGTCGCCTCGGGCGGGGGAATCTCGCCGCTCACCGGCAAGGAAGTGAAATCCTCGCTCGAGCTGCCCAAGGGCGCGGTAGCCACCTCGCCGCTGACGTGCGTGGAACCGAGCAACCGTGACTTCAGGTTCCTCGCTCGCGGTGAAGGCGCCTCCGCGGGACTCACCGTGAGCGTCGTCTACGAAGGCCTCTTGGGCCTCCTGTTCACCAAAGTCAACGCAAGGACCGTCGGATCGGGCGAGGAATTCGAAGTCTCCCCGATCCTGCAAACAGGTGTTCACAGGGAACTGATACTGCTCGGCGGCTACGCCAAGATGTCGATCCGCCTGGAATCCACCGGCGGCACCGTCCGCGTAGACGACGTCTACCTCGACCCGCGCATGATCTAGCCGCCTGTATCGAGTTGCCCGCGTCGCGTGCCCGGCGCCCGCGTCGCGTGCCCGGCGCCCGCGTCGCGTGCCCGGCGCCCGCGTCGCGTGCCCGGCGCCGCGTCGCATGCCCGGCGCCCGCGTCGCGTGCCCGGCGCCGCGTCGCATGCCCGGCGCCCGCCTCGCATGCCCGGCGCCGCGGTCTCAAGGCCACGACCTCACGCATCGGGCGACGAAGCCCAGAACCCGTGTCCGGCGGTCACGGGTGGGCAGGCGCGGCTCTCAATAGACGAAGTAGATAAGCGCTCGACCCCTGCGGTCGATCATGAAAAAGGTGGTTCTGCACGCCTGGCAAGGGTGTTCGCCCGGCGCCTGCTCCGGAGCGCTCGTCACCGTCAAGGAGCGGCGTACGAGCGAGCGGCCGCACGCGTAGCGGACTATCAGGCTGTAGCCATTCGCCGTGGCGGGCGTGACATCGACCACTCATGCGGTTGATTCGAGTTGTCCGGAGGCGGGTTTCCGCAGCCACATCGCTCGAACTTCCGCTTGCCAGGAGCGGTCGGAGTCGGCGAGATCATGCGCGCGCGAGACCCGACCGTAGTCCTGCACCGCGGCCCGCGCGGAAGCACGCGTGGCAGCGGTGAAGCGCACGAGGCCCTCGGGGTTCGGGCAGTACTTCAACGCTCCACGCGGGCGGGCTTTGACCGGCGGCGGATAGATCGAGACGGGGAACCGGCCCGCGGTGGCAGCTGCAGCGACGCCGATCGCGCCGGCGAGCCCGATGGACAACACGAGCGCCACGGCCGCGCGTCGCATTCCGGGAGCATACGCTGCACCAGTGCATCGCACTAGCGACGAAGGCGCCAGCGTCCGCCAGGCACTGCTGAAGCCGCGTCTGCTCCCCGCGCAGGAGTCGTTTCGCCTCGCTCACCCAGCGCCGGCGGGCGGCGACGCTTGGTCTGACGGAGTCCATCTCCGCGGCGGAGCAATGACGGCCACCCCTCGACGCTGACCGTGCTCGGGCGCCTGGCGAGCCTTTCGTGCGCCCGGCCGCGCCGAATGGCCGTCCTCGGCGCGTTGCTGTTCGCAGTCGTCGGCGTGCTCGGCGGCCCGGCGCCGGGCAGCTTCAACGCCCCGCACGCGTTCGAAGATCCGGGCTCGCAGTCCAGTCGTGCGCAGGCGCGGATCGAACGCGCGACCGGGGCGCAGGCGAGCGCGGGGGTGATCGCCCTGGTGCGCGGATCGCGTTCGAGCGGCGAGCTCGCACGGGTGGCTCGCACGCTCCACGCCGATCCGGCGGTCGCGAGCGTCGCGCTGCCCTCGCCGTCGGGACCGTCGGGATTGGTCTCGCGCGACGGCAGGCAGGTGCTCGCCGCCGCGACGCTGCGCGCGGATGCGAGCGAAACGGCTGTCGTCAAGCATCTCCAGAGCGCCTTTGCGCGCGACCGTCGCGTGACCCTCGGCGGTAGCGCGGTCGCGGGCGTGCAGACGAGCGATCAGGCCACGGACGACCTCGCGATCGCGGAGCTCATCGCGTTTCCGCTGCTCGCGCTGCTGTCCTTGTTGTTCTTCCGCGGCGTCGCCGCGTTGCTGCCCGTCACGGTCGGCGGGTTCAGCGTCCTGGCCGCCTTTGCGGTGCTGCGCGCGATCAACTCGGTGCTCGCGCTCTCGCCGTTCGCGCTGAACCTCGTGATCGGCCTCGGCCTGGGGCTGGGCGTCGACTACAGCCTGTTCTGCGTGTCGCGCTTCCGCGAGGAGCTCGGCGCCGGCGCCGACGTCGGCGAGGCCGTGCGCAAGACGATGCAGACCGCCGGGCGCACGGTCCTGTTCAGCGCGGCGACAGTCGCCGCCGCCCTGGCATGCCTGACCGTGTTCCCGCAGCGGTTCCTCGTCTCGATGGGCCTTGGCGGCCTGGTGGTCGCGTTGATGGCGGCCGCCGCCAGCGTGGTCTTCCTGCCGGCGCTGTTCATGCTGATGGGACGGCGTCTCGGGAAGGTGAAGCCCGGCCCGGAGCGTAGCGGGCGCTGGTACCGCCTCGCCCGGGCTGTCATGGCTCACCCGGCGAGCGTCGCCGCGATCACGGCGGCATCGCTCGTGCTGCTGTCCGTGCCCGCGCTCGGCATCCGCTGGAGCGGGATCGATGCGTCCGTGCTGCCGACCAGCAAGAGCGCGCGCGTCGTCTCGGACGCGATCGAACGCGACTTCCCCGGCGCCGACTCCACGCCCGCGACGCTCGCGGTGAGCGCTCCGAGCGGCGCCGGCGCGGCGCTCACCGCGTACGTCTCCCGCCTGCGCAGGATCCCCGGCGTCTACCGGGTCTCGGCCCCGCGCTACCTCGGCACCGGCACCTGGGAGATCGAGGTCGACGGGTACGGAACGCCGATCACGGAGGAGTCCCAGGGCGTCGTGCACGCGATCCGGGCCGGCCCGGCCCCGTATCCCGTGGCCGTCGGCGGGGCGAGCGCCGGCTTGGTCGACCAGCACGCGGCGACCGCGAGAACGCTGCCGCTCGCGCTCGCGTTGCTCGTGGTCCTCACGCTGAGCGTCCTGTGGCTGATGACCGGCTCGGTAGTGCTGCCGGTCAAGGCGCTGCTGATGAACCTGCTGACCACGGCGGCCACCGCCGGCGTATTGGTGCTCGTCTTCCAAGACGGCAACCTCACGGGTCCGCTCGGCTTCTCCAAGCCGCAGGGAATCGAGCAGACCGACTTCATCGTCCTCGTCGCGATCGTGTTTGGCCTCTCGACCGACTACGGCGTGATGCTCCTCACCCGAATCAAGGAGGCCCGCGACGGCGGTCTGGCCGACGCGGACGCCGTCGCGGTCGGGCTCCAGCGCAGCGGCAGGATCGTGACAGCCGCCGCGATCCTGCTCGCCGTGGCGCTAGGCGCGTTCGTGACCAGCCGGCTGATATTCCTCAAGGAGCTCGGCGTCGGCGCGGCGGTCGCAGTCCTGATCGATGCGTTCGTCGTCCGCGCACTGCTCGTGCCCGCCCTGATGCGGCTGCTCGGCCGTGCGAACTGGTGGTCGCCCGCGCCGCTGCGCCGCCTGCACGAGCGCCTCTCGCTGTCGAGGTGACCGAGATCACGCGCTTGGCTCGCGGAAGTAGTGGCCCTCGTCGAGGTCCGCGATGAGGCCGGGCTGCGTGGGCTGCCAGCCGAGCAGCTCGCGGGTCAGCTCGCTCGACGCCGGGGCGTCAAGCCCGAGGAAGCCGCCCAGCCAGGTGAAGTGCTCGCCTGCGTCCTCGGGGGAGATCGAGACCGCCGGCACCCCCAGATGGCGGCCGATGACCTCGGCGATGTCGCGGACCGGCACGCCCTCGTCGGCGACCGCGTGCAGCGTCGATCCCGCCGGCGCCTTCTCCAGCCCGAGGCGGAAGAGGTGCGCGGAGTCGAGCCGGTGCACGGCCGGCCAGCGGTTGGCGCCGTCGCCGACGTAGCCCGAGACGCCCTGCTCGCGGGCGATCGCGACGAGCATCGCGATGAAGCCGTTGTCTCCGTCGCCGTGGTTCGTCGGCGGGAGCCGCACGATTGAGGAGCGGACGCCTTCGGCGGCGAGCGAGAGCGCGAGCTCGGCCGTTTCCCATCGGGCCTGCGGACCGCCGCCGGAGGCGGCCGGCGCCGCGTGGACGCCATGGCCGTCCTGCTCGGTCGCTACGCGCCCCGGTGCGAGCCCGAGCAGCCCGGACGCGATCGACAGCGGCCTCCCGGAGCCGGCGAGCGCCTCGCCGAACGTCTCGACGGCGCGGCGATCGGCGTCGGCGGCGCCCTGGAAGTCGCCCGAGAACGCGAGCTCGTGCTTGAACGCCAGGTGGATCACGCCGTCCGCTGCCTCAGCCGCGCTGCGCAGGCCGTCGAGATCGTCGAGCGTGCCGCGATGCACCTCTGCCCCGGCGGCGGTCAGGGCGTCGGCCGAGGCATCCGAGCGGGCGAGCCCGATGACCTGATGGCCCGCGCCGATCAGCTCGGGAACGACGGCGGAGCCGATCCAGCCGGACGCGCCTGTGACGAAGATACGCATGAGAGACCTCCAGGTCGTTTGACCGGCCCTCAGCACGGGCGCGAGAGGCGGGTCGATGTCAGTTGCTGTCATCAGTCTACACGGTGATGTCAGTGGCAGTCATCAGGCGGTGTTGCCTTGGCGCCGACGCCATCCGTCCTATCCGCCGCTAGGCGCGCCTCGGCGCTGTCAACTTCTCGGGCTCGCGGCGCTCGCCTCGGCTCACTAGACCGATGGCCTAGCGATCGCGCGCGAGGTCAAGGCACGCACTCGCGCCTCCGAGACGATCGCATGACCCGAGCACACAGCGGCGCGGACGACGCCCCGCACGGCGAGCGGCCCGCGGACGACGCCCCGCACGGCGAGCGGCCCCCCGACGACGCCTCGCACGGCGAGCGGCCCGTGCAGCGCTCGGCGTTCAGCTTCGGCGGCGAGAGCCTCGGCTATTTCGGCCAGGGCGCGGGCGCCCGCGCCAAGCGCAGCGGCTCCCCGCGCTCGCGCCGTCGCCCGACGGTGCTGCTCGCGGGAGCGCTGGTCGTGCTCGCCGGAGCGGCCGTCGCGATCGTGACGGGCGTGGGCGCGGGCAGCGGCTCGCGCGCGCCGGGCGGCGCTCGCGCGTCGCGCTCGCTGCTTGCGCAGGCCGCGTACGTGACGACCCAGGCGCCCGGCTTTCACTTCACGCTGAGCATCGCCGGCAGCGTCGGCGAACACAGCTTCAGCTTCGACGGAGAAGGCGCGATGGACGAACACGGCGGCGAAGGGACGATGAGCATGACGATCGCCGGCCAGCAGGTGGACGAGATCTTCAAGAACCCGTATGTGTACATGCGGCTGCCCGCCGAGGCGAGCGCGTTGAGCGCTGGAAAGCCATGGGTCAGAGCCAACCTCGACACGTACTCGCAGGCGCTCGGCGCCCCCGATCCGTTCCAGCAGGGCGGCGCGCCGACCCGGATGCTGAGCATGCTCGATCACGGCGGCCAGGTCTCCGAGCTGGGCAGCGAAAGCGTGCGCGGGGTGTCGACGACCCACTACCACGCGCTCGTGGACTTCGCCAAGTACGCGGCGTCGGCGCCGGCCGGCGAGCGCGCAACGATGCAGCGCTACGCCCGGACGCTCGAACGGCTCACGGGCAGCAGCTCGCTCCCGATCGACGTGTGGCTCGACGCACAGGGACGCGTGCGACGCTTCTCGATCCGCATCCAGGTCTGCACCCGGGCGGGCACGGTGAGCGAGACTGTCGGCATGGAACTGTTCGACTTCGGCGCCCACCCCGCGGTCGACGTCCCGGCCGGCTCGGAATTCACCGATCTGAGCGGCGCGCTCGCATCGAGCGCCTCGCAGACGCTCGCCCAGGCGGGCTGCTGAGCTCGCCGCTGGCGCGAGTTTCCGGCGGCCTAGCGCGGCGTGATCCGCAGCAGCACCGTCGCGTCGCCCGGCACCTGCATGTCGATCGTGCCGTCGCTCGTGCTGTCCGCGTGCGTCCACAGGTTGCGCACTTCGTAGCTGTGCGCGGGCGCCAGGCCGATCGCGCTTGCGTTCGTTTCGATCGTGGTCGCGTTCGAGCCGCGGTTGAGCAGCGCGACCGCGCGCGCGCCGCCGACGAGCGGCTTGACCCACACCTCGCCGTTGCCAGCGGCGGACAGCAGCGTGCCCTGCACGCCGGCGGGGTCTTGGTCGACGGCGAGCACTTCGGCGTTCCGCAGCGCCTGCAAGCTCGCGCTTCCGATTTTCTGGAGGTTGTCACTGACCATCAGCGGCGCCGCGAGCATCGCCCACATGCTCAGCTGGCTGCGGAACTGCGTGGCCGACATGCCCTGGTCGGGCGCGAGGTAGTCGGGGTCGTTCCAGTGCCCCGGCCCGGCGGCCTGCGGCGCGGCGGCGTCGGCGTCCATGTTGCGCAGCACGTCCGCGAAGCTCACGTCGCCCGGGACCCCGACGTCGGTGTCGGTGCGCCAGCTGTTGCCGACGCTCGGACCGAACTCGTAGGAGGAGAAGGCCGATTCGTCGAGCAGCGGACGCCCTTCGCCGTACTGTTCGGGCTGCAGGTAGTCGCAGATCGAGAGCAGCATCGGACGGTGGCTCGAGTTGTGCTCGATCGCCTGATGGAATTCGGCGTACGCGAGGGCCGGGTCGAGGTGGTATTCGGCGCCGCCGCAGAAGTCGACCTTGACCGCGTCGAAGCCCCACGCGGCGAACGTGTTGGCGTCCTGCTGGTAGTGGCCGTAGCTGCCCTGCCCGCCACCGCCGCAGCCGTTCGGGCCGGCGTCCGTGTACAGGCCGACGAGGAACCCGGCCGCGTGCAGGGTGCGCGTCAGCCACGCCAGCCCGTGCGGCCACTGCTTGGCGCTGACCGTGATTTCGCCGTTGGGTCCGCGCGTGCCGTGCCACCAGCCGACGTCCAGCCACACGTAGCGGTAGCCGAGCTTCTCCAGTCCGAGCGCTTTGAGCTCGCTCGCCTGCGCCAGGATCGTCGCCTCGCTGTACTCCCCGCCGAGCGCGAAGTACGTGTCCCAGCCCATGTACGGCGTCGCCGCGAGGATGCCCTTCGCGGCCGCGCTCGCCTGCTGGCAGGAGCCGAGCGCGAGCAGCAGCGCGAGCGCTGCCGCGAGCGCGACGCGCGCGAGCCGCGTGCGGCTACGTGCGCCGGCGGCGCGCGGCATGGCCGGCTGCGTGGCCCGAGGAGGCGCTGAGCGTGACGAGCTGCTGGGCGAGCTGCGCTTCGATCACGCCGATCACCGTCCCGCTGACGCTGACGTTTGCGGTGAAGCGCCTGCGTGAGGCGAGCAGGCGCTTGGCGGCGCGGGTGAGCACGGCGGAGACGCTCGCGTGCACGCCGGCGCCCAGATGCGCGCGCGCGCTCGCGAGCGCGAGCGTCACGTGCCGCAGCGCCGCGGCGCTCCTGTGCGCGATGCGCCGTGCGCGCGCCGCGAGCGCGAGCACGCGGTTCCCGCTGAGCGTCTCGACGACGCTCACGCGCACCGTGACCTGACAGCCGCGGCTCGCCTGCGCGGAGCAGCCGATCGGGACGCTCACCTTGCCGTCCTTGAACGTCGCGCTGCCGACGCTCGTCTCCCCGGCGGACGCGGGCGCGCCGCCGACGGGGATCGTGACGAACGCGCTCTTCTGCGTCGCGCTGCCGCCGCCGTCGGTCGCCGTCACCTGGCACTGCAGGTGCTGTCCGCTGTCCTGGCCTTTGACCGTGTACGTCGATGACGTGCTCCCCGCAATCGGGATCTGGTCGCGCAGCCACGCGTAGGTCAGCTGCGCGCTGCTGCCCGCGGGGGTGCCCGGGTGGCAGGTCAGCCGCTGGTTGACCGCCGGCGTGCCCGTGATCGACGGGTTCGGGGTCACGAGCGCGACCGACGCGGAGACGGGCGTCGTGAACGTCACTTCCGCGCCGGCGCCGGTCCCGGCCGGGGCGGTGGCGATGATGCGATAGCGGTAGGCGGTGTTCGGGGCCAGGCCGGTGAGCTTGGCCGAGACGCGGCTCGTGCCGATCGCCGGCGGCAGCGTCGCGCACGGGATCGACTGGATGCCCGACGTGCCGCTCGCATATTCGAAGCTGCACGCGCCGAGCGCCGCGTCGTTGGGATCGACTTCGCCTTCGAGGGTCGCGCTCGTGGAGGTCAGTTCCGCCGCGGGCGGTTCGAGCGTCGTGGCGCGCGGCGCGGGGACGCGCGCGGAGAGCGAGTGCCCGGACACGTCGAGCGCCAGGCAGAAGCCGCCCGGCAGGCACGACACGCCGGTGAGTGACCCGCCGCCGTCCACCGTCTCGCCCGGCCATTCGGGCGCAAGCGTCGCCGCGTCGTCGCTCGCGAGCGCCTCGCCGCCGGCGCCGACCGCGGCGCACAGGCCGGTGGACGCGCACGAGATGGCCGCGAGCTGCCGGCCGGAGCCGACGGGCGTGATGCTCCAGGTCGCGCTGCTCGCGCCCGGATCGGAGCTCGCCAGCGCGTTGTCGTCGGCGTCGACCGCGACGCATGCCGACGCGGACGCGCACGAGACGGCGCGCAGTGCTTCGAAGTCGACTCGCTGCGCATGCCAGCCGCCGCTCGCGGGCGTCGCGCTCGCGAGCACCACGCCGGCATCGTCGACTGCGACGCACAGCGAGGCGCTCGGGCACGACACGCCGGTCAGGGCGCGTCCGGGGTCGGCTTCCGTCGAGGACCAGTCGCTCGATCCGGGATCGGTGCTGCTCAGCACGTCTCCCGATCCGTCGACCGCGACGCACAGCGAGGCGCTCGCGCACGACACGCCGGCGAGCGCGTTCGTGCCGTCGATGTCAAGCGCGGAGGACCACTGCGAGGACCCGGGCTGCGGGTCGGTGAACGCCTGGCCGTGGCCGTCGACCGCGACGCACGGCCCGTCCGGTGCGCACGAGACGCCGGTCAGCGGGCTGCCTTCGGTCCTCAGGGCGGTGCGGCTCCAGGTGGGGGTCGCTTCCGTCGGGTTCGAGCTGACGAACGCGTCTCCCTGTTCGTCGACCGCGACGCACAGCGATTCCGAGGCGCAGGAGACGGCGCTCTCGCTCGTCGTTCCGCCCAACGCGACGGGCGTCGACCACGCGAGCGACGGCGCCGCGTGGGCCGCGGGCGCGAGCGCGCACACGACCAGCGCCGCCGCCGCCGCACCCGGCGCCCCACGCGCGAGGCATCTGATCGTTGCAGGGATCAAATGACTGATCGAGATCGCAAACCCGGCGGACGCCCGGGGGTTGCGGTGCAGGCTCGCGCGGATGCGCCGAGCGCGGGTAACGTCCCGCCGGCGCGGGCGCCCGTCCCGCCGGCCCGCCGTCGCGGGCGCCCGTCCCGCCGGCGCGGGCGCCCGTCCCGCCGGCTAGGCTTCGATCGTGACGAGCGTGCCGATGGTCGTGTACGGCCACTCCTCGGCGGCGGCTTCGAGCGGCAGCTCGACGCAGCCGAGGCTCTGCTGGAAGCCGAACGAGGCGCGGTCGAAGTAGTGCAGCGCGTCGCCGCCGTTGAAGTAGCTGATCCACTTGATGCCCGGGTCTTCGTAGTGCGAGCCGTCGGGGTTGGTGCCGCTCATGGTGCCTTCGGGTATGTGCTCGAACACGGCGAACGTGCCCAGTTCGGTTTCCGCGCCGGCGATGCCGGTGTTGGCGGCGGAGGTCTCGACGATGTGCCCGGCGCTCCACAGCGTCATCGTCTCGGGCACTTCCCTGTGCACGTACACGTAGCTGTACGGTTCGCTCAGGCGCTTGCCGGCGAGCACGTACTGCAGCAGCGCCTTCCACACCTGGGGCCCGGCTTCGCCGTCGACTTCGAGGTTGTTGTTGTTCTCGAACTTCATGACCGCACCCTTGACGATCTCGCTCCACTGTCCCGGGGCCCACAGCGCCTGCAGCTGCTGCGGCGTGTTCGGGTAGCGCCAGCTGAAGCTGCCGCTCGGCGGGTCGACGGCGGCCTGCGCCTGCGCGCTCGGGGTGGCTGGCACGGGAGCGCCCGAGGGGTGCCAGACGACGGGCAGGTAGCCGGTCTCGGCGAGCAGTTGCTGCAGGCGCAGCGTCGAGCCTTGCGGCACCGCCCATTCGACCTGGCTGGTCGTGCGCAGGCCGCCGCCGGCGCCGCCGGTGACGGCGACGGAGTTGGGCAGCTGGACGCGCAGCTGCGAGCCGAGCGGCGCGCCGAATCCGTGCGGCGTGAACACGAGCGTGTGGCTGTTGGCTTCGCGCCACTTGCCGGGCACGTTGGGTGAGATTCGCGGGTGCCCGGAGCCGAGCGCTTCGCTGACGGGCTTTGAGAAGGTCAGGTAGATCGGCGCGGTCGGCGAGACCGAGTCGCCGGCGGCGGGGATCGTCGCGAGCACGGGCGAGCTCGACGGCGGAAACCAGCTGACCTGCATGGGCGCGCCGACGCTCTCCCACGGACGCGCCGCGGCCGCGATCTCGGTCGCGCCCGTCTCGGCCTGGTGTCCGAGCGAGACCGATCGCTGGCCGGCGGCGAGCACGCGATGGGTCAGGCCGCCGGGGCCGCCGTAGTAGGTGACGGCGCTGACGGGTTCGTCGAAGCCGACCTTGACCTGGGAGCCGCTGGGGACGGTGAGCCAGCGCTGGGTGACGTGCGCGACGGGCGTGCGCATCGTCAGGCGCACCGTGTGTTCGGAGCCGAGCGCCCAGCCGATCCAGCCGGGCCGGCGCACGGCGACCGCGACGGACACCCGCTCGCCGGGGGTCAGCTTGTGCAGCGGCGTGAGCATCCCGTCGTGCACCGCGATCGGGATCCGGCGCCCGCCCGGACCGTACGCCTCGATGTGCTCGATCTTGCCGCCGAGCGGCTGCACGGAGACGTGCGCGAGCGCGGTCGAGTCGCTGGCGAGCGTGGTCCCCGAGAGCAGCAGCGCGGCGAGCGCGACCAGCACGACGATCACCGCCACGCCGGCCACGACGCTCAGCAGTGCGTGCTTCCATCCATGTTCGATCGGTACGACGCCGCCGCGAGCGGACCCAATCGCCATGAACGAAGAATAGGACGGATCGGTGGGTGAGGCGCCGCGCGCGGAGGGATCGCGCAGGCGGCCGGTCGCAGATCGAGAGCGGGCTGGGCGATGAACGCCGGCTCGGCGCGTCGCCGCGGTCACGCCCGGGCAGGCTCGGGCTCGCGGTTCCAGGCGGGCTCCGGCCGGCTACGCGGTCAGGACCGTCTTTATGCCGCCGCCGAGCACGTGCTCGCGCAGGACGGCCGGGGCGTCGTCGAGCGAGGCGACGGCGGTGACGACGTCCTGCGCGCGCAGCGCGCCGCGGGCCATCAGCTCGAGCACGCCGGGCATCAGCGCGCGCGTGTGCGGGATGCCGATGCGCAGGGTGACGCGCCGCATGTACATGCGCAGCAGCGGGATGCGCGCGCCGCGGTGCAGGCCGCCGGAGCTCGTGCAGACGCCGTCGGCGGCGGTGTGCGAGAGCGCGATCGCAAGCGGGTCGCCGCTGACGTGCACGACGAGCAGCGCCGGCGCGCGGCCGCGCAGCCCGCGCGGCGCCAGCGTGCGCAGGCCGAGTCGTTCGGCGTGCTCGCGCACGTTCGCGCGCGAGTCCACGAGCGTGACGTTGCGCGCGCCGAGCGCCAGCGCGATCTGGCCGGCGTACAGCGGCGTGCTGGCGCTGAACAGCGGGCGCGAGGCGAGCCCGGCGACGATCAGGACCTCGGCGTCGGGATCGGCCGCGAGCACGGCCGGTAGGTGCGGCGCGAGGTGACGGTAGGCGTCGCAGATGTTGTCCGAGACGCTCGCGGCCGCCACCGGGTCGACGCCGTGGGGGAGCGCGACGAGCATCGCGTCGGCGAACGGCACGGCGAGCTCGTCGGCGAATGCGCCGCCGAAGTGGCCGGTCGCGAGCCCCATCCCGTAAGCGGACAGCGGCGGGACGGCCAGGCAGCTGCCGGTGTGCCCGGCGCGGCACGGGGCGCACGCGCCGCAGTTGATCTCGAACGGCACGACCACGCGCTCGCCGGGCGCGACCGTGGTGACCCGCTCGCCGACCGACAGGACCTCGGCGACGCATTCATGGCCGAGGTGCAACGGCAGCGCGAGTTGGGTGGCGCCGCGCACGAGCGGGCAGTCGATGTCGCACGTGGCGGCGGCGATCGGCCGCACGACCGCGCCGTCGGGGCCGGGCGCCCCGGGCGCCGGCACGGCGCGCCAGCGCAGCCGTGCCCCGGGCGCGGCGGTGAGCGCGCGCATCCGCGCGCGTGTCGGATGGCGACGCTCTCCGAGGCCGTCGCCGACGGTCGCGGCGAGCCGGCGCACGCGCTGCGCGCGGTTGCGTTCGAGCAGTATCGGCATCGCCGCGGCGGCGCTCGGCGAGAGGAAGCTCCCGTAGTGGCGCACCCATCCGTGTGGTCGTGCTCCGGACATTAGATAGATCGCTCTAGAATGGGACCCTACCATCGAGCGGTCCGATGTGCGAGCTGGAGGAGGGACATGGGGGTCGACACGAGGGAGCGTCTGATCGAGAGCAGCGCGGAGCTGTTTCGCCGGCAGGGCTACACGGGCACGGGGATCAAGCAGATCCTGGCCGCCGCCAGCGCTCCGTTCGGGTCGCTCTACCACTTCTTCCCGGGCGGCAAGGAGCAGCTGGGCGCCGAGGCGATCCGCACCTCCGGGCGGCTGTACATGCAGCTGTTCGCGACGATCGCCGCGCAGGCGCCGGACGTCGTGACGGGGGTCGGCGAGTTCTTCGACGGGGCGGCGCACACGCTGCGCGAGACCGACTATGCGGACGCGTGCCCGATCGCGACGGTCGCCCTCGAGGTCGCGAGCACGAACGAGCCGCTGCGCGAAGCGACCGCCGAGGTCTTCGACAGCTGGATCGCGGGCGCGACCGAGTACTTCGCCGCCGCGCGCATGCCGCGCGAGCAGGCGCGCGAGCTCGCGTTCGCGATGCTCTCGCTGCTCGAGGGCGCGTTCGTGTTCGCCCGCGCGCTGCGCAGCACCGAGCCGCTGCACGCCGCCGGGGCAAGCGCGGTCGCGGCCGTTCAAGCGGCGCTCGACGCCGCGCGCTGAGCTTCGGCGGGTGCGCTCCCCTCACGCGGCGACTGCCGGCGTTCGACGCCGCGCGCTGAGCGCTCTCGCCGCTACGCGCCGCGCTCGCCCTCGCCGCTCGCCCGGTTGCGCTGCTCCAGGAGCGCCGCCTGCTGCTCGTTGAAGCGACGGGCGGTGCTGACGTATCCGAGCAGCAACTCCAGCTGCGCGAGCGTGTAGCGCCGGTAGAGCTGCTCGGACAGCGCCATGTGCGCGCTGAAGAAGCCGTCGGCGAGCTCGCGCGCGTGCGGTGTGATCTCGACGAGCACCCGTCGCCGATCGGACGGGTCGGGCACGCGCCGCGCATAGCCGGCGCGCTCCAGGCGGTCGAGCACGCTCGTGATCGCGCCGCTGGTCAGGCCGCTCGCCTCCGCGAGCCGGCCCGCGGTGACCGGTCCCTCGCGCTCGAGCACGTCCATGCAGCGCATGTCCGTGCGGTTCACGCCGAGCGCGTCGGCGACCGCCTGGTCGAAGCGGTCGGTCGCGTTTTGCGAGCGGCGCACCTCGTCCACCAGCTCGGCAAAGATTCTGCGCTTATCTCTTGACATCTATATCTCTTAACTAATAAGATATCTTAGCGTCTAAACAATCTAGGAGGTTCACAGATGTCGCAGGCGATCGAGGCGAGCGAGCTCGTCAAGACCTACCCGCCGCGCGTGCGCGCGCTCGACGGGCTCAGCCTATCCGTGCGCACGGGCACGATCTTCGGGCTGCTCGGCCCGAACGGCGCGGGCAAGTCGACGACCGTGCGGATCCTCACGACGCTCTCGCGCCCCGACAGCGGCGGCGCGCGCGTGGCGGGCATCGACGTGCTCGCGGATCCCCTGGCGGTGCGCCGCACGATCGGCGTCGTCGGGCAGAAGCACGGCGGCGACCCGGAAGCGACGGGGCGCGAGAACCTCGTGTTGCAGGGTGAGTTCCACGGCATCAGCGGCCGCGAGCTGCGCGCCCGCGTCGCCGAGTCGCTCGCGCGCTTCGGGCTCGAGCACGCCGCCGGGCGCCAGGTGAAGACGTACTCGGGCGGCATGCAACGGCGCCTGGACGTCGCCATGGGGCTGCTGCACCGCCCGCGGGTGCTGTTCCTGGACGAGCCGACGACCGGCCTGGACCCCGAGGCGCGCGCGCAGATGTGGCAGGAGATCGAGCGCCTGGCGGCGCAGGAGCGGATGACGATCCTGCTCACGACGCACTACCTCGAGGAGGCCGACCGCCTGGCCTCGCAGCTGGCGATCGTCGATCGTGGGCGCGTCGTCGTCGAGGGCTCGCCCGATCAGCTCAAGAGCGCCCTGCACGGCGACACCGTGACGGTCGAGCTCGCCGGCACCGGCGCCGACGCCGGCACCGACGCCGACGCCGGCGCGGTCGCCGCGCGCGAGGCGCTGGCGCGCGTGGACGGCCTCTCAGATGCGGCGCTCGACGGGCGCACGCTGCGCGCCCGCGCGCGCGACGGCGCTTCGGCGGTCCCCGCGGTGCTCGCCGCGCTGGAGGCCCGGGGCGTGGGCGTCGCGTCGGTGATGCTCGCGCGCCCGTCGCTCGACGACGTGTACCTGCGCCACGCGGGCCGCGCCTTCCAGCGCGCGGACAGCGAACAGGCGCGCGGCGCGGCAACGGATGACCGGCGGGCGAACGACCGCCGGGAGGTGCTCGCGGCATGACACGCCACAGGCAAACATGGCAGGTGACGATGCGCGGGGTGCGCGTGCTGATTCGTCAGCCCGCGTTCCTGGGGATCACGCTCACGCAGCCGCTCATCTGGCTGCTGCTGTTCGGCGCGCTGTTCAAGGCGGTCACGCTGATCCCCGGCTTTCACGGCGGCTCCTACCTGAACTTCCTGACGCCTGGCATCGTCGTGATGCTCGCGATCAGCTCCGCCGGCTGGACGGGCATGGGCTTCATCGAAGACATCAACGGCGGCGTCATGGACCGGATGCTCGCCTCGCCCGTGTGGCGCGGCGCGCTCAACGCGGGCAGCGTGCTGTACGCGGTGCTCACGATCGTCATCCAGAGCGTGCTGCTCACGCTGCTCGCGCTCGCGCTCGGCGCCCACTACAAGGCGGCGTCGGCGGCGTGCTGCTGCTGATCGCGCTCGCCGGGCTGCTGGGGGCGGCGTTCGCGTCGCTGTCCAACGCGCTCGCCGTGCTCACGCGCCAGCGCGAGACCCTGATCGGCGCCGTCTCGATGGTCGTGCTGCCGCTGACGTTCCTGTCGAGCGCGCTCATGCAGCAGAGCCTCGTGCCCGCGTGGATCCGCACGATCGCCAAGTTCAACCCCGTCAACTGGGCCGCGCAGGCCGGCCGCTCGGCCGCGATGGAACACATCGATTGGAGCCTCGTCGCCAGCCGTCTCGGCCTGCTCGCAGGGCTCGCGCTCGTGTGCGCCGTGCTCGCCACGCGCGCGTTCGGGGCGTATCAGCGCTCGCTGTAGATGCGATGGCTATCGAAGCAACCTACGGGGTGCCGGATGGCGCGCCGCCGCTCGCGAGCCGTGCCGCGGCGTCCTCGAGCCGATCCTCGCCCCAGAACAGCTCGCAGCCGCGTCCGGGAACGCTCACCGCGAGCGTGGGCACGCCGATCACGCCGAGCGCGTACGCCGCGTCGGTCGCCTCGCGCAGCTGCTGCTTGACGCGCGGGCGCTGCGCGGCGGCGAGCAGCTCGTCGGGGTCGAGTCCCGCTTGGCGGGCGGCGCCGAGCACGTGCGCGACGACGCCCAGGTCGCGTCCGCGCTGGAAGGCGTCGCGGAAGGCGCGCACGGCGAACTCGCGCCCGCGCCCGGCGGCGAACGCGACGGTCGCGGCGCGCATCGCGAACAGGTAGTCGCTCGGCCATTCCTGCGGCCAGCGCAGCGCCGGCAGCCCGTACTCGCGCGCGCGGCGCTCGATCTCCGCGATCCCGTGCTCGCGCCGGGCGCGGTCGCGCAGCGACCACGAGCTGCGGCCGCTCAGCCGGAAGATGCCGCCGAGCAGGATCGGCTGCCAGTCGACCGGCCCGCCGAGCACCGAGTCCAGGCGCTCGGCCGCGAGGTACGCGTACGGCGATCCGAGGTCGAAGTAGAAGGTCGCGTGCGGCATTCGCGGTGTGGTGCGCGTTCGCTTGCCCGCCTGAACACTACGTTCTCGAGTCGCTCGCGCCGTCTCTTCTATAATGCTTGCTGGCAAGCAAGTATTTTCAGAAGATGAGAGGAGCGGTGATCGCGTGGCGGTCCAGACGGCGGGCGGATCGACGGAGCTCGAGGGTGGCGCGTCGCACGCCGAGGCGAGCGAGCGCCTGCGCGCGGTGATCGGACGCCTGTCGCGGCGGCTGCGCCCGACGCTCGCCGGCTCCGGCCTGACCCCGTCGCAGATCTCGGTGCTGTTCACGGTCGTGCGCGTCGGCCCGATCGGACTGTCCGAGCTGGCGGCGATCGAGAGCGTGAACGCGACGATGCTCTCGCGAATCACCGCGCAGCTGTGCGACGCCGGGTTGATCGTGCGCGCGGCCGACCGCGCCGACAGGCGCTCCGCGAACGTCGCCGCGACCGCCGCCGGCAGGCGCATGCGCGAGCGCATCCACCGCGAGCGCACGCGCGCGCTCGACGCGCACGTGCAACGGCTCGGCGAGCGCGAGCGCGAGGCGCTGTGGAACGCGCTGCCGGTGCTCGAGCAGCTGGCCGAGCGGCTGCCGGGCGCGAGCCGATGACGCGCCGCCTGCGCGGCGTCGGCGCCGTCACGTTCGCGGCGCTCGCGGTCCCCAACTACCGCCGCTACATCGCCGGCCAGTCGGTGTCGCTGATCGGCACGTGGATGCAGATGGCCGCCCAGTCGTGGCTGGTGCTGAGCATCACGCGCTCGGCGACGCTGCTCGGCGTGATCGTCGCGCTGCAGACGCTGCCGGTGCTCGTGCTCGGCCCGTACGGCGGCGTGGTAGCCGACCGCGTGGACAAGCGCAAGCTGATGTTCGCGCTGCAGGCGGCGATGGGCGTGCAGGCGCTGGTCCTCGGCGTGCTGACGGTCGCGGGCGCGGTCCGCCTGTGGGAGATCGGTGCGCTGGCGGCGCTGCTCGGCCTGAACAACGCCTTCGAGAACCCCGCGCGCCAGGCGTTCATGCTGGAGATGGTCGGCGCGGAGAGCCTGCGCAACGCCGTCAGCCTCAACTCGGTGCTCGTGAACGTCGCGCGCGTGATCGGCCCGGCGGTCGCGGGCGTGCTGATCGCGACCGTCGGCGAGGGTCCGTGCTTCCTGGCGAACGCGGCGAGCTTTCTCGCGGTGCTGGTCTCGCTGGCGACGCTCGATCTCGGCGCGATCCGCCCCAGCCCGCCCAGCGGGCGCGCCCCGGGGCAGCTGCGCGACGGGCTGCGCTACGTGCGGCGCACGCCCCAGCTGGGCGTGCCGCTGGCGATGATGGCGCTCGTGGGCGCGCTCGCGTACGAGTTCCAGGTGACGCTGCCGGTGATGGCGCGCGACGGGCTGCACGCGGGCGCGACCGGCTATGGCTTCATGACAGCCGCGATGGGCCTCGGCGCTGTCATCGGCGGCCTGCTGGTCGCGACCAAGGGTCGTACCGGGCTGCCGACGCTCGTGCTCGCGGCGAGCGCGTTCGGCGTCGTGCTGGCGCTCGCGACGATCGCGCCGAGCCTGCCGCTGGAGGTGTTCGCGCTCGCGCTCGCCGGTGGTGCGAGCATCTCGTTCATGGCGACCGGCAACTCCACGTTGCAGCTGAACGCCGCGCCGAGCATGCGCGGGCGCGTGATGTCGCTGTGGTTCGTCGCCTTCCAGGGCTCGACGCCGATCGGCGGCCCGATCGTCGGCTGGGTGATGGCGCAGGCCGGCGCCCGCGCCGGGCTCGGCCTCGGAGCGGCAACGTGCCTGCTGGCCGCGCTGCTCGGGCTGCTCGTCGTGCGGCGCATGTCGAGCGGATCGTTCAGGACCGCGTTCGCCGCGAGCGCGAGGTAGCGGCGGTGTCGCGCCGGCGCGACAGCGGCCGCGAGCGCGGCGAGCGCTCCGCAGCGCAGCGGCCCGACGTCGACGCGGGCGACCCGGTCGAGGTCCGTTGGGTGCGCTCGCGCGCCGAGCTGCTCGGCGCGTTCGCGCTGCGCGAGCGCGTGTTCTGCGCCGAGCAGGGGGTGCCGGCGGAGGAGGAGCTCGACGGGCGCGACGAGCAGGCGCGCCACGCGGTCGCGCTGGCGCCAGGCGGACGGCGCGTGATCGGCACGCTGCGGCTGCTCGTCGACGGCGAGCGCGCGAAAATCGGACGCGTGGCGGTCGAGCGCGATTGGCGCCGGCGCGGCATCGCCTCGCGGATGCTCGCGCTCGGGATCGCCGGCGCGCGCGAGCGCGGCTGCGCGCAGGTGCGACTCGCCGCCCAGCTGGCCGCGACGGAGGTCTACCGGCAGGCGGGTTTCGCGGTCGAGTCCGACGCCTTCGAGGAGGCCGGCATCGAGCACGTGTGGATGGGGCTGCGACTCGACGCCGCGGCCCGCGGGCGGCGCTAGCTCCCGCCGCCGGCGCCCGCGCGGTCTGGCAGGCGCCGCGGCCCGCGGGCGGCGCTAGCTCCTGCCGCCGGCGCCCGCGCGGTCGAGCCGGTCGAGGTACGGCGCGAGGTACTTGGCGGCGATCTTGCTCGGGGGCGCCCACGAGGCGGTCTCGCTGATCTCCGAGCTGAAGCCGTGGCCGCCGGTGATGCGCGCCGTGAGGTAGCGCGGCGCATCGCCGGTCAAGAGGACGCCGTGGATCACCGGATGAAACGGCTTTGGCGTCAGCGGCGCGCCCGCTTGGGCGGCGATCGCTTCGGCGAGCGTGTCCGCCTGCTGCGCGGCGATCCCGCCGAACTTGACCGCGAACTCGGTCGCATCGCCGGCGGCGTAGACGTCGTCCGCTTGCACCAGCCGGCAGTGCTTGTCCACGCGCAGGAAGCCATGCTCGGACAGCGGCAGGCCGCGCAGCTCCGGACCGTAGAGCTCGGGCAGCGCGACGATTCGCTTGACACGCAGGACGCGCTCGCCCGGGTGCATCACGATCTCGCCGGTGTGCGGGATCTCGGCGTAGGCGGAGGTGAGGACCTCGACGCCGGCGCGGGCCAGCAGCTCCGCGACGGCGCTGCTGGCCGCCGCGCCGAAGATCGCCAGCGGACTGTCCTCGGGGGTGACGATCGTCGTCTGCAGCTGTACGCCCATGTCGTACGCGCGCGCGGCGGTCATCAGCGCGAGCTCGTACAGCGGAAACGGCCAGGCCATGCGCCCGGGGGAGACGAACGCGACGCTGTCGACGTAGCCCTCCTCGACGTCCTGGACGAGCCCGTGCAGCGTCTCGTCGAGCCTGCGGTCGTCGATCGTGATCGCGTGCTCGTAGCGGGCGGCCGAGCGGGCGCCAAGCCCGAGCACGAGCGCGTCATAGCCGAGCTGCGCGCCCGCGCCCGTGTGCGCTGTGCGCCCCGCGACGTCGACCTCCACGAGCGAGTCGGCGATCAGCTCGGCGCCCGCGTCGCGGACGATCGGCGCGATCGGATAGCGGCTGGCCTGCGGGTAGGAGAACGGCTCGCGCACGGTCATCGGCCTGTAGACGAACTCGGAGTTGGGCGCGAGCACGGTGATCTCGACGCGCTCGCCGGCGAGCTCGCGCAGCGCGAGCAGCGCCTCGAGCGCGGCCACGCCGGCGCCGGCGATCAGGACGCGCAACTTGGTTGGTGCAGGTGGGCTTGTCATGGATCAAAACCTACCCCTTGCTCGCCGCCGAACGGGCGCGCAAACCCGCCGTCCTATGGGGGAGAACTACGCATCGAGTGAGGTCGGGAACGCTCCGCGCCCTCACGCGCCCTCACGCGCCCTCACGCGCCCTCAGGCGGGCGCGGGCGCGCGCGCGGGCGTGTGCACGGCGCCGCTCACGGCCGGCTCCTCGGATTCGACCATCGGCACGCCCGCCGCGGCGTAGGCCTCGGGTGCGTCGAGCGTCTCGGCCTTGAGCAGGGCCTGCGCGAGGCTCTCGAGCTGCTCGCGGTGCGCTTCCAGCAGCCGCGTGACCTCCCGGTGGGCGCTTTCGACGAGCGTGTGCACCTCGTTGTCGACCACGCGCTGGGTGTCCTGCGAGGTCTCGCTGGCGCCCGGCAAGAACGGGCCCTCGCCTTCCGAGGGCAGGACGGTGACCGGCCCGATCGCTTCGCTCATGCCCCAGCGCCCGACCATCTGGCGTGCGATCTGCGTCAGCTGCTGGATGTCGGACTCCGCGCCGGTGGTGATCTTGCCGAACACGACCTCCTCGGCGACGCGCCCGCCGAGCGCCACCCGGATCTTCGCCTGCAGCTCTTCCAGCGAGTAGGACACGCGGTCTGAGTCCGGAGTCGAGAGGGTGACGCCCAGCGCCATGCCGCGTGGGATGATCGAGACCTTGCGCACCGGGTCGGCGCCGGGGGTGAGCATGCCCACGAGCGCGTGACCGGACTCGTGGTAGGCGGTGCGCTCGCGGTCGGCGGGTTCCAGCACCAGCCCGCGTGGGGCCCCGAGCATGATCTTCTCGAGCGAGTCGGTGAGGTCCGCCATGTGCACCTTCTTGTGGCCGCGCCGCGCGGCGAGCAGCGCGGCCTCGTTCGTCAGGTTGGCGATGTCCGCGCCGACCATGCCCGGCATGCTGGAGGCGAGGGCCTCGAGGTCCACGTCTTTGTCGAGCGGGATCGAGCGGGTGTGGACCTTGAGGATTTCCACCCGGCCTTTGCGATCGGGGGCCTGGACGGTGACGCGCCGGTCGAAGCGCCCGGCGCGCAGCAGAGCGGGGTCGAGCACGTCGGGGCGGTTGGTCGCGGCGAGCACGATCACCGCCTGCGAGGATTCGAAGCCGTCGATTTCGGTGAGGATCTGATCGAGCGTCTGCTCGCGCTCGTCGTTGGCGCCCGTCACCGACACCGACCCCTGGCGCGAGCGCCCGATCGCGTCGAGCTCGTCGATGAAGATGATCGACGGCTCCGCTTCCTTGGCCTTGGCGAACAGGTCGCGCACGCGCGCCGCGCCGACGCCGACGATCGCCTCGATGAACTCCGATGCGGAGATCGAGAAGAACGCCGCGTGGGCCTCGCCGGCGACCGCGCGCGCGAGCAGCGTCTTGCCCGTGCCGGGCGCGCCCGAGAGCAGCACGCCGTGCGGCATCCGCCCGCCGAGGCTGCCGTAGCGCTCGGGGTTGCGCAGGAAGTCGACGATCTCCGACAGTTCGGCCTTGGCCTCGTCGATCCCCGCGACGTCGTCGAAGGTGACGCGGATCTTTTCCGGATCCACCCGCCGCGCCTGAGATTTGCCGAAGCCGCCCAGCGCGCCCATGCCGCCCGCGCTTTTGGCGGCGCGTTTGTAGATCAGCACGAACAGGCCGACGATCAAGAGCGTGGGGCCGAACCCGAGCAGGATCTCCTCCAGCAGCGACTCGCTCGTGGTCGTCGATTCGGCCTTGATCTGCACGCCCTTTTCCTGCAGCAGCGCCGACAGCTGACTGCCGTTCCAGAAGCTCGGCACCTGCGTGGCGAACAGCTTCGTGGGCGTGGCCTTCTTGTCGCTCGCGGGGTAGCGCTGTTTGGCCTTGAACTTGCCCTGGATCGTGTCGCCCTTGGACGCGATCGAGCTGACCGCGCCGCTCTTGACGTGTTCGAGGAAGTACGGGCTGAACGGCACCGTCACCCGTTCTTCGCCGGTGGAGGGCTGGAAGAAGATGACCGACAGCCAGTTCAGGGCGATCAGCGCGAGCACGAAGTACCAGAAGCCGCGCATGCGATGCGGCGGCGGCCCGGGGTTGGCGTGTTCGGGCATGCCGCGGCCGTCGGGCGCCGGCGCGACCTGCCAGCCGCGCTTGTCGCGCGGCAGCGGCGGGTGCGCTTCCGAGCGAGCGTCCCCCTGGGCGTCGGCGGGAGAGGTTGCTTCCTCTGGCACGCACTCAATGCTACGCCTCCGTGCCCGGCGCGCCGGCTCGGCCGAGAGCCCCGTAGCATCGTCGTCAACTATTTTCCGAGGAGATACGCCATGTTCGAGAACGTGCTCGTGGGAGTCGACGGCAGGATCTATGGCCGCGATGCGATCGCGCTGGCCGCGCAGCTCGCGGGGTCGGCGGGAAAGCTGACGCTCGCGCACGTGCGCCCCGGCGAGCTGCGCCCGCTGAACGCGCACACGCCGGGCCTGCTCGCGGAGGAGCGCGAAGCCTCGCTGCAGCTGCTCGAGCGCGAGCGCGCGGACGCCGGCGTGCAGGCGCAGTTGGCGAGCGTGATCGCCTCGAGCCCCGGCGCGGGGCTGCACCGCGAGGCTGAGGAGATCGCCGCCGACCTGCTCGTCGTCGGCTCGTGCAGCCGCGGCACGTTCGGTCGCGCGACGCTCGGCGACGACACGCGCGCGGCGCTCAACGGCGCGCCGTGCGCGGTCGCGATCGCCGCGCGCGGCTTCGCCGAGGACCCCGCGCCGCCGGCGAAGATCGGCGTCGCCTACAACGGCTCCGCCGAGAGCCAGGCGGCGCTGGCGAAGGCGCGCGCGCTCGCGCAGTCGAGCGGGGCGAGCGTCACGGCGCTCGAAGTCGTCGTCGTCCCCAGCTACGCGTTCACCGGGATGGTGGCGCCCGCCCTGGGGGACAGCATCGACCTGATGCTCACCGAAGCGAACGAGCGCCTCGCCAAGCTGCCGGGCGTGCAGGGACGCGCGGTGTACGGCCTCGCGGGCGAGGAGCTGGCGGCCTTCGGCCAGGAAGTCGACCTGCTGGTCGTCGGCTCGCGCGGCTACGGCCCCTTCAAGCGGCTGGTGCTCGGCAGCACCTCCGACTACCTCGAGCGCCACGCGCGCTGCTCGCTGCTCGTGCTGCCGCGGATGCCCGAGCAGGCGAGCGCGCCGGTAGGGCCCAGGAGCGACTCCTGAGCCCTACCTGGCTTCGGGCGCCTACCAGCTGATGGGCGCCGGAGGCGTCGCGGTGATTTCGACCGTGTTGCCTGGGCCGGATGTCGTCGCCGAGAGCACCGGTCCGAGCAGCCCGCATTCGCCGAAGTCCGGCACGGTCACTTCCGCCTTGAACGCGAAGTTACCGACGGCGAGCGCGTTGGTGGACTCTTTGATGGACAGCGGCAGGTCGATAGGTTCGACCGTTTTGCAGCCGATCGGCAGGTCGAGCAGACCGATCTTGATGCCCTTGACGACCTCATTGGCCTTCCCTTCCGCGCTCTCGGAGACTTCGTTGCCCGATTCGCTGAAGGCGAACGTGCCCGTCGCGGGGCCCGTGGGCGTCAGAGCGCCCGAGACCGTGACGGGCAGCAGCCCGATGTAGAACGTCTGGTTGATCGGCGGGATGCTCAGTTCGGAGACCAGCGCGCCGGTCGACGCGTTGGCTTCCGCGCTGAGCGTCGAGCCTTCCGGGAGTTCCTCGGAGATGCCCGATTTCTCGGTGACCTTGCCTTTGAGCGACCATTTGACCAGCTTGATGATCAGGTCCCCGGTCTCCGGCGTCAGGCGAGCGTTCGCGGGCAGCGCGTCGCCCGGCTCATGATCCCCGCAGGTGCTGGGCGCGGTCTTGCCCGCGACTCGTTCTTCGAGCCACTTGATCGCGGCGGCAGCTCCGAGCGGGTCGGTGAACAGGTGGTCGCCCGAGTACAGCTGGAAGTCGTCGGTCACCCCTTTTTCGCACCAGTCGTAATGCAGCTTCACGTCCTGGGCGACCGGCACGAACTCGTCTTCGAGCCCGTGGAAGTGGTACACGGGCGCAGAGACGGCTTTGTTGTCGAGCGACTGTTCTTCGAGCGCTTTTTTGAAATTCGGTTCGCTCTTTTCGAGTTCTTCGAGGCTCTCGTGGCTGGTCGTGAATTCCTTGAAGTTGGCGTCGCGCAGCGTCTCGATCAACTGCACCGCGCACTGGCTCAACGCGTCGCCGACGGCTTTTTCACCGGCAGCGGTGAGCGTGCCGAGTTTGAGTTCCGGGTAGGCGGCCTCGAGCCCGATCGCCGAGAGGATGCCGAACCCCGAGCCGACCGATTCGCCGCTGAAGGCGCCGAATTCCAGCAGGTTGGCGGGCACGCCTCCGGCGACGATCCCGGACAGCTTCACGTTGGACGCGTAGCTGGACTGGATCTCGCCGGCCCAGCCGACCGCCTGGCCGCCCTGCGAGTAGCCCCACGCGTAGGTGGGGTCGCTTTCGGTGAGGCCCGCGGCGGGGAGCTGCCTGGCGGCACGGACGATGTCGAGCACCGCCTGACCCTCGGCCTTGCCCGCGATGTAGGTCGGGATCGCGCCGTTGGTGTAGCCCTGGTAGTCGGTGATGTCGACCGCGTAGCCGGCTTTGAGCGAGTCGATGATCGCTGCGCCGTCGTACTCGGTGCCGGCCACGAGCTGCTTGGAGGGCGCGCACTGTGGCGCGATGCCCTGCGTGCCGATGCCGACCGTCACGACCGGGCGCGAGCCTTTGCCGCTCCACTTGGCGCTCGGCACGATCACGGTGCCGGTCACCCAGTCGGGTTCGCCGTGCTCGCCGGTCGATTGATAGAGCACGGTCCACGCTTTGTTGCTGGGAAGCGTGACGCCGAGGTTGATCGTCGCCGGCCTGTACCACACGAGTTCGCCGGCGCTGCCGGCGGGCGTGGTCGAAGGCGGCGTGTAGAAGGCCGATCCGGACGGACCTTCGACGGGCGCCGCCGAGGCCGATGCGGCCATCGCCAACGCGAGCACGGCTACGAGCGCGAGCGCCGCTCGCGTCATTCCCCTGAAGCTTGACACTGCGAAACCCCTCTCCTTGATTTCTGTAGCACTCCCATGCCTGTTCGGCGGCGTGAATGTAGCACGGCCTGATCTCTTTGTACATAGCGTGTCCCTTGTCTCATATCGAAGGGCCGGGCTATCGTGATCCCCTGAGATGGCCGGCAGCGAGACCCCCGTCGATGCGCCCGAGAGCCGGGCGCGACCGCGGCGCTACCGGGGTCTGAGCGTCGAGGAGCGCAGGGCGCAGCGGCGCGAGCGGCTGCTCGATGCGGGGCTCGAGCTGTTCGGCACCGAGGGCTACGCGCGCAGCTCGATCCGCGCCGTCAGCGCCGCCGCCTCGCTGAACTCGCGCTACTTCTACGAGTCCTTCAGCAGCCGCGAGGACCTGCTCTTTCATGTCTACCAGCGCGCCGTGCGCGACGTCGCGACGGCGATCGTGCGGGCGACCGCGGCCGCGGGCACGGTCGAAGGTCAGGCGCGCGAGGGCCTGCGGGCGTCGTGGACGGTGCTCACCGAGGACCGGCGCAAGGCGCGCGTGATCGTGCTCGAGGTCGTCGGCGTGAGCGAGCGCCTGGAACGCGCGCGTCGCGAGAACCGGCACGCGATGGCCGACATCCTGCTGCGCAACGCGCTGTCGCTGGCCGGCAGCGACGTGAAGCTGCGCATGGACCCCGTGCTGAACGCGCGCGCGCTGATCGGCGCCTCGATGGAGGTGTTGGTGGACTGGATCCACGGCGACGTCGAGGCATCGACCGAGGAGATCGTCGAGCACCTGACCAGGATGTACACGGCCGTGGCCGAGGCGTCGGTGGCCAGGGAGTGAGCCGGGGCGCTAGGGTGAAGGACACGTGCGCCAGCTTCCGACAGCGCCGCTCGCGGCCGGCTCGCTGATCGTCTCCTACGGCGTGGTCGCCGCCAGCGGCTCGCGCCCGCTCGGCGGCGCGGTGCTGGCGCTCGGCGGGCTCTCGTGCATCGGGCTGTGGCGCCGTCGCCACGGCGCGCGCACGGCGGCGCGCCTGGCTGCCGTCGGCTTCTCGGCGTTCCTCGTCTCGCACGTGCTCGCGCTGGCAGTCGGGCCGTGGCCGGCGGTGCTGATCGTCGCGGCCGCGACCGCCGGCGCGACGTGGGCGCTGGCCGACTCCCGCGGCGACGAGCCGCGGCCGGCGCTCGCGCAGCCGCTCGCGCGCTAGCGGCGCGTGCGTCGGCCCTCGCGCGCCGGCGGCGCGTGCGTCGGTCCTCGCGCGCCGGCGGCGCGTGCGTCGGCCCTCGCGCGCCGGCGGCGCGTACGTCGGCGACTTCGGTCTCGGCGCCCTGGCGTTCCGTTCGCCGGCACGCTAGATTGCGCGTAATGGCACAGGCCGTGTCATCGTCGGGGGTTGTGATCGGGGAGGGGTCGCCCGCCGCGCACGGACCCGCGGCCGGGATCGAACGCCCCGACTTCCAGATCGTGCCGCGCAAGGGGCTGCCGGCGGTCGCGCTCGTGCTCGCTTTGCTGGTGGCCGGCGTGGCCGCGGACAAGCTGTGGCCGCTGATGTTCCTGCACGTCGCCGGCGGCGCGGCATGGACGGTCATCGACCTGTTCCTCGGCTTCGTCATCGGTCCGATCCTCGGCTCGCTGCCGATCCCAGCGCGCGTCGCCGTGACCACGCGCCTGATGCCCAAGATGGTGCTGATCATGCCCACCGTCGTGACCGTCACGCTCGTCGCCGGATGGCAGCTTTCGACATCCCTCGGGACGAACCTCACGACCGACCCGCTGCACGGATGGGTGGTCGCGAGCTACATCGTCGTGGGCGTGATGGCGGTGATCGCGCTGGGCCTGCTCGAGCCGGCGAACATCGCGGTGCTGGTCGAGCTCAAGAAGCCCCAGCCGCGCCCCGAGGTGATCGAGCGGCTGACGAAACGCTTCATCTACACCGCCGGGGCGACCGGCCTGATGCAGATCGCGACGCTCGTGATCATGACCAAGCTCGCGGCCGGATGAACGCCGAGCGCCGCCTGCCCCCGGTCACGCAGCTGGGCATGGCCTCGCTCGCGCTGATCGTCGCCGCCGGCATCTACCTCTCGGCGCACCTGCCCGAACACGTCCCGCTGGCGCCCGCCGTGGCGCTGCTCGCGGCCTCCGCGCTGCTGTTCGCGGGCAACATGCTCTCGCTCTCGCGCGTGCGGGGGTTCGCTTGGGGACGCTTCTTCGAGGTCGCCAGGTGGGCGCTGCTGGCGTATCTGGTGATCGCGGGGATGATCGAGTACGTGTTCCTGCGCAACCACATCAGCGGCGGCCCCCTGATCGTGCTGACGCTCTCGCTGGTTGTGTTCGCGGCGCACGTGCCCGTGCTGATCGGCTTCACCGTCGCGCGCTATCAAGAGACGTAAGTCCAGGTATGACTCATGCGCCCGCTGCGGGCGCTAGCGTTTCTCTCGATGGGAGAGGGTGACCCTCACCGGGGAGGTGGGTTTGGCGCGCGCGATTTGACGGTCCGCTTCGGCGGGATCACCGCGCTCGACGCCGTCTCGCTCGATCTCGCTCCCGGCGAGGTGCTCGGCGTGATCGGGCCCAACGGCGCCGGCAAGACGACGCTGTTCAACGTGATCTGCGGCTTCGTCGCGCCCACGTCGGGGACGATGCGATGGCAGGGGCGCGCGTTCGCGAAGGTGCGCGCCAACCGCCTGGCGCGGCTCGGGATCGCGCGCACGCTCCAAGGCGTCGGCCTGTTCTCGGGCCTGAGCGTGCTCGAGAACGTGATGGCGGGCGCGCAGCGCTTCCGCCGGGCGGGCGTGGCCAGCGCGCTGCTCGGCCTGCCGCGTTCCGACCGCGACGAGCGCGAGCTGCGCGAGCGCGCGCTGCGCGCGCTGCGCGAGCTCGGGTGCGAGGACGTCGCCGCGCGGCTGCCCGCGACGCTCCCGTACCCGGTGCAGAAGCGCGTGGCGCTCGCGCGCGCGCTCGTGAGCGAGCCGCAGCTGCTGCTCCTCGACGAGCCCGCGGGCGGCCTGGGAGCCGAGGAGGTGCGCGAGCTCGGCGAGCGGATCCGCGCGCTGCGCGGCTCGATGGCGGTGATGCTGGTCGAGCATCGCGTCGACCTCGTGATGTCCGCGTGCGACCGCGTGGTCGTCCTCGACTTCGGGCGCGTGATCGCCGAGGGCGAGCCGCAGAGCGTCGCGCGCGATCCGCGCGTGCTCGAGGCATACCTCGGCCGCGACGCGGGCGCGGATGTCGAGCAGGCCGGCATCGAGGCTCGCCGCGCGTTCGCGGGCGGCGACGAGCGCGCGCCGGCCGGGACGGAGGGGCCGCGGTGAGCGCCACGGCGCCCGCCCTGGAGATCGAGGGGCTGACGAGCGACTACGGGCCCGTGCGCGCGGTGGACGGCGTCACGCTGGCCGTGCACGAGGGCAGCATCACGGCGGTGCTCGGCGCCAACGGCGCCGGCAAGACCTCGCTGCTGCGCACGATCTCGGGACTGCACCCGGCGAGCGCGGGGCGCGTGCGCCTGCACGGCCGCGACGTCCTCGGCGTGGCGGTCGAGGACCTCGTCAGGCGCGGTCTCGCGCAGGTGCCCGAGGGGCGCGGTGTGATCACCGAGCTGACGACCGAGGAGAACCTGCGCCTCGGCGGGCTCTGGCGCGGCGCGCGGGCCGCGGAGCTCGAGGAGATGTATGAGCTGTTCCCGCCGCTGCGCGCGCGCCGTGCGCAGCTCGCCGGCTCGCTGTCGGGCGGCGAGCGCCAGATGCTCTCGATCGGCCGGGCGCTGATGGCGAGACCGCGTGTGCTGCTGCTCGACGAGCCCTCGCTCGGGCTCGCGCCGATCGTCAGCGCCCAGATCATGGGGCTGATCCGTGTCCTGGCCGCCGAGCGCGGCCTGGCGGTGCTGCTGGTCGAGCAGAACGCGCGCAGCGCGCTGTCGATCGCCGACCGGGGCGTCGTGCTGAACCTCGGCCGCGTCGTCGCCGACGAGCCGGCCGGCGCGCTCGCCGCCGAGGAGGGCCTGCGCCAGGCCTACCTGGGGCTGTGAGGCGATGACCAGGTTCATCGACCTGACGCTCAACGGGATCTCGATCGGCTCGGTGTATGCGGCGGTGGCGCTCGCGCTCGTGATGATCTGGCGGGCGACGCGGATCGTCAACTTCGCGCAGGGGGGCATGCTGATGATCACCACGTTCATCGCCTCGGACGTGATCGGCTCGAGCGGCTCCTACTGGCTCGGCTTCGCGGTCGCGCTCGCGAGCGGGCTGGTGCTCGGCGCGATCGTCGAGCGCGTGCTGGTCCGGCGGGTCGAGGGCGGCCCGCCGCTGAACGCGGTGATCGTCGCGCTCGGCCTGCTGATCCTGCTGGAAGCGGCCGCGGGGATGATCTGGGGCAACACGCCGCGCTCGTTCCCGCCGGCGTTCTCGATCCGTGGCTACGACGTCGGCGGCACGCACCTGCTGTTCGCGCCCAACGACACATTCACCGTGCTCGTCGTGGTCGGCGTCGCGCTCGCGCTCGCGGCGTTGTTCCGCTACACGGCGCTCGGGCTGAGAATGCGCGCGGCGGCGCTCGCGCCGGAGGTCGCGCGCCTGCTCGGCGTGCGCGTCGGGCGCATGTTCACGCTCGGGTGGGCGCTCGCGGCGCTCGTCGGCTCGCTCGCCGGCGTGCTGGTCGCCCCGTCGGTGTTCGTCGGCCCGAGCCAGTTCGACCCGATCCTGATCTTCGGCTTCACCGCGGCCGTGCTCGGCGGCCTGGACAGCCCCCCGGGCGCGGTCGTCGGCGGCATCCTGCTCGGCCTGGTGCTCTCCTACGTCTCCGGCTACGAGGGCGCCTCGCTGGTCACGCTTGCCGCGCTCGTGGTGCTTGTCGCGGTCTTGATGGTCCGCCCGGGCGGACTGTTCTCGACCACGACGGAGCGCCGCGTATGAGCGCGCAAGCCGGCGCCGCGCCCTCCGGCGCTCCCCATCGGCTGCGCCTGCCCGCCGGCACGCTCCCGCGCTCGCTCGGCCTGGTTGCGCTCGCGGGCGTCGCGCTGTTCCTGGCGAGCGAGGGCCTGGGCGCCTACCAGGACCTGCAGCTGGCCAGCGGCTCCTACTACTTCGTCGTGCTCGCCGGGCTGACCGTCCTCACCGGCCTGAGCGGACAGATCTCGCTCGGTCACGGCGCGCTGATGGCGGTCGGCGCGTACACGGTCGCGCTGCTCGTCGGCGACGAACACTGGGCGCTGGTCCCGGCGCTAGCCGCCGCGGTCGCGGTCAGCGCCGCGGTCGGCGTGCTCGTCGGCGCCGCCGCATCGCGCCTGCGCGGGCCATACCTCGCGGGCGCGACGCTCGCCTTCGCGATCGGGCTGCCGGCGCTCGCGGAAAAGTACTCGGGCACGTTCGGCGGTGCGAACGGGCTCGTGATCAACCCGCCGGCGGTGCCGTCGGGACTGGGCGCGAGCTTCCCGCTCGAGCGCTGGGAGGCGTGGATCGCGGGCATCGGCGCGCTGCTCGTGGTGTTCGTGATGAACAACCTCGTGCGCAGCGGGATCGGGCGCTCCTTGCGCGCGGTGCGCGACGATGAGATCGCGGCCTCGCTGTGCGGTCTGCACGTCGGACGCGTGCAGACCCTCGCGTTCGTGATCAGCGCGGCCTGCGCTGGTCTCGGCGGGGGCATGCTCGCGGTCGTCCTGCAGCTGGCCGCGCCCGGCGCGTTCGAGCTCGGCCTGTCGCTGTCGCTGCTCACCGCGATCGTCCTCGGCGGGCTCGGCTCGCAGCTCGGCGCGATCTGGGGCGCGGCCGTGCTCGTGCTGCTGCCGGGCTGGACGGACGACCTCGCGCACTCCTTCTCGCTTTCGGCCCAGGTCTCCGCGAACCTGCCGCTCGCGATCTACGGCGTCGTGCTGATCGGCGCGATGCTTGCGTGGCCGAGCGGGATCCAGGGGGGCCTGCGCAGGATCGTCGCGCTCGCGCGCGCAAACCCGGCGCGGCGAGGTTAGCCGTCGGAAGACGGCGAGAGCGCGCGCTCGATCGGCCGGCGGCCAGGACTTGACACCACAACACATCAGCAAGAGGAGGAGCAAGCCATGAGAGAACATGTCCACAAGGCTCGGGCGGTGGGGACGGCCTACTGCGCGCTGGCGGTCGCGCTGGTCGTCGCGGGCTGCGGCTCGAGCGCCAGCACCAGCGTGCCTGGAGTGACGGCGACGAGCATCACGTTCGGGACCCACCAGCCGCTGACCGGCCCCGCAGCCCCCGGCTACAGCGAGATCGCGCCGGCGTCGCAGGCGTTCTTCGACTACATCAACGCCCACGGCGGCATCTACGGCCGCAAGATCCATCTGATCATCAAGAACGACGAATACAACCCGACGGAGACCGTCAGCGTGGTGCACGAACTGGTGCTCAAGGACAACGTCTTCGGGATCTTCGAGGGCCTGGGCACGCCGACGCACACGAAGGTCGTCGGGTTCCTCAACAGCTCGAAAGTGCCCGACATGTTCGTCGCCTCCGGCTGCCCGTGCTGGGACGACGGCTCGAGCCAGCCGTGGACCTTCGGCTGGCAGCCCAACTACACGATCGAAGGCAAGATCCTGGGCCGATACCTCAAGCAGCACTTCGCCGGCAAGAAGGTCGGCGTCTTCTACCAGGACGACGACTTCGGCAACGGCGGCCTCGCGGGCATCCGCGACGAGCTGCCCGCGAGCTCGATCGTATCCGCCCAGCCCTACCAGCCGGGCACGACCAACGTCGCGCCGCAGATCTCGGCGATCAAGGCGGCGGGCGCGGAAGTGCTGGTCGACTTCACGGTGCCGATCTACACGGCGCTCGGGCAGCTCTCGTCGTTCACGCTCGCCTACAAACCGCAGCTGGTGGTCTCCAGCGTCGGCATCGACCCGATCACGGTCGGCGGGCTGTTGAAGACGTACTCGAAGGGCAAGGCGGGAACGGAACTGATCGAAGGGGCGATCACCGCCGGCTACCTGCCCTCCTCCGCCGAAGAATCCAACCCGTGGATCGCGCTGTTCAAAAAGATTCACAACGAATACGACGCGAGCGCGCCGTTCGACGGCAACGTCGAGTACGGCATGGCCAATGCGTACACGCTCGCGCAGGCGCTCGAGCTCGCCGGCAAGAACCTGACCCGCGAAAAGCTGATCGACGTCGTCGACGAAAAAGGCAAAGAACTGACCGGGCCCGGCTTGGTGCCGTACCGCTACACCAAGACCGAGCACGGCGGCTACGCGGGCGTCGAGATGGGCCAGGTGCGAAACGGCAAGATCGTGCTGTTCGGCGGCGCGCTCGTGACCGAACCGACGGCCGGCTCGCCGATCACCGCGTACACCAAGCCGCAGCCGGCGCCGCCGGCGAACGGCATCCCCAGCCCGTAGGGCTCGCCGCGCGGCGCACTCGGGACGGCGGCCGGCGCAAGCGGCCGCCGTCCGGGTCCGCTCCGCGCGCCAAAGCGCGCGGATCGCGCCTCGGACATAATCCCCGCGGATGCGAGCCGTGCAGATCGTCGAGGAGTCCGGCCCGGACAGCGCGCTCGCGCTCGTGGACGTGCCCGAGCCGGCATTCTCCCCGGAGGGGGAGCCCTCGCACCCGTTCACCCCGGGCGCGGGCGTGCTCGTCGAGGTCCACGCCGCCGGCGTGTCGTTCCCCGAGCTCCTGCAGACCCGCGGCCAGTACCAGCTGAAACCGCCGCTGCCGTTCGTGCCCGGCAGCGAGGTCGCGGGAGTCGTGCTAAGCGCCTCCGCGGGCGCGCAGGTCAGGCCGGGCGATCGTGTGGCGGCGTTCTGCGCGCTCGGCGGCTTCGCCGAGACGGCCGTCGCCCCCGAGTTCTTCGCGTTCGAGCTCTCGCCGAAGCTCGACTTCGCGCAGGGCGCCGGCTTGATCCTCAACTACCACACCGCCTACTTCGCGCTGTTGCTGCGCGGCCGCCTGAAGGAGGGCGAGACGGTGCTCGTCCACGGCGCAGCCGGCGGCGTCGGCACGGCCTCGCTGCAGGTCGCGCGCGGCCTGGGCGCCAAGACGATCGCGCTGGTCTCCAGCGAGGACAAGCGCGCCGTCGCGCAACGGGCGGGCGCGGATCACGCGCTGCTGCTCGGCGAGGGCTGGAAGGACGAGGTGCTCGAGCTCTCCGGCGGCGGCGTCGACGTCGTGCTCGACCCGGTCGGCGGCCAGCGTTTCACCGACAGCCTGCGCTGCCTGCGCGAGGGCGGGCGCGTGGTCGTCGTCGGCTTCACCGGCGGCTCGATCCCCGAAGTGCGCGTCAACCGCCTGCTGCTGCGCAACACCGAGGTCGTGGGCGCCGGATGGGGCGCGTACGTGATGGGCAAGCCGCAGCTCAACCGCGAGATCGGCGCCGCGATCAACCGCATGGTCGACGACGGCTTCGTCGTGCCGCTCGTCGGCGAGCGCTTCCCGCTCGAGCAGGCCGCGCAGGCGCTGAAGAGCCTGGACGAGCGGCGCGCCACCGGCAAGGTGGTGCTGGACGTGCGCCCGGCGTAAAGCCGCCGGGCGCCGCCCGCATTCGACACACGCGCCCGACCGGCGCGTGCGTTCGCCGGCGCACGGGCGCGGCCGCCACAGGCCGGAAACAGCGCGCGCACTCGGGCTGTCCCTACATCGAAGACGGGGGCGGACCCGCCATCGCCGGGTGGCCGGCCGTATCGACAACTGCGCACACCGCGTTCAAGATCAAGGGCGCATGAGCGTCGCCGCCCCCAGAGGACGCATGAGCGCCGCCGCCACGAGTCGCGAGAGCAGCGTTCCCGCGGCGCCCCGAGGTCCGACCCCCGAGGAGATCCAGCCGGCCTCGCTCGAGAGCCTGGACCGCGCGATCACCGGGCTGATCACGCTCGCGCCGCCGATCCTGTTGGGCCTCGCCGCCTGGCAGATGTGGAACCACGAGCTGCGCTGGCGCGACGTCGCGATCTTCCTGGCCATGTACCTCCCGATCGGCCTCGGCGTGACCGTCGGCTTTCACCGCCTGCTCACGCACCGCAGCTTCAAGACCTCGCCTGCGCTGCGCGGGCTGCTGGCGGTGCTCGGCACGATGGCCGTCGAGGGCCCGGTGATCTCGTGGGTCGCCGACCACCGCAAGCACCATGCGTACTCCGATCGCCTGGGCGACCCGCACAGCCCCCACGTCGACCACGGCGGCGGCAGCCTGACGGGCACCGGCTGGCGCGGCGCGCTGCGCGGCCTCGCCCACGCGCACGTGGGCTGGCTGTTCGACCACAGCCAGCGAGGCTCGCGCGAGCGCTTCGCGCCCGATCTGCTCGTCGACCCGGTCGTCTCGTTCGTGGACCGGACCTTCCTGCTGTGGTCGCTGGCCGGGCTCGCGATCCCGTTCGGCCTGGGTGTGCTCATCGGCCGCACGCTCACGGCGGGGCTCGAGGGCATGCTGTGGGGCGGCGCGGTGCGCATCCTCGTGCTCCACCACGTGACCTACAGCATCAACTCGCTGTGCCACTTCTTCGGACGCCGGCGCTTTGCCACCGAAGACCACTCGCGCAACCTGTCGTGGCTCGCGCCGCTATCGCTCGGCGAGGCATGGCACAACAACCACCACGCCTTCCCGACGTCGGCGTTTCACGGCATGGGCCCGCGCGAGCTCGACATCTCCGGGCTCGTCATCTCCGGGCTGGAGCGCGCCGGCCTGGCGTGGGACGTGCAGCGGATCGCAGTGGGCAGGCGGGCGGCCAAGGCGCTCTGACGGCGTCCGTTGCCGCAGGTGCGGGCTGTAAGCTCGGACGCCGGCGGGCGGCCAAGGCGCTCTGACGGCGTCCGTTGCCGCGGGTGCGGGCTGTAAGCTCGGACGCCGGAGACCCGCCGATGAGAACGCCCCCGCGCACCCTGCAGACGCTGACCGATCGCTTCGACGGCGAGCTGCTGCAGCCACGGGCGCGCCGGGCAAGGGTGCGCCTGGCGCTGCGCGACGGCGACGCCTGGGACGCGGTGCTCGAGGAGCGAGCCGCGACGCTCGTGCCCGCCAAGGGCGAGGCCGATGCGACGCTCACAGCCGACGCGCGGACCTGGGCGAGGATCGCCGCGGACATTCGCGGCGGCATGGACGCCTACCGCTCGGGACGACTCGCGGTGCGCCACAACCTGCACCTGGGCGTCGGGTTCCTGGCGGCGACCAGCGACCAGCGCGGCCGCGGCCGCGTGCGGTTCTCAGCCGTCCGCACGCGGCGGGGGCGGCTGTCGACGCTCGAGGCCGGCAGCGGGCCGGCGCTCGTGGCGATCCACGGTCTGGGCGCGACCAAGGGATCGTTTCTGCCGACGGTCGCCGCGCTGGGCGAGCGCATGCGCGTGATCGCCGTGGACCTGCCCGGATTCGGCGACTCCGACAAGCCCCTCGGCGCGAGCTATGACGCGCGCTTCTTCGCGCGAGCGATCGTCGGCCTGCTCGATGCGCTCGAGCTCGAGCGCGCGCATCTGATCGGCAACAGCCTCGGCGGGCGCGTCGCGCTGGAGGTCGCGCTCGCCCACCCCGAGCGCGTGCGGCGGCTGGCGCTGCTGTGCCCCTCGCTCGCGTGGCGGCGGCAGCGGCCGTGGGCGCCCGTGGTCCGGCTCATGCAGCCGAAGCTGGGGCTCGTGCAGGTCGCCCCGCGCCCGTTCGTCGAGGCGCTCGTGCACCGCATGATCCCGGGCGCCGAGCACGGCTGGACCGCGGCCGGCGTCGACGAGTTCCTGCGCGCCTACCTGACGCCGAGCGGCAGGGCGGCGTTCTACGCGGCCGCGCGCCACATCTACCTCGAGGAGCCTCACGGCGACGAGGGCTTCTGGACGCGCCTGCGCGACCTGCGGGCAGATGCGCTGTTCGTGTGGGGCAAGCGCGACCGGCTGGTCCCGATCGCGTTCGCGCGCCACGTCGCCGAGGCGCTGCCGCACGCCCGCCAGCTCGAGCTCGACTGCGGGCACGTGCCGCAGGTCGAGCGACCGCGTCAAACCCACGACGCGGTCGCAGACTTCCTGCTCGAACGCGCGGCCAGGCGTGAAAAGGTCGCGGCGAGCCGCCAGGGCCAAGCGGCGTGACGTCGCGGCCCGCGCCGCGCAGCCCCCGATCGGGCCCGCGGCCGGCGCGCTCGTGAGACGATAGCCCGATGGCTGAGCGCGCGCGAGCGCCGATCGACCTCTCCCGGGCGCACGCCCGGCTGAGCCCCCCCCACGCCCCCAAGCCCCGGCGGTGGATGCCGGCGCTCGCCGCGGGCCTCTCGATCGGCGAGTACGCGCGCTCGCTCGTGCGCCGCCTCGCGTTCCTCACGGCCGTGCTGCTCGCCGCGATCTGGGGCATCGGCGGCGAGGGCTACCTCTGGCCGGCGTGGGCGTGGCTCGGCCTGGGGGTGCTCGTCCTGATCGACCTCGGCGCCGCGTGGGCGTGGCGCCAGCCGGCGGGGGCGGTGCGGCGCGTGGCGTGCGTGTGGGCGCTCGTGGGCGTCGCCGCGGTGATCCTCGTGTGCACGTGGCTGCTGACCTGGCTGCTCGCGGGCGACCACAGCTTCTGGCCGGCGTGGGCGCTGCTCGGGCTGGCGACGGGCGGCAGCGCCTACTCGCTGGTCGCGCTGCACGACCGCGTGCTCGTGGCCCACGGCCGGCGCGCGCTGCGGGCGCGGATCGACATGCTCACGCGCACCCGCCGCCAGGCGCTCGACGCACAGGCGGCCGAGCTGCGCCGGATCGAGCGCGACCTGCACGACGGCGCCCAGGCGCGCCTGGTCGCGCTCACGCTCCAGCTCGGGCGCGCCGAGCTGCGCGTGCGCGAGCAGCCGCAGGTGCGCGGGCTGATTCGCGAGGCCCAGCGAGAGGCGCAGCTGGCGATCGCCGAGCTGCGCGACCTCGCCCGCGGGATCGTGCCGCCGCTGCTGGCCGACCGCGGCCTGGGGGCGGCGGTCGAATCGCTCGCCGCGCGCTACGGCCTCGGGACCTCGATCGACGTCGCCGTGTACCGTGGGCTGGCGCCGGCGATCGAGAGCGCCGCGTACTTCGTGATCGCCGAGGCGCTCACGAACACCGCCAAGCACGCGGGCGCCTGTCGCAGCTGGGTCGCGCTGCGCGACGAGCGCAGCGCGCTGGCGGTGACCGTCGGCGACGACGGTCGCGGCGGGGCCGATCCCCGCGGCTCCGGGCTCGCCGGGCTGCGCGCGCGCGTGGAGGCACTCGACGGCAACCTGCGAGTCGACAGCCCGGCGGGCACGGGCACGCTGCTCGAGGCGAGGCTTCCGTGCGGGTAGTGATCGCGGAGGACCTCGCGCTGCTGCGCGAGGGCCTCGTCGCGCTGCTGCGCGAGAACGAGATCGACGTGGTCGCCCAGGTGCAGGACGGCCCGGCGCTGCTGCGCGCGATCGCCGGCCACGAACCGGATCTCGCGATCGTCGACGTGCGCCTGCCGCCGAGCTACGGCGACGAGGGCCTGCTCGCGGCGATCGAGGCGCGAAGGCGCCAGCCCGCGCTGGGCGTGCTGGTGCTCTCCCAGTACGTCGAGACAGCGTACGCGAGCGAGCTGATCGGCGATGACACCGCCGGGATCGGCTACCTGCTCAAGGAGCGCGTAGGCGACGTCAAGGCGTTCCTCGACGCCCTGCACACGGTCGCCGCGGGCGGCACCGTGCTCGACCGCCAGGTCGTCGCCGAGCTGCTCGCTCCCCGCCAAGGCGCCACCGAGGCGCTCTGGGGACTGACCGCGCGCGAGCGCGAGGTGCTCGCGCTGATGGCCGAAGGGCGCTCGAACACCGCGATCGCCGAGAGTCTGGTCGTCACGCCCGGAGCGGTCGAGAAGCACATCACGAACATCTTCGCCAAGCTCGAGCTACCAGCCTGCGACGATGACCACCGGCGCGTGCTCGCGGTGCTCGCCTACCTGCGCGTCGCACGCTAGCCTCGCGTCATGGCATCGAGGGCGTCCGGTCAGGAGCGCGAGCTGCTCGCGCGGGTGCGCGAGGAGATCGAGCAGCGGCTGGACGCGCTGCGTCCCGCGGTGGCCGAGTACGAGCGCCTGCTCGGCGCCGCCGGCGCGCTCGAGCCCCGGCGCGCACGGGACCCCGCCGCGGCCCGCCGCCCGCGGCCCGCGGCCTCGGTCGCGGGCTCCGTCGCTCCGCCAGCCGCCCCTCCCGGCGGGAAGCCGCGGCGGCCGCCCGCGCCCGCGTCGCGGCCGGCGCCCGCGCCGCGCCCCGCCCGAGCGCGGGCGCAGCCGAAGCCCAGGACGGCGAGCCCGCGCGCCGCGCAGGCCGGCGCGGCGGAGCGGGCGATCATGGCGGCGCTCGAACACGGTTCGCACACGGTCGCCGAGCTCGGGGTCGTGACCGCGATGTCCGGCGCCCAGATCCGGGCGGGCGCCCGCCAGCTGCTGAAGGCCGGGCGGATCGTGCGCACCAGCCGCGAAGGCCGCTCCGCCTACGCGCTGTCGGGCAGCGAGTAGGCGAGCGCCGCTTGCGCGCCAAGGAAAGGCGTGAGCGCGAAGTACGTCAGCTGCGGGACCGCCCCCGGGAGCTCCGCCAGGCAGTCGTTCTGGGTGTAGTGATGCAGGATCTGCCAGATCCCGCCGGCGATCGCCTCGCCGGCGATCGCCGGCACCTCCACGCGACCGTCGTGGGCGAGCTCGTACGCCGGCCCGAAGTACGAGGCGAACGCCTGCAGCGTCGAGCTGCGGATCTCGAGCGCCTCGGGGCACGCGGCGAACGTGTCCACCAGGCTCAGGTGCGCGTGCGCGGGCTCGGAGGCGAGGAACTCGATCAGCGCGCTCAGGGCCGCGCGCGCCGCGCGCGGCCACTCCTCCCGCTCGGCCTGGTATGCCTCCACGGCGATCACGAACGCCTTGTGCATGCCCACCTTCTGCGCCCCCAGGAAAGCCTCGTGCTTGGACGCATAGATGCTGTAGAAGGTCTGATGTGAGATGTTCGCGCGGCGGGCGATCTCGGGGACCGTCAGGGCCGCGAGGCCGCGCTCGGCGACGATCGCAGCGGTCGCGTCGACGATTCGCTCGCGCTGGCTTTTGACGATGAACTGGCGCGGCAGGTCGTTGCGCCCGCTCGGCAGGCGTCCCTCGGCGCGCCGCGCACGCTCGGACGGCGGCGCCACCGACGCCTCGGCGGGCTCGCGCCGGTGCACCACCGGAGCCCGCAGCCCGTCCGGCAGCCGCTGCGCGTAAAACGCGGCCCAGCGCGTCAGTTCGTCGGCGAGCGCCGGAAGCTCGCTCGCGCGACCCTCGCGCAGGCGAGTCGCGGTCACCTCGCGGATGCCGCCGAGGATCGCCTTGACCATCAGGTCCCCCGGGTCCGGCTCGCTCGGGCGTTCGCCGCCGCGCAGCGCACAGCGGCCCAGGTGGATCGCGCGCTCGAGCTGGGCGAGCGTACGGCTGCGCCGCTCGAGCGCCTTTGGACCCGCGCCGAACGCGCCGAGCACCAGCAGCGAGGTCGGCTGCGGCTCGGCGGCAGCGAACTGCGCCCACGCGCGCATCGCCGCGGTCACGCGCTGCTCGTGGGGGTCGTCGCCGAGGTACGCCCGCATCACGACCCTGCTGGTGCGTTGCGCGATCTCGTCGTACGCGCTCAGGAACAACGCTTCCTTGTCTGCGTACAGGCTGTAGAACGTCGGCTGGGAGACGTGCGCGAGCTTCGCCAGGTCGACGATCCGCACGGCCGCATAGCCCTTGAGCGCGATCAGCTCGACCAACGCGCTCTGCAGGCGCGCGCGCTGGTCGCGCTTGACCAGCTCGGGGTCGAGGCCGTGCGTGCCCGTCGGCAGGGGCCGGTAGCGGTTGGGCGCGGCGCCGTCGGGCCCGTGCGCGCCGTTGCCGAAGACCGCCGACACGGCGTCGCCGTCGCTCCGGCCCGGCTGCGCCGCCTCACCGTCGAGCGGCCCTCCTCTGACATTGCGAGCCGCCATCCAGAGCAACCCTCCACTTGACTCCAGGGAAATCCGAGATTATCAAACTATGCGTACAGACTAATCTCAATATTGAGACTTAGACTATGAGTTGTCTCAAACTCTCCAATGCCCGGGGCGGCCTGCCCATGGCCGAAATCGGTCCCGCACGGTCCTATTTGCCCGCCCGCGCGAGATCCCGCCCGCCGGGCCCTCAGCCGGCGATCGCGCGTGAGGTGCCGATCACCGCCCCGGCGGAGTCGAGCGCCTGCACCGCGACGTACGCCTCGGGGGCCGCGGTCGTGATCGCCGTCTCGAACCCGTCGCGCGGCGCGCTCGCGACGGGCGTCAGCTGGCTCGGGCTCGGACCGGCGAGCACCTGCCAGGAGGCCGTGCGCGTGTCGCCGTTCCAGCTCGCGTACACGACCGTCCCGCCGCCCGCCCGCGCGGCGGCGATCGCCGGCGCTTCGCTCGGCGCGCCCGTCCACTGGAAGCGGAAGCTGCGGTAGGACTCGTAGCTGCCGTGCCAGTGCGCGTCGTACAGCAGCTGGCCGCTGGCGGTGTATTCCGAGAAGTACGGCTCGGCTCCCCAGCCGATGAACACGTCGCCGTTTTCCTGCTCCTGCACGTCGCCCTGGCTGCCGGACAGCAGCGGCGGCGCGCGGTGGTCGTATTCGGCGATCACCCTGTCCGTGTCCGTATGCGCGTCGATCGCCACCACCAGGCCCCGAGACTGGGAGTGCACCTTGGGCACGCCGCCGTTGTCGAACACGCTGATCTCGCCGTCCGCGAGCGCGCTCGCGTCGTGCTGGTAGGCGGTCGCCGCCCCCGGCGCGAGCTTGACCGTCGAGTGCTTGCCGCCGATGTGGGTCAGCACCTGTCCGGTCGTCGTGTCCAGTTCGTACAGCGCCGAGGTGTTGCGTGCGGAGATCAGGGTCCTGCCGTCGGCCAGCTGGTCGATCGAGTTCAGGTGGAAGTAGTCGAAGGGCCAGACGTTCGTCGCGGTCGTGGCCGCGCTGTAGGATTCGTCGAGCCCGACGTGGTCCAGGGCGTTCCATTCGCGGCGCACGAGACCGGTCGCGAGGTCGATTTCCTGGAAGCTCGAGTCGGTCACCGCGGCGCCGCTCGGCCCCCCGAGCGACGACAGGTTGCAGTAGATCGGGTCGAACACCGTCAGCAGCGCGGTGTCGTGGGAGGTGATGTGGAATTCGTGCAGGTCGGCCATGTAGCCGTTGCCGGCGTGCACGCGACCGATTTCCTTGTACGCGGTGTTGTCGATGATCTCTTCGCCCTGGCCGAAGCCCTGCGGCGGGATCCGGCCCTGCCACCACGTCAGCACCGGCTGGCCGTCGAGCTGCTGCACCTGCAGGTTGGTCGCTTCGGTGCCTTTCGGCAGCGGGTGAAACCACACGAGGTTGCCGTCTTCTTCGAAGATCGCCGGCCCGCTCGGGCCCGGACCCGAATACGGGGCCATGAACAGATCCCCGCCGGCGGTCCCCGCGGCGTGGGCGGTCACGACGAGCACCGGCGCCTGCAGTTCCGGGCGCGAGTGGAAGTGCTGCATCTCGTTGTAGTCGCGGGGCACGCTCGTCGCGCTGGCCGCGGCCGCGTAGTCGACCGGGTCCTGGCGGGCGACGACGAAGCGGTACGCGAAGGGCTGCGTGCGCGCCCCGAGCTTGACCGTGCCGTGCACGGTCACGGTCTCGCCTTCTTCGAACGGCTTGCTCGGCACGAAGCTCGCGCCGTCGCCTTGCGAGTACGCGAGCAGCCGGCCGGCGTGCGAGCCGGTTCGCGAGCCGCTCACGCGCACCGCCGCGATCGCGCTCGCGGGTGCGCCCAGCAAGCTGATCTGGGTGTGCGCGGAGGCGTCGTAGCTGTCCGGCAGCGGCGAGACCGAGAGCCCCGTGCCCGGCAGCACCGCTGAACGGTTGAGCGTCGAGGGGACGCACTGGGGCGCGGCCGGGGCGTCGTACGTCGCCTGCTCGGCCGAGATCCGCTTGGAGGCCAGCGCGATCGTCGCGGCGCTCGCGAGCACCACGAGCACGCCTGCGCCGATCAGAGAGCTACGCAGCGGCATCGCGGTCGTGACGGGACATCGTTGCCTCCTGGGCGGGCGGCGGTCGGGAACGCGGGCAATCCTACGCGGTGGATACGTCCGCCTACGAAGAAGTTGCGAGGAGCGGGATAAGAAGATGTGAAGAGCGCGTTCGCCGCCGGCGCGCCCGCACCTCGTCGGCGCACGCGCCGCTGCACGACCCCCTGTTTGGGTGGATTGCGCCACGCGCTGGCAGCGCGTGCCGGCGTTTCGTGGGATTCTGGGGCGGATGCCGGGGACCGTCACGCCCAGCTCATCCCCGCCGCCGGGCGCCGCCCGCGAGCCGGCGAGGAGCCGTGCAGGCCACATCGAGGTGCTCGAGGTGATGTCCGACCTGCTCTCGGGCATCGGCGAGGGCTCGCCGCCGGACGCCTTCTACAGCCGCCTGTGCGAGGCGATCTGCCGCCTCGCGGGCATGAAGCGGGCGGTGCTCGTGCGCTATGACAGCGCCCGCCGGCGGGTGCGCGCCGTCGGTGCGCACGGGATCGAGCTGGAGCCGTTCGCGGACCTGTTCGTGACGGTCGAATCGGTCCCGGTCGCGCGCGAGGCGCTCGCCGAGGATCGCGTGCTCGAGGTTCTCGGCGCGGATGACTTCAAGGTGCCGGCGCCCGTGCGCGAGCTGCTCGCGGGCGTGCGCATCGTGTGCACGCCGATGAGCGCCGCCGGGCGCCACGTCGGCGTCGTGCTCTCAGAGCGCCAGCCCGGCCTGGCGGAGATGGACGAGGACGAGCGCCACCTGCTGTGGACGCTCGGCAAGGCGATCGCGATGGCCTCGGTCGCGCGCGAGGTGACCGCCTATGACGAGCACAGCCGTCAGCTGCGCCAGCGGATCGACCTCGCGCGCGAGATCCACGAGGGGGTCGTGCAGCGCCTGTTCGGGATCTCGCTCGCGCTCTCGCGCGAGGAGCAGCTCGACGCCGACAGCCAGCGACGCTGCGCGGCCGAGGTGCGCACCGCCCTCGCCGACCTGCGCACCGCGCTCGCGCGTCCCCTCGGCCACACCTCGCGGCCGACGTCCGTGACCTTCGCCGAAGAACTCGAACGCGTGCGCGCGCTCTACCCCGATTTCCAGATCGTGCTCGAGGGCAGCGCCGAGCACGTGCCCGCCCAGCTCGAGGCGCTCGCCCAGTCGATCCTCGTGGAGGCCGTCCGCAACGCGCACAAGCACGCGCGCGCGAGCGCCGTCGAGGTGACGCTCAGCAACGACGGCACCACGCTCGTCGTCGAGGTGCGCAACGACGGCGTCGAGTCGCGGCGCGACGGGCGCCTCCCGCGCGTGCCGCGCGCGGCGGGGATGGGGCTGCGGCTGGCGACGCTCGAGGCGCTCCAGCACGACGGCGTGCTCGAGTACGGCGAGTCCGAGCCCGGGACCTGGCAGGTGCGCCTCGTGGTGCCCACCGGCGCATGAGCGCCGCCGCCGCCATGCCCGAGCAGCCGCGCGTGCCCGGGCAGCCGCGCGTGTCCGGGCAGCCGCGCGTGCCCGAGCAGCCGCGCGAGCGGCGCCTGCGTGTGCTGGTCGTCGACGACCACGACGTCGTCCACTGGGGCTTCCGGCTGATGCTCGGCCAGATGCCGTGGGTGGAACGCTGCCTGAGCGCGCGCACCGGCGCTGAGGCGCTCGCGGTGTGCCAACGCTACGAGCCGCACGTGGCGCTCGTCGACTTGTTCCTCGGCAGCGAGTCCGGACCCGAGATCTGCGAGCGGCTGCGCGCGCAGGCGCCCGCTCCGCGCGTGCTGCTGATGTCCGGCGCCGGCGGCATCTCGCCGCGCGCCGCGCGCGCCGCGGGCGCGGCCGGCTTCATCTCCAAGGACTGGCCCGCGCCGGAGATCGCCAAGCTCGTGCGCATGGTCGGCGACGGACAGGAGGTGTTCCGCGACAGCGGCCGCCGGGAGCCGACGCTCACCGACCGCGAGAGCCAGATCCTCGCGCTGATCGCCGGCGGGGCTACCAATCGCGAGATCGCAGCCGCGCTGTTCCTCTCGCCGCACACCGTCAAGGAGCACACGAGCACGCTGTATCGCAAGCTCGGCGCGCGCAACCGCGCCGAGGCCGTGCAGCGCGCCCAGCGCCTGGGCCTGCACAGATAGCCGGACGCCCCGCCCGCCCGGCCGCCCCGCGCGGCCGCCCCGCGCGGCCGCCCCGCCCGCGGCCCGGAACTCGGACCCCGGCAGGTAGCCCAGGCGCACGGGGCGAACCCCCCATTTGGGCGGTTCGCGTGCCTGTCCGCGTACCGAATGCGCGCGCCGGACGAAGTCTCTGGCGAGTGTCCACGGGCGTGATCGCAGGCCTGTTCCCGGGCCAGGGTAGCCACACCGGCGCGCTGCGCGAGCACGTGCAGCGAACGGTCCCGCGGCTGCTCGCCGAGTGCGTCGCGCTCGTCGGCGAGGATCCCTTCGCGCGCGCCGGCCAGAGCACCAGGTTCGCCCAGCCCGCGATCTTCTGCGCGAGCCTCGCCGGGTGGAAGGAGCGACCGGCGTTCCTGCGCCCGGCCGCGCTCGCCGGGCACTCGCTCGGGGAGCTCAGCGCGCTGGTCGCCGCGGGCGCGCTCGAGCAGTCCGCCGGCCTGCGCCTGGCGGTCCGCCGCGGCGAGCTCATGGCCGAGGCGTGTTGCGGGCGCGAGGAAGGCATGCTCGCGGTGCTCGGCGCCGGCGAGCAGCAGGCGCGCGAGCTGGCCGCCGAGCACGGGCTCGTGCTCGCCAACGACAACGCCCCCGGCCAGGTCGTGCTCGCCGGGCCCGCCGCGCGGCTGCGCGACGCGTCCGCTCGCGTGCGCGAGCGCAAGCTGCGCGCGATCCAGCTCGACGTCGCCGGCGCCTTTCACACGCCCGCGATGGCAGGCGCCGTAGAGCCGTTTCTCGCAGAGCTCGAGCAGGTCGAGCTCGCGCCGCCCGCGATTCCCGTGATCTCCGGCGCGAGCGCGCGGCCGTTCGCGCGCGTGCGCGCCGAGCTCGCCGCAGCGATCGTGCGTCCGGTGCGCTGGCGCGAGACGATGCTCGCGCTCGCCGAGCTCGGCCCGGACACGTTCGTCGACTTCGGCCCCGGCGAGGTGCTCGCGCGGCTCGTCAAGCGCAACCTGCCCGATGCGCGCGTCCTCGATCTCGCCAAGCCCGCGCAGGAGCTGGAGCCGAGCGGTGTCGCCTGAGTCCTCGACGCTCGCGCCCGCCGCCGATCCTCGGGTCGCGCCTGTCGCGCCTGTCGCGCCCGCGCGCGCCGCGGCGCCCGCGCGCGTCGGCGCGCCGGCGCGCGTCGCGGCGCCCGCGCGCACCGCCGGCGTGGTCGGGCTCGGCGCGGTCCTGCCCGCGCGCGTCGTCGCCAACGCGCAGATCGCCGCGCGGCTGGGCGTGAGCGAGGAGTGGATCGAGCGGCGCACGGGCATCCGCGAGCGCCGCTACGCGGGCGCCGGCGAGCGCGTCAGCGAGCTGGCCGTGCGCGCGGGGCGCGCCGCGCTCGCGGACGCCGGCGTGGACGCGCGCGAGCTCGACATGATCCTCGTGGCGACGCTCGCCTCCGATGAGATCACGCCCGCGACCGCGCCGCTCGTAGCGCACGCGCTCGGCGCCGGCCGGGTGGCGGCGATCGACGTGGGCGCGGCGTGCGCGGGCGCGCTCGCGGCGCTCGCGCTCGCGACCGCGTGGATCGAGTCGGGGCGCGCGCGCCACGTGCTCGTGATCGGCGCCGAGGTGCTCACGCGCTTCGTCGACTTCGACGACGCGCGCACCGCGCCCCTGTTCGCGGACGGCGCCGGCGCGCTCGTGCTCAGCGCCGACGCCCCCGGGCGGATCGGGCCGTTCGTGCTCGGCAGCGACGGCGCCGGAGCGGCCATGATCCAGGCGACGCGCGCCAGGGGCGTGCTCGAGATGGAGGGCCACGAGACCTTCCTCGCGGCCGCGCAGCTGCTCTCGAGCGCCACGCGCGAGGTGCTCGAGCTCGCCGGGCTGACGCTCGCGGACGTCGACCTGTTCGTCTACCACCAGGCCAACTCGCGGATCCTCGCCGCCGTCGCCGAGCGCCTGGGCCTCGCGCGCGAGCGCGTGTTCGACTGCCTGCAGCAACTCGGCAACACGAGCGCCGCCAGCGTGCCGATCGCCCTCGGCGAGGCGGTTCGCACGGGCGCCCTCGAGCCCGGCGCGCGCGTGCTGCTGGGCGCCGTCGGAGCCGGGCTCGTGTGGGGCGCGACCGTGCTCACGTGGGAGCGCCCGGCGCCCGCCGGCGAGCGGCGCGCGCCCGAGACCTCGGCGCTCGCCGGCGACGGCGCGCCGGCGCGAAGGCGGGAGTCGTGAGCGGCGCCGGCCAGGCCGCGGGCGGCGCGAAGGCGGGAGTCGTGAGCGGCGCCGGCCAGGCCGCGGGCGGTGCGCCGGGCGAGCGCGCGGGCTGCGCGCTCGTGACCGGCGCCTCGCGCGGGATCGGCTCGGCGATCGCGTGCGCGCTCGCCGCCGACGGCTGGCCGGTGGCGGTCAACTTCCGCGCGGGCGAGGACGCCGCGGGCGAGACCGTCGCGCGGATCGAGCGCGACGGTGGCAGCGCGCTCGCTTTGCGCGCGGACGTGACCGACGCCGAGCAGCTCGACGGCATGTTCGACGAGCTCGAACAGCGCTTCGGGCGCGTGCTCGTGCTCGTCAACAACGCGGGCGTGCGCGCGGACGAGCTAGCGGTCTCGCTCACCGACTCCGACTGGGGGCACGTGATCGACACCAACCTCACCGCGTGCTTCCGCGCGACCAGGCGCGCGCTGCGCGGGATGATCCGCGAGCGCTTCGGGCGCGTGATCAACGTCGCCTCCGTCGTCGGGCCGCGCGCGAACGCCGGGCAGGCCAACTATGCCGCCGCCAAGGCCGGGGTGATCGGCATGACGCGCACGGTCGCCGTCGAGGTCGCGCGGCGCGGCGTGACCGTCAACGCGATCGCCCCCGGGCTGATCGCCACGGACATGACCGCCGGCCTGGACGGCGTGCTGCTCGGCGCCGTGCCCGCGCGCCGCGCCGGGCGTCCCGAGGAGGTCGCCGCGTGCGCGCGCTTCCTCGCCTCCGAGCAGGCCGGCTACGTCACCGGCACCACCCTGTACGTCGACGGCGGGCTCGGTGCCTAGCGCGCGTCGATCCCCGCGAACCGACGTCGCGCGCGCGAGCCGCGGGCACCGCCGCGCGATCCAAATCTAAACCGCAACAACGACCGAAAGGAGCCGCATGAGCACCGCAGTCACCCACGAGCAGGTCGAAATCGTCGTCGTCGAATCGCTCGCGACGTTCGGCGCGCAGCCCGACCTGATCACCCCCGACGCGACCTTCGAGGCGCTCGACATCGACTCGCTCGACCTCGCCGAGCTCTCGCAGATCGTGCACGAGCAGTTCGGCGTGGAGCTCAAGGGGGCGGACGTCGCCGAGGTCAAGACGGTCAAAGACGCGGTCGAGCTGATCGCCTCGCGCCTGTAGGCCGCGGAGCGCAGCGGATGGCATCGAGCGCACAGTCCGAGCCGGTCGTCGTCACCGGCGTCGGCGCCGTCACGCCGCTTGGCGTCGGCGCGCGGGCGCTGCACGAGCGCTGGTGCGCGGGCGCGTGCGCGATCGAGGACGGCGAGGCGCCGTGCGCCGACTTCGACGCGAAGGACTTCCTCACCGCCAAGGAGGCACGCCGCGCCGACCGCTTCACCCAGCTCGCGATCGCCGCGTGCGTCGAGGCGCTCGCGGACGCCGGCTGGACGCCGGGCGAGCCGGCGCGCGCCGGGGCGGGCGAGCCGGCGCGCGCCGGGGCGGGCGAGCCCGTGGCCGAGCCGAGCGCGATCCCGTACCCGCCCGAGCGGGTCGGCTGTGTGCTCGGCACCGGGATCGGCGGCATCGGCACGCTCGTCGACGGCCAGGACACGCTGCGCGAGCGCGGCCGCGAGTACGTCTCGCCGCTGTCCGTGCCGCTGATGATGAGCAACGCGGGGGCGGCCGCGCTGTCGATGCGCCACGGGCTGCGCGGACCGTCCTTCGCCGTCAGCACCGCGTGCGCGTCCGGGGCGCACGCGCTCGGCAGCGCTCTGCGCATGCTCCAGAGCGGCGAAGCCGACGCGGTCGTCGCGGGCGGCTCCGAGGCGGGTCTCACGCCGCTCGCGCGCGCGGCCTTCGGCGCGCTCGACGCGCTCTCCCCGTCCGGCCGCTCGCGCCCGTTCGACGCGCGCCGCGACGGCTTCGTGATGGGCGAGGGCGCCGCGGTGCTCGTGCTCGAGCGCGCGCGCGGCGCCCGCGCGCGCGGCGCGCGCGTGCTCGGAACGATCAGGGGCTACGGCGCGAGCTCCGACGCCCACCACCTGACCGCGCCGCGCGCGGACGGCCGGGGGCAGGCGGCCGCGATCGGCGCGGCGCTCGCCGACGCGGGCGTCGCGGCGCGGGACATCGACTACGTCAACGCGCACGGCACCTCCACGCCGCTGAACGACAGCGCCGAGACGCACGCGCTGAAGCTCGCCCTGGGCGAGCACGCCGCGCGCATCCCCGTGTCCTCGACCAAGTCCGCGATCGGGCACCTGCTCGGCGCCGCCGGCGCCGTCGAGGCGGTCGCCACGCTGCTCGCGCTGCGCGACCGCGTCGCGCCGCCCACGCTCGGGCTCGCCGAGCCCGACCCCGAGCTCGACCTCGACTACGTCCCCGACGCCGCGCGCCCGCTGGAGGTTCCCGCGGGCCGCCCCGCGCTCGCGCTGTCCAACTCGTTCGGCTTCGGCGGCCACAACGCCGTGCTGTGCCTGGAGGGCGCGTGAGCCTCGCGCTGCTCGAGCGACCGGACGAGCGCCTGGCGCCGCTCGAGCGCCTGGAGGTGCTCGCCGACCCCGGCTCGCTGTCGCTGCTGCGCACGCAGGTGCGCTCGCGGCGGATGGGCGAGCGCGCTCGCGCGGGCGACGGCGTGCTCGCGGCGCACGCGCGCGTGGACGGGCGCCAGGTGTTCTGCTACGCCCAGGACGCGTCGTTCGCGGGCGGCTCGCTGGGCGAAGCGCACGCGCAGTCGATCGTCGAGGTCCTGCGCCTCGCGGGGCGCGCGCGCGTGCCCGTGCTCGGCTTCGTCGAGTCCGCCGGCGCGCGCATGCAGGAGGGCCTCGCGGCGCTCTCCGGCTACGGCGCGATCTTCCGCGAGCACGTGCGCCTGTCGGGACTCGTGCCGCAGATCTCGATCGTGTGCGGGCCGGCCGCCGGCGGCTCCTCCTACGGTCCGGCGCTCAACGACTTCGTGATCATGAGCGCCCGCGCGTCGATGTTCCTGACCGGGCCGGCGGTCGTCTCGGAGGTCACCGGCGAGCTGCTCGACATGGCCGCGCTGGGCGGTCCGCGCGTGCACGAGCGCAACGGCGTGTGCCACTTCACCGCGCCGACCGAGGTCGACGCCGCGCTGCTCGCGCGCGACCTGCTCGACTACCTGCCCCAGCACGCGGGCGTGCAGCCGGCGCGCTGGCCGAGCGTCGATCCGCCGGGCCAAGCGCCCGAGCTCGCGGTGCCGGCGCAGGCGCGCAAGGTCTACGACATCCGCCACGTCGCGGGCGCGCTCGTGGACGGAGGGCGCCTGATGGAGGTCAGCACGCGCTGGGCGCGCAACGTCGTGTGCGCGTTCGCGCGCCTCGACGGGCGCGCGATCGGGATCGTCGCCAGCCAGCCCAAGCACCTCGGCGGCGTGCTCGACGCGCGCGCCGCGCAGAAGGCCGCGCGCTTCGTGCGCGCGTGCAACTCGTTCGGCCTGCCGCTGCTCGTGCTCGTCGACACCCCCGGCTTCCTGCCCGGCTCGCGCCAGGAGCGCGACGCGGTCATCCGCCACGGCGCAAAGCTCGTGCACGCGTTCGCCGAGGCGAGCGTCCCGAGCGTCACGGTGATCGTGCGCAAGGCGTTCGGCGGCGCGTTCATCGCGATGAACTCGAAGGCGCTCGGCGCCGACTACGTGTTCGCGTGGCCGGGCGCGCAGATCGGCGTGATGGGCGCCGAGCAGGCCGTCGGGATCGTCGCGCGCCGCGAGATCGCCGCCGCCGAGGACCCGGCGGCGCACAGGCGCCGGCTGGCGGCGGCGTACTCCTCGGAGCACCTGCACGTGGACGGCGCCAGCGCCGAGGGCTTCGTCGACGAGGTATTCGCCCCCGAGCACACGCGCGCGCGGGTCGCCGCCGCGCTCGACACGCTCGCGGGCGTGCACCGCCCGGAAGCCCGCGCGAGCAACATCCCGCTCTAGATCAGGAGGAGGAAGCGATGCATTGGTCAGACCCATTCGAGCAGCTGCGCGTCGGGCAGCGGTTCGAGTCCGGGCAGCGCACCGTGCGCGACACCGACGTGATCGTCTTCAGCGCGCTCACCGGCGACTGGCACCCCCAGCACTGCGACCCCGAGTGGGCCGCCGCCAGCCCGTTCGGCGAGCGCATCGCACACGGCATGCTCGTGCTGTCGCTCGCCGTCGGGCTCGTGCCGCTGGACCCCGAGCGCGTGCTCGCGCTGCGGCGCGTCGAGCAGGTCGTGTTCAAGCGGCCGGTGCTCCTGAACGACACGATCTCCGTCGGCGGCGAGATCACCGCGTTGCGGCCCGTCGACGAGCGCTCCGGGCTGGTCGAGCTCGCCTGGCAGATCCGCAACCAGGATCGCGCGCTCGTGTGCCGCGCGAGCGTGCAGGTCCTGTGGCGGCGCGGGCGCGCGTCCTGGCACGAGCAGATCGTGGGCGACGCGGCGGCCGGCGAGTTCGTCCCGCTGCCGCTGTGATGCTGCGCGGGCGGCGGATCCTGATCACGGGCGTGCTCGACCGCCATTCGATCGCGTTCGCGACCGCCGCGCGCGCGCAGGAGCTGGGGGCCGAGATCGTGCTCACGGGCTTCGGGCGCGGCAAACGCATGACCGAACGCGCCGCCGGACAGCTGGCGCAGGCGGCGGACGTGCTCGAGCTGGACGTCAACAGCGCCGAGGATCTCGAGCGCGTGCGCGGGCAGCTGGCCGAGCGCTGGGGGGCGCTCGACGGGGTGCTGCACGCGGTCGCGCACGCGCCGCCGGACGCGCTCGGCGGCGGCTTCATCGACACGCCCGTCGAGAGCGCGCTGAGCGCGTACCGGACGAGCGCGTTCTCGCTGAAGGCGCTCGTCGCCGGGCTGCTGCCGCTGCTCGAACGCGCGCCCGCGGGCGCAGCGGTCGTGGGCCTGGACTTCGACGCGAGCGTCGCGTGGCCGTCGTATGACTGGATGGGCGTCGCGAAGGCTGCGCTCGAGGCCGTCGCGCGCTATCTCGCGCGCGACCTCGGCGCGCGCGCGATTCGCGTGAACCTGATCTCGGCCGGCCCGATCGAGACGCTCGCCGCGGGCGCCATCCCCGGCTTCCCGGCGCTCGCCGACGTGTGGTCGGCGACCGCGCCGCTCGCGTGGGACGTGCAGGACCCCGGACCGGTGGCCGACGCGGCGTGCCTGCTGCTCTCGCCGCTCGCACGCGGGATCACCGGCGAGATCGTGCACGTGGACGGCGGCTTTCACGCGGTCGGATGTCCGTCGCCGGCGAGCGTGCGCGGTGGGAGCGCGACGGCGGACGGCGCCGGCTCCGAGGACTCCTCGCCGGCATACCCCATGCAGGGGCACGCGTGAGCGGCGCGATCCTGCTGACCGGGGCGACGGGCTTCTTGGGGATGGACGCGCTCGCGCGGCTGCTCGAGTGCGGCGATGAGCAGATCGTGGTGCTCGTGCGAGCGGACGACGAGGACGGCGCGCGCGCGCGCCTGCGGGACGCGCTCGCGCGCCTGTACGACGAGCCGCCCCCGGCCGCGGTCGCGTCCCGGCTGAGCGCCGTGCGTGGAGATCTGCTTCAGCCGGAGCTTGGGCTCTCGCGGCGCGACCGCGACCTGCTGGTCGGCTCGGTCGATCGGATCGTGCACTGCGCGGCGTCGATCTCGTTCGAGCTGGCGCTCGAGCAGGCGCGCGAGGTCAACGTGCGCGGCGTGCAGCGCGTGCTCGAGCTCGCGCGCGAGATCGCCGAGTGCGGGTCCTTGCGGCGCCTGGTGCACGTGTCGACCGCGTACGTGAGCGGGCGCCACGCGGGCGAGTTCGGCGAGGCGGACCTCGACGTCGGCCAGGAGTTCCGCAACACGTATGAGCGCTCCAAGCACGAGGCCGAGCGGCTGCTGCGCGCGAGCGCCGCGGACTTGCCGCTGGCGGTGGCGCGGCCGAGCATCGTGGTCGGGCACAGCGTCAGCGGCTGGACGTCGGCGTTCAACGTCCTGTACTGGCCGATGCGCGCGTTCGAGCGCGGCCTGCTGCGCGAGGTGCCCGCGCGCGCGGACTCGATCGTCGACTTCGTGCCCGTCGACTACGTGACCGACGGCGTGCTCGCGCTGCTCGACGACGAGCACGCGCGCGGGACCTACAACCTGGTCGCGGGCGAGCGCGCGCTGAGCGCGGGCGAGCTCGTCGCGCTGCACTGCTCGCTGAGCGGGCGCGAGCCGGCGCGCTTCGTGGCGCCCGTGCAGCGTGACGGCCTGCCCGCGGGAGCCGAGACGTTCGCGCCGTACTTCGACGTGCGCTGCCGGTTCACCGACGAGCGGGCGAGCGCGGCGCTCGCGCGCGCCGGCCTGGCGAAGCCCGACCCGCGCGAGTATCTCGAGCGGCTGATCGTGTACGCCCGTGCGGCGGCGTGGGGCAAGCGGGCGATCTCGCGAGAGGCGTCGCTGGCCGGCGCTCGCGCATAGCGAGCCGGGCGATCAGAACACCGGCGTCTCGGTGTAGTCCCCGAAGACCTGCTGCAGCGCCTGCACGATCTCGCCCTCGGAGGCGTGGGCGTGGGCGCAGGCGAGCAGCGGCTCCATCAGGTTGCGATCCGCGTGCGCGGCGTCCTCGCGCAGGGCCGACAGGGCGCGCTCGACGGCAACGCCGTCGCGGCGGGCGCGCACTGCGTTCAGGCGCCCGACTTGCTTGCGCTCGAGCGCGGGGTCGACGCGCAGCGTCGGGATCGGCTGCTCGTCGGCGGCCACGTGGGCGTTGACGCCCACGACGATCCGCTCGCCGGAGTCGATCTGCTGCTGCAACGCGAACGCCGCGTCGGCGATCTCACGCTGGGGATAGTTGAGCTTGACCGCTTCCACCATCCCGCCCAACTCGTCTATTTTATTAAAATATTCGTGCGTTCGCTGTTCCATCAAATCGGTGAGCGACTCGACGAAATACGATCCGCCGAGCGGGTCGACCGTGTTGGTGACGCCGGTCTCGTGCGCGAGCATCTGCTGGGTGCGCAGCGCGACCGTGACCGCCTGCTCGGTCGGCAGCGCGAGCGCCTCGTCGTAGGAGTTGGTGTGCAATGACTGGGTGCCGCCGAGCACCGCGGCGAGCGCCTCGACGGTCGTGCGCACGATGTTGTTCAGCGGCTGCTGCGCCGTCAGCGACACGCCCGCCGTCTGTGAGTGAAAGCGCATCTGCCACGAGCGCGGGTCCTTCGCGCCGAACGTCTCGCGCATCTCTTTCGCCCAGATGCGCCGCGCGGCGCGGTACTTGGCGATCTCCTCGAAGAAGTCGATCTGCGCGTTGAAGAAGAACGACAGCCGCGGCGCGAACTCGTCGACGTGCAGGCCGCGCGCGAGCGCCTGCTCGACGTAGGTGAGCCCGTCCTTGAGCGTGAACGCGAGCTCCTGCTGCGCGGTCGCGCCCGCCTCGCGGATGTGATAGCCGGAGATCGAGATCGGGTGCCAGCGCGGCATCCGGCGCGTGCACCACTCGATCATGTCCCCGCACAGGCGCATCGCGGGGTCGATCGGAAAGCACCACTCCTTCTGCGCTATGTACTCCTTCAGGATGTCCGCCTGGATCGTCCCCGACAGGCGCTCCCTGGGGATCGGCTCGCCGGTCCCCGCAAGCCCCGCCGCCGTCGACCGCGCCTCGTTCGCGCCCGCGCCCGGGCGGGCGGGGCCGGCGCCGCGCGACTCGGCCGCGGCGACGTAGAACGCGAGCATGATCGCGGCGGGCGCGTTGACGGTCATCGACACCGACACCTCGCCCACGTCGATGCCCGAGAACAGGGTCTGCATGTCGTCGAGCGTGTCCACCGCGACGCCCTCGCGCCCGACCTCCCCGAGCGAGCGCGCGTGGTCTGAGTCGTGGCCCATCAGCGACGGCATGTCAAACGCCGTCGACAGCCCCGTCTGGCCGTGCTCGAGCAGGTAGTGGAAGCGCTCGTTGGTCTCCTCGCTCGTGCCGAAGCCCGCGAACTGGCGCATCGTCCACAGCCGCCCGCGGTACATCGTCCTGTGGATGCCGCGCGTGAACGGGTAGGAGCCGGGCTCGCCGATCGGGTCCCCGGCGGGCGGGTGGGCACCCGTTCCTGCGCCCGCCGGCAGGTCGCCGGCGTCGTAGCGCTCGCGGATCGGCTCGCCGGAGAGGGTGCGAAAGCCCGGCTCCCGCGAGCGCGAGTCAGGCGTGTCCGCGCTCGCCGGGGCGCCCGCCTGAGCCGCTCCGTTCGCCTGTGCCGGATCGCCTGGCTGCGCGCGACGCTGGGGGCTGACAGCCATGTCGTGTCCATGCTACCCGGCCCGCAAGGCGCACGTTGATCGACTTGACCAGGTTGGCTAAGCTCGATCGGTGTCCACGACGTACACGATCGGGCAAGCAAAGACCCAACACTCGAAGCTCGTACGGCGGGCGGAGGCGGGCGAGGAGGTCGTGCTGCGCCGCGGCTCTCGCCCGGTCGTGCGGCTGGCGGCGATCACCGGCCAAGAAGCGACCGTCAAGCGACGTCCCGGGCGCATGCGGGGTCGCCTGACGGTGCCCGACGACTTCGACGAGTGGCCCGAGGACATCGCCAAAGCGCTTTGCATCATCGATTGATGCGCCTCCTCATGGACGCGCACGCGCATTCCGATCGCGAGCACATCACGATCACGCGCGCGGGTCGAGCGGTGGCCGAGTCGCGCGCGCTGTCGCACCCCCCGCTGTCCGCCGAGCTGCTGCCCAGCCGCCGGCGTCGGCTGCCACCCGTGCCCGTGTACACGTGCAACCCCGCTGACTTCAGCGGCGTCGACGAGCTCGAGATCGTTGCCGCGCCCGTACCCGAGACGGCCTAGCGTGGCGACCGCGGCGATCGGCCGCGAGCTCGGCCAGCTGGTCGGCTCGGAGCACGTCCTAGACGCGGCGTCGTCCTCCCCTTACAACCGCGACTGCTCGAACCGCAGGGACGTCGAGGGCCGCGCCGACGCGGTCGTGCTGCCGGGCGACGCGCAGCAGGTCGCGGCGGTCCTCGGCTGGTGCTACGCGCACGACGTTCCGATCGTGCCGCGCGGCGGCGGCACGGGGATGACGGGCGGGGCGGTGCCGACGCACGGCGGCGTCGTGCTCTCGCTCGAGCGCCTGCGCGGGGTGCGCGAGCTCGAGCCGGGGCTGTGGCGGCTGTTCGCGGAGGCGGGCGTGAGCACGAGCCGCGTGCGGCGCCTGGCGCGCGAGAACGGGCTGATGTTCGCGCCTGACCCCGGCGCCGCCGAGCAGTCGCAGATCGGCGGCAACGTCGCCACCAACGCGGGCGGCCCGCACGCGCTGAAGTACGGCGTGACCGGCGCGTGGGTCGCCGGCCTGGAGGTCGTGCTCGCGCCCGGCGAGCTCGTGCGGCTCGGCGGCTGGGCGAGCAAGGACGTCGCCGGCTATGACCTGAAGAGCCTGCTGATCGGCTCCGAGGGCACGCTCGGGGTGATCACCGCCGTGCGTCTGCGCCTGCTGCCGGCGCCCGAGGCCGCGCTCCCGCTGGTCGTGTTCGTGGGCGCGCGCGAGCAGGGATGCGCGGCGATCGGCGCGGTGTTCGCCGCCGGCATGCGCCCGTCGGTGCTCGACTTCATGGACGCGCCCACGCTGCGCCTGCTCGCCGCCTCCTACCCGGGCGAGCTGCCGGCGGACGCGGGCTTCGCGCTGATCTGCGAGCTCGACGGCTCGGCCGAGCAGGCGCGCGCCGAGCGCGACGCGCTGATCGAGCTGATGAGCGGCCCGCCCGCCCACGCGCTCGCGGTGCACGAGCCGCCCGACGCCCGCGCGCTGTGGCGCTGGCGCGACGGAGCCAACCCGGCGGTCACGGCCGCGCGCGGCGGCAAGGTCAGCGAGGACGTCGTGTTCCCGCTCGAGCGCTTGGCCGAGGGGCTCGAGCGCTTCGAGCGGATCGCCGGCGCGCACGGCATGCGCTCGTGCGCGTGGGGCCACGGCGGCGAGGGAAACGTGCACGCGACGGTGCTCGTCGACCCCCGGCGCGAGGCCGACCTGGATGCGGCTGAGGCGATCGGCGAGGAGCTGTTCGCGCTGGTCGTCGAGCTCGGCGGCTCGATCGCCGGAGAGCACGGAGTCGGCTGGCACAAGCGCGGGCGCCTGGCCTCGCAATGGGACCCGCGGGCGCTGGAGCTGCACGAGCAGGTCAAGCGCGCGTTCGACCCCAAGGGCCTGCTCAATCCGCAAACGAAGCTGGCGCGGTACCCTGCGCGCTCGCCGGGCACATCTACTTGAAAGGAACACCCATGAACAAGTCGCAGCTGATCGACGCGGTCGCAAAGGACGCGGGAATGACGAAGGCCGACACCGCACGCGCGGTCGAGTCGCTGATCGACAACGTCACCAAGTCGCTGAAGAAAGGCGAGGAGGTCGCGATTACGGGCTTCGGCAAGTTCTCAGTCGTCAAACGCGCCGCCCGCCAGGGCGTCAACCCGCGCACGGGCGAGAAGGTCAAAATCAAAGCGTCCAAGGCGCCCAAGTTCTCCGCCGGCGCCGCGCTCAAGCACGCAGTGCACCCAAAAAAATAGAGCCCGCGCGCTCGCGCCGAACACGTCGAGCCCGTCCACCCCGGCCCGCGCGCCGTCGATGACGCTCGTCAGCGAGCTGCAGCTTCCCGCGTTCGACTACACCGACGCGTCGCTGCGGGGGGACCGCTTCCATGCGGCGATGGCCGAGCTGCGCCGCGAGGGTTGGCTCGCGCGCGGCCCGTACGGCTACATGGTGCTCGACCGCGAGGCCGGCGAGTTCTTCCTGCGCACGCGCGCGGCGAGCTTCCCGGGGATGAAGATCGCGGAGATCTTCGGCGTCGGCGAGGGGCCGCTGTACGAGCAGATGAAGCGCAACATCCTGCACGTCAACGGCCCCGACCACGCGCGCCTGCGCAGCCTGATCAACCCCGCGCTCTCGCCGCGCGCGGTCGAGCGCTACCGCCCCGCGATGCGCGCGTTCCTGGGACAGCTGCTCACGGACGCGATCGCGCGCTCGCCCGGACGCGCCGGCGACGCGCCGGTGCGGTGCGAGTTCGTCGAGGCTTTCGCCAGGCGCTTTCCCTCGCAGGTGATCGCCACGGTCATGGGCGCGCCGCTACAGGACGCGCCGCGGCTGCACCACTGGTCGAACATGATCCAGCGCCAGTTCGACGCCGCGAGCATGGCCGACGCGCGCGCGGAGATCGAGCAGGCGGTCGGCGAGTTCTACGAGTACGCCGAAGCGCTCGTGCGGGCGCGCAGGAGTCAGCCGGGCGACGACCTGATCTCCAAGCTGATCGACGCGACGTACGCGGACGTCGAGGCCGGCCAGGCGGAGCGGCTGTCGGACGTCGAGTGCATCAACCTCGTGTTCAACGTGCTCGCCGGCGGCGTCGACACGACCCGGAGCCAGCTCGCGCACGCCGTGCGCCTGCTCGCCGAACACCCCCGGCAGTGGCAGCTGCTCGTCGCCGACCCGTCGCTCGCGGGCGCGGCCGTCGAGGAGGCCCTGCGCTTCGAGCCGATCACGCCGTTCACCGCGCGCATTACCAGCGAGGAGGTGAGCTTCCGCGACGTGCGCTTCCCGGCGGAAACCATCGTGATGGTGTGCGCGTTCACCGCCAACCGCGACCTCGCCGCATCGCCCCCGCAGGGGGAGGACGAGCGGGGCCCGGACGGGCCCGACCGCTTCGACATCGCCGCCGCGCGCGGGCGCGCGCGAGCGCTGACGTTCGGCGCCGGCGTGCACTACTGCGTCGGCGCGAACCTCGCGCGCGTGGAGCTCGAGGAGGCGCTGTCGTTCCTCGCACGCCGCGTGCGCTCCCTCGAGCTCGACGGTCAGCCGGCGTTCGAGAGCATCACCGGCATCTACGGCCTCGCCGAGCTGCCGCTCAGCCTCACGCTCGCGTGAGTCCCCCGCCGCCGCGCCGGCCGCGCTCGGCCCGTGGGCGGCGCCCGCGCCCGGTGCGCGCGGAGCATCGCGCCCGGTGCGCCGCGCGGGCCCGCGGGATGGGACAATTCCCGGAGGGGGCGATAACAGGCTTCCAAGCGACAAGAGGTTGCGATGGCTGTGCTCAACGGGATGTCGGAACGGCGGTGCGGCGCCGGCGGACGGCGGGTGCGCGCCACGTCGGGGGCCGCATTCGCGGTCGTCCTCGCAACGCTCTCGCTCGCCGCAAGCGCGCTAGCCGGCCAGTACGACGTGTATTCATGCCGGACGCCTTCGGGGGAAACCGCGCCCACGGAAGGGTGGAGCCCGTCCGACGATGCGTCCGAAGGGGTCGTGGAGGACACGTGCGGGCAGGCGGGTGGGGCGCTTGTTGCGGGGCTGCGGGCGCATACGCCGCGCACGGCTGACGCTGCGGCAGTGTGGACGTTCACTGCGCCGCTCGGGGAGACGCTGGCCGGTGCGACGCTATGGCGAGCAGGAGACGCCGAGGGTGGCGCGGCGGCGGACGCCGACTACCAGTTTTGGCTCGCCGGACCAACGGAAGAACAATCCTTCAGCCGGTGCGCGTACCTAAGCGGATGCAGAACGGAACAGGGCGAAGCGGCCCAGCCCCTATCGCCGAATAACGAGGTGGTCGTGCCCTCTGGGAATTTGGGCTCGAAGCTATACGCAAAGGCCGCTTGCGCTGGAGTATCTGGCTACGAATGTGCCGACGGCCCCGGTGACCCCAACGGCTACGCCGCGGTCGTGTACCTGTACGCGGCGGACTTGACGCTGGAACAGAGCGCTGGACCGACGACGTCGGACGTGGGCGGCGAAGTGGCGAGCGCGCCGGTGCTTAGCGGGACGAGCGACCTGACGTTCGACGCGAGCGACCCGGGGTCGGGCGTGTACGAGGCGGTGTTCAGCGTCGACGGGCAGGTGGTGCAGAGCACGGTGCTCGACGAAGACGGCGGCCGCTGCAGGAACGTCGGGCAGACGACGGACGGGCTGCCGGCGTTCCTGTATCTGCAGCCGTGCCCGGCGTCGCTGAGCGCGGACGTGGGCTTCGACACGACGCGGGTGGGAAACGGCGTGCATCACCTGGTGGTGACGGTGACGGACGCGGCGGGCAACTCGACGTACGTGCTGGACAGGAACGTGACGATCGAGAACGCGGCGGCGCCGGGCGGTCCGAACGGCGTGAACGCGAGCCCGCAGGCTACGCTGTCGGTCGCCTGGAAGGGGATGAGGAGCGCGCGCCTGGTGAGCGGCTACGGGCGCGCGGAGACGATCCTCGGGCGTCTGACGGACGCGGGCGGCGCGCCGATCTCGGGAGCGCGCGTTGACGTGCTCGCGACGCCCGACTACGCGGGCGCGCGGACGGCGGCGATGGCCGGCGTGGTGACGAACGGCGACGGCGAGTTCACGCTGCGGCTGCCCGCCGGGCTGTCCTCGCGGACGCTGCGCTTCGAGTACAGCGACGAGCTGGGCGCGCGGCCGGTGACGACGCGGACGCTGACGCTGGACGTGCGCGCGGGCGTGAGCCTGCGCGTGTCGCCGCGCACGGTGGACGCGGGCGGCAGCATCCACTTCACCGGACGCCTGCGCGGCGGGCCGGTCCCGAAGGGCGGCAAGCTGCTGGTGCTCGAGGCGCGCTCGCCGGGAGGCGCGTGGCTCGAGTTCGACGTGATCCGCAGCGACGCGCACGGCGGCTTTCACGCGAGCTACCGCTTCAAGTTCCCGGGGCCGGCGGCGTACCAGTTCCGCGTGCTGTGCGAAGGCGAGGCCGACTACCCGTTTGCGAGCGGCGCATCGAACGTCGTGGGGGTGTTCGAGCGCGAGTGACGCGCTCGCTGGGTGGGCGTGTCGGGGCGTCGAGCGTCGGCCGGTGACCGCGTCGCGAGGGGTCAGCGTTGTCGAGGTTCTTACACGAGGAGCGCGCCGCGACGCTACGGTCCCCCGGAGAGGGTGTTTACAGCGAGGTGACAGCAGCGAGGAAAGACCGGCGCGCCGCGCGAGCCTGGCCTGGGTCGGTGGCGCTCGCGATCGCGATGCTGCTGGTCGCGGCGCCCGCGCAGGCAGCGCCGGCGGTGGCGATCTCGCCGCTGAACGGCACCCCGGACGCCTCGCCGCGCAGCCAGATCAGCTTTCTCGGCGTGCCGGCGAGCGAGATAAGCGACGTCTTTGCGGTCGGCTCGCGCAGCGGCCGCCACAGCGGGCGCCTGGAGTCCTATGTGAGCGCTCCCGGCGCGAGCTTCCTGCCGGCGCGCCCCTTCGTCGCGGGCGAGCGCGTGACCGCCGGCGCGCTCATCGGCCCCGCCGGCCATGCCGTGCGCATGAGCACGACCTTCACCGTCTCGCGGCCGTCAGGGTTCCGGGCATCGTCGTCCGGCAGCGGCAAGTATTTGACGAAGCCCGGCCTCGTCCAGAGCTTCGTCTCCGCGCCCGAACTGCACCCGCCGGCGGTGTTCGTGGACGCCGACGCGCCGAGCGCCACGCCGGGCGACATCTTCTTCACCCCCACCGTCGGCTACGGGCAGGCGGGCACGATGATCATCAACGGACAGGGCAAGCTCGTGTGGTTCAAGCCGGCGCCGAGCGGCGAGGAGGTGGCGGACTTCCAGGTCGAGACCTACAAAGGCAAGCCCGTGCTCGTGTGGTGGCAGGGGAAGGTGCCCTCCGAACTGGGCGTCGGTCTCGGCGAAGACGAGATCTACAGCTCCTCCTACCAGCACATCGCCACCATCAAGGCGGGCAACGGCGCGGCGGCCGACCTGCACGAAGTCCAGCTCACCCCGCAGGGCTCGGCGTTCATCACCGCGTACTCGCTCGTCGACGCCGATCTCGCGCCCTACGGCGGCTCGCGAAACGGCACGCTGCAGGACGCCATGCTGCAGGAGATCGACGTGCCCACGGGGCTCGTGATGTTCGAATGGCACGCCTACGGTCACGTCGCCCTCGGCGACTCCTACTGGCCGGCGCCCACCGACGGCAAGCCGTGGGACTTCTTCCACATCAACTCCGTCTCGCTGGACCCCTCCGGCGACGGCGACTTCATCGTCTCCTCGCGCAACACCTGGGCGGCGTACGAGATCGACCACCTCACCGGCGCCGTGCTGTGGAGCCTCGGCGGCAAGGACTCCGGCTTCAAGATGGGCGCCGGTACGGGCTTCGCCTGGCAGCACGACGTGCAATGGCAGCCCGACGGCACGCTCACGATCTTCGACGACGGCGCAGCGCCCAAGGAGCACTCGCAGTCGCGCGCGATCCGCGAGCGCATCGACTGGCAGAACCGCAGCGTCAGCCTGATCGGCCGCGACGTGCACGCGCCGCCGCTGCTCACCGGCAGCCAGGGCAACGACCAGCTCCTGCCCGACGGCGACTCGTTCGTCGGCTGGGGCGAACTGCCGTACTTCACGGAATTCGGCCCCTCGGGGGAAACGCTCTTCGACGCGCACTTCCCCGCCCCCGGGCAGTCCTACCGCGCGTTTCGCTTCCCCTGGAGCGCCACGCCCGCGGCCCCGCCGGCGCTGGCGGTCAAGGCCGCGAGCGCGAGCGAAGCGACCGTGTACGCGAGCTGGAACGGGGCCACGGGCGTGAGCGGCTGGCGGGTGTTCGCCGGGGAAACCCCGGCGACGCTCTCAGAAGTGGCGAGCGTCCCTTCCGGCGGCTTTGAGACGACGATCCCGGTGAGCAGCGCGAGCGCGGACTTCGCGGTGCAGGCGCTCGGGGCCCAAGGGCAGGTGCTGGGGACCTCGGCGGCGGTGGCGCGGTGAGCGTCGCGTCCGCACGGCAGGCGACGTGCTATGCGGACCCACCCAGCTTTTAGCATGACGAGCTGTGATCGCGGTCGTCTATCTCGTCTGGGGGCCGCTCGGTCCTGGCCCTTTGCGCGACTTCCTGGCGTCCTATGACCGTCATCCCGCAGGGACAGATCACGAGCTGGTGATCGTCTTCAACGGCGTGCGCGACGAGCAGCGCGCGACGCTCGAGGCCGAGCTGCAAGGAACGAGGCACAGATTGCTCGAGCTTCCGCGGCTGGCCCTTGACCTGGCGGCGTATGGGCATGCGGCACAATCATTGGAGCATCCGCGCGTCTGCTTCTTGAACTCCTACAGCGTGATCCTCGCGGATGGATGGCTCGGACATCTGCTCAGGGCGGCCGAACTACCGAGGGTTGGGCTCGTCGGCGCGACCGGCAGCTGGGAGAGTCGGGTGCACTTCATCCGCGAAGGCGGCGGCTTGGAGCACTGGATCTATCAGCTCGTAAAGCTGCCTCAGCGCCGGCGCGAATACGATAGTTTCCCCAACCCGCACGTTCGTACGAGCGCGTTCATGCTCGAGCGTGCTCTCGCGTTGGAACTAGGCCTCGATCGCGTGCGCGACAAGAGCGATGCGTACCGGCTCGAGAGTGGCCGGCAGGGAATTACGCGCGAGATCCAGCGCCGTGGGCTGCGCGCCGTGGTCGTGGACCGCAATGGACTGGCCTATGACGCTCAGGATTGGGCGCGCGCCGGCACGTACCGAAGCGCCGAACAGCGCAACCTTCTGGTCGCCGATAACCGCACGAACGATTGGCAACGGGGCTCCCGCGCTCAGCGCCGGCGCATGTCGCGTCGCACTTGGGGGCGCGCGCACGCCGCGGAGTGAGCAGGGGCGCCGTCTACGCTTGCTGAGCGTGTCAGATCCGGACCAGTCGTTGTGCCTGCGTGGGTCGAGCTCCAGCGAGCCCGACGCTGCGATCGTGATCGTCAATTTCCGCGCACCCGAACTGGTAGAGCGTTGCCTTGACTCGGTCCGCGCGACGAGCAGTCAGCTCGAGGTCGAAACGGTGATCGTAGACAATGCATCCGAAGACGGCAGCGTCGAGCGGTTGCGTCGGTCTCAATCTGGGGCGACGGTGATCGAGATGCCACGAAACATGGGCTTCGCCGCGGGCGTGAACGCCGGCTTTCGACAGTCGGGTGCCGAGTTCGTGATCGTGCTGAACCCTGACACCGAGGTGCAAGACGGTGCCCTCGAGAAGCTTCTCGCTCATATGGGCGAGCATCCCCAGACGGGCGTGCTCGCGCCGCTGCTGCGGGACGCCGCAGGACACATCGCCCCCAACGGCTATCGTCGCTTTCCGGGCCTGCTCACGCTCGCGATGGATCTGTGCGTTCCGATCATGTATGCGCTGGTTTACTTTCCGGCGCTCAATCCCTACGCGATGTCGCCATCGGCGCTCAGCGCGGGACAGCGTCCGGCGCACGTCTGTGGTGCCGCGATGGCCATCAGGCGCAGCGCTTACACGCAGGCGGGCCCGCTCGATGAGGCCTTCTTCTTGTATCTCGAGGAGACCGAGTGGCAGCAGCGCGTCGCCGCGTGCGGGTGGACGATCGAAGTTCTGCCGCATGCCCAGGTGTGCCACCTAGTGCGTGGGGGCGGCGAGGCCGCGCTCACACATTCGCCGTATTTCGTCACGAGCGCCCTGCGATATCTGCACCTGCAGGGCGTTCCAGTGATTCTCGCCCGCACCGCTCTGTCCGCCTCGCTCGCGCTCTCCTGGCTGACGCTGCGCGCGATCGCATGCTTCCCCTCGAAGCGCGCCAGCGCCGCAGCCCGGGCGCGCGCCTACGGCTCGCTGCTACGTCGGGCACTCAAGGATGCCCCAGGCTCAGCCGCTTGACGCAACGACGGCACGGTACGGTGGCGCCCACATGCGCAGCCCCCTTCCCCGCCGGATCGGGATCAACGCGATCTTCTTGGAGCCGCGCATGGGCGGATTGGACACCTACGTCCGCGCGCTCGTGCCCGAGCTCGTGAGGCTCGTGCCGGAGGCGGACTTCAGCGTCTTCTGTAGTCCCGGCGGCCACGAATATCTGAAGAGCGAGGCTTGGAGCGATCAGGTCGAGCTGATCAGCCATCCACTGCTCGGCCGTCGGGGGCTGAAGGCGGTCTCGGAGCTGACCCTGCTCGGCGCCGTTGCCGGCAGGCGCGTCGAGCTCTTGCACAGCGTGGCGATGACCGCGCCGCTGCACACCAGCGCGGTCAACGTCGTGACCCTCGCGGATGTCACCTGGATCGTGGCGCCTGATCCTGGGGAGGCGTGGACCGTACGCGTGTGGCGCCTGACAGTGCCCCCTGTGGCGCGTAGGGCAGATCGGGTGATCGTCCTCTCCGAGGCGGGCGCCGAGCACGTCGTCAAATACCTGCGCGTGCCCCGCGAGCGCATCGACGTCGTAGCGCTTGCCCCAGGCGTCGGTGAGACAGCCAACCCCACGCCCGAGGCGGAGTTGCGCGGCAGGCTCGGTCTCGGTCAGGGCCCTGTGATTTTGAGCGTGTCGGCCAAGAAGGTGCACAAGAACCTCGAGCGACTCGTACGAGCGATGACCGTGGTCGTGGAGCACCAGCCCGATGCCAAGCTCGTGATTCCAGGTAATCCGACCAGGCACGAGCGAGACTTGCGGGAGCTCGCTGCTAGGCTCGGCACGGGCGCAAACATCGTCTTCCCGGCCTACGTCGACGCACGCGATCTAGAGGGTCTGTACGCGCTGGCCAGCTGCTTCGTCTTCGCGTCCGTCAACGAGGGCTTCGGCGTACCTCTCCTCGAGGCGATGTGCCGTAGGGTCCCGGTCGCATGTTCGCGAGCGTCCTCGCTTCCCGAGGTCGCCGGCGAGGCGGCTCGCTACTTCGATCCCTATGACGTGCAGGACATCGCTTCGGCGATCATCGAGCTGCTTACCGACGACGATCTAGCGAAGCGTCTGATCGCGCTCGGGCGCGAGCGACAAGCGCAGTTCACCTGGACGGCAACCGCCCGCGCGACGCTCGCCAGCTACGAACGCGCGTGGGCGGCGCACGGATGAGCGACGAAGACGGAACGCTTGGCACGGTGCCCAGCGCGCCGGCGGGCGAGGAGGGCTATCAGGAGCCCGACATCCTCGATACCTCCGCAGCCGGCGGTTTGGTCATCCGCGGTGGGGTCCTGCGCCTCACCAGCTACGTCGCGGTGGTGGGCCTATCGGTGGTCTCCGCGGCGATCCTCACCCGCTATCTCGGCGTGAGCCTGTTTGGCCGCTATACGACCGTGATCTCGCTCGTGAGCATCGTCACAGTGGTCACCGACGCGGGCATGTCCAGCCTCGGAACGCGCGAGTACGCGGTCCGCGAAGGCGCCGATCGTGACGCGCTGATTCGCGATCTGCTCGGATTGCGCGTCGCGCTGACAACGATCGGTGTGCTGCTCGCCACCGCCTTCGCGGCGCTTGCCGGCTACGACACCCCGCTGTTGCTCGGCACGGTGGTCGCGAGCGTTGCCACATTCGCGCTCGTCTACCAGCACACGCTCTCGATACCCCTGTCCACGGATCTCCGCCTCGGCACCCTGGCGCTCCTCGAATTCGCCCGCCAGCTGATGACTGTGATCGTGCTCGTCGCGCTCGTGCTCGTCGGCGCCGGCGTGCTGCCCCTGCTCGCGGTCAACCTGCTCGTGTACCTCGTGCTGGTGCCGGTCAACGCGGCGCTCGTCCGTGGTCGCATGCCCCTGCGCGTCGAGCTGCGACCGCGCCGCTGGCTGTCGCTGCTCGGCCTCACCGTCTCGTTCTCGCTCGCCACGGCCGTTGGGACGATCTACATCTACACCGCGCAGATACTCGCAAGCCTGGTCACGAGCGAACACCAAAGCGGGCTGTTCGCGGTGTCCTTCAGGGTCTACATCGCGCTCGCGGCAATCCCGGGTCTGCTGGTGGGCGGCGCGCTGCCGCTGCTCGCGCGAGCGGCGCGCGATGATCGCAAGCGTCTCTCCTACGCACTGCAGCGCATCTTCGAGGTTGGGCTGATCCTTGGGATCGCTACCGCGCTCGGTCTGCTCGCGGGCGCGCGGTTCATCGAGCAGGTCGTCGGCGGCCCGAAATACGCTGGCGCCGTCGAAGTGATCCGCATCCAGGGGTTCGGGATGATCGCGTCCTTCCTGATCGCGAGCTGGGGCTATGCGCTGCTGTCGATCAAGCGCTACGGCGCACTGCTCGCGGTCAACGCCGCGGCGCTGCTCGTCAGTGCCGCAGCGACGCTCGTCCTTGCCGCTGCGCACGGCGCCCAGGGTGCGGCAGTGGCCACGCTCTGCGGTGAGGCTACGCTCGCTCTGGGCTGCCTGATCGTGCTCATCCGCGATCATCCTGAGCTGCGCCCGCATCCGTCCTCCCTACCACGCGTCCTCCTCGCGGCAGTTCCCCCGTTCGCGGCCGCGCTGTTGCTCAACGTGCCGTCGCTCGCGCTGACTGTGGTCGTCCTGCTCGTGTATTTTGGGCTTATCGCTGTCACGCGCGCCGTCCCTCAGGAGATCGTCGACATCCTGCTCGTGAGCCTTCGTCGCAGCAGCGGATCGGTCGACCGCTAGCCTGATCGGCAGTGCGTAGCGCTCGGGCAACGGACGGGTCTGACGCTTGGCATCGGTTGCGCATCGGACTCAACTTGATGTTTCTGCGAGATGCCTCTGGTGGCGCTGGTCGCTATGCGCGAGAGCTGCCGGGTGCGCTGCTGGAGGTAGAGCCGGACACCGAGATCCACGTCTTCGTCTCTCGCGACGTGCCCGCAGACCTTCGCGAGGAGCCGTGGGCCGGCGCGGTCCGCTGGGTTCGCTGCCCGGTCGGACATGAAAACGAGCGAGCGAATCTCGCGTTTCAATTTGCGCTGATACCGCCGCTTGCACTTCTCCGCAGGCTCGACGTGCTGCACAGTCTGGCGAACGTCGGGCCGGCCGTTATCTACCGCGTAGCCAGCGTGGTCTCGCTCCTGGACGTCATATGGATGCGCCCTCCGGAGGAATGGGGCGGAACCCGCGCATGGCAGCGCTCGCTGCGCCGGCTCGTCGAGCACGACACGCGCCACGCCGATCAGGTGTTCGCGATCTCCCAAGCGGGCGCCGAGGAAATCGTGCGCTCGCTGGGAGTGTCCAGAGAGCGGGTGCACGTCACCCCGCTCGGCGCGAGGGCTCCAGCGACGATCGCGGCCAGCGAGACAGCGGTTCGCCGCGAGCTCGTGCTCGGCGCCGCCCGCGTGCTCCTGTGCGTGGCACAGAAGCATCGGTACAAGAACCTCGAACGGCTCGTTCGCGCGCTTCCTCAGCTTGACGGCGATGTGGTCCTGGTGATCCCGGGGTTCTCGACGGCGCATGAGCGCGAGTTAAGTGCGCTGGCAGAGGATTTGGGGGTAGCGGATCGTCTGCGCCTGCCTGAGTGGCTGTCGGAGGCCACGCTCGCCGGCTTGTACGCACTCAGCAGCGTGTTCGTGCTGCCCTCGCTCGTCGAGGGCTTTGGGTTGCCGGTACTCGAGGCGATGCTCCGAGGTGTGCCCGTCGCGTGCTCGAACACCTCCTCGCTGCCGGAGGTGGCGGGAGACGCTGCCCTTCTGTTCGATCCCGAAAGCCAAGAGCAGATCGTGCTCGTGATCCGTCGGCTGTTGAGCGATGGGGAGCTTGCGCAGCGTCTTGCGGCACGTGGCCGCGAGCGCGCCGTGAGCTTCACCTGGCAGCGCACGGGCGTCGCCAGCATGGCGGGCTACAGGCGGGCGATCGCCGCGCACGGCCATAAGTTGCGGGTCAGATGCCGCGCATCCTGATCGTCCGCGGCCATCAGGTGACACCGTGGGAGCTGCGACCTTGGCAGGATCTGCCCGAGCGCTTCGAGGTCTCCTACCTGCTCACGGGTTCGAACCGCTTTGTCGCACCCGAGCAGTTGCGCGCGGTACGCGCGCGCGCGCTGCGCGACCTGCTGCCTGCCGGGCCGTTGGGGGAGGCAGGAGCCCACATGCTCGGCGATCGTTACCTGACGGGGGCGGATGCGTTCGCGCGGGCCGATGTCGTCCATGCCGAGGAGCTCTCCTACTGGTTCGCCGCAGAGGCGGCCAAGCGCAAGCGCCGCTACCGCTTCAAGCTCGTACAGACCGTGTGGGAGACGCTGCCGCTGCTGATGAGCTATCGCAATCGCAACGCACGCCGCCACCGCGAGCGGGTGCTCGCCGAGACCGACCTGTTCCTGCCCGCGACCGAGCGCGCTGCGACTGCCCTGCGACTCGAGGGCGTGTCCGAGGAGCGCATACTCGTCTGTCCTCCAGGCGTGGACGTTGAGCGCTTCGCAGCAGTCACGGGGGAGCCGTCGCCGGCGCGGCACACGATCGTCTCGGTGGGCCGGCTCGTCTGGGAGAAGGGTCATCACGACGTGCTCCGTGCGCTGGCTGCACTGCATAGCGGTCTGATTGCCATCCCGGGCGGCCTGCCTACGAGGCCGCGACTATTGATCGTCGGCTCGGGTCCCGAGCAGGCGAGGCTCAGTACGTACGCATCCGAGCTCGGACTGGCGGATGCCGTGGAGCTGGGTGCGGTCGCCTACGAGCAGATGCCGTTGCTGTTTGCTGGCGCCTCCGCGTTGGTGCTAGCCAGTCAGGCTTCTGCGAGCGGAGCGCATCACCCGCTGGGCGTGCCGCGCGCATTCTGGGAGGAGCAGTTCGGGATGGTGCTCGCTGAGGCGATGGCCGCGGGCCTCGCGATCGTCGCGACGAACAGCGGTGCAATCCCCGAGGTGCTTGACGGCACCCCGGCGCAGCTGGTGGCCCCCGGCGACTGGATGGCTATCGCACGCGCGCTCGCCGATGGACCGCTCACTCGGGCTCCCGCGGCGAGGATCGCCTACCCACCCGACCTGGTGCGGCGCTACTCGACTGCCGCTGCCGCCGAGCGGCTTGCCGGCGCATACGAGCGCGTGCTGGCTGCCTGAAGCGTTTCCAACACCCGCTCCGCGAAGGCGTCCCATGAGAACGTGCGTGCTCGTGCCGGACCGAGGCGTCTTAGCTGCTCTTGACGCCGCGTGTCGCCGAGCACGCGGCGCAGGCCCGCGGCGATGCTCGCAGTGTCACGAGGATCGACGAGCTCGACCGCGTCGCCGCCGACCTCCGGTAGCGAGGACACGTTCGACGTGATTACCGGCGCTCCCGCGGCCATCGCCTCGAGCACAGGCAGTCCGAAGCCCTCGCCCAGGGAAGGGAAGCAGAACGCACCGCACCGCCGGTAAAGATATTGCAGGGCGGCGTCCGAGACATACCCGAGCAGCACCGCGCGCTCGCCGAGCGAGCGCAGGGCCGTCAGCGTCTCGCCAGCCTGCCAGCCGAGTGCGCCGACGACCGCCAGTGGATGCTCGTCTTGGAGCCGACGATCGAGCGAGCGGTAGGCCTCGACCAGCCGGGGTAGGTTCTTGCGCGGCTCGAGCGTCCCTACCGCCAGCACGAAGCCAGGTGTTGGAAGCGCCTCTAGCTCGGCTGTGCCGAGTGAGCCTGAGTCTAGCTTCGCAACCCCCAGGTGCGCTACGAACGTTCGCGGCGCGACGGGGGGATAGCGTCTGGCGAGCACGTCGGCGGTCGCCTGCGAGACCGCCACGAATGCGGCCGATCGACGCACGGTCGGGCCGAGCGTGAGCCGCTCGATGAGCGCCGAGCGGCGGTGTGCCGGCATCGGTGATTCGAAAGCGATCAGGTCGTGCACGATCGGCACGGCAGGTATGCGCAGGAACCACGTCGTCAGATATGAGTTGGTTGACAGAAAGACGTCGCACTCGCTATTGGCCGCCCTCGCGGTTAGCACGTGCCAGAGCGGGTCACGCGCGGCAGTTGCTCGCCAGCTGAAGCGCTCGTCCGGCTCCAGCGCCTGCCACTCGCGCCGTGTATAAAGCAGGTAGCGGTTGTCGTCTTCCTGGCGCGCCGAGAGCGCGCGCAGAAGCTCACGTACCACCCGCCCGCGCCCGGCGGGGGCCTCGACCGCCGCGCGCGCATCGATGCCGATCGTCAGACCTCGGTGCAGGTTCGCGCTCGCCGGCAGCGTCACGATGCTCGCGGCCGTGCCAAGTGCATGAGCTCACCCTAGCCGCGAACGCTACGGTAAGCCAATGCGGCGAGCCCGGCAGACGGTTGGCAGACGGTCGATCTACGTCGCTTCGATCTCGTCCCAAACTGGCCCGGGCGCAGTACTGGAGGTCGCTTTCGCGCATTGTGCGAATGTGCGCCGTCACGTCCTGCAGGTCCCCCTCGATTTGTGGCTGCCATACACGGCAGTCACGCTGGGGCTGCCCGCGAACGGCGCGTGCTAGAGACTTACGAGAACTGCTTGGCGTTTCGCTTCGCCACGATGAACATTCGCGCCAAGTTCGAGGTGCTCAGGTAGCAGTTCGATGCGCATCGGCCTCAACCTGATCTTCCTCGTCCCCGGCGAGACCGGCGGCATGGAGGTCGCCGCGCGCGAGCTCATTCCCGAGCTGCTCACGCAGGCGCCGCCCGGTACGCGCTTCACTGCGTTCGTGAACCGGGAGGCGGCCGCAGCGCGGGATGGTCCGTGGGGCGAGCTGCTGCCCGCGGTAACCATCCCGGTGCACGCCCGCGACCGCGTTCAGTGGGTGCTCGGCGAGCAGACGTTGCTGCCACCGCTGGCCGCACGCGAAGGTGTGCAGCTGATGCACAGCCTCGCGAGCACCGCGCCACTGTGGGGTGCCTTCAGACGCGTGGTCACGGTGCACGATCTGATCTACGCGCGATTTCCCGAAGCGCACGCCGGCATTCGCGACAAGGGCATGCGGGTGCTGGTGCCAGCGGCCGTGCGTCGCGCCGATCGCGTGATCGCAGACTCGCACAGCACGCTGGCCGATCTGATCGGGCTGCTGAAGGTTGTGCCCGAGCGCATCGACGTAGTGCCCCTCGGTCTCGGCACGCTTCGTCGCGAGCAGCCGCTGGCTGCGACCGAGGTGCGGGCACGCTTCGATCTTGGGACCCGACGAGTGCTGCTGAGCCTGTCGGCCAAGCGCCCGCACAAGAACCTCGCGACGCTGATCGACGCGCTGGCGAGGATCCCGCCCGAGCGGCGCCCGCTGCTCGTTCTGCCCGGCTACCCCACCGCCCACGAGCGTGAGCTGCGCGAGCGCGCCGTCAGCGCCGGGCTGGCCGAGGACGTGCGCTTTCCCGGCTGGGTCTCTCAACCGGAGATCGAGGGTCTGTGGGCGCTCGCCGCGGCGTTCGTGTACCCGTCGCTGTACGAGGGCTTCGGGCTGCCCGTGCTGGAGGCGATGGCGCGCGCCGTTCCCGTCGCATGCTCGAACGCCTCCTCGTTGCCCGAGGTCGCGGGCGAGGCGGCGCTGTTGTTCGACCCCCATGACCAGGCGGCGATCGCCGGCGCGATCGAACGGCTGCTAGGCGACCCGACCCAGGCCGAGCGCCTGCGCGCAGCGGGCCTCGAGCGCGTGCGCGAGTTCACGTGGGAGCGCACCGCGCGCCTGACGCTCGAGAGCTACCGGCGCGCGCTGGAGGCGTAGCTCGCGAGCACCGTCCGCAGCGAGGACTCGAGCGAAAGGCGCTCGGCGTTCTCGGCGAACCAGCGCGCGGTGCTCTCCCGCATCGCCGCCCCGGCGGCGTGCACGCGCTCGATCGCGTCGGCCACCGTCTGCGGGTCGGCGCGCGCGGCGATCGTCCCGTTGACGCCCTCGACGATCAGCTCGGTCGCCGCGTTGTCCTCGCCCGCGACGACCACGCTAGGCGTGCCGTGGGCGGCGGCCTCCACCACGACCAGTCCGTAGCCCTCGCGCCTGGAAGTCAGCAGCAGGCAACTCGCGCGGCGCATCTCCGCGACCACCGTCTCGCTGTCCACGAAGCCGGGCGCCGAGACGATCTCCGTGAGCCCGCGCGTGCGGATCGCCTCGTCCATCGCCGAACGCTCCGGACCGTCGCCGAGGATCTCGCCCCGAAGTCCCTCGATGCGCTCGGCCGCGAGGCCGATCGCCGCCACCGCGAGCGTCACGTGCTTCTCCGGGATCAGCCGACCCGCGAACAGCACGAGCGGCTCGCCGGAGATCTCCGCTCGCGACCGCTGCGGCGATCGCGCTGGCGAGTCGACGCGTCCCGCCGCCCGTCGCTCTCCCACCGAGGCGATGGGCGGTGCCTCAGCCGCCTCCGCCGAGCCCGCGTAGAGGCCGCGCAGGACCGTCACCCCTCCTTTCAGTCCCTCCTCGCGAAGGCGACGCGCGTGCAGCTCGGAGATGCAGAACGCGCGCTGGGGGACGCGCGCGCACAGGCGCTGGACGAGCACGCCGGCGCGTCCCGCGAGCGGGCCCAAATATTCGCGCCAGTAGGAGTCGCTCCAGACCTCGAACCAGTCGACCACCAGCTCGAAGCCCAGCAGCGGGCGCACGGCGGCGGCGGCGAGCAGCGAGAAGTACGGGAACGAGGAGGTGTCCACGACCTCATAGCGACGCCGGCTGCCCAGCAGATGCAGCAAGACCCCGACACCGAACACCAGCGGCGGCAGCACGCGCCGGCGCCCGCTGCGCGTGTACAGGGCCATCCGCGGGCCGGCCGTGACCACCCGGACCCCCGGCAGCTCGACCGAGCTCCCGCGCTCCCACTGGCGCAAGGTGAGATACGTCACCTCGTGCCCCTCGCGCGCCAGGCGCTCGGCCAGGCTGCGGTACCAGCGCTCGCCGCCCCCGATCGTGTACGGGAACAGGCAGTCGTAGACGATGCAAACTCGCATCTCGCTAGCATCTCATCTGCCGGCGGCGACAGCTGGTTGCGCCACTTTCCGCCCTCCCAGGCGTTATAAACGCAGCGCGGGCTGCCCGACTCCTCGAATTGCGCGGCGCCACGCCTCTACCGATGAGCACACTGGTCACCACAAGCGATCACCCCGCGGCGCCCGGGCTCGAGGACCGCGAGACTCCGCTCGTGTCGGTCGTGATCCCCTGCCTGAACGAGGCGGAGAACATCGAGGCGTGCGTGACCGCGGCGCTCGAAGCAATCGTGCGCATGGGCGTGCCCGGCGAGGTGGTGGTCGCCGACAACGACTCCGAAGACGACTCCGCGCGTCTGGCCGAGCAGGCTGGCGCGCGCGTAGTGCTCGAATGCCGGCGCGGCTACGGCAGCGCCTACATGGCGGGCTTCGCGGCCTCGCGGGGCCGCTACATCGTGATGGCGGACGCCGACCTGACCTACGACTTCAAGGAGATCCCGCGCTTCGTCGCCGAGCTGGAAGCCGGCGCGGAGCTCGTGATGGGCGATCGCATGGACAACATCCAGCCGGGCGCGATGCCGTGGCTGCATCGTTACGTCGGCAACCCGATCCTCACCGGCCTGCTCAACCTGTTCTTCCGCACGGGGATCAACGACGCCCACTGCGGCATGCGCGCGCTGCGCCGCGACGTGCTGGCGCGCCTGGACCTGCGCACGACCGGCATGGAGTTCGCCTCGGAGATGGTCATCAGGGCCTCCAAGGAGAACCTGCGGATCGCCGAGTTCCCGATCGAGTACCACCCGCGCGGCGGCGAGAGCAAGCTCTCGAGCTTCCGCGACGGCTGGCGCCACCTGCGCTTCCTGCTCGTGCACAGCCCCACTCACCTGTTCATCGTGCCCGGCGCCCTCCTGGCCGGGCTCGGCACGCTGATCATCATCGTCGTCGAGTCGGGCTTCGATCTGTTCGGCCGCGCCTGGGGGGTGCACGCGATCATCGGCGGCGCGCTGCTGATGATCGTCGGCACCCAGGTGCTCGCGCTCGGGCTGTGCGCCCATGCGTACGGCACGTACTTCATGGGCGAGCGCGACCCGTGGTTCGATCGCATGCGCGCGCGCTTCCGGCTGGAGCACGGGCTGCTGCTCGGTGGCGCCTTCGCGCTTGTCGGGATCGTGATGGGAGCCGTGATCGTGGCGACATGGATCTCGCGCGGCTTCGGCTCGCTGGCCGACGAACACCTCGCGGTGATCGCCGCCTCGCTCTTGATCGTCGGCATCCAGATCTTCTTCTCGTCCTTCCTTTTGAGCATCCTCGGGTTGCGCCGCACTCGGTCTAGGTAGCCGGGGGCGCCTCCACCTGCGTATGCAATTCCTGGCGGTCGTCGCTCTCTTTCCACTGCTGTTTTGGCTGCTGTCACTCGGCTGCGGACTGCTGGTCGAGCGGCTGACAGGGGCGCGCCTGCCCGCGTTGTTGCTGCTGCCGCTCGGCTTCGGGACGCTGATCGTGGTCTCCCAGTTCACGACCTGGTGGGGGCCCACTGCTCCCCTGAGCCCGATCGTATTGCTCGTGCTTGCGATTCTCGGCTTTGCGCTTGCGCGCCTCGAGCTGCGCGAGCGCTGGCGCGCGCGGCCTCGCGGCTGGTGGTGGGGCGTGTGTGCGATGTTCGTGAGCTACGCGCTCGTCGCTGCGCCGGAGATCGTCGCCTTGCGTCCGACGTTCAGCGGCTATCTGCTCGATACGACCGGCGCGATCCAGATTGCCGGCGCGGAGCGGCTTTTGCACTACGCGCACGACTTCTCGACCGGGATCCCCGCGTATGGGACCACGTTGCAGGCGTACTTCGGCAACGGCTACCCCTCGGGCGGGCACAGCGTGCTCGCGTCCGTCGGCTGGCTCAGCGGACAGAACTTGATCTGGCTCTACAGCGTCTACCAGGCGCTCGAGCTCAGCCTGCTCGCGGTCGTGCTCATGTTCATGGCCAAACGCAGTGGTCTGTCTCGGGCGGCGGCAGCGGTGACCGGCATGATCGCCTCGGTGCCCGCGCTCGTTTACGCGTACGCGCTGATGGGCTCGATCAAGGAGATCACGGCGCTGCCGATGATCGTGCTGATGGGCGCACTGCTGGTGTGTGCTCGCGAGCTGCGCGCCGCGACCGGGGTGCGTGCGGTGCTGCCATTTGGGATCGCAGCGGCGGCGACACTGGATGCCATCGGGATAGCGGGGTCGGCGTGGGTCGTGGCCTTCGGTGGCGTGGCGCTGCTCGTGGCCGTGCCGATCTCACGCTGGCGCGATCTCCGCCCGCTGGCGTTGGGAGGGGCTGGGCTCGCGGCAAGCACGGCTCTGATCGGGCTGCCAACGGTTGCACCCCTGCCGCAAACGCTGACCCTGGCGGAATCGGTGTCGAGCTCCAACGCTGCGGCGGTCAGCGATCCAGGCAACCTGCTGCGCCCACTGAAGTTCCTGCAGACGCTAGGGGTGTGGGTCGGCGAATCGCATCGCGTCGAACCCAAGTACCTGAACCAGACCTACGTGCTGATCGGCATCGCAGGGATCTGCGTCGCCCTCGGTCTGATCTGGCTCGTGCGACGGCGCTCGTGGAGCGTGCTCGTCTTCGTTGTGCTCTCGTACCTCGTGTGGCAGGTCGTGCATCGGCACGGCACAGAGTGGACCGATGCGAAGCTGCTGGTGATCCTCTCGCCGGTGGTCGTGTTCGTGGCGATGGTCGGGGCCTTGGGCTTGATGCGCGCCCGTCGGCTCGAGGGCCTCGTGCTAGTGGTGGCGCTGGCGCTGGGCGTCCTGGTCTCAGATGGGCTTCTATACCACGCGACCAATCTTGCGCCCACGCAGCGCTACGAAGAGCTGGCGGCCATCGGCCAACGCTTCTCCGGTGAGGGGCCGACGCTCGTCCCGGACTTCGACGAATACGCGCTGTACCTGCTGCGCGGAATGGAGCCAGATGGTCCCGGCTTCGCGTACGACGGCCCGTTCACGCTCGTAGGCGGCGGTAGCGGGGGATATGGGCACAGCTACGATCTGGACTCGCTGTCGCTCGCCAGCATCGAGCGGTTTCGGACGATCGTGATGCGTCGCTCGCCGGCGTGGAGCCGCCCCCCCGGCAACTTCAAGCTGGCGTGGAAGGGCAGCTACTACACGGTCTGGCGGCGGGTTGGCCCTCCCCCGCTCGTGCACATCCCTCTCGGTGGCGGCTACGAACCGGCGGCGGTTCCGCCCTGCGCGAGCGTGAGAGCGCTGGCAGTGAGAGCCGAACGCGCCCGCGGACGGATCGCATACGCCCCTCGGGCCAGGAACATCTCGCTGAACCTCGCTATCGCCGCACGCTCGCCCTCGCTCGTGCCCTCCACCGACCTCGAGGGACGTGTGCAGCTGGCATTCGCGGCGCCAGGTCGGATCGAAGAGGGTTTCGAGGTGAAGACGCCCGGACGTTACGAGCTCTGGCTTGGGGGGGACGTGGACCGCCCGCTACATGTGATTGTGGACGGCCGTCAAATCGGCGCCCCGGCCCAGCAGTCAGGCGATGACGGCACCATGATCGATGTGGGGACGCTGACGCTTGCACGGGGCAAGCACGTGCTGCAGCTACTGCGCTACGGGGGCGATCTGCTTCCGGATGATGCCGGCAGCACGGTGCTTGACGGCATCGTGTTCGAGCCGCTGAGCGATGAACAGGAGTCGGTGCAGACGATTGCACCGCGAACCTGGCACTCTCTGTGCGGGCGCTCGCTGGACTGGATGGAGATCACCTAGATCACAGCGCCTGTGAAGATCGTGTGGAGAGTTCGCCGGCGGGCCCACCCGGTCGGTACGTTACGGTGGCCGGTTGTGATTGTCCATGAGTTCGATCGCGGAAAGACACAGGTATTGGGCAGCGCCGCTCGCGCGCGGACCTGGCATTCGTCGGGCGCTGCCGCTGCGCGCGACGATGGGCAGCTTGACGGTCCTTGCGTGGTTGCTGTGTTCGTGCACGGTTGCGGTGCCGCGCGCGTTGGCTTCGTCTTCTGATGCCGCATCGAATCTGCTCGTCGACGCCGATGCGGAATCCAGCGGGCTTGCGGCATGGCAGGCGGAAGGTTTTTCGGTGGCGACCTACGGCTCTTCTGCGAGTGTGCCCAGCGCGTCCTTCGCGGCTGCGCATGAGCTGGGTGACGCGTTGTTCGTGGGCGAGCGCACCGGGGCGAGCATGAGCCAAACGGTGGCGCTGGAAGACTTCGCCCACTCGATCGACGCAGGAGCGCAGGAATTCGAATTCGGTGGATGGCTCGGCGGATCTGCGCCAGGCAGCGATGGAGTCCAGGCGAGCGTGCAGTTCCTGGCGGCCGACCGACAGCCCGTTGACGGCGCCGTCGAGATCGGCCCGCCGACGGTCGGCGATCGCGAAGGCGCGACGACGATGCTGGAATGTCGCGTCGTCGCCAGAGCGCCCGCGGGCGCCCGCTTTGCCCAGTTCGAGCTGCTGGCCACCGGAGCCAACGAAACTGGCCCCGTCGGCATGGGCGGCGCTCTGTATTTCGCGCCCGTGACACCGCCGGTCGCTGTCACCGAAGCGGCGGCTGCGCAGGAAAGCGCAGAAGAAGAAGTCGTGCAGGTGTCCTGGGGCTGGGTCACTCACGCGGTCGAAGGCCCGGGGTGCACGCGGATGGTCTACGAACCGATTGTCTCGCACGTGCGGCGCGCGGTCCAACCGCCAGACATCCCCATAAGTCCGCCCCCGCCGTCCCCGAGCCCTCAAGCCATGCCCCCGCGGGCCTCCCACGTGAAGCTTACCCGCAAGCACGTCTCGCTGCAGCTCAGTGCCGCGGCTGTTGTGCACATGGTGCTGTATCGAGCGATCCTCGCTACTGGCGCTCACAGCGGCAGGGCGCTCTGGAGGCTTCAAAAACAACTAACACTACACGCTAGCGCGGCAGGCACGGTCACGAGCACGTTCAGGCGCAGTCTGCGCCCGGGGCGGTATCGCGTGGGTATCGAGGCGGTTTCGATGGATGGCAAGGACACCACGCTGAGCTCGGTTTGGAGTCTCAAGTGACCGCCGCGCACAGTCCTCACACGGTCTGAGCGTTTGCGCGCTCGCGCAGCGCGTGGCGCAAGCCGGCTTCGACTTCGTCGGTCGCCCGCTCCCACGTGTGGGAGGCGACGAACGCGATGCCTTCGCGCGAGCGTCGCTGCCAGCGCTCACGGTCGACGAGCAGGCGCTGCAGCGCGTCGGCGAGTGCGTCTGGCGTCAGCGCGGCCAGCTCGAGGACTCCGTCGGCGCCGAAGATCGACTCGGCGCTCACGCCGGCCAGCTCGACGCACGGCAGGCCGCACGCGAGCATCTCTTTTGGCATCAGCGAGAAGTTCGTGAGCGATAGGCATAGTCCGACCGTCGCCTCGGAGTAGAGCCGGGCGAGCTGGGAGGTGGAAAGCACGCCGAGGTGCTCGTAAGGGAAGGCCGCGTGCAGGGGGCTGTCCGTGCCGAACAGCATTATGCGCGCATCAGGCATACGCCGGTGCAACTCCGCCAGCCCCATCAGCCCGATCGGGACGGCGCGGCGTGGGGTGGCGTGGCGAGCGTAGTAGATCACGGTGTCCGTGCGTCGCTGTACCGGCAGCGGCCGGTAGTCCTCGTGGTCGACGCCCAGCTGAAAGGCGTCCGCGCTCGCGCCATAGCGCTCGGTCAGCAGGTCGCGCAGCCACGGGCTTGCCGCAATGCAGTGCAGCCCGTGCCGGTAGGTGTCTTCGGCGAGGACCTGCTCGGTGGAGGCTGGGAAGAACTCGGGCTCGTGGTCGTTGACTAGGTAGGCGCGGGCGCGGCAGTTGTCCAGTCGGAGCGTCGCGTGCACAGTCTGCCAGCCGGTCGCGATCGCGACGTCGGCGCCCTGCCACTCGTCAAAGCCCTTGTACACTGGTCCTTGCAGCGGCGCAAAGAACTCGACGATGTCGTGGCGCAGCACCCCCGGCCACAGCTCGCGCATGTGGTTGTGATAGTCAACGAGCCACACGCTGCACGTGTGGCCACGGCGCTCCAGGCGCGAGAGGATCTGAAACAGGGTGTTGTGCCCGCCGCTTCCGCGGCTGAACGGCGGGATCACGAGCGCTAGCCTCAGCCGCTCGCGCTCGCACATGCCGGGGACGGGGTCGAGCAGCGGCATCGGTCCCTCGCGCCACACCCGGGTGACGACCTCGTAGTCGTCCTGGTCGAGCATGCGGTCGATGTGCTCGGGGGCGGGCAGCGGGGGAAGCGCCCCGTTGGTGGCTTCGGCGCTGGTGTGCCGCTCGAGCGACAGCGCTTGCTGCAAGGGCGCCGGTAGCCGCGCTGCGCGCGAGCCGAGGGCGGCGAACACGCGCCTGCCGCCGTGATGGACGGCCGAGCGTCCGCTCCAGCGCGCGCGCTCCAAGCGGCCGAGGCCTCCCGCGACCATCCAGCGCCGGTCGGCTGCCACCATTTCACGCACGTAACGGACGCTTGCCAGCGGGGCGAAGGGCTCGACGTGGCCGGTGCTCTCGCGCAGCCCGCGGTACTCGTCGAAATAGCGGCGCATGAACTCCACTGGCGGGTAGTCGTGCGCGTGCACCACGGCGGCTGCCGGCTGATAGACCTTCGACCAGCCCGCGACCAGCATGTCGGCGCCGAACGCCTGATCCTCGGAGTAGGCGACCTCGCGGAAGCGGATCTCCTCCCAGCAGGCGCGGGCATAGCAGGCGTTGACGTTGGATAGGAACGTGGCATCGCCCAGGCGCTGCACCGCTGGGCCCCCATCGGTGGCGAAGCCGGCGAAAAACTCGGTCAGCTCGCGCGCGATCATCGGGCTGGTGTCGGCACGCGGCACGTGCGGGCCGTATGCGGCGCCCACGCGCTCGTCCAGCGTGAACGCCTCGCGGTAGGCGGCCAGCCACCCGGCACAGGGCGTGGCGTCCTGCGTGAGGAAGCAGATCAGCGATCCCGAGGTGTGTTCGGCGCCAAGGTTGCGCGTGCGCCCGTGGCCGAACTCCGCGGGCGCGATCTTTAGCAGCTCGACACCCGCGGCGCGCGCGATCTCGCGCGAGCGGTCGCGCGAGCCCGAGTCGATCACGAGCGTCTCATCGACGCCCTCGCGCGCGAGGGCGTCGAGCAGCTCCTCGAGGTAGCGCGCGCCGTCCCTGACGGGGATCACGACCGAGACGCCGCTCACTGTCTGCTCAGCCGGCGCTTGGCGCGCTTCAACGCCCACACGAGCGCGCGCACGGCGCGCACAAGCGCGCGAAACTCCGACGCTCCCGGCCTGCGCATCAGCGCGTTCAGGTCGAGGTGCCATCGATCGAGCCAGTACGCGCGCTCCTGCCACTCCGCCACGGAGGCGTTGGCGCGCGCCTGCACCTCGACGAGCTCGGACTCGAGCTCGTCGATGCGCGCGCGCAGGCGCTCGTTCTCGGCCTGCAGGTGCGGCTCGCTGGAGGTCTCGGCGGCGCTCATCGCCTACAGCTTCTCCGAGATAAGGGGTGCCTCGCGGTGGAAGTACCAGAGGCCGAGCGCGAAGAACCCGACGATGATGCCCAGCGGGATCAGCAGGCGCACATCGCCGCCGAGCGCGCGGGCGGCCGAGGGTGCGCTGGGGTCAAGCAGCGCCTTGCGCGCCTGCGTGAGGATCGCGCCGAGGGGGTTGGCCACGATCACGCGCGCATAGGGGATGTTGATGCCCAGGGGGTGGAAGTGTTTGGTCGAAACGGTCTCCACTGTGTACATGACCGGCGAGCCGTAATAGAGAAGCTGAAGGAACACTTCCCAAATCGGCTGGATGTCGCGATAGCGAACGTAGAGGGCGGACAGCAGCATGCCCACGCCGGTCGAGAAGATCACGAGCAGCGCAACCAGCGGAATCAGCTCGAGCCAGCTCCACATCGGGGTGATGTTGCTGCCGAGGATGAAGACGAACACGACGATCAGGTTCATACAGAGGTTGAACAGGCAGAACAGCGCCACCGACAGTGGTACGGCCAAGCGCGGAAAGCGCACGCGGCGCAGCAGGTTCTCGCGGCCGACCAGGCTCGGTACGGCGCCTGCTGTCGTTTCCTGGAAGTAGGTGATGAGGATGATCGACTCGAGCAGGTACTCGGCGTAGTGGGAGGTCGGGTTGCCCTTGTTGATGTCGAGGATCTTCGTGAAGAAGAACAGCATCACCCCGAAAAGCATCAGCGGTCGCATCAGCGTCCACACGTAGCCCAGGATCGAGCCGAAGAAACGCAGCTTGAATTCGGTGCGCGCGAGCATGAACGTCAGCGACCAGAAGCGGTGCAGGCCGCCCCCGAGCGCCGAGGGGCCGTACACGCGGTGACTGGCCGGCGAGCGGCTCACCGGAGCGGGCAGGCCGATGTCCGGGCTGGCGCTCACACGCGCTCCAGCTGGATCTCGACGGGGAGCTCGAGGATGCCGCCGCTGGCCGAGCCGTGGATCACGATCGACGCCATGTCCGCGACCAGCGCGAGCGCGGCGTCGCCGGTGCCCGCGCGCGCGAGCGAAGGGGTGAGCAGGTAGCGGCTGGCGGTCAGCCAGTTCGGGATCGCGAATCTGGCGACGACCGTCTCCCCAGCCTTGAATGAACCGCTCGCGTGGCCGTGCTGGTCCGAGCGCGCGACGACGATCGTGTGCCCGAGCTCGGTGCGCAGCGTGACGGCGAACACGGGGTCGTGGAGGTCCTCGTCGAGGTGGGCCTCGAAGCACATGCTCAGCGCGTCCTCCTGGCTAGCGCTCGTCACGCGCTCGCCGCCCAGCTTCTCGAACCATGCGTCTGCGATCCTTGTGCCGGCGATAGGCTCACTGTCCCCGGGGGCCTCGTGTGCAAGCTGGCCGAAGTTCAGCTCTTGGTAGGCGCGCCCGATCAACCGCGGCTCGCCGATCTTGGTTACGGCTCCGTGCTCCATCAGCATCGCACGATCGCAGAAGCGCTCGACGGAGAACATGTCGTGCGAGACGAACACGATCGTCTTGCCTTCGCGCTTGAGGCGGAAGAACTGCTCGAAGCACTTCTGCTGGAACGCGGCGTCGCCGACGGCGAGCACCTCGTCGATCAGCAGGATCTCGGCGTCGACCTGGATCGCGGTGGCGAACGCGAGCCGCACGAGCATCCCGGAGGAGTAGTTCTTGAGGCGCAGGTCCATGAACCCCTCGAGCTCGGCGAACGCGACCACGTGCTCGAAGCGCTCCTGCGCCTGTCTGCGGCTGAGGCCGAGCATGATCGCGTTGATGATCACGTTGTCGCGGGCATTCAGGTCGGGGTTGAAGCCGACGCCAAGCTCGATGAACGGCGAAAGCCTTCCGGCGACCGAGATGCGCCCGGTCTCGACGCGGTAGATGCCGGCGATGCACTTCAGCAGCGTGCTCTTGCCGCTGCCATTGCGCCCTACGATCCCGAAGAATTCGCCCGCGGCGATCTCCAATGAGACGTCCTTGACGGCGTGCAGTTCGTCGTAGGTCGTACGGCGCAGCGGGTGCAACGCCCGCTCCTTGAGCGTCGTGTATTGCCGATGAGGCAGCCTGAAGGTCTTGCTGACATGCTCGATCGACACGGCCACCGCGGCCGACTCGCGTTTGGCTGCGGGCGCGTCCGGCGCTCGGGTGACGGTGGTCGACAAGGCTCTTGAAACGCTAGCAACGGCGCTGGGCGAGAGTTCAGGCGCGTTGTAGGACGTAGAGGTCCTGGTTCTCCTGGTTGCGCCCCGGCGCGAACTCTAGAACGCGCCAGCTCGGGCAGAGTTGCGCCAGCAGCCACTCCGGACTGAGGAAGACGGTACCCCACTCGGGGTTGACCACGCCCCAGTCGCCCTGGTCGCCGAACTCGGCGGCATACCACCAGCCCTTGCGGTAGAGAGAGTCGACGATCTCCTGCGACTGGGCGGCAGTACGGTGCCCGAGCGCAGCGTAGTGCGCCACCGATGTCAGTCCGTGTGTCGTGCAAATGAGGTGCCCTCCCGGTCGAACCACGCGGTGCATCTCCTCGAACCAGCGCATTCCCAGTTCGGGGGCGAAGTGCGACCAGATGGAGATCGCGTAGACCAGGTCGAGCGCGCGGCTCTCGAGCGGCAGTGGCGGGGCGTCGCCGTTGACGAAGAAGTCGATCGCTGGGAGGTTCTCGGCGGCCCACGCGATCGCCGGCGCATTGGCGTCGCATCCCTGCCAGCGCACGTGTGGGTAGGCGGCGGCGAGCGTGCGCACCACGCGTCCTGAGGAGCAGCCGAAGTCGAGGGCGGAGGTGAGATCGGCCATCTCGACGCCGATCCCGGCAAGCGCGTCGGTAACGAGATCCGCCTCGTACAGGCCACCCGCCGCTGCGTAGGGTCCGCGCACCATTGCGTGGATCTCGTCCGGGGGCTGCGCCTGCAGGAGCCCGGTCTTCTCGAGGACTGCGGGCGAGCCCAGCCATGTCCCGAAGGCGAGGATCATATGTCTTCGGACGTTGGGGTGCTCCGCCTGTTCGTAGTGCTCGTGCAGCACGGATTCGAGGATCTGACGCTCGACGCTCGTGACATCGTCGTCGTCCAAGTGCGAGTAGAGCGACGTGGTGGTCGACTCTTGCTCGACCGCCAGTCGCCCGGGACCGAGCTCTCGCTCAAATGAGCGTTCGGGCTCCCCCGATCGCGCACCAGTGGGCGCGGCCGGAGGGGATCCGCCGACAAACCCGAGAGCGCGAAGGGCGCCACGCTCGATCAGCCGTTGGATTCGCGGTCGCGCGACAGGAGTTGCCACGGCGGGCAAGCTAGCAGGCGCAATATGCTAGGAACTGGTTCAATGAGTCTCTGGCGTCGTGCGGGCGCACCGCGATTGATCGAGTGGACGGGCGAGCGCTGCGTTCCGTGGACGCCGGACGTGCAGGTCGTCTACGAGCACTTCCACCGCTACTTGTGGGCGGCTAATGTGCTCGGTGGTCAGCGGCGGGTGCTCGATCTGGGGAGCGGCGAGGGCTTCGGCGCAGCGTTGCTGGCCGAGGCGTCCGAGCACGTCGTGGGTGTGGACGTGGATCGGCGCACCGTCGAGCACGCGAGGCTCAACTACGAGGCGGCGAACCTCGAGTTCCAGGTCGCTAGCGCCACCGATCTGTCGGACTACGAGACAGGATCCTTTGGTGCGGTTGTAGCGTTCGAGATCATCGAGCACGTGCGAGAGCAGGCGCAGGTCGTGGCTGAGGTAGCACGCGTGCTGGCGGATGACGGCCTGCTGGTGATCTCGACTCCGGATCGACGCCTATATAGCGAGGCCACAGGACACCGCAACCCCTTCCACGAGCGGGAGTTGGGGCTCGAAGAGTTCGTGGAGCTGCTCGGGGAGCACTTCCCGCATGTGGCGACCTGGGGTCAGCGGACGATCAGCGGCTCGCACTTGAACACACTCGGTGGCAAGCTAGGCGAGCGCAGTACGCGCGATATACCTGACTTCTACGTAGAGCGCTCGGGCGAGGAGTGGCGGATCGCTGGCGATCCGGCCGCTCTCTACGTGGTGGCCCTGGCATCGAAGAGTCCTCTTCCCGAACTGAGCGGTACCTCGACGCTCGCTGACTGCGATCTCGAGCTTGTGCGTGTGAAGGAACGAGATGCCGTTGTGGTTCGTAACGAACGCGACACCGCGCTCCGCCGCGGCGAAGAGCAGATCCTCCGGGGCGAGGAACTGTCCAATGCGCTCGAGCGCGAGGGAGAGCGTCACGCGCGAATCGCGCATGAGCTGGAAGCACGCATGCACGAGGAGCTTGAGCAGCGCGACCGTGACATTCTCCGTTGCCAAGAGGATATTGTCGCGCTCCGCGATGACATCCTGTCGCTCGAAGCCGAGATCGTCTCTCGCGAGGATGACATCGCCTCACGTGAGGCCGACGTCGCCGTGCTTGAGGGCGAGCTAGCCGCTGTGAGGCAGCTATATCGACGTACCGAGGAGTCGGTCACCTGGCAGGCGTTTCAGCGGGTGAGGGATCGTCTTTACGGCGCGATCGGAGACACGTCGCTGCTGGCCCACGTCCTGCGCCTGACCTTGCGATTGGCGGGGCGTGGCCTGTTCAGAAGCACGCCCACGGCTGTCCCGCCCGCGTCGCCCGTCGAGCAGGACACGGAGGCGGCGCCATCGGACGACGCTGGCGTCGAGGTGGTCTCGATGCCCGAGTACGAGAGTCCGAAGGTGTCGCTCATAATCCCGCTGTATGCGCATGCAGAGCTCACGCGCGCGTGCCTGCAGTCAATCCGCGACAACACCACCCACGCAAGCTACGAGGTGATTCTCGTTGACGATGCTGCCGACGCCGAGACGAAACTCTTGCTCGAGGGCGTTCGTGGCGTCAAGATCGTTCGCAATGAGAAGAACCTCGGCTATCTGCGCAGCATGAACCGCGGTGCGAGCTCCGCGCGCGGGCGATGGCTGGTGCTGTTCAACAACGACACCGAGGTGACACGCGGCTGGCTCTCCGCGATGCTCGCGTGCGCCGAATCCGCCGAGGACGTGGGCATCGTTACGCCGAAGTATATCTACCCCGATGGCAGCCTCAACGAGGCGGGAGGGATCATCTGGCGGGACGGCACAGGCGCCAACTACGGCCGTGGCGATCAACCCGACCGCTTTCAGTACGAATACCGGCGCGAGACGGACTATGGTTCGGCGGCGGCGTTGATGGTGAGCGTGAAGCTGTGGCGGGCGGCTGGAGGGTTCGACGAGCGCTATGAGCCGATGTACTACGAGGATGCAGACCTGTGCTTCGAGGCGCGTGAGCTAGGCATGCGCGTACTGTACGAGCCAGAGGCCGTTGTCGTACACGTCGAGGGCGCGTCAGCAGGCACCGACGTAGAGGTCGGTCACAAGCGTTTCCAAGAGCGAAACCGACCAAAGTTCGTCACCAAGTGGCGACATCGGCTTGACGCCGAACAGCTGGCGGCGGCACCCTCGAGCTTGCGGATGGCGGCGAATCGCCAAAGAGGCCCCCACATACTCGTGATCGATCATTGTGTTCCCACATGGGACAGGGACTCAGGATCGCTCCGGATGCTTACGATCTTGCAGACATTGCTCGGCCTAGGAGTACGAGTAACGTTTATGGCGGAAAATCTCGCACCACTGGAGCCGTACAGCAGCATGCTGCAACGGATGGGAATAGAGATCCTCTACGGGCAACTCGACGTACGAGCGGAGCTTGCGGCTATAGGTCCAAACTTGACAGCCGCAATTCTGTCGCGCCCTCATGCGGCAAGTCGCTGGCTGGACTCCGTCCGCGAGTTCGCTCCAGCGGCCACTGTCGCCTATGACACGGTCGATCTGCATTGGCTGCGAGAAGCGCGTAGGGATGCGGTTGCAATCGTCGGTCAGGGCGCCGCAGTCGCGAGCAACGGCGACCAATCTCCATGGGCCATCAGCCGTAAGGCGGAGGCGTTGCGGCAGCTTGAGCTCGCGATGGTCAAAGCAGCCGACGTGACCTTGGTTGTCAGCGAGTCCGAGCGAGCGCAACTCGAACGCGATACGCCCGAGGCAAACACGCTGGTGATTCCCAATATTCACGACGTCCAGCAGTTCGTGCCATCCCCAGAGAGCCGGAAGGGGCTTCTCTTCATCGGCAGCTTCATGCATCCGCCAAACGTAGATTCGGCGATTCAACTGGTGAAGGCCGTCATGCCTGTCCTTTGGCGCGAGTTGCGCGATCTGAAGGTGACGATCGTCGGAGCGAGTCCGCCACCGGAGGTGCAGGCACTGGCCTCGCCACGAGTGGAGATCGCAGGTTGGATCGAGGATCTACAGCCGCTGCTCGATCGGTCGCGGCTACTTGTTGCTCCGCTGCGCTACGGCGCCGGGTTGAAGGGCAAGATCACCCAGAGCCTAGCGGCCGGTCTGCCAGTGGTGACCACGTCGGTCGGTGCAGAAGGGATCGACGGTCTCGATCAATGCATGCTCGTTGGTGAGGACGCGTCACAGCTTGCGGCGCACGTCCTGCGGCTGCTGGACGACGACCGACTGTGGCGAGAGCTTTCGCGCGCAGGTCAAGCGCTGATCGCCCGGCACTGTTCTCGCGAAGTTATCTCTGCCCGGCTTGGGCGGCTGCTCGAGAGTTCGCTCACGCAGCCTGCTGAGATCGTCTGAACCCGTCACACCGCATACCTGCATCGCGCACCATCATGCAAGCCGCTTTGTGCGTGTTCGTAGCAGAACCAACACGGCTCGGAAGCCGTCTCTCCACGTGATGTTCTTACCCTCCGCGTATGTGCGCCCGTAATATGCGATCGGCATCTCATATATCCGAAATCCATGCCGACAGATTTGCCCGGTGATCTCTGGCTCGATCCCAAAGCCATCCTCGGTCAGTTGGAGTCGTTTGAGCGCGTCCGCGCGAAAAGCCTTATATCCCGTCTCCATGTCCGTCAAGGTAGTGTTGAAGAGCAAGCCAGTTAGTAGTGACAGGAAGCGGTTACCAACCATATGCCAGAACATGTAAGCTCGCTGAGGCTTTCCGCCCGAAAGCCGGGATCCATAGACGACATCGGCTCTATCGCTCTCAATCGGCTCAATCAGGGATGGGACATCGCTGGGGTCGTACTCCATGTCAGCATCCTGGACGACGATGATGTCGCCAGTGCAATACGGAACCCCGAAACGCAGTGCGGATCCCTTGCCGCCGTTCGGCTTACGCAGCAGCCGTACTCGCGCACTTTCCCGCTCGCCGACGATCTCGGCAGTGGCGTCGGTCGACCCGTCGTCCACCACGATTGCCTCGTAGTCGAGCTTCAGGGCCGCAATGCGGCGAAGAACCTCGTCGATCGTCGCCGCCTCGTTGTAGGCTGGGATAAGGAATGTCACCTTCATGAGTGGCCATCCTAGACCTTGCGCGATTTGCGTGCTTGGGGAGCCAAACCCACGTGTGCCGCAGGCAAACTCAACGAACTCGACGAAAGTCTCGATGCCGTGGCCACGGAGTCCGGTATGACGGCGGCGGAGTGCCCGCGTGGCGAGCGCAGTCGATGGCACGGTTGAAGGTGTCCGCAGGACAACGATATAGTCCCCACAAATGAGCGCGCAACCGCGGTTTAGCCCCACGCGCCGGCTGTCAGAGGCTGTGGGCGATCGCATGAAATGGGTCGCAAGCGCCGTGGTGGCGCTTTCGACCGGGTTCTTCCTTCTAGCCAACGGGGCGGGACTGTCCGATCCAGGACTTCAGTACGACGAACTGCTGTTTGTAAATGGCGCACTAGGTGATCCGTACCCCTATCACGACTTTATCTACCGTGAAGCGCTAGGCATTCCCACCATGCTCATGCCGTATATCGGTGCGCTGAAGGCTTGGCTGTATGCGCCGATCTTTAGTGTATTCGGCGTGTCGGTCGATACCATCCGTATTCCGGCTATCCTGCTGGCCGCGCTTGCCCTCGTGTGCGTCGTCGCGCTGATTTATCGACTCATGGGCAGTTGGCCCGCGATGCTGCTGGCGGTGCTGCTCGCAACCGACCCGGTCTACGGCGCGGTGTCGCGCGCGGACTGGGGACCGATCGTCCTAAGCGCGGTTTTCCGCGTTCTCGCCCTGCTCGCTTACTTTGCGTTTGTGCGACGCGGATCGGTGCGGTACTTGTGGCTCCTCGTGATCGCATTGACGCTTGGCCTCTTCAACAAGCTCGACTACGTGTGGTTCATTGCGGCCCTAGCGATCGCGGCGCTTGTCGTACATCACGATCGACTCTGGGCGCTACTGCGCTGCCGTCGTCGAGCTGTGATCCTGCCAGTATGCACCATGGCAGGCATCCTCGTAGCGGCCTTCTTCGACCTGATCCTTCCAGCGACGCGCCTACCCCTGGGCGGTTCGCACGCATCGCTAAGCGGGCGAATCTCTGAAGTCGCACATCTCTTTTACATCACAGTGGATGGTACGGGTGTGTACCAATATATGACCGCGTCCACGTTGCGCCACGGTACGCTTCTGGGATTGCTGTTCCCATATGTTCTTGTGATCAGCGTCGTGATCGCCCTCTGGACCGTCATCGTCAGTCGGCACCGAGCTTCCGGAGATCCGCTGCGCGAAGCTTCATCGATGACGACGTTCTTTCTTGTCTTGTTTGCGGTCATCGGGATCGGGATAATCGTTACGCGACAGGCGACCGGACCACAGCACATAATGTTGCTCTGGCCGCTACCGGCGGTGCTGCTTGTGTGCGTGTTGTGGACGGCATCGCGGGTGCCGCACAAGTATGTGAGGCTTGTTGGCGTTGCAGTCGTGAGTCTGTCTATTGCGGCGTTGGTGATCACGCAGATCGCGACGACGGTGAGATATGTGGATGCCTATCGCAGCGATCGTCAGTGGGACACAATCTGGAGTCCAGAGATCTACCCTGCTGTAAGCGCCGTCGAGCGATCGGCTCCAGGCGTTACGAGTATCATCACGGCCGACTGGGGCCTGGGCACGCAAATGTTCGCGCTCGGGGGCGACGTCGTTCGCGCGCGCTTTCTTGACGAGTGGCCAAGCTTTACCAGTGCCACCGAGACCGCTACAGCTCTCCGACAGGAGTGGTTCGAAAGGCAAAGTATGATAATCATTTACCACACAAAGGCGGGGGAGATTATGCCGCGGACAACTCAGCGCGTGGAAGCCATCGTACACTCACTTGGTCCGCGTGCGCGTCCCATCTTCGTGGGCCGCCAAATCGAGGCTGATGTCATCTCGCCGTAACGTGAGAGCACGCGTACGGAGGGGCTACGTGAGCGAACGGCGTATCCATAGCGAGCCACCGCCGTCGAGGTAACTTTGAGGAAAGTCCGGAAGTGATGACGAGAGTACGTCGAAATGGAAGCACGTCATCCAGGCTACGCCAAGTAGAATCTCAAAGGCAAAGTTAAAGGCAAGAAACGCTCGCAGCGCGTACTGCTCGTTCCATGCGCGACCACTAAGTACCCACTCGGACGGGTAGTCCCAGGGTAGGAAGATGTCATGAATATGAACGATGACGCCGGCGGCCAGCTGCGGCAGGACCTCTTGAAGCAGAAACACGACGTCGCCCCCCGTCTTTACCGTATGCGATGTGTCGATAAAAAGGAAGTCGCCAGCGTCGAGATCGAGGAACGTGTCGATCGGCACCTCCTCGACAGGTGAGACGATCAGACTGGAGATCCCATCAACACGTCCGGCGAGAAAGTCAGGGGGATGAGGCTCGACGCAGATAAACTCCATCGACCTGTCCAAATACTCACGGTTTACGCGAGCACTGAGCAGCGAGGACCACCCGCAGCCAACCTCGATCATACGACGGGGGCGAAAGTGGCGCAGCATCGCCTGTAGCACCCAAGCGTCGAGACGAGAGAACATCTCATTGTTAGCGTGATAGTCATGCGGATCACCGGTCGGACCGGCAGGAATGGTAAAACTGCTTTGCCGCGCGAACGCGTGGATTAGCTCTAGCTGCGCCTCGGGCCGCCATGCGATCCCGTGGGTTGTAGATACCTCGCGAGGCCAAACGCGAGACCGAGCCGGCTCGCGCGCAAGGGCGCGAGCGTCCGGTACGGGACTGTAGTAGTGATCGAGCGGCCAGCAGAGCAGGGCGGGCTCGCTGGACGAGGACGGGTCGCTGGGCATCGGCCAAGACTACCGCTTGCTGTCGTGCGGAGGTCGACGAGCTACCGAGCTCCATCTACGCAACCGCAACGGTCACCATGGCCAGCCTGACCAGCTGTAATCGAGCCTATATGTGCCGCGGCCAAGGGTGAGCTCGGGAAACACGGGGACGTGCGCGACGTCGAAGCTCCGATTGGCAACGGGGCGACCGTTGACACGAAGCCGCCATCCTGGATATGTGATCGCGGAGAGCACGAGCGTCATCGGTCGCGCGAGGGTGACCTGGTAGCGCAGGTTGAGATCGCCCTGCGTGAGGATCCTCGCAGACACCGGCTGCAGCTCCTCGGTATTTATTGGACTGGTGTCGTCATCGACATAGACGATCACGCCATGTGCAAGATCGCGAAACCCGAGCCGATACCCCGGGATCGTCACAGGTCGGCGTGTGATGACGCAGCGCAAATCCAGCAGGCGAGTCTGTTCCGGACTCGTCGAAGAACTCGCTGATATGAAGTCATAAAGTGAAGCATCCATTGTGGCACCATAACCATTCTGGGTTTGCAGGGCTGGAAACACATCGCCTACGTTGCTCGGCAATGCTTCTTCCAGCACCAGTGTCCGGTGATGCGCGCACGCTCGTTCAGCGTACGTGATGGCGGGGATGCGCGCAAAGTAATTGGACGGGTATAGAGCGGATGAAGTATGGCCAAGCGTGCGCGTTCCGTTCTGAAGACTCCCAGCTACGACCAGCAGTCCAAGCGATGCGACGACAGGTTGTCGCGGCAGGCGAGTTCCGGCTGCGAGGAGTAGCAACGCAAGGCCGCCGAGCACCATCTGCACGCCGAACCAGCCGTTGCTACCAGGTGCATGATAGGCGAGGAGATAGATCCCGTCGATACTAATAAAGCAGCCGACTGCTCCGATCAGAACCGCATGCTTGCCATCGAGCGGCGCACGCCCAAGCTTTCGTCGTTCGACAATTGCGTGCAGAGCGAATGCTAGGCCCAAGCAGAGGACGAGCTGGATCATGATCGAGTAACGCGCAAGCTCGCGAACCTCTGCGACAAATGGCAGCACGTACAGGAGGTGGGGAAACGGGGTCCACGGTCCCAATATCGCAAGTGCACCGACAACGGCCACAGAAACCAGTGGAGCGGCGTATGGACCGGCGCGCTCTCGCATTTGACCGCCAAGCGCGAGTCCTCCGGCAACAAGAATCCCTAGCGCCGCGAGACCAATGAATAGTTCATTGCCGTCTGGCACCGTGTAGCGCTGGGGATCTATAAGGCTCAGGAAGCTTTCAGGGCCGCCGCTGTAGTCATCAGAGAATTCCCGATAGCTCACCTCGCCTCCTGGGGGGATCGGTCTTGCGGCACCCGTGAAGCGGTATGCGCGCCCAAGGTAGGGAAGGGTGTACGCCAACTGCGGCGAGGCAACGATCGTCGCTACGAGGGCTGTCACTGCAATCCCCTTGGCCCGCATACGCACTTCGTCCTTTAGCGTGGCGCGTCGTGTGCGTGTCGTCAGCACGTAGAACAGTCCGACGATAAGCGCGGCGTGGTATGGCGGCTCGAAGTGGCCAGCGAGAACGCCCAATCCAATCGCTAGTCCGGCCCCAGCGGCCAACCATGTGCGAGCAGTCTCGAGATATCGATGGGCAAAGAAGACGGCCCATGGAACCAGGGCCAACCCAAAGAAAATCGCAGTTTGGCCGGTCGCACGAGAGAACACAGCGCCTGTATACGCGAAGGTGACGGCCGCGATCACCGCTGCAATCCTCGTGACGCGAAAGCTTCGCGCAAGTGCATAGAAACCAAGCGACGCAATCAATACGTGCAGCTCAACGAGCATGTCCAACCGCCTGGCCCCGATACCATGATCGCTGCCGAGAACAAGAAGCCAGACGATATTCAAGGGGTAAAAGACGCCAGTTTGTGATTCACCGACGAACGAATGTCCGGCGAGAGTGTTGATGTCCCACAGCGGTATCTCCCCAGAGTGCCATACGCTTGCAGCCTTCTGGTACCAGGGCCAGAACTGAGAGCTATTGTCGGGGAAAGCGAAGTATGTCCTGTGTGCCCCGATCAGGTACGCCGCTTGCAGGCCCGCGACGATGAGCAAAGCGCAAACGGCTGGAAGCTCCCAGCGGAGGCGCCCGATAATACGTTGCGACAGCTTGGGCCTCAATCACGGTCTCCGACCCGCATCGTCTCTGACAGTCGCGGGTCGTCCGCAGGGCTGGCTTTCATGAAAGCGCCCTCGCTGACGAACGCGCTCGCGCCACCAGTCTATCCCCGTGGCTTTAGCGCCTACATAGTAAGTTGTCACCACTCTCTCGACAAAATCGAATCGGACGCCTGCGTCCAGCATCCGCCGCGCCAGGTGCCAGTCGGCCACCTCGCCAATCAGATGTGCATTGATGTCGTATAGAAATCCGGCGAGACCAGCGTGGTAAATTGCCGCCTGAAAACCGAAGTCACCTTCCGAGGGCGGCCACATGCCGAAGAATGTCTCACCTTCATCGACGAGGACTCGGGCCACGCCGTATACGAGCTCAGCTCGCGCGCGCTGAGCTGTGGCGACCAGTACCTCGAGATGATCGTCTGTCCATTCATCATCATCGTCAATGGGGGCAATCCACGCGCCGCGAGCATGCGCAACAGCCTCATTGAAGGGATGTGTCCCCGCGACATACCATCGTGCTGGTTCAATGTCAGGGTATGGGCCATTACGGGGCCGCTGTAGGCATCTGATGCGCGGGTCGCCTAGCGACTCAATTCGGGCTGCAGTGTGTGGTTCGTGGCCATCGCATACGACGATGGCTTCCCAATTTGGATAGGTCTGTCGGCATACGGAGCACAGAGCTCGGTCGAACAGGAGATCACCGCCGCGATACGTACCTATGCGCACCGTGACCAGCGGAGTGTCGGAGTATGCATCCCCATATGTGATATTGCGTCGCGCGTTCAGTACGGCTGTTGTCGCTTGTGGCGTATTCTCGTAGGCCTTGACCAGCAGCTCCAGTAGCGTGGCAACGTTTCGCTCAAGAGCAGTAAACCGCCGGTCAAGATCTGCAACGGATGGGGTAATCCGTTGCGTCGGTGAATCAGGACGGTCCGCAGCTGACATTACTAGTCGAACCCGCGTCGCGCCGGATGGCGCGAGTTGTAGTGCAGCATCAGAACGCCGACGACTATGTATGGTACGAAGTTGACGAGGTGCAGCACGACAGCGTAAGGGAGCGCGGACGAATGGTGAATGCCATATGCGCCGAGAGCTATTAGTGCGGCTCCCTCAAAGACCCCGACCGCCGCTGGCGGGGACGGCAGGATCATCCCCCCGCCGATGGCGACGGCGACGAGCACACCGGATGCCAGCGGAAGATGTAGGTGGAAGGCGACGCTTACGAGGTATGCGCAGAGCGCAGTACAGAGCCACGCGCCGATGGTCCAGAGAGAGGCTTCGAGCGCCAGTCGGGGATGACGTAGCCCGCTGAGCCCGTGTGTCAGCTCATCGATTGTGCGCTCCAGGCGCTCACCGCTGAATAGCGGCAAGCGACGCAACGGACGCATTAGAACGCGCAGCGGACGGTCTTCGTAAACGGCTAGCATGGTGGCGAGCGCGATGATCAGCACCGCGAGCACTAGTGCCGCCAGGCCCGCGGCTCCGAACCAGCTTACGTGTGGCAGCCAAGGCTCGGCGGCGAAGAAGATCAGGAGGATTGCAACCACATCGTATAGGCGCTCAAGCACGACGGTGCCGACGATCTCCGTCGGAGCGGTCGAGGTGCGCCGGTTAAGTACGAGAATCCGTGCTGCTTCCCCGGCGCGCGCTGGCAAGATATTGTTGTAGAAGTAGCCAACCATCATTGCGTTCGCGACCGAGCCGATTGGGGGACGGCGGCCATGCGCGAACAAGGAGCGCCAGCGCAAGGCCCTCGCTGCGCTGCCTAGACCGAAGGCCACCAAGGCGATGATAAGCCACCAGTAATCAGTGGTGCGCATGGCGTGCCAAGCAAGCGCGAGCTTGATGTCGCTCAGAGCTATGTATGAAAAGACAGCCGTGACTGCGACTGTGACGAGGACGACTGCCGTGCGCGACCAGCTCCGAGAAGCCCCGCGGGAGGCTAGCCGCCCACGAGGGCCCGCTCGCCCAGATGCGGGATCAAGGGTGCTATGCTTGCCACGCTCGGCTTGCGGGTCTTCCACGAGCATCTCGCTACCGTAGTGGAATTGCGACCTGGACTCCACGCCGACGGCGGCCTGGCGCGTCGTAGCCTGGCGCCAAGGCAAGGTGGCTATGCGTCGAGTCGCCTGGATCTGGTCAAGTCGCGCCGCGATACGGTCGATGCTGTCCGTGATGGATCGTCTGCCGTATGGCACCAGGACTGCAGTGTCGCGACCTGCGCGAGTGTTCGCGTGCGTAGCTCTATTTGCCTTCCTGATGTTCGTGCCGAGTGCATCCCCCGCGCAAGCTGCCGAACCCGGCGTGAACCTGATCGACCCAGGTCCGGCGCAGATCGCCGACGTGCAGGCGCTGGGCACCCATTGGGTACGGATGTTCGCTACGTGGCCCGACCTCGAGCCCGAGCCGGGCGAATATGCGCCGAACTGGCTGGCCGTATACGAACAGACGTTCCGCTCGCTGCCCGCGGGCACAAAAGTGCTGCTGGACGTGGTAGGCACGCCCCAGTGGGAGACGGGATCGAGCAACGAACACATGCCGCCTGCCAACCCACAAGACTACGCGGCCTTTATCGGCGGGCTCGCCGAGCGCTTTGGTACGCGCGTGAGCGCGTACGAGATCTGGAATGAGGAGGACTCGCCGAGCTGGTGGGTGGGTGCGCCGAACGCCGCTGCATACGCACAGCTGCTCAAGGCGGCGTACCCAGCGATCAAGGCCGCGGATCCGGATGCGACCGTGGTGTTGGGCGGCCTAACCGGCAACGACTACGAATTCCTCGAAGGTGTCTACCAGGCTGGGGGCAAGGGCTACTTCGATGCAGTCGGCGTCCACACCGACACGGCCTGCAACAGACTCTCCCCCTACGAATTCCTGCGCGGCGCCAACAACCGCATGATCCCGGACTCGTTCTTGGCCTACCGCGAAGTGCACGACGTGATGGTGGCCAACGGCGACGACAAGCCAATTTGGATGACCGAGACGAGCTGGCGCACCACCAGCGCCCTTTGCAACGAAGGGGCGTGGGCCGGTCAAACCGCCGAGGGGGTCAGCGAAGAACAACAGGCGATCTTCCTCAGACAGGCGTATCACTGCCTCAACGAAGACCCGTATGTGCAGGTGGCGCTGTGGTTTCCGCTGCAAGACGAAGGATCGGTGCTCTCGGGCCTCGTGCGTGCGAACGGCTCACGCAAGCCGTCGTTCGCGGCGATGCGGGCGTACGCCCACACAGGCGACAAGCTGACCGAACCCTGCGGGGTCTTCACCGGGCCGAAGATCACGGTCGCCTCGCCGACCAACCGTGTGACCTACTCCGGGCCGCTGCCGATCCGCGTGTCCGCGTCTAGCCCGATCGGCGTCTTCCGGATCAGGCTCGAGTGGGACGGCAAACTGATCCGCAACTACGACGGCCCGGACTTTCCCAAGACGCTCTCCGGGGCGCTCGACTGGCAGGGCGCCAAGCACATCCCCTACGGCCGGCACACCCTGAGCTTCCTAGCCTACGACAAGGAGAACAACGTGTCCGAGGTCAGCATCATCATCAACCACGCCAGACCGAGGTCCAGGCGGCGGCACCGGCACAAGTAGACGTCCAACTCCTGCCCCGCGAGACCTACCGGAAGCTCTCGACCGCCGGCTTCAGTGTCCGCGTCACTTAATAAATGGCTATAGCCGGTTTGCATCGCGGGAGAAGCCCAGACCGACGGTGTGTGTGGGAGAGCGGGGAAGGCGCCCACCGGCTCCGACTCGGAGGATCCTGCGCACGTCGACGGGGCTCCCACGGTTGGGACGAGCCACAGGCCGTGCACAACGACGAGTCCGCCATGCGTACCAACTCGTGCGTAGCGGCCGCGACCAGCGCACGAGGCGACTCGAGCGCAACGCGGATAGGGCTTCCGTGGTGTCGGCAAGCTCTTGTTCGCGCTCTTTGAGCAATCGGTGGCGCTCGTGATCAGCGCGTCTATGTTGCGCCAACTCGGCGCGGGCGTCGCGGAGTTCGAGCTCGGACCGCTGCAGGCGATCGGCGATCGGGGCCCGTGCAGCTCGACGTGGCGCGAGCAGACGAGTCGGGAGCGGTTCGTGGGCATAGAATCGCTCTATCGATGCGCTCTCCGCCTTGAGGAGGCGCTCGGCAGTACTGCGTGTGTAGCGCGCGGGATAACGATCGAAGTCAGCGCAGTTGACCGGTGGGTGATCCCGCAGCCGCTCCTGGTCAAACTCCTCGCCGGCGAGCCGTAGCGCGAGGCAGAGATCGTCAGCCAGTCGCTCGTGGCGTCCAATGAAGTCGATCTCTTCACCTGGCGGCCCGACGTAGCTCTCGTACATCGTGCTCGCAGCGCCCGGCGCGCGTGCCACGAGAATGTCGACAAACTCCTCGAAATCCTCGGACGCAGCCGCGGCGTCTATCCTATTGTCCGGATCCCATCCGGTCCGCATGCGATAGCCCCAATAGGAGAGCCAGAACTCAAACGGATGACGTACGAACGCGAACGTGAAGCGATCGGAGAAGCGGAGTGACTCGCCGAGCCCGCCGTGGAATGGTAGACATGGGGGCCGGCTGGCTACGATCCCTGCCGCGAATATGGCCTCGGCCACCCAGCTTCCCCCGGTCTTGGGTACGTGCAGGAAACGGAACCTCTGGTTGATCAGTGACGCCAAATCGCTCGGGTCTCGGGGTCGCTCTGCACAACATTCGGCATTCCCGTGCCGCTTGTCATGGCTGCGAAGCATATGCGTGCTGCGACTCGTGTGGGGTGGACCCGCGTCCAAAATTGGCTCACCGACAGTTGGCCGAGTCTCGCGGAGCCTAAGCTAAGCTAAGGCGCTCCCGTCGCGGGCTACGCCGCCACCTGAGTCCACGACCAGCGCGAGATGTCTGTGGGAGCCTCGATGGCGGCTAGTGCGGCCGCCGCGCCTGGCCCAATACACAGCTCAATCGCCCACAGCGACTTGATGTCGGCGACGGTGGCCGACCCGCCGATGCCTGTTCCCAGACACTTGAGCCCGGCCTCGTGCCGGGTCCACACGCGCAGGAACTCGCGCTGCCGCGAAGCCGGATCGGCGATGGCGCTCAGACGCCGCGCCTCTTGAACGCCGAGCGTGCGGGTCGCGATAGCCACCGCATCGATCGGCCGGCGCGCGACCTCGACGTCCACGCCGACAGGGCCCATCCTGCTGAACGCGTACAGCGCCAGCGAATCCGAGTGCGAGAGGTTGAACGCGAGCGCGGAGGCACCCGCGACTCCCGCTGGCCCAGCATCCGACAATCCCGCGCCCTGCTCGACCAGCGCGGGCTTGCCGTAACAGTCGCTGGTCATGCGCACGGTGTGTGGCTCGCGCCCCAGGTAGCGGCCGAGTAGCGCCCTTAGCACCTGGCGCGAGCGCATCCAGAGCACCCGGTCGCGCTCGCTCAGGAAGCGTGCTGCTCTTGCCCGCTCCTCCTCGGAGAGGGTGTCAGCCCCGCCCTCTTCGGCCGCTGCCAGGTCGGCGAGCCAGACGTGCAGCGCGCCATGAGACAGGTCTGGGCGCAACGGCCCGGGCTTCCAAGCGCGCTTGGCAGTCGTTGGCATGTGCGCGCCGACTTGGCTCACGCTGTTTCGCTCGGGGCGACCCTGTCGCGGTCGAGCTGCCCGCTGCCAGAGAGGTTCGCGACGGGGGCGCATGAGTTCAACCTAGGCGTTTGCACCCTCACGATCAAGCCCGCGAGACGCGCTATAGGCGATCGCGGCTACCCTCTTGCGCTCAGATGCGCACGCTCCCCGTCGAGATCCCCGGCCTGGTGCTGCTCGAGCCGGACGTGTTCGCGGACGAGCGCGGCTTCTTCTGCGAGACCTACAGGCGCTCCTCGCACGCCCAGCTGGGGCTCCCCGAGGATGAGCTCGTCCAGGACAACCATTCGCGCTCGGCGCGCGGCGTGCTGCGGGGGATGCACCTGCAGGTGGGCGACGGCGTCGCCAAGCTCGTGCGCTGCGCGCGCGGTCGCATCCTCGACGTCGCCGTCGACCTGCGCCGCGGCTCGCCGACGTATGCGCGCTGGGAAGCGGTCGAGCTCGACGACCGGAAGATGCGCCAGTTCTACGTCCCCGTCGGCTTCGCCCACGGCTTCTGCGTGCTCAGCGACGTCGCCGACGTGATCTACAGGCAGAGCGCCTACTACGATCCGCAGCTGGAGGTCGGGATCGCGTGGGACGATCCGGACGTCGCCGTCGCCTGGCCGCTGCCCGCCGAGGAGCTGATCATCTCCGCGCGCGACGCTGGCGCGCCGAGGCTGTCGGAGGTGGCGGACGAGCTGCCGTTTGAGTGGCATCCTTAGAGGCGATGCCAGCCCGGTTGCAGCGCCTGCGCGAACGCACCAACGGCTACACCGTCACACCGCAGCAGTACCTGCGCTTCGCCTACGTCGCGGTCGGCGCGCTCACCTTGATCGTGCTCACGGGCGCGGCCGTGCGGCTCAGCGGCTCGGGCCTGGGCTGCCCGACCTGGCCGAAGTGCTACGGCCACCTGTACCCCCCGCTGAAGACGCACGCGCTGATCGAGTTCTCAAACCGCGCGGTCGCCGTGCCCGTGTGCATCGCCGCCGGCCTCGCGTGGCTGACGGCGCTGCGCCGGCGCCCCTACCGCCGCGATCTGATGTGGCTGGGCGCGCTGCTGCCGCTCGGCGTGATCGCGCAGGCGGTGCTCGGCGGCCTGACCGTCAGGGGCAAACTCGACTACGGCTGGGTGATGGGCCACTTCGCGCTGTCGATGCTGCTGCTCGTCGCCGCCGTCGTGCTCGCCTGGCGCGCGCGCGAGACCTCGGGCGAAGCCGCGACGGGCGAGGCAGGCGCCCGCGCCTCATCGCCCTCGCCGCCTGGGCACACCGATCGCGCGATCGTCAAGGGCCTGTGGGGGCTCGTCGCGCTCGGCGCGCTGACGATCTTCGCCGGCACCGCCGCGACCGCCGCCGGGCCGCACGCGGGCGGCGAACCCGGCCAGAAGATCAACAGGCTGAGCTTCGACGGGCGCGGCACGATGGACTTCGTGATCCACCGCCACGCGGAGATCGCGTTCGTGTTCGGCCTCGCCGCGGTCGCCCTGTGGTGGCTCGCGCGCCGCCGGCCCGCCGCGCCGGTCGTGCGCCGCTCGCTGACCGTGCTGTGCGTGCTGCTCGCGGTGCAGGGCGCGGTAGGGCTCGATCAGTACGAGACGCACCTGCCGAGCGAGCTCGTATGGGTGCACGTGTGCCTGGCTTGCGCTACGTGGCTGTCGGTCCTGTGGGCGGCGTGCGCGGGCGGTCGGCTAGCGCGCAAGGCCGCAAAGAGCGCCGCCGAGCGGGCGCTCGAGGGCGGGAGAACGGCGCCCGAGGCGCTCGCCTCGCTTAATTCGCCCGGAAATTAGGGCTTCTTGGCAGCGGATACGTGGCGTTTTGTCGTCGCGCCGTCCTCACCAGCGGTTAGCCTGCCCACAGCAACGACACTCGAGAAGGGAGTGGCATGACCAAGAACGAGCTGGCCGAGCACATAGCGGAGCGCACTGGACTGGCCGCCAGCCAGGCGCGGCAGGTGGTCGAGGCGACGATCGAGGTGGTCTCCGACGAGCTTGCCGCTGGGGGCGAGGTTGCGCTTGCCGGCTTCGGCAAGTTCAGCGTCAGCCAGCGCGCCGCGCGCGAGGGCCGCAACCCGTCGACGGGCGAGACGATCAAAATCGCCGCCTCCAAAGCTGCGAAATTCTCCGCCGCGAGCGCGCTGAAGAAGCGTCTCAACGGCTGACCCACCGCTCGTCGCGCCCGGCCGCCTTTCGAAACTCGCACGAAAGCCGGCGGTCGGGCGTGCGTGGCGGGTCGCGCGTCCGGTGCGGGCACGTCATGCACCGTGATGCGCGCGAGCCGCGCCCGCCGGCGCCCGGCCGCCGGCTCGTGGCCGATTCTTAGGGCGTTGTAACCGCCTGTTAAGGCAAGCGCGCGAGGCTTGGACGCGAACCCTCCCCTCTCCCGAAAGCGGGTGTTCGATGAAGCCGCCAGACACCGCCGCGGACGCGCTTGCCCGATGCGAGCGCTACGGCTCGCTCGATCAGTTCTACGGCGCCGACGCGCGGCGCCTGCCCTCGCGCGAGCTCGACGTCGGGCTGTGGTGGCGCGAGCACGTCGACGGCCCGCTGCACCGCGCCGCGTGGGTGCGCGACACGGGGGAGCTGTACCTCGTGCGCCTCGGAGCCCCCGCGGACGGCGGCGGCGAGGTCGAGCTGCTGGCCCGCGCGCTCAGCCGCGAGCGCATGGAGGCGGTGCTCGAGGGCTGGCACGAGCAGTGCGGCGGCCCGCACTCGCTGTCGTGGCTGCGCCGGCGCTTGGCGCTCATGCGCTGTGTTCGCGGCGGGGCAGCGACTCGCTCCGCGAGCGCGGGAAGCGCTCCAGGCCGTCCTCGGGAATCGGCTCCCAGAGCGCGGCCGAGTCGACGAACTGGCGGAACTGCGGGCGGACGCCCGGATCGCGGTCGAGCGCTCCCAGTCGCACCGCAACCTGCGGATCGCTGAACGGATCGCCGCTGAACAGCGCCGAGCCGCACGTCCGGCAGAACAGCTTCGGCACGCCCGACGGCGGCTGATACGCGCGCAGCCGCTCCTCGCCGCGCAGCAGCCGGAAGCCCTCCTGCGGCACGCGCCCGTTGGCCGAGGAGCCGGTGCCGGTGCGCCGCTGGCAGTGCGTGCAGTGGCAGTAGCCGGCGAACAGGAAGGGCGCGGTCAGCTCGAAGCGCACCGCGCCGCACAGGCAGCCGCCCTGCAGCGGGGACTCGGGCGAGGGGAGCGCGTGCGCGTCGTCGGCGATCGGGAGACGATAGTGCGAAACCCGTCGCCTCGCACCCGCAGGCGCGCCGCTGAGCTCAGTTCGGCGAGCCGGTCGTGGGTCGCGCATCACACGAGATATCTAGCCTATTAGGCTAGCATTATCTAGCTCAAGAGGCTAGCAGCGATGGGATAGCCGTCGCTCGCGTGTAGTTGCGTAAAAAGGCTCACGCTAGCCTAATACGCTAGTAATAGCTAGCCCAATAGACTAGTATCGAAGTTCTGTTCGCGATATGATCGCAGCATGGCGCTCAACCCCTTCGTGTGGGATCGACCGCTCGAGGATCCGGCGAAGATCGTCGGCATGGACGACTTTGCGCGCGAGATCGCGCTGATGCTCAAGGCGCAGACCAACGTCGCGATCTTCGGCGCTCGCGACACCGGCAAGTCCACGTTCCTGACCGCGCTCGGGCGCGAGCTGGCGATCGAGCACGAGGCGGACGCGCCCCCGTTCACGATGGTCAGGGTCGATCTGAAGCGGGCGCTGAGCATCCCCGCGTTCATCTCGTGCGTCAGCGATGCGCTGGCCGAGCATCCCGATCGCGCCGTGCGGCGCGCGGCCGCGGGCGAGCTCGAGGTGCTCGAGCGCGAAATCGGCTTCGACCTGAAAGTCGTCAAGGGCACTGTGCGCCGTGGCGCGCGCCAGGCCGAGGAAACCGCGGAGATGCTCCACGCGCAGCTGCGCGCGATATCGCGTCTCGCGAGCCACGTCGTCGTCTGCTTCGATGAGTTCCAGCGCCTGAACCGCTGTCCCGGAGAGCCGCTGGCGATCATCGGCTCGGCGCTCGTGGGCGCGGGCAAGGGCAACGTGTCGCTGCTGCTCACCGGCTCGATCCGCGAGTACTTGGAGATGATGCTCAACAACAGCCGCGAGCCGCTCTTCAACCAGGCGTTCAAAGCGCGCCTGCCGCGGATTGCGCGAGCCGCGTTCCACGAGTTCCTGACCTTCCAGTTCGAAGCCACCGGGCGCACGATCGAGGAGCACGCGGTCGACCATCTGCTGGCCCTCAGCGAGGCTCACCCGAAGCGCACCCAGCAGCTGGCGTGGGCGACGTGGCGACAGGGTGCGCGCCGGCCGCTAGAGGTGGGGGCGGTGCAAAACGCCTTCGAGGAGCTGATGGACGATCAGCAGGCGGACTTCGCCGTGATCGAGGAGACGCTCGCCAACGGCGAGGAGGCCGAGGCGACGGAACGCAAGGCGCTGTACCTGCTCGCCGACCACCCGCAGGGCGGGCTGACCAGCACGGGCCTCGCCCTGCGCTACGGCCTCGGTGCGCACACCACCGCCAAGAAGGCGATGCCGCGGCTCGCGCGCCGTGGCCTGGTCGAACAAGCGGGCGGCGAGCGCTGGAAGATCATCGACCCGTTCCTCGCCGAGTGGCTGCGCCGTAACTCGCCGTTCGCGGGGTGACGGCGCTCGGGCCGCGACCGGCTGAAGGCTGCGCTCAGCCGCAGCCGGTGTTGTTGCCGCACGACGAGCACGTGTAGCAGCTGCCCGTCCGCTGCATCATCCCGCCGCACTGGCTGCACGCGGGCCCGAGGTCGAGCCCTTGCAGGCGCGCGGGCACGACCGGCGGGGAGTCGGTGAGCGCGGACGCCGCCGGTGTGCGCCGCGCGGCGGACGCCTGGGGCGCCGGGCTCGCGGAGTCGTCGACCTCACCGTTGCCCGGCCCGGCCGTGTCGGATGAGCTGACCGCCTGCGCCGCCTCCTGGGCGGCTTTGCGCGCGCGCACCTCCGGGGTGAGGATGCCGAGCTCCTCCTGGGCGTCCGTGTCCAGGAAGCGCGAGGCCAGCCAGCGCATGATGTAGTCGGGCATCGACTTCGCGAACGGGATCTCCGGGTTGCCCGTGATGCCCTCGGGCTCGAAGCGCATGTAGCTGAACTTCTGCACGAGCGTCTCAAGCGGCACGCCGTACTGCAGCGCGATCGAGATCGCCGTCGCGAACGAGTTCATCATCCCGCGCAGGGTCGAGCCCTCCTTGCCGATGTCGGTCAGGAAGATCTCGCCGACCGAGCCGTCCTCGTACATGCCCGCGGTGATGTAGCCCTCGTGGCCGCCGATCGAGAACTTGTGCGTGATCGACTGGCGCTCGCGCGGCATGCGCTTGCGCCGCGGCCCGGCCTCGGCCAGGGCCTTGGTCACGGCCGCCTCGACGAGCGCGTCGACGTCTGCGGGCTCCTTGACCCCCTGACCCAGCCCTTCGGGCTGTGTGCCCGCGTCCGTGCGCAGCGCCTGCGCGGTCTTCGAGCCGTCGCGGTAGATCGCCAGCGCCTTGATCCCCAGGCGCCACGCCTGGATATACGCGTCGGCGATGTCCTCGACCGTCGCCTCCTGGGGGAGGTTGACGGTCTTGGAGATGGCGCCTGAGATGAACGGCTGCACGGCGCCCATCATCTTCAGGTGGCCCATGTGCGAGATCGCGCGCTCGCCGACCGCCACGTCGAACACCGGCAGGTGCTCCTCGGCCAGGCCGGGCGCGCCGACGATCGTGCCGTGCTCGGCCAGGTGCGCCTCGATCTGCTCGACCTGCTGCTCGGTGTAGCCGAGCGTCTGCAATGCCAGCGGCACGGTTTTGTTGACGATCGTCATCTGCCCGCCGCCGACGAGCTCCTTGAACTTGACCAGCGAGAAGTCCGGCTCCACCCCGGTCGTGTCGCAGTCCATCAGGAACGAGATCGTGCCCGTCGGCGCGAGCACCGTCGCCTGCGCGTTGCGATAGCCGTGAAGCTCGCCGAGCTCGACGGCCTGCTCCCACGAGCGCCGGGAGGCTGTGAGCAGCTCCGCGTCCGGGCAGGCGGCGTCGGGAATCGCGCAGGACGCATCGCGATGCATGCGCATCACCGCGTTGTGCGCCTCGCGGTTCTCCGCGTAACGGTCGTAAGGGCCGAGCGCACCGGCGACCTCCGCAGAGCGGCGGTACGCCCTGCCGGTCATCAGCGCCGTGATCGCAGCGGCGGTGCCCCGACCCTCGTCGGAGTCATACGGCATACCGTCGCTCATCAGGTACGCGCCGAGGTTGGCATAGCCGAGCCCCAGCTGGCGGAACGCGCGCGCGTTGCCGGCGATCTCCTCCGTCGGATAGCTCGACGGCCCGACGATGATCTCCTGCGCGAGCAGCATGACGTCGACCGTGTGCTCGAAGGAGCGCACGTCCAGCGTCCCGTCGGCGCTGCGGAACTTCATCAGGTTCAGCGATGCGAGGTTGCACGCGGAGTTGTCGACGTGCATGTACTCGCTGTTGTGCACAACCACACCAAATCCGTCCTCAATGCAGGTGAGAACGAAGTTATGCGTCCCCGCGACCTCAAGATCAAATACCGGAACGGCCTGCAAAAGGTCGTGGGTGATCGCTTCCCTCACAGTAAGCGTCGTGAGGGTCTTGACGAGACAGGGCGAACGGTGATCCGGCAGGTCCGCAGTGGCTTGTAGCTGCGCCCCCGGGCTGAGCGCGTCGGCTTCACACCAGGTCCCGGATGCCAACAGGAACCGGTGCTGAGGTGTGCAACGCAGAGCTGTTCCGTCAGCGAGCACGACGGTCGTCAGCCGTTCCGCCATGCCGGCGATCCAGACCTTCTCAATCTCACGCACCACTCGTTCGTTCGTCCTGAGATCGAGCGTCTCGACATGCGGCAGCTGCTCGCCGCCCGCCGACATCTGCCACAGCTCGTCGAAGGTCCAGTCGCCGACGGTGGTTTTTACCGCGGTCTCACCGACGAAGCAGCACGGGTTCGACGCGTTGATGCGCCCGCTGTTGGGCGAGGTGTGCCACTGGTTGATCGTCGTGTCGTACTGCACTCCCGGATCCGCACATCGCCAGGCCGCCTCGGCGATCTCGCGCATCAGCTCGCGCGCTGGGATCGGATCTCCGATCGGCTCTCCCGTTGCGCGGGCGATCAGCCGCCACTCGCGGTCCTCCTCGACGGCGCGCATGAACTCGTCGGTCACGCGTACCGAGTTGTTCGCGTTCTGGTACTGGATCGAAAAGAAGCCCTCGCCGTCGATCGACATGTCGAAGCCGGCGTCGCGCAGCGCCGCCGCCTTGTCCTCCTCCTTGGCCTTGCACCAGATGAACTCCCGGATGTCGGGGTGGTCGACATCGAGCACGACCATCTTGGCCGCGCGACGAGTGCCACCCCCCGACTTGATCGAGCCGGCCCACGAGTCCGCGCCGCGCATGAACGACACCGGCCCTGACGCCGTGCCCCCCCGGCTCAAAGGCTCCATCGAGCCGCGGATCTTCGACAGGTTGATGCCCGAGCCGGAGCCGCCGCGGAAGATCATCCCCTCCTTGGTGTTCCACTCGAGGATCGACTCCATCGTGTCCTCGACCGAGAGGATAAAGCATGCACTCGCCTGATTCTTGGGATCCCCGACCGGGTGCCAGCCCACGTTGAACCACACCGGCGAGTTGAACGCGGCCATCTGGTGCAGCAGGATGTGCGTCAGCTCGTGGTTGAACGCCGTGGCGTCATCCTCGCCCGCGAAGTAGCCGCCGGAGCGGCCCCAGCCCGTGATCGTGCCGGCGACGCGGCCGATCATCTCCTTGACCGAGCTCTCGCGCTCGGGCGAGCCGAGCTGTCCGCGGAAGTACTTCTGGGCGACGATGTTCGTAGCGTTCTGCGACCACGCCTTCGGGAACTCGACGCCCCGCTGCTCGAAGGCGACGCGGTCGCCGTGCCCGATCCGCGCGTCGCGCAGCTCCCACTCGACGGCCTCAAATGGGTGCACGCCGGGCTTGGTGAAGAAGCGCTCGATCGACAGCGCGCTGCCGGTGGTTGCGTGCTCGGAGATCGTGGGGTGCGAAAGCGGGTTCATCGGGCCTTCCTCCTCTGCCGCGCCGCGTTGCCGGCGGCCATTCGACGCTGTTATCGGGGCCAAGCATCGTCGCGCTCGTGGCGGACGGAACCGCGCGCTTCGAGGGCCCGCAGAGGTACTCCCATTCTACTAATCCGGCGGCCCAGACGGTGGCCGAAATGCCTTGCAAAATCAGGCTTTTCTCGGTCGTGTGCGCCGTTTCGCCGGCGCCCCGACGTGATACGCGCCCGCCGCTCGGCGGCCGTCGGCGCCGACGCGCTGCAACGAAAATTTCGCGCTGCGAGCGGGCGCTTTGCGCGTGCCGCGCGCGGCTACCGCCCCAGCCGCGCCCAATCGCCGAATTCCGCCCACGTCGCGGCCGTGCGAAAGCTCGCCTCGGCGAGCGCGTGGCGCAGCGAGAGCGTCCAGCGCGGCTCGAACGCGAGCGCGCGGGCGAGCGCCCACGCGAGGCACACGAGCAAGATCACCGCGCCGACCGCCGCGAGTGCTATCGCCTCGCCCGAGACGTGCGTCGCGTGGTGCGCGTGCGTGGCCGCCGGGGTGCCGCGCAGGGTGAGCGTCGAGAGCGTCGTGGTCGGCTGGGCCACGGCGAAGCTCATAGCAGGTCCGCCAGCTCATCCAGCGCGTCGCCCAGCACCCGCTCGGGCGTCCGCTCCCCGTCGAGCACGCGGATTCGCTCGGGCTCCTCGCGCGCGAGCTGCTCGTAGGCGCCGGCCACGCGCGCGAAGAACTCCTCGCTCTCGCGCTCCAACCGATCGGGGTCGAGCGCCCGCCCGCGCCGGCGCGAGCGCCCGACGGCCGGGTCGACGCGCAGCAGCAGCGTGCGATCCGCTTGCAGCCCGCCGGTCGCGAAGCGGTTGATCGCGCGCACCTGCTCGACTCCCAGCGCGCGCCCCGCTCCCTGGTATGCGAGCGAGGAGTCCACGAAGCGATCGAGCAGCACGACCGTGCCCTCATCCAGCAGCGGGCGCACGCGCTCCTCGACGAGCTGCGCTCGCGCGGCCGCGTAAAGCAGCGCCTCGGTCCGCGCCAGCATCGCGAGCGCCGGGTCCTTGACGAGCGCGCGCAGCCGCTCGGACACCTCCACGCCGCCCGGCTCGCGCAGCAGCTCCACGCGCGCGCCCCGCGCCTTCAGCTCGCGCGCGAGCGCCGCCGCGAGCGTCGACTTGCCCGCGCCGTCCAGCCCCTCGATCGTGATCAGCCTCCCGCGCGCCACGCGTTGACGGTACATGCGCCGGCACGCGCCGGCCCGCACCAGCGCGGCTGCGCCGGCCCGCACCCCGTGTTTCCCAGGGCAGGGCGCTCTCACGCTCGCCGTCGGCGCGCTGCGCTTCCACGCTCGCCGCGCTACGCTCGGACCTGGTTTTCCAAGGAGGCGGCATGGTCGCGCGTGAAGGCATTCTCCTGGCCGCGCGTGAAGTGATCATCCTGGTGCTCGTCGTGGCGGTCCTGCTGTGGTGCATGCACGAGCTCAGACGCCGCCTCTAGCATGCGCACATGCCCGGGCCGCCCGCAGCCGCCGATCTCGAGGGCGACCTCGCCGCCGCGCCCGCCGCCGGCCGGCCGCCCGGCGGCGACGGGCTGCCCGGGATCGACGCCCACGCGCACGCGCGCGCGGTCCTCATGCCCGCGCTCGCGCCCGGCGCCAGACCATCGCACGCGTACCTGTTCCACGGCCCCGCCGGGACGGGCAAGCGCGGGGTAGCGCGCGCGTTCGCCGCCGCGCTGCTCATCGACGGCGCGCGCAACCCCGCCACGGTCGCCGAGCGGGTCGCGCGCGACAGCCACCCGGACCTCACGTGGGTGCGCCCTTCGGGCGCCGCCGAAATGCTCGTCGCGGACATCGAGGAGCCGGTCGTCGCGGCCGCCACGCGCACGCCGTTCGAGTCGCGCCGGCGCGTGTTCGTGATCGAGGGCGCCGACACGATGAACGACCAGGCCGCCAACCGCCTGCTCAAGACGCTCGAGGAACCGCCCGAGTTCACCCACCTGCTGCTGCTCGCCGACCGCCGCGAGGACGTGCTCGCGACCATCGCCTCGCGCTGCCAGGCCGTGCGCTTCGACCCGCTGCCGGCCGATGCGATCGCGCGGAGCCTCGACGGCGCCGGCGAGGGCCAGGCGCGCGCCTGCGCGCGCCTGGCGCTCGGCGACGCGTCCCTGGCGGCGCGCCTGGCGAGCGCGCAGGGCGAGGCGCTGCGCGCGCGCGCCGAGGAGCTCGCGCGGGGCGCGCTTGCTGGAGCGGCGGCCACGCGTCCGTGGCTGGGGATGCTCGAGGCGGCGCGCACGGCGGGCGTCAGCGCGGGCGAGCGGGCGATGGAGCGCATACGCGAGGCGCTCGAGCTGCTGCCCAGCAAGGAGCGCAAACGCCACGAACGCGAAGGCGCCGAGGTGCAGCGTCGCCTGGAACGGCGGGCGCGCACCCAAGCGCTGGACCTCGCGCTCGGCCTCGCCGAGCTGTGGCTGCGCGACGTGCTGTGCGTGCGCGAAGGCGCACCCGATCTGATCTACGCGGTCGATCGCGCCGAGCGGCTGCGCGAGGACGCCGCCGGGCGCGACCCGCTCGCGCTGCGCCGCGCCGTCGAGCTCGTCGCGGACACGCGCCTCAGCCTGTCCGCGAACGTCTCCGAGGAGCTCGCGCTCGAGGCGCTCGCGTACCGCTTGCAGGACCTGCTCGCCGCGGGCGGCGAGTCGCGCGGCCGCGGCGCGCTCGTCTCCTGACCCGCCGAGTGCGGCCACCCCGAACGCTCGCCCCCGCCGCCGCAAGGCGGCCTCTCTAAAAACGGTCGTTCGCGATCGCCGTCACGCGACCGGCCCGACCGTCGCGCGACCGGCCCGACCCTCAGGCGACCGGCCCGACCGTCACGCGACCGGCCCGACCGTCGCGCGACCGGCCCGACCGTCAGGCGATCGGCCCGAGGTTCGGCTGAAAGCCGTACGTGTCGAACGCCATGAACTTCGAGAACTGGCGGTTCTCGGGCCCGTGGAAGTCGGCCGAGCCGGTGCTCAGCAGGTCTAGCTCGGTGCAGCGCCCGACGAGCAGCTGTGTGTTGGCGCGCGTGTGCGTGATGTAGAACGCCTCCACGCCGTCGACGCCGTGTGCGTGGAAGCGCTCGATCGCGTCCAGCACTTCGCCGTCGTCTGAGACGTCCCAGAACGGGTGCGCCCACACGGCCACGCCGCCCGCCCCGTGGATCGCCTCGATCGCCTGCGCGACCGTCGGCGTCTCGCGCAGGCGGAACGCCGGCTTGCCGTCGATCAGGTACGCGCGGATCAGCGAGCCCACGTCGTCGATGCCCTCCGTGCGCAGGCGCTGTGCGTTGGCCGGCGCGCGCAGCACCGCGCCCGCCAGGTGCGGGCGCCCGATCGGTTTGCCCTCCGCGATGCGCGTCCGGATCTCCGCTTCGTCCAGGTCGAAGCCCACCTCGCGCAGCGCGTCGCGCATGCGCAGCGTGCGCCGCTCGCGGTCGGCCAGGAACTCCGCCAGCGCCGCGGTCATCGACGCGCTCGTGTGATCGACGTCGTAGCCCAGGATGTGCAGTTCGCGCGCCACCGGCGCGTTGCCCGCGACGCCCGCGCCGCCGTCGTCGATCGAGGAGATCTCGACCGCGCGCACCACGCGCACGCCGTCGCGCTCGCCGGCCGCGAGCGCCTCCGAGACGCCGCTCACCGTGTCGTGGTCGGTCAGCGCGAGCAGCTCCACGCCCGCCTGCGCCGCGCGCTCCACCACCTCGTGCGCCGGCAGCGTGCCGTCGGAGTGCGTCGAGTGCGATTGCAGGTCGAAGGCGAGCGCCACGGGCTGCGCAGCGTACGCGATCGTCTCAGCAGCCGGCGTGCCGGTCGCTGATCCGCCGGCGCGCCGGCGCCGCACGCGACAGGCCCGTCAGCGCCGCCACCCGCGGCCGCAGCGCGCAGCGCAGGCGGCGTACCGCCGCGTGGTAGCGACGGGCCTTCTCGCACAGCACGCGGTCGCGCCGCGCGTGCTCGAGATCGAGCGCCGCACGCGCGCTTTCTGTCTCGACCGCGCGCTGGCACGCGTCGAGCCACAGCACCTCCAGGTACGCGAGCGCCGCGCCCACCTCGTCCTCGGGCATGCGCGCGCGCAGCTCCAGCTGGCGCACGATCGGCAGCACCTCGGACGTCAGCCACAGCTGCTCCGCGTGCGCCCTCAGGATCAGGCAGATTTCAAGTGGATCGGAGGTGAGTGACTGGTCCGTCATCGTTTGCCTGGGCGGCTCGTGCGGGGATCGGCGGGGCTTCGCGCCGGGGCTTCCCGCCGGGGCGAAATCGGCTTCATTTGCTGGTGATTTCGCTTCGACCGGCCGGGATCGCTGCTTTAGATTCAGGGGTCGCGCTCCACGCTTCTCCGGGCCGCTCAACGCGCGCGTGCTCGTTGCAAGCGACGCGGTCGCGCGGGGCGCGGCGCGGTCGCGCGGGGGGGCGGCGCGGCGGGGGGGGGCGGCGGGCGCGCGCTGCCGCGCGCGCAGCCCGCGCGCGCGCGGCCAGGGCTCAAGGCGCGCACGCGATCGGGCCGATGAACACATGGGACGGCCCGCAACCCACGGGACCGCTCCCGACCGCACTTCCCAGAGAGGACAGCGAGATGCTGGTAGTCGACACGGACCCGAGTGCTCGCAGCGCCGGACAGTATGCGCGCGCGGCGGTCACGCGCCTGCGCGTGCGCACGCTCGTGACGCTCGGCGTGCTGGCGGTGGCGAGCGCGCTGCTCGGCAGGACCCTGGGGCTGCACAGCGGCTGGTTCCTCGCCTCGGAGGTGGCGCTGCTCGCGAGCATGTTCGTGATCTCGCGCTATGTGATGCCGCTGGTCGAGCGCCGCGACCGCGGCGCTACGGGCGAGGAGCAGGTGGGCGCGCTGCTCGACGAGATGCGCGCACAGGGCTGGCTGGTGATCCACGACGCGAGCCTCGGACGGGGCAACGTCGATCACATCCTGATCGGGCCCGCGGGCATCCTGACGATCGAGACCAAGAGCCATCCGGGGCCGGTGCGCGTGGCGCGCGTGCACGGCCGGACGCTCAGCCAGGCGCACGCGCAGCGGCGCGCGATCGAACGCGTGACCGGCATCGAGGTCGAGCCGCTGGTCGTGTACAGCCGCGCGTGGGTGGACCGCCCGCTGGCGCGCCGCAGGGGCGTGCGCGTGGTGCCCGCGCGGATGCTCGTCGGCTACCTCGCGAGGCTCGAGCCGCGGCTGAGCGACGAGCAGATCCTGGCCGCGCACGCGCGCGTCGCGCAGGCCTTGCTCGAGCACAACGCGCGCGGGCGCGAGACGAGGGCGCGGCGGCGCGGCCCGCACGCGCACGCGCACGCACAGCGGCTGGTCGCGGCGCGCGAGCGGATGCCCGCGGTGCGCGGTCGTGGCGGGCGCTAGGTTCTGTTCGAGCATGGCGATCTCACCATTCAGCGTGCGCCCGGCCTCTCCGGGGGGCGAGCGCAGGCGCGCGCGCCTCGCGCTCGTGATCGCCGCGGTGGGGATCGCGGCGATCCTGATCGCGTACGCGGTCTCGCCGGGGGTCAGGCACGCGGTCAGCCACGCCGAGCACAGCGTCAAACACACAGTCGGTAACGTCTTCGATCACCACCATGGCAACGACGATCACGCACGCGCAAGAAGCCAGCCCGCCAAGCGACGCTGAACGACGGCTGCCGCCGAGCCCGCGGATGCCCGCGCTCGCGCAGACGCTCGCGTGGGCGCTCGCGCCGACGTGGCTGATGGATCGCTGCGCGCGCACGCTCGGTGAGGCGTTCACGCTGACGTTCTGGCCGAGCGGGCTGCAGTTCGCGATGTTCAGCGACCCGCGAGCGGTCAAGACGGTCATGACCGCCCCACCCGAGCTCGCGCCGTCCGCGACGCGCACCTCGCCGGTCGCGCCGGTAGTCGGGCCGAGCTCTGTGCTCGTGCTCACCGGACCCGAGCACATGCGCCAGCGCAAGCTGCTGCTGCCGCCGTTCCACGGCGAGCGGATGCGCGAGTACGAGCAGGTGATCGTCGAGGCGACCGCCAGGGACATGGCGGGCTGGCCGCTGGGCACGCCGATGCGCGTGCAGCGGCACACGCGGCTGATCACGCTCGAGGTGATCCTGCGCGCTGTGTTCGGCGTGGACGGCGAGCGCATGGGCCCGCTGAAGAGGGCGATCACCGAGCTGTTCGAGCCCCCGCAGCTGCCGGTCATCCTGCGCGCGGTGCTCGGCCGCCCGACCGCCGAGCGCCCGCCGGGCGCGATCGGCCGCGCGCTCGATCGCCTGGACGCGCTGATCTACGAGGAGCTCGCGCGCAGGCGCGCGGACAGCGACGTGGGCGCGCGCGCGGACATCCTCTCGCTGCTGCTCGGCGCGCGCGACGAGGACGGGCAGCCGATGACCGACGCGGAGCTGCGCGACGAGCTCGTGACGCTGCTGCTCGCGGGGCACGAGACGACCGCGACTTCCGTCGCGTGGGCGCTCGAGCGCCTCGCGCGCCACCCCGACAAGCTCGCGCGCGTGCACGCGGAGATCGACGCGCGGGCCGCGGCCGGCGCGAGCGACGACCGCGATGCGCCCGGGGGCCGCGGCGCGGGCGGCGGCGGCGCGGGCGGCGGCGGCGCGGGCGGCGGCGGCGTGGCCGGCGGCGGCGGCGCGGGCGGCGGCGCGGGCGAGGACTACCTGACGGCGGTGGTCAACGAGACGCTGCGCGTGCGCCCGGTGGTGCCGATCGTGATGCGCATGCTGGCAGCCGAGCTGGACGTGGGCGGCTACACGCTGCCGGCGGGCACGCGCGTGGCGCTGTCGATCTACCTGACCAACCGCAGCGCGCGCGTGTACGAGGACCCGCGCGAGTTCCGCCCGGAGCGCTTCGTGGAGGCGGCGCCGGAGACGTTCTCGTGGATCCCGTTCGGCGGCGGCATCCGCCGCTGCATCGGCGCGTCGTTCGCGCAGCTGGAGATGAAGGTGATCCTGCGCACGATCCTGCGCGAGCTGACGCCGCGCGCGCCGGACGGGCGCGCGCGAGGCCGCGGCGAGCGCATCCGCAGGCGCGCGATCACGCTCGTGCCCGCGCGCGGCGCGCAGGTCGTGTGGGAGCCGCGCGGTCCCAGCCGGGGCGCGGGCTAGCTTTTCGAGCGTGCCCACGCCCACCGCCGCCCTCCCCGAGCACGACGGATCGCCCGAGCGCGAGGCGTCGCCCGACCGCCGCGCGTCGCCCGGGCGCGAGGCGTCGCCCGACCGCTACGCGTCGCCCGGGCGCGAGGCGTCGCGGGCGACGCCGGAGGCGCTGCTGGCGCGCTTCGGCCTGGATGCCTTTCGCGCGGGCCAGCGCGAGGCGGTGCAGGCGGCGCTCGACGGTCGCGACAGCCTGGTGGTGATGCCGACGGGCGGCGGCAAGTCGCTGTGCTACCAGCTGCCGGCGCTCGCGAGCGAGCTGGAGCCCGCAGGGAGCGAGCGCGGCCTGGTGGTGGTGGTCAGCCCGCTGATCGCGCTGATGAGCGATCAGCGGCGCAGGCTCGAGCACACGGGCGTGCGCGCGAGCATGCTGGCGTCGGGCATGGACGAGGGCCACAACGCGCAGGCGCTGCGGGAGCTGGAGGAGGGGACGACGCAGCTGGTGCTCGCGGCGCCCGAGCGGTTCGCGTCGGGCGCGTTCAGGCGCGCGCTCGCGCGCAGGCGGGTGTCGCTGTTCGTGGTGGACGAGGCGCATTGCGTGGCCGAGTGGGGCCATGACTTCCGCCCGGACTACCTGCGCCTGCACGAGGCGATCTCCTCGCTAGGCTACGGCCACGCCGCGCGCGCAGCGGGCGCGGGCGCGGGCGCGGGCGAGCCGGGCTCGCAGGCGGCGCGCCCGCCGGTGATGGCTGCGACGGCGACGGCGACGCCGCGGGTGGCGCAGGAGATCGCGCAGCGGCTGGGGCTGTGCGACTGGGTGTCGATCCGCTCGGGCTTCGACCGCCCGAACGTGACGTTCGACGTGGTGAGCGTCGAGGGCAAGGGCGCGGTCGCGCGCAAGCACGCGGCGCTCGCGCACGCGCTCGCGGGCGGCGGCGAGCGCGAGGCGCTGCCGGCGATCGTGTACTGCGGCACGCGCAGGGACACCGAGGAGCTGGCGGGCGCGCTGCGCGAGCGCGCGATCGCGGCGGTGACGTATCACGCGGGCATGAGCGCGGACGCGCGCCGCGCGAGCCAGGCGGCGTTCATGGACGGCGAGGCGCAGGTGGTGGTGGCGACGAACGCGTTCGGGATGGGCGTGGACAAGGCGAACGTGCGCACGGTCGCGCACTGGGCGCTGCCGACGAGCCTCGAGGCGTACTACCAGGAGGCCGGGCGGGCGGGACGCGACGGCGAGCCGGCGCGCGCGCTGCTGCTGGCGGCGAGGGTGGACCTGGGTAGGTTGATCAGGTTTATAAAGGATCGCGATACGAGCGTCGAGGACGTGCGCGGCTACGTGGCGCGCCTGCGGGCGCGCGCCGAGGGCGGTGTGGCGCGCGTCGGGCACGGCGAGCTGGATGAGCGCGAGCGGGTGCTGCTGTCGATCGCCGAGCGCGCGGGCGCGGTACAGCTCGAGCCGGGGGGGCACGAGGGGCTGCTGGTGACGCTGACGGGCCGCGGCAGCCCGCGCAAGGCGTACGCGGCTATCAAGGCGGCGAAGGACCGCGCGTGGGAGTCCTACCGCTCGATCGAGCGCTACAGCGCGGACGGGCAGACGTGCCGTCGCCGCCAGATCCTCGACCATTTCGGCGACCGCGCCGCGGGAGCGCCGACGGGACGGTGCTGCGACGTGTGCGACCCGGACGAGGGCCTCGCGCTGCGCGCGCGGGAGACCCCGGCGGGCGGACGGCGTCCCCGGCGGGCGGACGGCGTCGCGCGCGCGGCGGACGCGACGGGCGAGCCGGTCGACGAGGGCCAGCTGGAGCGGCTGAAGGCGTGGCGGATGCGCGAGGCGCAGGGCAAGCCGGCGTACACGGTCGCGACGAACGCGGTGCTCGAGGAGGCGCTGCGCCGGCGGCCGGGCACGACGGCGGAGCTGCTGCGGATCAGGGGCATCGGGCCGGCGCTGTGCGAGCGCCACGGGGAGTCGCTGCTCGCGCAGCTCGCCGAGCTGGGTCGCGCCGCGGACGCGCCTTTGCGCGCCGAGCCCGGAGCGGCCTCGCAGGGGGCGGCCGGCGGCGAGCGTGACGTCTCGCCGGCGAACGGGGCGGCGCTAGCATGGGGCCCGCCCGCGCCGACGTAGCTCAGCTGGTAGAGCACTTCACTCGTAACGGATCGGCTGAAGGGGCGAAAAATCGGCGAGTTAGAGCCGTTTTTGGCTTGCTAACTCGATAGGTGGCCCCTTCGATTGGAGGAAAAGCTAGGACAACCGAGGACAAACAATACACGGCCCGTCGGGTACCGCAGCGGCATAAATCGAGAGCCGCGGTGGCATAAAATCGAGAGCCGACGCCGGGAGTCGAACCCGGGACCTCTGCTTTACGAGAGCAGCGCTCTGGCCAGCTGAGCTACGTCGGCAAGGCACGATCATCCTACCTCCGCGGCGCCGGAGTCTCGTAGTCCATGGGAGCTATCCGGACCGTCGGATAGGTGTTTGTCGCTGTCGACGAATCGCTCGCCCCGCCAGGCGGGGCTTAGTCACCCCCGCCTGGCGGGCCCAAGGTCACGTCCTTGGGCTTTGCTTGACTGTGCCGAGGCGGTCGGTGGTTGACCCCTCCGTGCTGTGGCCGCCATCCGCGATCGTCGTAGGCAGGAGGTTGCAGCATGAGCGCCACTTCGTCGAAGCTCACCGTCGTCGGTGACGTCCGCCGGCTCGCGCAGTACCGGCCGTTCGAGCGTGGCGGCCTGGACTTGCGCGCTGTGTTGCACGACCTCGTGCTCGCCGTAGCCGCGATCGAAGGCGGCGAGCTCAGCTCCTTGTTCGAGTGCCGGAAGGCGTTCGCCGACTGCTGGGGCCTCGAGGTCGAGATCGAGGAGCTGAAACCGATCGTGGATGCGCTCGTCGAGAGCGGTCAGGCCGAGCGGCGCGGCAAGAGCATCAGGCTGTCCGCGGACCTGATCGTGACGCTCGAGCGGCGGGCGACCGAGTGGCAGGACACCGAAGCGCGCGCATTGCAGGACTGGGAACTCGATGTGCTCAGGATCCAGCCGGACCTGAGCACGGAGGAGCTCGAGGATCTGCGCTCAGACCTGCGCGACTGGCTGCACCAGATCATCGGCCGGCACGGCGCCGACGCCGCGCTGATGCTCTACCCGGAGGACAACCGTGCCCGGCGCTTCTTCGACGACGTAGAGGCACGGGGCTTCGACTCCCTTCCCGAGCGCAGCGAGCGCCTTACGGCGCTGCGCGAGCAGGCGCTTCCCCGCTTCATCCGCCAGCCGACGCCCGAGCAGCGTCGCTTCCTCGCCAGCCTGCTGAACATCAGCTTCTACATGACGGTGCTGACGATCGACCCGACGGCGAAGAAGCTCGTGACCGAGCAGCTCACCGGCCACCGGATGTACCTCGACACCAACTTCCTGTACGCGGTCCTCGGGGGCGCACCGCCCGAGGAGGTGTACTCGGCGCGCCGGCTCGTGCAGATGAGCCGCGACCTCGGGATCGAGTTCGCTGTCACGCCGTGGACGATGGACGAGCTGAGGACGAGCATCGCGCGGTCCCGACGCGAGATCGAAGACCAGAAGGCCTTCATCCGCCCCGAGCTCGCCGAGACGATGCTGCGGACGAGCGGCGACAAAGGCTTCAACCGCCTGTACTGGCAGGCTTACAACCAGAGCAAGACGCAGCCGAAAGATGTGTTCGACCGGCTCGAGCACTTCGAGTCTGAGCTCGAGCGATATGGCATCAAGCAGTTCGACGAGGGCTGCACGGCTGTGGACCAGCAGGAGGAGCGCGTTCGCGACTACTCCTCGTTGCTGAACAGCGAGCGCTGGCCGCATCAGCGGGAGTGGATCGTGCTCGAACACGACGCGAAGTGCCGTCTGCTCGTCGAGCGTCTACGCGGCGACGGCACCCTCCGCGTCTCCAACGCCCGCTACTGGTTCCTGACGTACGACGCGGCGCTCCCGCGCTTCGCAGTGCGCGTGCCCGAGAACGGCGACGCCGTGCCTGGGCTGCCGTTCTGTGTTTCTCCTTCAGCCTGGGTGCAGATCACTCGCGCGCTGACGCCGCGCACTGCCGACTTCGACAAGACCGTCGTTGACCTCCTCACGTCGCCGTACGTCGGCTACCGCACGGCCGTGAACCCCGCGGTCGTGCAGGAGGTCGTCGGCCGCATGGACCACTTCGAAGACGCCTCGCCAGAGCTCGCGCTGACCGTGCTCACGGACACCGCGAAGGTGCGCGAGATCGAAAACGCGGTGGCCACGGAGAACAGGGAGACGGTCGCCGCCGCCGTCACCGCCGCGTACAGCGCGAAGGCCCGGGAGATGGAGGCGGCGGTGGCGGCGAGCGTCGAGCAGGCCGCCGTGGCGGAGAGCGAGCGCCGCGCCGCACAGGCCCGCGCCGACGAGGCGGCAAAAGCGCTGCAACGCGCCGAAGACGAGGCCGAACAGACCCGCCAGGAACTGCGGGCGGAACGCGAGAGCCGTGAGACTGAGCGCCAGGAGTCAAGCTCGCGCCTCGAACAGACCGCAAGCGAACACGCGGCCGTGCAAGAAGAGCTAGAAACTGAGCGTGGTCGGGCTGCCGCCCGCGGCAGGCTGCTTCAACTCGGCGGCGGAATCGCGCTCATCGTCTTCGGGCTTATCGTCGCGCTCGTTCTGTCCCTCGCCGTCGTGCACGGCAAGTGGGGGATCTCGGGCGCGGTCGTCGGCGGCGCTGCGCTCGTCCTGCTCGGGACAAGGCTGGCCGTTGGGAAGGATTGGGGCGGCGAGATCGTCACCTGGGGCAGCCTGCTCGTCGCGATTGCCGCGATCATCGTCGCCATCGCCAGCACCAGCCACTGAGTGCCTGCGACGCACCCAAACGCGTGAAGGCCGCCGACGACAGCAACGCTCTTCAGGCGGCGACGCCCAGTGGACAGCAAATCGCTGCGACTGCTGACTACGTCGCGCTGCGCGACGCGATCGTCGAGCGCGCCGCGGCGGCACGCGAGCGGGCCGCCCGCGCCGTCAACACCGAGCTCGTCTTGCTGTACTGGTCTATCGGGCGCGCGATCCTAACCGAGCAGCAGCGCCACTCATGGGGCGACGATGTCGTCGGTCTGCTCGCGCAGGACCTTCGCGCGCTTGGCGATCTCGGCCGCGGCTTCTCCCGCCGCAACCTCTTCTACATGCGCCAGTTCGCCGCCCTGTGGCCGGATGAGCAAATTGTGCAGACGCTGTCTGCACAAATCGGCTGGAGCCACCACCAGGTGCTCCTCGATGCGTTCGGCGACGCCCCGGACCTCTACGCATGGTACGCGGCCAAGGCCGTCGAGAACCGCTGGGCGGTCCGTCAGCTCCGCGGCCAGATCGACCTCAAGCTGCACCTCCGGGCCGGCGCAGCGACGGCCAACTACGCCGCCACACTCGGCGAGATAGAGGGCCGCGCGGCGCTCGCGGTGACAAAGGACCCCTATGTCCTTGACTTCATCGACCTCGCGGAGAACGCCAAGGAGCGCCAACTCGAAGACGCGCTCGTGCGCGAGATCCCACATTTCCTTCGTGAGCTCGGCGTCGGCTTCGCCTACTACGGCCGCCAGCAACCGCTTGAGATCGGCGACCGAGAGTTCTTCGTGGATCTGCTCTTCTACCACCACAGGCTGCGGCGCTTCGTCGTCATCGACCTCAAGATCGGGGAGTTCAAGGCCGAGTTCGCCGGCAAGATGGGGCTCTACCTCAACGCCGTGGACACCCAACTACGCCACCCTGACGACGGCGAGAGCATCGGCCTGATTCTCTGCACCAGCCACAACAGGACCGTCGCCAAGTTCGCGCTGCACCGCAGTGGCGCGCCAATCGCCGTCGCCGACTGGCAAACCGATCCTCACGTTGACATCGCCGACGAGCTACCGCGCGATCTCGCCACCCAGTTGCCAGGTCTGCTCGAGGCGCGTGACCGCCTCACCAGCCATGTCGCAGAGACTGCCGAGCGGGTCGAGGCGCAGCTATTGAACCAGGGCGAGTCTGCGGATCAGTAGAGCGACGTTGGCCTGCTTCCTGAGTGTTTCGTCGCGCGGTCACATTGCTGGAAGCGGCGCCGGTCGGCCGTCAGAGCTGCCGTTTCGCGCCGAGCGTCATCGAAAGCAGGAGCGCGGCCAGCGGGCACTGGCGCGCTCGCCGCTCGTCCAACCCGGGCGTCTCGCTGGCTCGTCGGGCGCGCCCTGCTTTCCGCGCAATCCGTGACTGTGATCGGCACGGGCCAGATGCTCGCCGCCAATGCATTCCGAGACTGTGGGCGCCAGCTCTAAGATGCCTGAGCGACCGGGGATACAGGTCCGGGCGGTCGCCGTGGCGATCGTTGGGATGCTGCTGCCCTATGCCTGAAACAACCATGCACGCGGGTGGGAAATCCACGGAGCACCTTTAGCGCCCGCGCGGAGTGTCCCGCCGCTTAATCGTGCTCCAAGGCGATCAGCTTGACCTCGACGTCAAGGCGCTCGTCGAGGTCGACGTCGGCGAGGCTCACGGCCATGGTGCCGTCTGCCTCTGCGGTGACGTCGAAGACATAGAACACCTCACCGGGGTGCAAGCTCATTGCGACGCTGTCGCGCGGCTGGATCAGCCTCGCGGGCCGCATATTGCCGTCGCGATACGCGAGCGGCCGGTCGGCTTCGATCCTCACCCAGTACCGGCTAATCGGAATACCGGCGAGCACCGCCGCGGCCTCGTCCGCAAGCTCCTGCGCGTCAGCCTTCGTGAGCGGTGCGCCCGGCGGCTGCCGCGGGACGATTCTCTCGAGCAGCGGCAAGTTCTCGACGTTCTTCTCAGCATGAACGACGCTTTCCTCGCCAGTGACAGGGTCCGCATAGCGGATGTAGATCCTCGTGAACGCCTCGTCGCCGGATGAGATCCCCTCCCCGCCCAGCAAGTCCTCGTTCGTGAGGCGCCAGTCGCCCGAAGCGTCCCTCACGCTGTGTCCCCTGGTTCAGGCAACCGGCCATGATCCTCACGCGTAGGGTCTGCCTCACCGCCTTGGCCGTACGCGTGGTCTCGCCGGTCCGCTCGTGCTCGCCCAGCGCCGACTTGCCGCCGGCCCACACGTGTGTAAGTGCTCATCAGTCGGTCGAGCGGCTCCGGAATCGGCAGCGTGTCGAACTCGGCTGTCGCGGTCCAGATCGGATCGGGCACAGACGCGAGATTAGCGCGTCGCAACGCACCGAAAGGTGTTGAGTCCGGTCCATTTAGGAATGCCAGCTTGCCTCTGGTCGCTTCGACAGGATCGCGATACCGTGGCCGCTCGAAGTGCACAGCAGGATGGACGTGGACCCTTCCGTAACCGCCCGGTAGACGCCGCCACTCACCGACATGAGCAGCACATCGGGAGCCTGCGAGCGGTCTGGGAGTTCTGATTGATGCCAGTTCCCGAGTCGACCAACGAATTGACCAAGGAATGTCGCAACGTCCCGGGATGGCGTCACGAAGCCGCGACGTCCGATCCGCGCGGTGTACGTAACCTTGATCCGCAGTCGTCGCCGCTCGGTCAGCCGAAAAAACAGCCCGATTGACTCGTCGCTACCGAATCGAGTCTTTTGAAGCTCGGACACGTCGCCCTCGATCACCAGCGGATCGCACGCGAACGCCTCCCACGCCCTGATGAGCGTGAGGGGTATCAATATGACGAAGCTGAGGAGAGCAACTAGAATCCCTAGGAAGCCTCCGCTGTCTTTGAGAGAAGCACGCGCGTCGAGGACGAAACTGGTGAGGCTGAACGGCAGCAGCACGATCGCTGCGGCCGCCTGTCGTCGCGCGCTGCACTTAGCGATGACGTACATGTCAGCTGGATAGTCGCCTGACAGCATTCTGGGATCCTCGCACGCAACCTCCAATGGTCAAAGCGCCTGTGTCCGCTCGGCGCCCCGCAGCGCATCCCTAAGGCCCGCGGGAGCGCTGACGATTCCTGTCTCAGCCCGAGTGGCGCGGTGCACCGCTAGATCCAACCTGACTGCGTCCCGAGTCTCGATTTGGGCGGAAAGCGCGCTCAGCGCCGACGAGTGCTCCACGACCGGCCCCGCGCGCAGGGCGCTTGCCAAAGACGCGGAACCCCCAAGTACGAGGGCAGCAGTCCCGGCACCGCCCGTCGCGCTGGTGGTAACGGACACATGCGGTCACGAATCTGTTCGCGGCTCCGATGCACGCGCGAGCATGAATGCGGGTCTCAGCCCGTGAGCCCCGAAACGCCTGCTTGTCGCCAATTGCGGGGCGGCGGTGCTTGCTCTGCGTTGGCGAGCGGTTGCCAGCGTCCGCGCCGATCGCGTAGCCGCTTCGGACGAATAGCGCCACTCGAACTGTTGTAAACAGCAAGCGTATATTTCACCAAGCCGTTTAGTGATGCGACGGGGATGCCGATGCCTGCTCCATGCTTCTCGCAGATAACAGAGCGCAGTTGGATGTCGCTGCGGAGCGTAGGCTGGACGCGCGATCATGGTAACTCCACTCCTAGCAGTCGCACTCGTGGTGGCGGTCGGGATCATCGTCTGGCTAGCCGTGACCGGAGTCTCCTATCGGGCGCGCTACAAGCACACAGATGCTGATCTCACGGAGGCACGAGCGGATGCCGTGTCGCGAAGTCGGTCTGTTGTGAGCGGTAAGGTGCAGGAGCATCTCGCGCCGCTGTTCCCCGAGTTCTTGCAGCGGTTCAACCCGCGCGATGCGATCTTCCTCGGGAACCCGCTCGACTTCGTCGTGTTCGACGGCCTCAACGAGACTGAAGACACGGACGTACGGCGCGTAGTCTTTGTTGAGGTCAAGACTGGGAGAGCGAGTCTAAGCAAGCGCGAGCGGCGCGTCCGTGATGCCATCGAAGCGGGCCGTGTCGGGTACGAGCTCTTGCGGCTGCCACGCGAGCCCGCTACAGCAGACACTACGATTGCCGGGCTCAGGTCGCCGGATCCGAATGCCCTATGGTGAGAGTGAACTTCGACCTCTTGTTCGGCCGACGGCGAGGTCACTGGAAGAACGATTTTGAGGCATTTCTGGAGGGTCGCAATGACTTCGTCGGGCGACGGGCTAGACGCTTGTTGAATAAGCCCGACCTCGAAGCCGCCCTAACCGCAGCAAGGCGAATACGTACGGGAGCGCGCATTGACCACGCTTCGACCTGGGATAAAGTCATTTTCTTCCTTGAACACGTGCAGGCTCGTCGTGGACGCACTGGGTATGCTGGCGGCAAAGTGATGAAGTCGTCTGACCCAACCCCCTGAGTTGGGTCCACGCTGGTAGTGGTACGACTCGCTCTCTGTTCAGCGTGGCACCCCCCGCGCGCATCGTCAAAGAGTGTCTCTTTACGCGATGCGAGTGAGCGTGTACGCTCGGGTGCTCAAGACGCTTGTAATGGACGAGGCCCACTCGTCCGTGTGCCGCGGCAGCCGTCTCGTCAGTACCGACGCTGGCTTCCCTCTTAGAAACCGTCCGAAAACTCTGGGCAGGCGGGCAGGAGTTATGTAGAGCTGGGTTGAAGCGGCAAGGCACACGACCCGTCGAAAGGAGTGTGCCTTGCCTGCCGCTGAGCCTACCCCTGCTCGCCCGCTGCCGACGATCTGG
>DATJTT010000056.1:0-69278 GCA_035503075.1 Solirubrobacteraceae bacterium
AGCCTCAAAACGGACGTCAAGTTCGCGGGCGAAGAAAACCTTCTGACCGAAGTCTCGATCGACGGCGGCAAAGAATACCTTGGCCCGTTCCCGTCGGAAGAGAAGGTTGAAGGCGTAGACACCAACAAATCCGCGCTTGCCACCTGACAGCACGCGCAGCTTGATCAGCTAGCCTGAGCGCAACTGATTCGGGTGGGCTGGTCCAGTCGGAAGCAAAGCGAGCCCGGGGCCCCGACGGCCCCGGGCTCGCCGCATTTTTTCGGGGGGAACCACTGGAAGTCAGGACAGGGACGGAAGGGAGCAGCGAGATGAGACGCATCAGGATTGTGGGGCTTTGCATTCTCGCCGCGTGCGTGATGAGCGCGGTGCTAGCGAGCGCCGCGTGGGCGGCGCCGGAATACAGTGCCTGCCGGAAAGTAAAAAAAACAGGCAAAGTGAAAGAAACAGGCAAATACTCGAACTCAACGTGCACTACAGAAGCGCCCGAAGGCAAAGGCGACTACGAAAAGGGCTCAGCCGTCGGTGTGACGTATTCATCGAAGACGGGCGAAGCGCTGTTCTCGCAACCCGACCTCGGCGGCAAATACCTCTGCGAAAAGAGCAAAGACAAAGGCAAGATCACGAGTGCGACCGCCGGCGAAGACCAGGTCACGTTCGAAAAATGTGAAACCGAAGGCAAAAAGTGCTCGAGCGCAGGCGAGACTGGCAAAAAAGCCGGCACGATCGTGACGGCCAAGCTCGAAACGAAACTCGTCGAAAAGGAAGGGAAGGCGGCAACCGAGTTCGTCTCGAAATCCGGCGTCGACGGCTACCAGGCCGAATGGGACTGCGAAGGCCTTCTGGAGCGCCGCCATGGCTTCATCATCGGCGTGATCACAAGTCCGGCAGCAGGCGAATACAGCCTCAAAACGGACGCCAGGTTCTCGGGTGAAGAAAACCTCCTCGTGGAAGTGTCGATCGATGGCGGCAAAGAATGGCTTGGCCCGTTCCCGGAAGAATCGAGGACCGAAAGCGTGGACACCAACAAGGACGCGTTGGCAGTGATCAAATGAGGTGGAATGCCTTGGCTGCATGGCCAGGATGATTGCGGGAGGCGCTGCGAACCATGGGCACGGGCACGTGCGTGGGTCTCATGGATCCCACGCAGCGCCGCGCGTAGCGACGACTAGACGACGGCATTCCGATCTATCGCTGCGGGCGTGGGCCGCAGATCTCGGCCTCAACACGTGTTGGTTGGCGCTTGACACGCCCCGCCACTCATGTATCCTTCTGCTCCAGCAGGGAGAGATGCAGGGTCTACGGAGAGAGAGTTGCGAGCAAAGATCAGAGCCGGCATGCGGGAACGCTCGCGACTCGCGAGTGTGATCGTGCTGACGCTTGCCGCGGTGGGGGCGCTAGCCCTCGCCGCCCCGGCGTACGCCTTCGACGAACGCGGCCACGAATTCGGATTCAGCTTCGGCGAAAACGAACTCACCGAACCCGTCGGCGTCGCGGTCGACGAAGCCACCGGGGAAGTGTATGTCGCCGACCATGGCGCGAAACGGGTCAAGCGCTTTCGCTGTCCGGTCACCGCGGCAGAACTCGAAGCCGCCTCGTCGTGCACGCTGCTGTCCGTGTTCCCGTCGACGTCGAAGCCGGCGGAAGCGGTCGCGGTCGACAACTCGACCACGGACAAGGCCGTCGACCCGTCCGCCGGTGACGTCTATGTCGCGTGGGGCAACCACGTTGTGAAGTTCAGCCCGAGCGGCGAAGAACTCGACAAATGGACGATCACGAACGAATTCGGCGAAGCCGAGCACGTGTTTGGCGTCGCCGTGGACGATCACGGCAGCCTGTGGGTCGACGCCAGCATCGTACCCAGCGACAGCGAAGAAGCGCAAGAAGAGCCAATGCTCGAGCGGTTCACGGACGCCCAGAAGAACAAGGCGGTCGAACGGCTGGAACTCACCGAATCGGAGAATGCCCTACGCGAAGGGCCAGAAGTCGTCGAAGAATCGGTTGACGGGCAGGAGGTGGAAAAGACTCGAGCTGTAGGCCTTCGGCGGGGTCTCGCAATCAATGCCCAAGACTACCTCGACATAGACTACGCGATCGAAGAAAGCTATGAAGCCGAAGAAAACGAAGAAACCGTAAAGCACAACGTGGGGATGCAGGACTTGGTCGGCGAGATGAAGGTCGCCGAAGCGGGCGAAGCAATAGAAGAAGAAGAAGGAGAAGAAGAAGAACTGCCCGAACCCACACTGAGCCTGCGATTCGGCGCCTTCGATCACGAAAACAGCACCGGCGTTGCGACCGACGGCGACGAAGCGTACATAGACAATGGGACGAGCGTCGCGGCATTCGTCGAAACGGGCACACTCGTACAGCGCTTCGGCGCGGGTGATGTCACGAACGGGTCCGGTCTCACGGTCGACGCCCAGAGCGGGGCGGTGTATGTTACGGATGACGCCAAACACGCCGCCGTGCGAGTTTTCAAGCCCTCGGCCCCGGGCAAGCCGGTGATCGTCGCCGAGCGCGCCGCCGAACAGAACGCCGAAGCCGGGAGCGCGACGCTCGAAGCCAGCATCAACCCTTTCGGCGCGGAAACCAGGTACAGCTTCGAATACGGCACCAGCACGTCCTACGGCACGACGCTGCCGGTCCCGGAAGGCACCGTCGAATCGGCGGGCTACCAGGCCGTGCCGGCGCGCGTCGATCTCACCGGCCTGCAGACGGGAGTCGTCTATCACTTTCGCGTGGTCGCGAGCAACTCTCACGGGAGCGTCGCGGGGCCCGACCAGACCTTCAGGCTCGTGCCGACCGGCGTTCTGGACGGTCGCGAGTGGGAACTCGTGTCCGGGGCGAACAGCCACGGCGCGAGCGTGCTTCCGCCCGCGGCTGCATCGGTCACGTACGGCGTGATGCGCGCCTCGGCGTCAGGGGCGGCGATCAGCTATACGACCGACGCGCCGAGCGAACCCTCGGGCGAAGGCAGCCGCGCGCCGGAACGCTACCAGAGCCTCTCGGTCCGCGGCGCGTCGGGATGGACGCCCAAGGAAATCAGCGTGCCCGACGACGTCAAGGGGGGGTTTGACACTGCGAATCCGCCGATGTATATGCAGTTCTCGGAAGATCTCTCGCTCAGTGTCGTGGACCCCTATGTGGGTCAAAGCACGACGAACGACCTCGCGGAACCACCGCTCTCGCCGCCGCTGAGCGCAGCCGAAGAAGGACATCAGGAAACGACCCCGTACCTGCGGGCCGACGCCCCCGTCACACCCAGCCAGCAGCAGCCAGAAGTCACGGCCGAGGAAGAAGTGTATAAAGAAGCCGAGAAAAACGGGGAACGGGAGGCGGCGAAAGGAACCCCGGACGGCGACTTCCTCGCGATGCTCGACGCGGAGAACGTGCTCACGAAGGAACCGTTCGGCGGTGTCGCGAGCGAAACGAACTTCGTCGAGGGAGGCGTAGAAAAGGTCCAGTTCCTCGGCGCCACGCCCGACCTCACGCACGTCGTGCTCGCCTCCAACGTGCCGCTCGCGCCGGCAGAAGGTGCTTCGGCGGGCCTGTACGAGCTCACCCCGAGTGCGCCGGAAAACCAGCTCGAGCCGGTCAGCGTCCTCCCCGACGGCGCGCCGGCCCCTGCGCGGGCACAGCTCGGCTCTGGCTTGACCGACGGTAAGAACGGCCCAGTCGACTCGCGCAACGCGATTTCCACCGATGGCTCGCGCGTGTTCTGGGAACAAGGATCCCCGGAAGACGAACACGAAACACACTTGTATGTGCGCGACCTCGCCAAAGGAGCGACTCTGGAAATCGGCGGCGTCACCAAGCCCGAACCAGCCGAACGCGGTCCGAACTTTCAAATAGCCAGCCGAGACGGCACGAGGGTGTTCTTCACCGACGAACAGAAGCTCGTACCGGGCTCGGGCGCCACCAAAAAAGAGCCCGAACTCTACATGTGCGAAGTGCTCGCAAACTTCGAATGCGCGATAACCGATGTGAGCGAGGTCCATGCAGGCGAAAGCGCCGAAGTCCAGGGCGCTGTCCTGGGCATCAGCGAAGAAGCGTGTGAGGGATCCGGAGAAGGATGCAGCGTCTACTTCGTCGCCAATGGCGCCTTGACCGCGGGAGCAAGCCGTGGGAGCTGCACAAACACGGAATTGCTGCCCGGAGCAAAATGCAATCTCTACGTCAGGCGCTTCAACGGCGAAACACGCACCTGGGAAAAGCCGACGCTGATCGCGTCGCTGTCGTCTCGCGATGACCCAGATTGGCGATCAAACGTGGCTGCCGAAGAATTGTGGGGGGACCTGAGCAAGATCACCTCGCGGGTCTCGCCGAATGGAAAGTATCTCGCGTTCATGTCACGCGAAGAACTCACCGGCTACCGCAACGTCGACGCGGTCAGCGGGGCCCGAGACGAGGAGGTCTATATCTACCAGGCCGAAGCCGAAGCCGAAGGCCGACCACCCCTCATCTGCGTATCGTGCGATCCCGACGGCAGCGCGCCGCGCGGCGTCGAGGACACCCCCGAAGCCGCTGAAGCGTCGGGCGAAGGCCATTCCCCGCTCGTCGATCGCTCTGAAATATGGCATCGGGTTGGGGAAGAAACTAACGAACCCGTCTATCTCGCCGGCAACGTCCCGGGCTGGACCTCGGAGGCGGAACACGCTCCGGCGTCTCAGTCACGCTACCTGACCGACGAAGGGCGGCTGTTCTTCGACGCCTCCGACGCGCTTGTTCCGCAGGACACCAACGGCAAGGAGGACGTGTACGAGTACGAGCCGGAAGGCGTCGGGATCTGCACGAGCGCGAGCGCGACATTCGTCGAACGCGACGGCGGCTGCATCGGGCTGATCTCGACCGGCAAATCGCCCAAGGAATCGGCGTTCTTCGAAGCGAGCGAAAGCGGCGGCGACGTGTTCTTCCTCACCAACGAAGACATTCACCCGGGCGACCACAACCAGAGCTATTCGGTATATGACGCGCACGAATGCACCAGCGCATCACCGTGCTCGCCGCTCGCCAAAGAACCGCCGCCCCCATGCGAAGACGAAAGCGCGTGCAAAGGCGAATTCAGCTCGCTGCCCGGGTTTGGGTCGCTCGTGAACGCGAGCTCCTCGGGCAACCTCGCCGCGAAGTCGGGCGTCCTCTCCCAGGTCACCAACAAAAAACCGACGACGAAGCCGCTCACCCGTGCGCAGAAGCTCGCGAAAGCGCTCAAAACCTGCCGCAAGGCGCACAAGCGCAACAAGCGCAAGCGCGCCGCCTGCGAAAAGGCCGCACGCAAGAGATACGGATCCAAGCCGCGCGCGAAGAAGTCCAAGCACAGCCTCCGGCAGTCCAGCCGCAGCTTCAGGCGAGGATGACGAGGGGGCACGCGGCAATGTCGACGCAGGAATCGCTCGTACCCCTCAAACGCGCCGGCGTCCGGGCCGCGCTCGCCTCGTTGACGTGCGTGCTCGCCTTCGCCTCGTCGGCGGCGGCGCAGAGCACCACCGAAGCGGCCTGGTGGCAGGTGGAATCGCGCGTCGCACCGCGATCGCTTGCGCCCGGCGGCGAAGGCCGGATCGCCGCGATCGCGACCGACCTCGGTGACGCCGGCGTGCTGGGAACGACCGAAAAGCCCGTCGTTGTGGTTGACGTCGTCCCCGCTGGGCTGAAGGTGACGAGCGCGGATATGGAAGACGGCAGCACGACGCACAAGCAGCTTTCGCCGTGCACTTCGAAAGAAGCCGGCGGCGGAGCGACGACGGTCGAATGTGCGTTTGACGGCACGCTCGAACCCTACGAGGAGCTCGAAGCGCAGATCCAGGTCACGGTTGAGCCAGGAGCGCCGGCGTCGGGCCCCCCCAACCACGTCGAAGTGAGGGGCGGCGACGGGGTGGCCGGCGCCGACCGGACGACGCCCACAGGCGAACCGACAGCCAAGACCGCGGAAGAGGAAATCCCAGTCGACGGAGCTCCCGTGCCGTTCGCGGTCGAACGCTACCAGCTTAGCCCCGAAGGCGAAAAGGGCGAACCGGACACGGTCGCCGGCTCGCATCCCTTCCAGCTCACCACTACGCTGGATCTCGATCAGACATTCGAACCGACGCCCCACAAGGGAGTCACCGGAAAGTTCCCGGCGCTGCCGGCCGAGCCGCGGAACCTGGAATTTCTGCTGCCCCCCGGGCTGCTGGGTAACACAACCGCGATCCCGCAATGTTCGGGCGTCGACTTCTCCACGCTCCTCGAAAAGAACACCGACTTCTGCAAGCCCGAAACGGCGATCGGCGTGGCCGTCGTGACCTTCAACGAACCAATAACCGAGGCAGAGGGAGCAACCGAAGACGTACCCGTCTTCAACCTCGTGCCGGCGGAAGGAGAACCAGCACGGCTCGGCTTCCTCGTGGACAGGGTGCCGGTTTACCTCACCACCGAAGTCCTCACCGGCTCGGACTACGCCGTGCGCGTGAGCTCCCACAACATCTCCACCGCGGCCCAGCTGCTGCGGAGCGTCGTGACCGTCTGGGGCGAACCGGGCGACCCGCGCCACGACCGCTCGCGCGGCTGGGGCTGCGTGACCGACGGGACGCACGCGCGAGAAGGCGAAACCTGCGAACAGCCGGCAAATCTTGCCACGTCTCCCTACCTGCGGATGCCGACATCGTGCGAAAAGCTGCCCGACACAACGGTCACGGGCGAATCCTGGCCAGTCGGGCAGGGACGGGTCGGCATCCCGCTTCCGGGGCTTCACGAAGAAGAAGAAAAACCCACCGAAACGCTGACCGGCTGTGGAGAACTGCCGTTCGCCCTGTCGGCCAGCGTGCTACCCGAAGAAACGGCCGCGAGCACCCCCACCGGCCTGAACGTCAACGTCGAAGTCCCCCAGGAAGCGACGCTCAAGCCCGAAGGCAAATCCGAGGCCGACGTGCGCGAAAGCAAGGTCGCGCTGCCCGAAGGCGTCACGGCCGATGCCGGCGCGGCGAACGCTCTGGAAACGTGCTCGGCCGAAACGATGGGCTTCAATCTGCCCGGTAATCCCGGCTTCAAAGCCGAAGCGTCCGAAAGCGAACAGTCGAGCAACGAAGACTTCTCAGCAAACCTGCCGGGATGCGCGAACGCCTCGGCGATCGGCACGGTCAACATCAAGACGCCGCTGCTGCCCGAAGAACTCGTCGGCTCCGTCTACATGGCCGCGCAGAACACCGATCCGTTCGCCTCGCCGCTCGCGCTCTATGTCGTCGCCCAGGCGCCCCTCTCGAAGGTGCTCGTGAAGCTCGCCGGCGAAGTCAGCGTCAGCCAGGAAACCGGCCAGCTCGTCTCCACCTTCAAGGACACCCCCGACACGCCGTTCGAACGCCTGCAGCTGCACCTCTTCGGCGGTGCGCGCGCCTCGCAGGCGACGCCGTCCTTCTGCCGGATCTACACGACCCAAACCTCTTTCAAGTCGTGGGCGAATCAGACCGTGGAACAGCCCAGCAGCTTCGCCACCACGCCGAACCCCGACGGGCAGCCGTGCCCGGCGCGGGGCCCGCTGCCGTTCAACCCCAGCTTCGAAGCCGGGAGCAACCACCAAGGCGGGGCGTTCACGCCGTTCACGCTCGCGATCAAGCGGCCGGACGGCGACCAGGCGCTGAAGTCGATCACGATGGAAACGCCGCCCGGGCTGGCCGCGGTCATCGCGTCGGTGCCGCTGTGCGGAGAACCGCAGGCGGCGAATGGGGATTGCGGTGAAGAAAGCCTGATCGGGACGTCGAGCACGAGCTCGGGTCTTGGCAGCGCGCCGTACACCTTCCCCGGCAAGGTCTATCTGACGGGCCCGTATGACGGGGCGCCGTTCGGCCTCTCCTCGGTGACGGAAGTCGAAACGGAAACCAATGGGAAGAAGGTATTCAAGGTCGGGAGGGCCGTTGTGCGTTCGGCGATCAGCGTCAACCCGACGACCGCGGCGGCGATCATCGACACGAACGCGACGACGTTCTTCCCCAAACCGGGCGTCGAAGAACACTTCGCCGGGCTGCCCGAAAAAATCAAGGGCGTCCCGTCCCAGATCAAAGAACTGCGGGTCGAAATCAACCGCCCGAACTTCGAGTTCAACCCCACCAACTGCGGCGGCGGGCTCGAAACCACGGGCACGCTCGGCGGCAACGAAGGCGCCCAGGACGGGGTCTCCTCGCCGTTCGGCGTCGACGACTGCACAGGCCTGCCGTTCAAGCCGAAGCTCACGGCGTCCGCCGCGGCGCAGGGCAGCAAAGCGGACGGCACGACCTTCAAGGTCACGATCGAATCCCCGGGGCTTGGCCAGGCCAACGTCCACAAAGTCGATCTCACGCTGCCCGAAGCGCTTCCCTCGCGCCAGAGCACTCTCGAAAAGGCGTGCCTGGCTGCGACCTTCGAAGCCAACCCCGCTTCGTGCGACGCGGACTCGATGATCGGCGAAGGGATCGCGTACACGCCGGTGTTCAAGAACCCGCTGCGGGGTCCGGCCTACCTGGTTTCGCACGGCGCCGCGGCGTTCCCGGACGTCGAGTTCGTGCTCCAGGGCGAAGGCGTCACGATCGTGATCGACGGCAAGACGGACATCAAAAAGGGCATCACCTACTCGAAATTCGAAACAGCCCCCGACGCTCCGTTCACGAAGTTCGAATCGATCTTCCCGGCGGGGCCGCACTCGATCGTCACGCCGTTCGTGCCCGAAAAGGAAAACTACAACTTGTGCAAACACAAGCTCACGATTCCCACCGAAATCACCGGCCAGAACGGCGCCTTCATCTCCCAGGTGACGCCCGTGTCGCTGATCGGCTGCGGCGGAGTCAAGAGCTACAAGCTCGAAAAGGCGCTGAAGAAGTGCAAGAAAGACAAGAACAAGCGCAAGCGCCTCGCCTGCGAAAAGGCGGCGCGCAAGAAGTACGGCCCGCACACCAAGAAGACCTCCAAGAAGCACAAGAAGAAATCCTCCAAGAAGAAATAGGCCGCGCGCCCGCGGCGCCCCAGCGCCCGCGCTGGATGCTCGTCAGCCGGCCGCACGCCCCGCGCCGCGCCTACGTCGGCTCGTTCGCCAGCGAACGCCACAGATAGCGGCACGCGAGTGTGCGGTACGGGCGCCACGGCTCGGCGATCCGCTCGATCGTGACCGCGTCCGGCAGCGCGTCCAGATCGTAGGCGCGCTCGATCGCGCGGCGGATCCCCAGGTCGCCGACCGCCAGCACGTCCGGGCGCTCCAGGTGGAACATCAGGAACATGTGCGCCGTCCACACGCCGAGGCCCTTGACCGCCGTGAGCTCGGCGACCACCCGCTCGTCCGGCAGCTCGTCCAGGCGCTCGAGCTCGAGCTCGCCCGAGATCACGTGTTCGGCCAGCGAGCGCAGGTAGCCGACCTTCGCGCGCGACAGGCCCGCGGCGGCGCGCAGCTCTTCGGGCTCGTCCGCGAGGATCTCCGGCGGCGTCGGCGGGCGCCCGCCGAAGCGCTCCGTCAGGCGCCCGTAGATCGCGCGCGCCGCGAGCACCGACAGCTGCTGGCCGGTGATCGAGCGCACCAGCGCGCCGTAATGGTCATCGCGCTCCGGCCTGCCCTCGCGTGTGTCCGCGAGCGGCCCGACAGCATCGATCAGCGCCGCGAGCACCGGGTCGGCGCCGCGCAGGTGCGCCAGTGCGCGCCGCGAGGAGGGCCTGCCCGCCGAACGCTTGGCGCGCGCCGGCACCGGCGCGCGCCGGGGGCGCGGGGCGCGCCCGGGGCGCGGGGCGCGGCTAGACAGCGGACAGCGCCTCTAGCGAAACCCGCTCGCCGTCGAGCGCGTTCAGCGCGCGCTCGAGCGACATCGCGATGCACGTGAAGCTCGGCGTGTCGCGGACCGTATAGCGCGAGGCCTCCGTCGTGCGCAGCCGCTGCACGAGATCCACGAACGTGCTCACGTCGTCCGTGTCGAAGGCCACCACGAACTCCTGATCATCGAGACCAAACGAATACGTCGTGTGGTTGTCCACGCCCGGGTATTCGCGCCCCACCTCGATGTGGCGCTGCATGATCCGCCAGCGCTCGTCCGCCGGCAGCGCATACCACTCGCGCGACTTCACGAACGGATATACGAACACGTAGCGGCCCCTGAACCCGCGCGCCACCACGCGCTCGTCCTCGGAGTACTCCGAGCTCTTGCGCATCCCCAGGAACGAGTACGGCAGCTGCGCCCACTGCATCAGGCCGCTCTGCACGAGCACCACGTGGAACTCGTGGATCCGCTCGAGGTTCTCCGCCTCGCTCACCAGCAGCAGCTCCGCGTCTGCGCGCGTGCCCACCAGCGAGAAGCTCTGCAGCAGGTGCCCGTCCGCGAAGTCCGCGCACGCCGCCGCGAACTCGCGCTTGTGCCGCGCGCGCTCATCCGCCTCCAGCCGCCGCCACGCCGGATCGAGCTTCAGGAACGTGTACTTGACGAAGCGCCGCGCACCCACGCCCCGATTATCGCAGGGCCGTCGCCAGCCACCATTGCAGGGGCCGCCCCAGCCCTCGGCGCGGGCGTGTTTGCCCGCCGGATAGAGTACCCCGCGTGCGGATCGCGCTGCTCTCGCCGTACTCGTGGACCTACCCGGGCGGCGTCACGCGCCACATTCAGGCGCTCGCCGGCGAGCTCGCCGCCAGCGGGCACGAGCCGCGGATCCTCGCGCCGTATGACCCCGACGACGCGCTCTCGCGCCGGCTGCACCGCGGCGCCCGTCCGCAGGCGCTCGACCCTGGCGGGCGGGCGCCCCCGGACCTCGTCGCGCTCGGGCGCACCGCCGGCTTTCCCGCCAACGGCGCCGTGTCCAACCTCGCACCCGGGCCCGGCGCCGTATGGGCGCTGCGCGCGGAGCTGCGCGGCGGGGGCTATGACGTCGTGCACGTGCACGAGCCGGTCGTGCCGCTGCTCGGCTGGGACGCGCTGTGCAGCGCCGGGCAGCTGCCGCTCGTCGGCACCTTCCACACCTACTCCGAGAACGTCATCACCAACGGCTTCGCCGCGAACGTGCTCGGTGGGCGCCGGCGCATGAACCGCCTGCACGTTCGCATCGCCGTCTCCGACGCCGCCGCGTGGACCGCGCGGCGCTTCTACGGCGGGCGCTACCGGATCATCCCCAACGGCGTGCACATCCGCCCGTGCGACCAGCTCCGCGCGGGCGACCGCGCGGGCGACCAGCTCGACGAGCGGGACCCCGAGACGCCGGGCGGCGCTCACGCGAGCATCGAGCCGCGGCCGGCGCGAGCAGCCTCGCCCGCGCGCCCGCTGCGGATCCTGTTCGTCGGCCAGGCCGTCGAGCGCAAGGGCCTGCCGGTGCTGCTGCGCGCCTTCGAGGCGCTGCGCGAGCACGTCCCGGCGACGCTCACGCTCGTCGGCGCCGGCCGCGACGAGGTCGCGCACATGATGCTCGATGACCGCGGCGTGCACGCGCTCGGCAAGGTCTCGGAGCAGCGCAAGCTCGCCGAGCTCGAGCGCGCCGACGTGCTGTGCGCGCCCTCGCTGCACGGCGAGAGCTTCGGGATGGTGCTCACCGAGGCGTTCGCCGCCGCCACCCCGGTGATCGCCTCCGACATCCCCGGCTACCGCGAGGTGCTGCGCCACGAGCGCGACGGGCTGCTGCTGCCCGCCGGCGACGCGCTCGCGCTCGCCGAGGCGCTGCGCGCGCTCGCGCTCGACCCCGCGCGGCGCGCGCGGATGGCCGCGATCGCACGCGAGCGCGCCGAGCGTTTCGCCTGGCCGCACGTCGCCGCCGAGGTGCTCGACTGCTACGAGCACGCCATCAGCCTCGCCGCGCTCGCCCGCCGGCACCCGCGCGGGCGCGTGCACGACGCCGCCCTGCGCCACGGCTTCGTGCCCGCCGACCTGCAGCCGCGCGTGCCGCCCGAGCGGCTGCCCTCGCTGCAGCCCTCCCAGCCCGCGCTCGTCGGGCGCCCGCGACGCCTGCGCACGCTGCGCCGCGCCGGCCTGCTCGCGAGCTCGCTCGCCGGCGCCGCACTCGGCGCGCTCGCGCTGCAGCGCGTCGGGCTCGCGCGCGTCCTCGCCTCGCTCGTCGCCTCGAAGCCCGGGCTGCTCGCCGCCGGCCTCGGGCTGATGTGCGCCGCGATGTTCGTGCGCGCGCTCGCCTGGCACTCGATTCTCGCGGCCGCGCCCACCTGGCGGCGCGCCAAACGCCGCGACGCGATGCAGGGCACGTTCATCGGCGTGCTCATGTCCGCCACGCTGCCCGCGCGCCTCGGCGAGCCCTCGCGTGCGCTGATCGTCGCCCGCCGGATCGGGCGCGCGCGCGAGACGCTGCCGATCGTGCTCGGCACGATCGTCTCCCAGACGCTGCTCAACCTGTTCGCGCTGCTCGTCCTCGGCGGCGTCGCGCTCTCGAGCGTCAGCGTCCTCGACCACCGCGACCGCGCGCTGCTGCTGATCGCGCTCGCGCCGCTCGCCGCGCTGCTCGCGCTCGCGCTCGCACCCGTCCTGATCGCGCCCGCCGCGCTCTCGCGCTGGCGCCGGGCGCACGCGCTGCTCAGCGCCGCCCGCCGCTCGCTGCTGCGCCTCGGCGTCGGCCTGCGCGTGTTCGCGCGCCCCCGCCGCGCGGCGCTCGCCACCGCCACGCAGCTCGCCGCGTGGACGCTGCAGTGGTGCTCCTGCTGGCTCTTGCTGCTCGCGCTCGGGATCGAACCGCACGCCGGGGCCGCCGCCGCCGCGGGCGTGCTGTTCGCCGTGAACGTCACCTCCGTGGTGCCCGCCACGCCCGCCAACGTCGGCGTCTTCCAGGCCGCGTGCGTCGCCGTGCTCGCCGGCGCCTACCACGTCTCCACGCCCGAAGCCATCGCCTACGGCATCGTCCTGCAGGCCGTCGAGCTCGCCACCGCGCTGCTCATGGGCATGCCCGCGCTCGTCAACGAGGGCCTCTCCTGGCGCGAGGTGCGCCTGCGCACGATCCACGCCGCGCCCGTCAAGCTCGGGCCGCTGCCCGGCGCCGCCCGCTCGGCGGCCGCCGCGGGGCTCGCCGCGGCTCAGGCTCGCACCGAGCCGGCGCGGTGACGCGGCCCGGGAGCAGGCATCCGGCCGCCCGCGGCGTATCGACTCGAACATGCCCGACGCCTGGGTCTACATCCTGCGCTGCGCCGACGGCTCCCTGTACACCGGCTGGAGCACCGACGTGCAGCGCCGGCTCGCGCGCCACCGCGCCGGCAGCGCCAGCCGCTACACCGCCGGCCGCCTGCCGGTCGAGCTCGCGCTCGCGCTGCCGATGGCCGACCGCCGCTGCGCGCGCCGCGAGGAGGCGCGCATCAAACGCCTCGACCGCGCCGCCAAGCTCGCGCTGATCGCGGGGCACGCCTCGGTTTAGGGCATGATGGGGGCATGGCCTCACGACCCCAGGGACGCAGCGTCAAGATCTCAGACGACGAGCGCGGCGGCTGGTCCTCCGATCGTCCGCGCCGCGACGGCGCGCCCGCGCGTCCCGCGGACGTCACCGTCCACTGCCGGGTGCTCGCCCCGACCGACCGGCTGCGCTACTCGCCGGGCAGCCTGCTCGTGGTCGTGTGCGCCTCGCACGCCGAGCGCGACCGCTTCCTCGGTCGCCTGATCGAGGACCGCGCGAGCCTGCTCTCGCTCGACAAGGTCCGCGCGCTGCTCGGCGGGCGCGTCGAGGAGGAGCAGCTCGACGCGCGCGCCGAGCAGCTGCTGCGGGCGGCCGTCGCCAAGCGGCTGCAGGCGCGCGAGACGGTCGTGCTCGCCGCCGACTCGCTCGACGCGCGGGAGCGCGAGACGTTCGTGCGCGACGCCGCGACGCTCAAGCGCCCGCGCCACCTGATCCTGCTCGAGACCGCGCGCGAGCACGTGGCCGAGCAGGACCACGCGGCGCTCAACGAGCTGCGCCGCGCGCTCGACGCCGGCGAGCTCGGTGGCGAGGGGTTCCAGACGGCGCTGCGTCTCGGCGGCGGCACCGCCGGCGAGGTCAAGCGCATCCTCTTCCGTCCGCCGCCGCGCGAACAGGAGTAGCGCGAGGAGGACTAGGCCAAACCGTTGCAAACGTTTAGGTTTGCGCGGGGGCGTCCGATATCCGTTGGGTGTCGAGCTCCTCTCCCGCTGCCCCGGCGCAGCGAGCAGCTAATCCACGGTCGATCCGCTCGACCATCTCCGGCGGCGCCTGATGCCATGCCGGCGCTCGTCATCGACACAGCCAGCACGGCGCCGGCGGTGAGCGACGCCTGCGGCTTGCGGGGCGGCTGTGCCCGGCATGCCTGGTGGGCATATCTCGCGGCCGGCGCGCTGCTCAGCGCCGCCTACACGCTCGCCCACCTCGTCGGCCCCGGCTGGCTGGCGGATGGGCTCGTCTTCAACCTGATCGGCGGCTCGAGCGTGGCCGCCCTGATCCTGGGCGCGCACGTCAACTCCGACCGGCGCCTGCCGTGGCACCTGCTCGCGGTCGGGCAGGGCCTGTTCGTCGCAAGCGACGTGCTCGCGTACAACTACCAGCGCCTGTTCGGCGGCGCGCTGCCGTTCCCCTCGATCGCCGACCCCTTTCACCTCGCCTTCTATCCGTTCCTCGTCGCGGGCATGCTGCTGCTGATCCGCGAACGCGGCGAGCGGCGCGACCGCGCCGCGCTGATCGACGCGCTGATCGTCACGCTCGCGCTCGCCACGCTTCTGTGGGTCTACCTGATCGCCCCCTACTACGACCGCCAGTCGCTCACGCAGCTCGGCAGGCTCACCTCGCTCGCCTACCCGGCGATGGACATCGTCGTGCTCGGCGTCGTCGCGCGCGTCGCCGCCGGCAGCCACCGCCGCGAGCCCGCCTTCGCCTTCCTGCTCGCCGGCGCCGTCGTGCTGCTGCTCAGCGACGTGCTCTACGGCTGGAAGCTGATGGGCGCGGGCGCGGGCGCGGGCGCCGGGGCGCTCATGCACGCCGGCTGGGCGACCTACTACGTGCTGCTCGGCGCCGCCGCGCTGCATCCCTCGATGCGCCTGCTCTCGAGCCCCGGCCCGGAAGCCGACGGGCACCTCACGCGCGCGCGGCTCGCGCTGCTGACCTGCGCGAGCCTCACGGCGCCGCTGCTGATCGTCGTGCGCCAGGCCCTGCACGAGTCGCTCGACCTGTACGTGCTCGTCGGCTCCTCCGGATGCATGTTCGCGCTCGTGCTGCTGCGGATGGCCGGGATCGTGCGGCGCAACGAGGAGCTCGCGCTGCAGATGGTCGCGCTCACCGAGCAGAGCGCCCAGGCCGAGCTCGAGCATCAGGCCTTCCACGACCGGCTCACCGGCCTGCCCAACCGCGCGCTGTTCGGAAACCGGGTCGGGCACGCGCTCGCCGGCCAGCGCCGCGATCGCCTGCCGGTCGCCGTCCTGATCGTCGACGTCGACGACTTCAAGCACGTCAACGACGGCCTCGGCCCGGCGGCCGGAGATCGGGTGCTCCAGGAGCTCGCCAGCCGCTTGGAAGACTGCATGCGCCCCGTCGACACCGCCGCGCGGCTCGGCGGCGACGAGTTCGGGGTGCTCATCCACGACACCGAGAGCGAGCTGCACGCCGTCGAGATCGCAGAGCGGGTGATGGATGCGCTGCGCGCGCCGATCGTGCTCGCCCGTCCCGGCGAAGGCGGCCGCGAAGGCGGCCGCGACGGGCGCGAGGTCGCGGTCGCAAGCAGCGTCGGCATCGCCTTCAGCGACGGCGACGCGACCGGCGGCGCGGGCGCCGAGGAGCTGCTGCGCAACGCCGACGTCGCGATGCACAGGGCCAAGGACAGCGGCAAGAACCACTGCCAGGTGTTCCAGCCGGAGATGCACGCCAAGGCGCTCGCGCGCCTGGAGCTCAAGGACGACCTGCAGCGCGCGCTCGACGCCGGCGAGTTCACCCTGCGCTATCAGCCGATCATGGATCTCGCCAGGGGCGACATCGCGGGCATGGAGGCGCTGCTGCGCTGGGAGCACCCGACTCGCGGCACCGTCGCGCCGCTCGAGTTCGTGCCGCTGCTCGAGGACACCGGGATGATCGTGCCCGTCGGCGCTCACGTCCTCGGGCAGGCGTGCGCTTGGGCGGCGCACATGCAGCGCGCGTGCCCGCGCACGCCCGCGCTGTCGATGGCCGTCAACGTCTCCGCCAGCCAGCTGCAGCGCCCCGAGCTCGTCGAGGAGGTTCGCGCCGCCCTCGAGGACACCGGCGTCGCGCCCGGCAGCCTCACGCTCGAGCTGACCGAGAGCGTGATGGTGCAGGACATGGAGCTCAGCCTGCTGCGCCTGAAGGCGCTGCGCGCGCTCGGCGTCAAACTCGCGATCGACGACTTCGGCACCGGCTACTCATCGCTGAACTACGTGCGCCGCCTGCCCGTCGACATCCTCAAGATCGACCGCTCGTTCCTCGCCGACCCGACCCCCGAGGTCGCCGAGCTGACCGCCGCGATCGTCGGGCTCGCGCGCATCTTCAAGCTCGCGGTCGTCGCCGAGGGCATCGAGAACCACGGCCAGCTCGAGCGCCTGCGCGCCCTCGACTGCGACTTCGGCCAGGGCTTTCACTTCGCCAAGCCGCTCACCGGCGAGGAGATCCTCGCGATGGCCGGCGCGCAGCCCAGCATGCGCGCGGTCACGCTCGGGGCACGCACGCGGGCGTAGCTCAGCCGGCGCCCTCGCCCGCCATCGCCGGCTCGTCCTCTTCCTGCACCGCGCCCGCCGGCGGGTCCTCGTCGTCGAGCTCGGGCCCGTCGCCGCCGGCGCAGGACAGCGACGGGTCGCGGCTCGAGCCGCGGATCAGATCGTCCGGGGAGCCGTCCGGCGGCAGCCGCCCCTGGCGCGTGCCGAAGTAGATCGCCTGGGGGTGGTGGGCGACGAGCGCGAGCGTCGACTGCTCGGGCTCGGGCGCGTAGCCGTCGGTGATGCTCATCCCGATCCGCTCCAGGTCGAGCAGCTTGCGCACCTTCAGGTGCTCTGACTGCTCGGGCACCGCCGGGTAGCCCCACGAGTAGCGCCGTCCCTGCGCGAGCGGGATCTCGAGCATCCGCCGCACCTCGTAGTGCAGCCACTCGGCCAGTCCCTCGGCCGTCTGCACGCCGAGGCCGTGCACGAACAGCTGCTCCGCGAACTCGCCTTCGGACTCGAGCCTCGCCATCAGCTCGGTCACCTGCGAGCCGACCGTCACCGCCTGCACGGCGATCACGTCGAGCTCCTCCGGTGGCGCGCCCGTGGGCGACGGAGCGCCGTCCGGGCCGACCGCCGGGCGGAAGAAGTCGGCGAGGCAGATGCGATCGCCCTTGGGCTGGCGCGGGCACACGAAGCGCGTGAGCTCGGCGGCGGGATCGGCGGCGTCGAGCGTGGCGCCGGGGGCGGCGACCGCGGGGTCGAGCACGACGATCTCGTTGCCGAGCGCGTAGCACGGGAAGAAGCCGAGCAGCGCGCGCGGGTGCAGGTAGGGCCCGCGCGCGGCCGCCGCGGCTTTGCGCTCGCCGGCTGCGCCGTTGCGCGAACCGGACTCGTCGCGGCCCGCGCCGGTCGCCTCGCCCCACATGCGCTGCAGGCGCGGGCGGAAATCGTCGCGCAGCAGCGTCTGCCAGGCCTCGCCTTTGACGCCGCGCCCGCCCCAGTGCAGCTTGAACAGCACGTGCGTGTCGAGGTGGCGGTAGAGCTCGTCGAGGTCCACGTCGATCTCGCGAACGCCCCAGAAGGGCGGCGTCGGGATCGGCGCGTCGGTGCGCGCGGGCGAGCGCACGGAGTCATCGGCGAAGTTCAGGTCCTCGGCGGGCGTCTCGCCCTTGGCGCGGAACTCGCTCGCGCCGGCGAGCAGCTTCCGCACGAGCGCGCCGCGCGCGTCCTCGTCGATCAGCTGGTCCATCACGGACAGGCCCTCGAAGGCGTCCTTGCAGTAGAAGACGCCCGGCTCGTAGACGACGTCGGAGTCTTTGCCCGCCGGGTACAGCGCGCGGTAGCCGAACGCGCGGTTGATCGCCGCGCCGCCGATCAACACGGGGTAGGAGAGGCCCTTGGCCTGCAGCTCGGCGATGCACGCGGGCATCTGCTTGGAGGTCGAGACGAGCAGCGCGGACAGCCCGATCGCGGTCGCGTCGTGCTCCTGGGCGGCGTCGAGGATCGTCTGGATCGGCACCTGCTTGCCGAGGTCGATCACCGTGTAGCCGTTGTTCGTGAGGATCGTGTTGACGAGCGACTTGCCGATGTCGTGCACGTCGCCGAACACCGTCGCGAGCACCACCGTGCCCTTCGTGTAGCCCTCGATCTTGTCGAGGTAGTTCTCGAGCCGCGCGACCGCGCGCTTCATCACCTCCGCGGACTGCAGCACGAACGGCAGGATCAGCTCGCCGGCGCCGAACTTGTCGCCGACCTCCTTCATCGCCGGCAGCAGCACCTCGTTGAGCGTCGGCACCGCCCCGATCTTCTGCACGCTGCGGTCGATCCAGTCCTCAACTCCGTCTCTACGTCGTCTCAGAATATGAAAATGCAGCGCCTCCTCAGGCTCCATGCCCTCGGTCGGGTCTGTGGATCCGGTCCCGCCCGCCCCGTCTTCGGGCCCCTTGGACTCGAAGTGCTCGATGAACTTCTCGAGCGCGTCCTCGCGGCGGTCGAACACGAGGTCGTCGGCGAGCTCCCGCTCCAGCTCGGGTATCTCCGAGTAGGGCGTGATGTGGTTGGGGTTGACCATCGCCAGGTCGAGGCCGGCCTGGACGCAGTGGTGCAGGAACACCGAGTTGAGCACCGCGCGCGCGCCCGGGGAGACGCCGAAGGAGACGTTCGAGACCCCCAGCGAGGTCTTGACGTCGGGGATCTGCTGCTTGATCGCTTTGATCCCGGCGATCGTCTCGATCGCCGACGGCCGCCACTCCTGATCGCCGGTGGTGAGCGTGAACGTGAGGCAGTCGAAGATCAACAGCTTCGGGTCCAGGCCGTGCTCCTCGCAGCACAGCTCGCGGATGCGCTTGGCGATCTCGACCTTGCGCTCCGCTGTCTTTGCCATCCCGACCTCGTCGATCGTCAGCGCGATCAGCGCGGCGCCGTGCGCGAGCGCCACCGGAACGACGCGGTCGAGCTTTGCGCGCCCGGCCTCGAGGTTCACGGAGTTGACGATCGCGCGGCCGGGGATCTGCTCGAGCGCGCGTTCGATCACCTGCGGCTCGGTCGAGTCGATCTGGATCGGCGCGGGCTGGGTGAGCGAGACCTTCTTGGCGAGCACCCGCATCTGCTCGTCCTCGTCGGTGCGCTCGGTCAGCGCCACGCACAAATCGAGCACGTGCGCGCCGCCGCTCACCTGGTCCTCGGCGATCTGCACGAGGCCGTCGTAGTCGTCGGCCAGCAGCAGCTCCTTGGCCTTGCGCGAGCCCTGGGAGTTGACGCGCTCCCCGACCATCGTCGGCGCGGGCTCCTGCGCGAGCGGCGTCGCGGCGATCATCGACGAGAGGTGCGGCGCGCGCGGCGCCGGACGAGCGCTAACCGGCCTTCTCGCGACGCGCTCCACGATCGCGGCGATGTGCGCGGGCGTGGTGCCGCAGCAGCCGCCGACGACGCCCACGCCGTAGCGCTCGACGAACTCCTTCAGCGCGTCCGCGAGCGGCTCGGGCTCTTCGGGGAAGATCGTCTCGCCGTCGGGACCCTGCAACGGCAGGCCGGCGTTGGGGATGCACGCGACGGGCACCGGGCAGAGCTCGCCGAGGAAGCGGATCGCGTCGCGCATGTCCTGCGGCCCGGTCGAGCAGTTCAGGCCGATCACGTCGACGTTCAGCGCCTCCAGCGTGCACAGCACGGCCGAGATGTCCGTCCCCAACAGCATCTTGCCGCCGTTGGGCAAAAGCGAGACGGACGTGTGGATCGGCAGCTCACGGCCGCTGCTCTTGAACGCCGCGCGCGCGCCGAACACCGCGGCCTTGACCTCGAGGATGTCCTGCGCGGTCTCGATGATGATCAGGTCGGCGCCGCCGTCGATCAGCCCGTGCGCCTGCTCGGTGAAGACCTCGACGAGCTCGCCGAAGCGGATCTGCCCGAGCGCCGGGTCCTCGGAGGCGGGCAGATAGCCGGTCGGGCCGATCGAGCCGGCCACGAAACGGTGCTCGCCCGCCGCCTTGCGCGCGATTTCCGCGGCCTTCGTGTTGATCTCGAGGGTGTAGTCCGCGAGCCCCCACTCGCCGAGCTTCAGGCGCGAGCCCTGGAAGGTGTCGGTCTCCACGACTTCCGCGCCCGCGTCCAGCATCGAGGCGTGCACGCCCTCGATCACGTCCGGGCGGTTGAGCACGAGCGCCTCGTGGCACTTGCCCCGCAGGCCGCCGTAGTCCTCGCTGCTCAGCTCGAACTGCTCGAGCGTCGCGCCCATGCCGCCGTCGTAGACGACGACGCGCTCGCGGATCGCGTTCAGGTAATCGCGCTCGGGCATGTAGCAATGCTAGATGAGCGGCGCGCGGCGGTCGGATCGTGCGGGCGCCCGGCGCCGCGGATCGTGCGGGCGCCCGGCGCCGCGCGAGGCTGAGCTCGCCACCCGGTTCGGGCAGGCGATCTGCCCGAAAGGACCGGCACGCCGTCGGCCCCGCGGGCCGCGAGCATCGTTCACGCGTCGAAGATTCTCGGGGTCGCGTTTACGACGCCGCACACTTTGCGTGACCCACCGATCGGGCCCCTCTCGCGGCGGACGACCATACCGTCGAGAGCGTCCCGGCGGCGGAGGTGGGCGGGCCTTGCGACCCGCTCACAAGGGGACAAGGACTAGAAAGGGAACGACGATGACCCCGGATTTTCCGCTCGAGGCTCCAGTCGCGGAGCAGGTCGAGAGGTCGGTGCAGGTGTGGGAGGGCGAGCCGCCGCTGCGGACGAAGCTGCGGACGACGCCCGAGCGCGCGCGCATAACCCGCCCGGCTGGGCGCGCGAGCGTGGCTGTCGTGGGCCTCAGCTACGCGGGCCTGCCGACGGCGATGGCGCTGCGCCGCGCGGGCAGGCGCGTGATCGGGATCGACACGTGCCCGAGCCGCCTGCTGGAGATTCGCGGCGGGCGCGCCGAGGTGCTCGACGTCGCGCCGGCGGAGCTGCGCGAACGCCTGCGCGACGAGGACTTCGTGCTGAGCGAGCGGCTCGAGGAGGTGCAGGCGGCCGACGCGGTATTGATCTGCGTGCCGGCGATCCTCGACGCCGAGCGCAAGCCGAGCCTCGAGGCGCTCAAGCGCACGTGCGCGGCGGTCGTCGCGCACGCCCGCCCCGGCCAGACGCTCGTGCTGTGCTCCGCCGGCTACGTGGGCGCCACCCGCGAGCTGCTGGTCGAGCCGCTCGCGCGGCGCGGCCTGCGCGCCGGCGAGGACGTGTTCGTTGCGTTCTCGCCCGAGCGCATCGACCCGGGCTGCTCGGCGCACGACCCGCTGCGTGCCCCCAGGGTGCTGGGCGCGGTCAGCGACGGCTGCTTCGAGCGCGCCGCGCGGCTGCTCGAGCCGATCTGCGAGCGCGTGCACCGCGTCTGCACGCCCGAGGCCGCGGAGATGGCCAAGCTGTACGAGAGCACGTTCAGGGCCGTGAACATCGCGCTCGCGTTCGAGATCGCGGACGCGTGCCGGGCCGAGCAGCTCGACCCGCTCGAGGTGACCGCGGCGGCCGGCACCAAGCCGTTCGGCTTCATGGCGCATTTGCCGTCTGCGGGCGTCGGCGGCCACGGCGTGGGCGTGGACCCGTACTACCTGCTGCACCCGCTGCGCGAGCGTGGCCTTCCGGCGGCGCTGGCCGAGGAGGCGATGCGCACCCTGGTCGCGCGTCCCGGGCGCGTGGCGATGCGCGCGCACGAGCTGCTGCTCGCCTCCGGGCGGCGGCTGCGCGACGCGCGCGTGCTGGTCGTGGGCGCCGCGTACAAGCCGGGCGTCGCCGACTCCTGCTGCGCGCCGGCCGTCGAGATCATCTCGTGGCTGGCCGCCGAGGACGTGCAGGTCGACTACCACGACCCGCTCGTGCCGGTGCTGCGCGTCGACGGCGAGGACATGTACAGCGTCGAGCCCGACCCGCGCCGCGACGCCTCGGGCCCCGGTCCCGAAGACTACGACCTGGCGATCATCGTCACGCTGCACCCGGGCCTCGACTACGGCTGGCTGCGCCGCTGCCCGGAAGTGCTCGACTGCACCTACGGCGAGCCGACGGGCCGCCGCTACGTGCTGCCGTGAGCGCAGATCGCGCCGTCGGGGGCGGCGACGCGATCGATCAGACGGCCGCGGGGTCAGACCTCGAGACCCCGCGGCCGTAGATGTTCTGAGGGGCGCGCCGCCCGCGCCCGCCCCGGCTCCACCCGGTCCTGCAGTCGAGGACCAAGCGGAGCGCGGACGCAGGGAGCGTGGCGTGCTATGCACGCGAGCGACCGAGGACAAAGCTCCGCGCCGTGTCCTCGACTGCGGGATCACTTGATGAACAGCATCTCCGAGTACTTGGGCAGCGGCCAGAGGTCGTCGGCGACGGTCTTCTCCAGGCGGTCGGCGACGTCGCGCACGCCTTCCATCGCGGGGATGACGCTGTCGCGCGCGTACTGCGCCTCCTTCTGCGCGGAGCCGTGCGGGTAGCTCTCGTCGAGGTTCGCGTCCTCGAGCACCCGCAGCGCGAAGTGCAGCTCCTTGACCAGCGGCTCGACCTCCTCGACTAGCTCTTCGAGGCCGCCGATGCGCAGTTCGCCGAGGTGGCGCACGGCGGCGGGGAGCAGCATCGTGCGCGCGATCGACGCGGCGGTCTCGGCCTCGATGTTGATGGTCGTGGTGTACTGCTCGGTGAACACCTCATAGCGTGAGTCGAGCTCGCGCTTGGAGAGCACTTTGTACTTTTTGAACGCGGCGACGGTCTGTTTCTCGACCAGCCAGGGCAGCGCGTCGGGGGTCGTGCGCAGGTTCGCGAGGCCGCGTTTGTCGGCCTCCTTGTGCCACGCCTCGGAGTAGTTGTCGCCGTCGAACACGACCCGCTTGTTGGCCGCCCACGCGTCCTTGACGAGGCTCGTGACGGCCTTCTCGAGGTTCGCGCCGGAGCCTTTGAGCGCGGCTTTGAGCTTGTCGGTGAGCTCGTCGACGGACTCGGCGACGATCGTGTTGAGCACGGTGTTGGGGAACGCGGGCGAGGAGCTCGAGCCGAGCGCGCGGAACTCGAACTTGTTGCCGGTGAACGCGAACGGGCTGGTGCGGTTGCGATCGCCACCGTGCAGCGGCAGCGCGGGCAGCACGGGCGTGCCGAGCCCGAGGAACGAGCCTGGCTTGGACGGCTGCGCCTTGCCGGACTCGATCGCGCCGAACAGCTTCTCGAGCTCGGCGCCGAGGAAGATCGAGATGATCGCGGGCGGCGCCTCGTTGGCGCCGAGGCGGTGGTCCTGGCCGGCGCTGGCGATCGACGCGCGCAGCAGCGCCTGGTGCTTGTTGACTGCCTGGATGACGGCGGTGCAGAAGAACAGGAACTGGAGGTTCTCGGCCGGCGTGTCGCCGGGGTCGAGCAGGTTGAGGCCGGTGTCGGTGCCCATCGACCAGTTGTTGTGCTTGCCCGAGCCGTTGACGCCGGCGAACGGCTTCTCGTGCAGCAGGCACACGAGCCCGTAGCGGCGTGCGACGTTCTGCATGATCTGCATCGTGAGCATCTGATGGTCGGCGCCGACGTTCGAGTTCTCGAAGATCGGCGCGACCTCGTACTGGTTGGGCGCGACCTCGTTGTGGCGCGTCTTGATCGGCACGCCGAGCTTGGCGAGCTCGAGCTCGACCTCGAGCATGTACGCGAGCACGCGCTCGGGGATCGAGCCGAAGTAGTGGTCGTCGAGCTCGTGCCCCTTCGGCGGTTTGGCGCCGTAGAGGGTGCGCCCGGTGGTGACGAGGTCGGGGCGTTCGAAGAAGTACTGCTCGTCGATCAGGAAGTACTCCTGCTCGCAGCCGATCGTCGTGAACACGCGCGCGGCGCCCTCGACCCCGAGCAGGTCGAGCGCGCGGATGGCGGCGCCGGAGAGCGCGTCCATGGAGCGCAGGAGCGGGATCTTGTGGTCGAGCGCCTCGCCGGTCCAGGAGGTGAAGGCGGTGGGGATGCACAGCAGCGCGCCGTTGGGGTTTTCGAGGATGAACGCGGGGCTGGTGGGGTCCCAGGCGGTGTAGCCGCGCGCCTCGAAGGTCTGGCGGATGCCGCCGGTGGGGAACGAGGAGGCGTCGGGCTCGCCCTGGATCAGCTCCTTGCCGGAGAACTCGGCGATCGCGGTGCCGTCGCCGGCGGGGCCGTAGAAGGAGTCGTGCTTCTCGGCGGTCGAGCCGGTGAGCGGCTGGAACCAGTGCGTGTAGTGGGTCGCGCCCTTCTCCATGGCCCATTCCTTCATGGCCTGCGCGACGGCGTCCGCGAGCGAGGTGTCGAGGGCCTCGCCGCGCGCGAGCGTGCGCTGCAGCGCCTTGTACACGTGCTTGGGCAGGCGGTGGCGCTGGAGCGCGGGGGAGAACACGTTGGCGCCGAAGACCTGGTTGTCGGGGAGCGTCAGGTCGGAGGCGCCGAGCGCGGCTCCGTTGGCGCTCCACTGCGCGGCGGTGACGTTCTGCTGGCGGGTTCTGGGCATCGCTTGCTCGATTCCTCCTGGAAGACGGTTGAGGGGGACGGGGGCTGGCTTGCGCCTGGGCTCAGCCGTCGTAGGACTGCACGAACTCCCACGGGTGGGGTCGCAGGTCGATCTCCTTGGCCTCGGCGCGCTTGTAGGAGATCCACTCCTCGATCAGGTCGCCGGTGAACACGCCGCCATCGAGCAGGAACTCGTGGTCGGCAGCCAGCGCGTCCATCGCCTCGGCGAGCGAGCCGGGCACGTGGCCGATCTTCGCGAGCTCCTCCTCGGACAGGTCGAACAGGTCGGTGTCGACGGGCGCGCCGGGCTGCAGGCCGCGTTTGACGCCGTCGAGGCCGGCCATCAACAGCGCGGAGAAGCCGAGGTAGGGGTTGGTGAGCGGGTCGGGCGGGCGGAACTCGACGCGCTTGGCCTTGGGCGAGGACAGGTACATGGGGATGCGCACGGCGGCCGAGCGGTTGCGCTGCGAGTGCACGAGGTTGACGGGGGCCTCATACCCGGGCACGAGGCGGCGGTAGCTGTTGCAGGAGGGCGCGAGGAAGGCCATGAGCGCGCGCCCGTGCTCGAGGATCCCGGCGAGGTAGTTGAGCGCGAGCCCCGACAGCAGCGCGTAGCCGTGCTCGTCGAACATGAGCGTCGCGCCGTCCTTCCACAAGGACTGGTGCACGTGCATGCCCGAGCCGTTCTCCTCGTAGATCGGCTTGGGCAGGAAGGTCGCGCTCTTGCCGGCGGCGCGGGCGACGTTCTTGACGACGTACTTGTGCAGCATCAGCGTGTCGGCCATCTTCAACAGCGGCTGGAAGCGCAGGTCGATCTCGCCCTGGCCCGGGCCGCCGACCTCGTGGTGGTGGAACTCGCACGGCACGCCGAGCGCCTCGAGCGTCAGCACCATCAGCCCGCGCAGGTCGCCCATGGTGTCCAGCGGCGGCACCGGGAAGTAGCCCTCCTGCGAGCGCGGGTGATGGCCGACGTTGCAGTTGGCCTTCGCCTCGCCGAAGCCCGCGCCGCGGTTCCAGTAGGCCTCGCCGTTGTCGACCTCGTAGTAGGCGGAGTGCGTCTTCTGGTCGAAGGACACGTGGTCGAAGACGTAGAACTCGGCCTCCGGCCCGAAGTACGCGGTGTCGGCGATGCCCGTGCCGGCGAGGTGGCGCTCGGCCTTCTGGGCGACGTAGCGCGGGTCGCGCGAGTAGGGCTCGCGCGTGATCGGGTCGATCACGTTGCACACGAGCGAGAGCGTGCGCGCGGAGTAGAACGGGTCGATCTTGGCGGTGCTCGGGTCGGGCATCAGCAGCATGTCCGACTCGGAGATCTGCTGGAAGCCGCGGATCGAGGAGCCGTCGAAGCCGAGCCCGTCGCTGAAGGCGTCCTCGTCCAGGCCGCCGACCGACAGCGTCATGTGCTGCCAGGTGCCGGGCACGTCGGTGAACTTGAGATCGACCATCAGCACGCCGAGCTGCTCGGCCATCGCGAGCACGTCGGCGGCGCCCGGGTCGCTCTTGCCGGATGCCTTCTCGATCGTCAGCGGCTCAGCGCCGGTCGCCAGATCCTGGAGTGCGCTCTGCTCGGGTGTCGCGGACATGGGCTCGGTGGACTCCTCCCGGAAGACGATTTAGGTAGGGAACGGCGTGCGATCCCCCGCTCCGTGCGTGCGAAGCCGAAGGAATCGTAATGCCGCGCCGGTCAAAGGCGATCACCGCCTGGCGAAATCGCGGCGGCGATCTTTCGACAGCCGGCCAAAGCGGTCGCCCGCGCGCCTCCGCGCGGTTGCCCGCGCGCGCCGGCGCGCATGCCCGCGCGCGCTGGGCCGCATGCCCGCGTGCGCCGGCCGGCATGCCCGCGTGCGCCGGCCGGCATGCCCGCGCGCGCCGGCCGGCATGCCCGCGCGCGCCGGCGCGGCTTTAGGGCACGGCGGGGATTTCGCCGACTTCCACGCGCCCGGTGTTGGGGTTGACGTGGGTGATCTTCGGGGCGGGCGCGATGTCGACCGCGAACCGGCCCCGCACGAGGCCGCCGCCGGCGAGCCGCGCCTTGGCCTTGCCGGCGAGGCCGGCGGCGACGGTGTAGTGGACGGTCCATTTGCCGGACTTGACGGGCACGACGTGCCAGGTGAGCATGCGGCTGGCTCCCGCGGGCAGCGCGCCGAACGCCCAGGTGTTGACGTACGCCGTCTGGCCACCGCCCGGGGGGCTGATTTCCTCGCTTTCGACCGGCGGCGAGGCGATCGCGCCGGCGCCGCGTTCGATCACCCACACGGGCCGCTTGCGGTCGGCCAGTCCGGGGTAGTCGGAGTTGTAGTCGAAGGAGTCGATCGTGATCGCGAGGTTGGGCACGGCGCGCGGGCCGGGGTTGCGCACGTGCAGGGTCATGCTCGTCTGGCGCGCGATCGACTGCGACGCGGGGAAGCTCGCGCCGAGCACCTGCAGCGTGTACGTGCCGGAGGGTTCGTGCGCGTCCTGGCGGCTGCCGCCGCCGCAGCCGGCGATCAGCAGCGCGCACGCGCAGGCGGCGGCGAGCGCCGACGCCCGCGGAGCCCGCGTGGCTGCGGCGCGAGCGCTGCGCGAGAGCGACCGGAAGCGTTTGCGCCCTCCCCTCACAGTCGCGCCACGATACCAGCGGGGTGTGCGACCGGCCGCGCCCGCAAGCGCGGCTGCTCGCGCGTCCGGCGGGCGCTTGGGCGCGTTCGCCCACCGGTCGGCTACCGGTGGCGTACGGTGGGCGCATCGCGTAGAGTTCGCGCGGAAAGCGCCGAACGCGACCGGAGGAGAGTGTAGGCACAGATGGTTCGCAGCGTCGCCGAACGGGTGGGGCACCCGGCGAGGCATGTGCTCGAGGAATTCGGGGACATGATGATCCTCACCGGCCGCACCGTCTGGTCGGCCGTGCGTCCGCCGTATCCGTATGGCGGGGAGCTGGTCTCGCAGTTCCTGTTCACGCTGCGGCTGGTGTGGTTCCCGCTGCTGCTCTCGACGGTCGCGATCGACTACGGGGCTCCGGGCCTGCAGGCGGCGGACTTCCTGAGGCTGTTCGGCGCGCTCGACTTCCTCGGCGCGTTCTTCGTGATCGAGGTGGTGCGCGAAATCGGCCCGTTCATCACCGCGATCGTGGTCGCCGGCGTCGCCGGCACGGCGATCACCGCGGATCTCGGCGCGCGCAAGGTTCGCGAGGAGCTCGACGCGCTTCAGGTGCTCGGCGTGGACCCGGTGAAGAACCTCGTCGTCCCGCGCTTCCTCTCGCTGATGATCGTCACCGGCCTGTTCGACATCTACGCGCTGCTGTTCGGGATCTACGGCGGCATCCTCGCGGAGCTCTTCAACGGCGGCTCGCTCGGGCCGTTCTGGTCGACGCTGCTCGCCAACGCCGACCTCACCGACCTGTGGGGATCGGTGCTGAAGACCACGGTGTTCGGGGCGATCATCGCGATCGTCTGCTGCTACAAGGGCATGACCGCCTCCGGCGGCGCCGAGGGCGTCGGGCGGGCGGTCAACGAGGCGGTCGTGGTCGCGTTCCTAGGCATCGGCGCGTTCAACTACGTATTCACGCAGACGCTGCTCGCCACCCACCCCCAGATCCTGGTGATCAAATAATGAACGAACTGCTCGTGATGCCGCGCGAATGGCTCGAAACGGTCGGCGTGGTCGGCCGCTTCACCGGCAACGTCGTGCGCGATGTGCTCAGCCTCCGCGTGTTCCGCTTCTTCGGCGAGGCGCTGCGCCAGGCGGGGATCCTGATCGTGGGCTCGACGACGGTCATCTGGGGCCTGGTGTTCCTCGTCGGCCTCGGCGGATGCGGCATCCAGGCCGCGTACTTCAACCTCGCGACCGGCACGCCGAACTACGCGGGCGTGTTCGCCGCGTGGTGCAACCTGCGCGAGGCGGTGCCGCTGGTGTTCGGCTACATGATGTCCGCGAAGGTCGGCACGGGGATCGTCGCCGAGCTCGGTGCGATGCGGATCTCCGAGGAGATCGACGCGCTCGAGGTGATGGGCGTCGATTCGATGTTGTTCCTGTGCGCCACGCGCCTGCTCGCCGGGTGGATGGTGCTGCCGTTCATGTACATCTCGGCGATCGGCGTCGGCTTCGTGGCCTCCTACCTGGCGATCGTCGACCAGCTCGGCTTCACCTCGTCGGGCGGCTATCTGCTGATCTTCTGGCAATTCCAGAATCCGACGGACTTCCTGTTCAGCGTGCTCAAGGGAATGGCGATAGCCACGGCGATCGTGCTCGTGGCCTGCTATTACGGCTATAACGCGAGCGGCGGGCCGGTGGGCGTCGGTCGTGCGACAGCGAAGTCGATGGTGCTCAACCTGATCCTCGTGAACGTGATCGACGCCCTCGGGACCCAGGTCTTCTGGGGAACGAACGCGCGCGCGCCGATCGGGGGATGAGGATGGCCGGCGGCGAGGTTCCCGGGGCCCGCGCGGGCGAGCTCGCCGAGCGCGACGAGTTCGAGTACCACACGGGGACGATCCGGCCGTCGAAGGCGCCGGACGCGATCGAGTTCGTCGAGGTGCACAAGTCCTTCGGGCGCAACCACGTGCTGCGCGGCCTGAACATGGGCCTGCCGGAGGGCAAGATCTCGATGATCATCGGGCCTTCCGGGACGGGCAAGTCGGTGTGCATCAAGCACATCGTCGGTCTCATGTACCCGGACGAGGGCGACGTGATCGTGCACGGCCAGTCGATCCCGAGCCTGCCGGACGCGGAGCTGTTCGAGCTGCGCAGGAAGTTCGGCGTGCTCTTCCAGGACGGGGCCCTGTTCGGGTCGCTGAACCTGTATGACAACGTCGCCTTCCCGCTGCGCCAGCACACGGAGAAGGGCGACGAGGAGATCGCCGAGATCGTCAACCGCCGGATGCGCGAGGTGGGCCTCGGCGGCGAGGGCGCGAAGATGCCGAACGAGCTCTCCGGCGGCATGCGCAAGCGCGCGGGCTTCGCGCGCGCGCTCGTGCTCGACCCCGAGATCGTGCTGTTCGACGAGCCCGACTCGGGCCTTGACCCGGTGCGCACGGCGCTGCTGTGCGAGCTGATCAAGGAGGTCCACGCGGAGAACGGCGGCTGCTACGTGGTGATCACGCACGACATCATGAGCGCGCGTCGCGTCGCCGAGCACATCTCGGTGCTGTGGAGGGGGCGGATCGTCGAGTCGGGACCCGCCGAGGATCTGTTCGCCTCGGAAAACCCGTTCGTACGACAGTTCCTCTCCGGCGAATCGACCGGACCGCTGGGCATGGACTAGCGCGTGCCGGCGGCCTGGCCGCCGCGCGCCGGTAGCCTTCAGCCGTGAACGCCGCGCGCATCCTCTCGGCTCTCGCGGGCGCGGCCGCGCGCAGGCCGCGGATCGTGCTCGCGGTGGCGGCCGCGCTCGGGCTGGGCGCCGCGGGGCTGGCGCTGCGCCTGCGCCCGACGGCGGCGACGAGCACGCTCGTGTCGAGCTCGAGCGCCGACTACAAGGCGACGCAGCGCTTCTATCGGGACTTCGGCGAAGAGCCGGTGGTGGTGCTCGTCAAAGGCAACCTGCAGCAGCTCGTGCTGAGCTCGGACATCGGGCGCCTGCTCGGCCTCGAGGGCTGCCTGTCGGGCAACGTCCCGATCAGCGCGCTGGGCGCCGAGGGCGGGGTGGACGGGCCGTGCGGGCAGCTCGCGCGCGCGCGGACGGTCAAGGTGGCGTTCGGGCCGGGGACCTTTCTGAACGAGGCGGCGGAACAGATCGACAAGGAGCTGCGGGCCAGCGGCAGGCACGCGGAAGCGCAGGCCAAGCAGGCCGAAGCGCTCGTGCTGCGGGCGGCGCTCGCGCGCGGGATGAGCTCGGCGCAGGCGCACGCGCTCGGGGCCCAGGCGCGCAAGGTCTCGCTCGCGGGATTCCAGTCGAGCCTGGTGACGCTGGCGCTCGAATACGGGATCACGCAGCCGCCGAGCTTCGAAGACGCGAACTTTCGCTCGAGCGTGGTGTTCGACTCGAGCAAGCCAGCCGGCACCCCGAAGGCGCGCTTCGCCTACCTGTTCCCGAGCAGGAACGCGGCGCTCGTGTCGGTGCGCATGAAGGCGGGGCTCTCCGAAGCGCAGCGGATCCACACGATCGCCTTGATCCGCCGGGCGGTGAACATGCCGCAGTGGCGCTTGACGCACGGCGAGAGCTACCTGGTGACCGGCGAGCCGGTGATCGTCGCGGACCTCACCAGCTCGATCAGCCACTCGATCGAGCTGCTGCTGATCGCCGTGCTGCTGGTGATGGCGGCGACCCTCGGCCTGGTCTTCTCGGGACGCCCACGGCTGCTGCCGCTCGCGCTCGCGCTGCTGGCCGCCGCGCTCACCTTCGGGGCGCTGTCGGCGGTCGGCGCGTCGCTGACGATGGCCTCGATCGCGGTGCTGCCCGTGCTGGTGGGCCTCGCGGTGGACTACGCGATTCAGTTCCAATCGCGCGCCGAGGAGGAGCAGGGCGACGTCCGCCGGGCGGCCGCCGCGGGCGGGCCGACGATCGCGACGGCCGGGGCGGCGTGCGCGGCGGCGATGCTCGTGCTGCTGCTCTCGCCGGTGCCGATGGTGCGCGGCTTCGGCGTGCTGCTGGTGGCGGGCGTCGCGATCGCGCTGCTGTGCGCGCTCACGGCGGGCGCCGCCGCGATCTCGCTGTCGACTCGCTCGGCCCCGCGCGCGGGTGCGCGGGCGCCCACCCTCGAGCGCCTGGGGGCGCCGCTCGCGGCGGCGTGGCGCGGCGCACGCGAGCTGGTGGCCGACAACCCGCTGACACGGCTGCTCGCGCGCGCCGCGCTGGTCGGCTCGGTGCGCCACCCGGGCAGGGTGCTGTGCGTGGGCGTCGCACTCGCGGCGCTCGGCTGGGGCCTTGACACGCAGACGAAGGTGCAGACCGACATCACCAAGCTCGTGCCGCAGGACCTCGGCTCGTTGCAGAACCTGAACACGGTCGAGCACATCACCGGGGTGGGCGGTGAAATCGAGCTGATGCTCGAAGGCGACGACCTGACCAGGCCCGCGACGATCGAATGGATGGTCGGCTACCAGAGGCGCATGCTCGCGCGCTTCGGCTACAGCTCCGCGGGCGGCTGCCAGCGCGCGCGCCTGTGCCCGGCGTTCTCGTTGCCCGACCTGTTCGAGCGCCAGACCTCGGCGAGCTCCTCGGCAGCGAAGCTCAGCCAGGCGGAGATCGACGGCCTGCTGAGCGCGATTCCCGAGTACTTCTCCGAAGACGTGATCACGCCGAGCAGGCATGTGGCTGCGCTCGCGTTCGGCATCCGCCTGATGGCGCTGGAAGCGCAGCAGCAGCTGATCGAACAGATGCGCGCCAGCCTGCACCCGCCGCGCGGGGTGCACGCGAGCCTCGTCGGCCTGTCGGTGCTGGCGGCGCAATCCGGCTCTCAGGTCGCCGACCCGTGGCGGCGCCTGGAGACCCTGCTCGCGAGCCTCGCGGCGGTCGCGCTGGTGCTGTTGATCGCCTTCCGCGGCGATCGCCGTCGCGCGCTCGTGCCGCTCGTGCCGATCGTGCTGGCGAGCGGCTGGTCGGCGCTGATCCTGTTCGCCGTGCGCGTGCCGCTGAACCCGATGTCGGTGACGCTCGGCGCGCTCGTGATCGCGATCTCGACCGAGTTCAGCGTGCTGCTGTCCGAGCGCCATCGCCAGGAGCTGCTCGCGGGCTACGACACGATCGAGGCGCTGCGCCGCAGCTACCGGCGCACCGGCGCCGCGGTCGCCGCGTCGGGCGCGACCGCGATCATGGGCTTCGCCGTGCTCGTGCTGTCTGACATCGCGATGCTCCGCGACTTCGGCCTGGTGACGCTGATCGACCTGAGCGTGTCGTTGGTGGGCGTGCTCCTCGCCCTGCCGGCGACGCTCGTGATCGCCGATGCGCCCGCCGAGCGCCGCGCTCGCCGGCGGCCGGCGCCGGGCACGCGGCGCGCGCGCCAGGCGTGGATCGGGCAGTGAGCCGCGTGCGGACGTCGTGGCCGGGGTCGTGAGCGGCGCGCCTCAGGTGTGGATCGGGGCGTGAGCGCCACGCGCTACGGACGCCTGACGGGCCTGCTCGGGCTGCTCGTCCTGCTGGCGCTGATCGTGCACGGGCTGATCGACAGCTCCACGAACGTGACCGGGATCCCGGCGGGGCGCGCCCTGCCGCCGTTCGCCGTGCCGCTGGCGCTCGGGAGCCTCCCCGGCGACGCGGACGTCGCGACGCACGCCGACGACGGCGAAGACGGGCGGGTGCCCGCGTGCGCGGAGCGCGGGCCGCGGATCCTGAACGCGTGTCAGCTCTACGAACAGGGCCCGGTGGTGCTCGCGCTGTTCGTCGACTCCGGCTCGTGCGCGTCGGTGCTCCTGCGGATCCAGGCGCTCGTGCCGGAGTTTCCGCGCGTGCGCTTCGCGGCGGTCGCGATCAAGGGCCGGCGCAGGCCGCTGCGCGGCTTCATCCGCGAGCATCGGCTGACCTTCCCGATCGGCATCGACGAAGAATACGGAGCGGTCGCGGCGCTCTACAAAGTGTTCACGTGCCCGCAGGTGAACTTCGCCTACCGCGGCGGCGTCGTGCAGGGCGGCGCGCTGCTCGGCGGCTTCTCGGCGGGGCGCCTGCGCGCGCGCGTGGGCGAGCTGGTCGCGGCGTCGCGCGCGCGCGAACGGCGAGCGACGTGAGCGACGCGCAGGGATCGCTCGCGGGCTGGTGCGCGCACGAGATCGAAGCCGAGCTGCCCGGCCTGCGCCTGCTCGTCGCCGACGCGCTGCACACCCGCGCGCGGCGCCTTGGCGGCCCCTCCCCGCCGGAGCTGACGGCGCGCCTGCGCGAACTGTCCGACCGCTTCCGCGGCGCCCGCGCGGTCGGCGTGCGCCGGGAGTCCGTGCCCGGCGCCTATCGCGTGTTCTTCCGCCAGATCGGCCTCGACCCGGACGTCGCGCGAACCCCGATCGAGGCTGCGCTGATGGAGCGGATGCTGCGCGGAGGCTTTCCGAGCGACGGCCTGCTCGCGGACGCGCTGATGGTCGCGCTGCTCGACACGGGGGTGCCGGTGTGGGCGCTCGACGCCGAGTCCGTCGACGGTCGGCTCGGCATCCGCGCGAGCCGGGAGGGCGAGCCCCTGGGGCGCTCCCCGGACGCGCCTGCGCTGCCCGGCGCTCGGCTGGTCGTCGCCGACGGCTCGGCGGCGCTCGCGGTGCTGTTCGGCGAGACCGCCCCGGGGCACGCGCCGGGAGCGAGCACGCGCGCGCTTACCCTGTTCGCCGTGCAGGTCGCGGGCGTGCCGACGCTGTACGCGGAGGAGTCGCTGCACATGTGTCGCGCGGCGCTCGAGCAATCCTGACGGCGCCCGCAAGCGCGTCCCGCGTGCGAGGGGCGCTGGTAGAATCGCTGTCTGCCGGAGAGGAGGCGGGTGTGACCTACTACGAGCAGCTAGTCATCGATCCAGACGCGCCGGCCGACCGCGAGAGCGGTGCTCGGCGCCGGCGGTGGCCGCCAGCCGTCCAGGTCGCACGCCCGGCGCCGGATGCGCGCGAGCGCACGCCTCAGGACGAGCGCGCGGCGAGGACTTCGCTGCGCTTTCAGATCGCGCGCCTGGAGCGCGAGCGCTCGGCGATCGTCGCCGAGCGCTTCCCGTTCATCGCCGCCCCGGCGCCGGTCGCGCCCGGCGCGGCGAGCGGCCCCGCGCTGCTCGACCTCGGGGCGCTCGAGCGCGTCCGCGACGAGCTGGCGGCTGATGTCCAGGAGCTGCGCGCAAGGGTGCACGAACGCGTCGAACACGAGCGCCGCGCGCGCGAGCAGCTGCGGCGGATGCGCCTCGAGCCGGGCAGGTACAAGTTCGCACGCCTGCCCGTCAGGGACCTGGGGCAGGGGGTGTGCGGGGCCTGGGTGGTGCGCCCACGGCTGGGCCTGATCGGCATGCTGGCCGGCTGGTGGGAGCTCAAGCTCGCGTCAGGCTGTCCGTTAGCCAGGGGGTCGCGGTCCACGCGCGGCCCCTGTTTACGGAGGTGAGCATCGCGGCGAGCGTGCGCCGCTGACGCTCGGTCATCGAGCCGATCGTCTTCTTCTCGGACATCGGAACCTGTGCGAGGAACTTGCGGCAGCGGGTGTGTCCCCAACGGCGCTGGCTCATCAGCAGATCGGCGACGGCCATGCTGTGCGCCTCCCACGGGCATTCGAGGATCACCTCGGCCACGTGCAGCTCGCCGATCGCCACGCGGCGCTTGAGGTCGGCTCGGGCGAGGCGAACCTTGTTGGCACGCTCGAGCGCGCGCATGTACTGAGGACCGCCAGGGACAACCGTCGCTGTCGCGTTCATAGGGCACTCTCCCCCGTTCGCGCCGCGAGCTTCACGCGCCGAGAACGTACTCGCTGTTGAATTTTTCGATTACGCGCCCGCCGGACCGCAATGAGATCCGCCGCGACGAGCCGCGGCTGTCCCACCACGTCGCCTCTCCTCCCGACGGTCTTGTGTGGGGCGAACCCCCGAACGGTCTTGCAGAGCGCACGTGCAAGCTACGCGAGGAGCGGTCCCGTGGTCAATATCCGGCTCTCCGCTTCGTACGCTAGAAGCGACCTTTTTCGCTCGCGCCGCGACTTGTGAAGAAACGGACAAGTCGGTGGGCGCCGCCGGCCGGGCGCTCAACGGTCGAGCGGTCCGGGCAGCGGCCCGTGCTGCGCCTCGAACTGACGCTTGACGCGCGCGAACACCTCCAGCGCGCGGTCGAGCGTCGCCTGGTCGTGCGTGGCCATGACGCTCGTGCGCAGCAGCGCCCCGCCGGGAGGCACCGCCGGGTGAAGCGCGCAGTTGGTGAACACGCCGCCGTCGTACAGCGCACGCCACAGCAGCGCCGCCTGCCAGTCATCGCCGACGAGCACCGGCACGATCGGGGTCGTGATGACCTCGAACGGCGCCTCGGGCGCGGGCCCCGTGCGCACGGGCTCGCCGCTGAGCGTGCGGTAGCCGAGCGCTTGCAGCCCGTCGGCGAGATAGCGTGCGCGCGCGAGCACGCTCGCTAGCAACGCCTGTCCTTCGTGCGAGCGCACGATCCGCAGCGCCGCGAGCGCCGCCCCGAGCGCCGCCGGGACGGCCGAGGCCGTGAACAGGAAGGGACGCGAGGAGATCCGCAGGTAGTCGATCACCTCGGCCGGTCCCGCGAGGAAGCCGCCACAGGCGGCGAGCGACTTCGAGAAGGTGCCCATGCGCAGGTCGACGCGCTCCTCGACGCCCAGCAGCTCGCTGGCTCCCGCGCCGCGCGCGCCGAGCACTCCCGCCGCGTGCGCCTCGTCGACCATCAGGCGCGCGCCGTGGCGGGCGCACAGCTCGACTATGTCGACGAGCGGCGCGACGTCGCCCTCCATCGAGAACACGCCGTCGACGACCACCAGCACACCGCCGCCGTCGCGCTCGGCGCGCTCGAGCGCGCGCTGCAGCCGGTCCAGGCGATTGTGGCGGAAGGGTCGCATCTTCGCCTTGGAGATCAGCGCGCCGTCGAGGATCGAGGCATGGTCGGCGGAGTCGACGATCACCGTGTCGCCCGGGCCGAGCAGCGTGCCGAGCGTGCCGACGTTCGCCTGGTGGCCGGTGGTGAACACGATCGCCTCCTCGGCGCCCATCCATTCGGCGAGCTCGCGCTCGAGCTCGAGGTGCAGCGGGGTGGTGCCGTTGAGCAGGCGCGAGCCGGTCAGGCCGGTGCCGTAGCGCTCGAGCGCTTCGCGCGCGCCGCGCAGCACGCGCTCGTCGGCGGTCAGGCCGAGGTAGTTGTTGGACGCGAGCATGATCCGCGGTGCGCCCTCCATCTCGACGACCGGCAGCGCCGGCGACTCGACGGTGCGGAAGTAGGGCATCAGGTCCGCCTCGCGCGCGGCTCGCAGGAGCTGTTCGCGCTCGTGGCCGCGGACCTTGGCGAAGACGTCGATCGAGGTTGGCATATAGGGTGGCGCGGCGATGGCGGTCGAAGTCAGCCCGGTCTCGGGCGCAAGGGATCTGAAAGCGTTCATCGACCTGCCGTTCCGCCTGCATGCTAACCGCCCGCTGTGGGTTCCCCCGCTGAAGCTCGAGCGGCGGCTGTTCCTGAACCGCCGGATGAACGCGTTCTTCACGCACGGCCAAGCCGAGTACTTCCTCGCGCGTCGCGACGGGCGGGTCATCGGGCGCGTCAGCGCCCAGGTCAACGACGCGTTCAACGAGCACCGGAACAAGAGCTGGGGGTGGTTCGGGTTCCTCGAGTTCGAGGACGACCAGGAGGCGTTGGACGCGCTGCTCGGCGCCGCCGCGGGATGGCTGCGCGAGCGCGGCCAGGAGCGCATGGTCGGGCCGGCGAGCTTTACGATGAACGACGAGAGCGGCGTGCTGATCGAGGGCTTCGAGCTGCGTCCGATGATCGCCCAGCCGTGGAACCCGGCGTACTACCCCGAGCGCCTCGAGCGGGCCGGGATGAGCAAGGCGATGGACCTGCTGATGTGGAACCTCGAGGTCGCGGACCGCGAGCAGATGCTGCCGGTGATCTTCGAGCTAGCCGAGAAGGCGCAGTCCGAGTACGGGATCCGGGTGCGCCCGATGCGCCGCTTGCAGTTGCGCAAGGACCTGGACTGGTTCGGCGAGGTCTACAACTCGGCGTGGTCGCAGAACTGGGACTTCGTGCCGTACTCCAAGAAGGACCTCGACGCGCTCGCGCAGGAGCTGCACCTGGTGTTCGACAAGCACTGGTTCTTCATCGCCGAGAAAGAAGACACCGGCGAGGTCGTGGGGATGGCGATGACGATCCCCGATCCCAACCAGGTGCTCGAAAAGATGCGCGGGCGTCTGCTGCCGTTCGGCTGGTGGTATTTCGTGAACAAAAGCCGGATCATCGATCGTGTGCGCGTCGGCTGGCTGGGCGTCAAGCCCGAGCACCAGCACCTGGGCGTGGCGGCGAAGCTGTACGTCGAACACTTCAACGCGGCCGCCGCGCGCCCCCAGAAGGGCGGCGAGATGGGCTGGATCCTCGAGACGAACAAGCCGATGAACCGCGGCATGGAAGCGATGGGCGGGCGGATCGTCAAGCGCTACCGAATGTACGAGCGAGAGCTGTAGCGGAGCCCGCCCGTCCGCCCGTCCGTCCGCCCGTCCGTCCGTCCGTCCGTCCGTCCGTCCGCCCGCGTCTGAGGCGACCTCTAGACTCTGGCCGATGAGCGATCCGGTGCGCCCATCCGCGGAGTCCGAGCGCGCGCAGAACGCGCTGCCGGTGCTCGCAGACCCGGCGCGCGCGGAGCAGTCGCTGCTCGCGGACGCGGCGCCCGTCGCGCAGCCGCTGCCGTCGATCGGGGCCGGCGTGGGGAGTCCCGCCGTTGCGGTGGTGCCCGCGGTGCAGGCGGCCGCGGTGGCCGCGGGCAGCTTCGTCGCGGGCGCGGCGCTCGTCGGGCTCGTGCACCGTCGTCGCAGGCGCGCGGGCGTCCTGCCCGCGGCGGGCGCCCCGCGGCGCAGGCTCGGCCGCCGCCGCGCACGCGCGGCCGGCCACGCCGGTCGCGGGGCGGGCAGGGCGGTCGAGCTCGTGCAGATCGTCGGCAGCCGCTCGCTGCTGCTCGACGTGCACCTGCTGGGTGGCGCGGGCGAGCGCTGAGGCCGGGGCGCCCTGGACGGCCGCGTCGAGCTGCGCGAGGAGGTCACGCCGGCAGGCGCCTTCCGGCTGCCGCGCTCGGCCGGCGCCGACGGGCTGCTGCGCCGGCGCGCGGGGGTGCTCGAGCGGCTGCTGCATCACGGCGGGGAGCCGGTGGTCGTGCGGGTCGCCCAGCGGGCCCCCGACAGCGTGCTGTTCGGCGCGCGCGCGGCGAGCAGGCAGGCCGCCGCCCACGGCATCCGCCGGATGCGCTTCGCGCTCGGCGTCGATGAGGACCTGCGCCCGTTCGTGCGGCGCTTCGCGCACGACCCGCTGATCGGGCGCTCGGTGCGCGGCCGCCCGTGGCTGCGCTGCACGCGCCGGCCCGAGCCCTTCGAGGCGCTCGCGTGGGCGATCTGCGAACAGCTGATCGAGTACGAGCGCGCCGCGGCGATCCAGCGCCGGGTGCTCGCGGCGCTCGGCCGTCGTGCACCCGGCTGGGACGGCCGTGCGGACGGGCTGCGCGACCTGCCGACGGTCGCGACGCTCGCCGGCACCGCGCCCGCGAGGCTGCAGTCCTTGGACCTCGCGGGCGGGCGTGCGCTGGCGCTCGTGCGCGTCGCGCGCGAGGTCGCACGCGGTCGCGTCGATCTCCACAGCCCCGAGCACGAGCGCGCTTGGCGCAGGCTGCGCGCGATCCCGGGCATCGGCCCGTGGACGGTCGAGATGCTCGCGCTGCACGGCCAGGGACGCCACGACCAGCTGCCCGCAGGCGACCTGGCGCTGCTGAAGCTCGTCGGGCGCGCGCTCGGCGGCGGCGACCCGCGCGCCCGCGCCGAGGAACGGCAGGTGCGTGAGTTCTTCGCCCCGTACGGCGAGTGGGCGGGCCTGGCGGCCGCGCACATGCTCGCGGGCGGCGTCTGAGCCCTGCGCGCCGCGCGCGATCGGCGCGACACGCCCGTATCGGTGCGCCGGGCGCGTCCGCGGCCTACGCGCCGACGGGCACGTAGTAGCGGCGCGAGCGCGGGTCCTGCTCGAGCAGGCCGGCGGCGAGCAGCGTGGTCATGTAGCGGTGGGTCGTGCTCGCGCTGAGGCCAAGGCGCCCGGCGACGTCGGTGACCGCGAGCGCATCCCCGTCCTCGGGGAAGCACGCGAGCACGAGCAGGCCGAGCAGCAGCGAGCGCGACAGGCGCGGGCTGGCGGCGAGCGCCGGGTAGTTCGAGACGAGCCCGCTGTCGCTGAGGCCGCGCAGCACGCCGGCGACGCCGCTGGCGTCGGAGCTGTGGCGCACGACCTGGTCGACCTGCGAGCGGGTCAGCTCTATCTTGATGCCGCTGGCGGTCATTTTCGGTCTGATCTGTGCAAACGCGGACCGGGCGCCGTTGGGCACCCGGTCCGGTCACTGGCGAGACGAAAGCGGGATACGGACCCGGCGCGCCCTCGTGGCTGCGACCCGAGTCCGGTTCACGCTCCTGAAGGATCGTGCATGCAGCCCCATTCGAGCAAGGGGAAAGTCCAATACTTGAGTTTCAAGTAAGGATCCGCGTGGACGCCGTGCCGGCGCCGGAGCGCGCAGATTTGGCGCCCGCACGCACAGACGCGGCGGCGGCCAGCGCCGGTGCGCCGCTGGGCGGCGCAGCTGCGCGATTGGCGCCGGCGTCGGTTCGCAGCGAAGCGGCGCTGACATCCCCACGCCAGGAGCTCGCGGCGCGACGCGCCCGCAGGACGGCCATGGTGGGCGCCGCGAGCTCGCCCATGGTCGCGAGGACGCGCTTCTTGGCAAGGCGCGCATCCGGCCGCAAGGCCTGCGGATCGGACAGATACAGGCTGGCCATCGCCGCGAGGATCAGCGAGTGGCTGTACGCGTGCGGGAGCCGCCGCGCGCGGCGCACCGCCTGCGTGGCGATCATCTCCAGGCGCGCGGCCGCTTCGGCCGGCGAGACGTAGTAGTCGAGCAGGCTGCGCTGCCCCGGCACGCACGTGTCCTCGTGGTGATCGATCAGACCGTCGAGTAGCGTGTGCAGGGCGCCGATCCACGGGTAGTAGGCCTCGGCGAGCGCGGCGGTGTCGCGCTCGGTCAGCGTGGGATCGGCCATCGCGCCGATCATCGCGAGCACTCCCAGGGAGGAGCCGGCGGCGGCGCCGGTCTCCCACCATCGCAGTCCGGTCGCGGGCATCGTTTCCGCGTCGGCCCAGCGCGCGAACGCGTCGTGCGAGTGGTTGGCGTCTCCGTGGTTGAGGCTCTGGTAGGTGACGACGCGCTCGGCGGCGCGGCGCACGGGCGAGAGGATGACCGAGTAGGAGGGCAGGTTGGCGAGCGCGGCGCGGCAGGCCTCGACGAGTGCCTCCAGGTAGCCGCCGTCGCCGCGTTGTCGATGGTGTGCGTAGTAGTCGAAGCGGACTCTGCGTGGCTCGAGCGCCGAGAGCAGCGCCTGGTGGAGCTGGTGGCCGTTTTTGATCGGATCGGCATTCGGTTGCTCGGAGAGCGTGTCGAGGTAGTCGAAGATCACCTGATAGCTTGCGAGCGCGGTGACGACCGTGCGCTGCGCCGAGCGGGGAACGAAGGCGGCGAACGCGACTGCGCCTTCGAGGCTGCGCCGCTTGGCGCGCTGCGCATCGAGCGCGAGATCGCGAAGCACGGGGTCCTCGATTTCTCGCGCACGGGCCTGCCAGCGTCGCAGTTCGCACACGAATGAAGGGAACACGCTCAGCCAGTAGCGTCGTGCGGCCAGCGTGAACGCATATGCCGAGACGATTCGCCTTTTTGGCGAAGCCATACCAATAGCTTCGCGTCCAGAGGAGATGGTTTGGGCGCATAGTTGGATTTATGCGTGCAAACTCGCCTGTGGTTGGACGCGCGCGGCGAACAGACCTGGCAGGGCGATCACTGCCATCGCGATGCTCGCGAGCAGTGCGAGCGTGAGCGCCAGTTGCGGTACGTCGAACGAGAATGGCGCCGGGAACCCGGTGATCCGGATCAGCGCGCGCGAGGCGAGTGCGTGCCCATAGATCCCGACGGCCGCACCGATCGCGCAGCCGACGCCGAGCACGATCGCACTCTCGAGCAGCAGCGCTCTCCACAGCTGCGCGGTGTCGTAGCCCTGGATCTTCAGCGACGCGAGCAGCGCTCGCCGCTGCCAGATCGCGGCGCTCAGCGCCGAGGCGACCGCGAGCGCGGCGGCGATCAGCAGCAGTTTCGCGATCTCGCTGAGGCTGCGCAGGCCCTGGCCGACGATCCGCTCTACCTCGGCGATCCGCTGGGCGGAGGTCTGCACGCGCAACACACTCGCGGGGCCCAGCGCGCGTTCCACGGCGCGCCTGCCGGCCGTGGGGCTGACGCCGCGGCGCAGGCCGATCGCGAGCGTCGTCGGGCTGCTCGTTTCCCACCAGCGGCTGTAGTCGCTGGTGTTGAGGGTGATCGTGCCGGACGGCCAGCCGATGTTCGTGGTGATCGCCGCGACGCCCAGGCGCACCGATCCGGACGGCGTCGGCAGCGAGAAGGAGTCGCCGACGTGCAGGTCGTGTTCGCCCGCGAAGCCGCTCGAGACGGTAGCCCAGCCACCCGCGCGCAGGCGCGCGGTCGCCTGCGCGAGGTTGCCGCGCAGCAGCTGGCTGGGGAGCACCATCTCGCTGCCGCTCGCCGGCAGCGCGCGGATCCACAGGCGGTGGTCGCCGACATCGAGAAAGCCGCCCTGATGGGCGCGCACCGAAGCGACGCCCGGAGCGCGGGCGATCGCCGCGAGCTTGGCGCTCGAGATCCGGAAGCCGTCGGCGTCGAAGATGTTTTCGTCGGGCGTCACCCACACGCCGGCTGTCCGCCATTGCTGCACGATCGCTTCGTCCAGGCCGTGCAGGAGATCGTGTTGCGCGCCGCCGACCGCGACGCTCCCGTAGACGGCCAGCGCGGCGATGCCGGCCAGCGCCACCGAGCGGGTGGTGACCGCGCGCAGCTCGGAGACCACGACGATCAGCGAGCTCGAGGCGACGCGTTCGCCTGTCCATTGCAACACCCGCGCGGCGCCGGTGAACAGACTGGGAAGCATGAGCAGCAGCGCGAGCGCCAGCGCCATGCCGCCGACGACGGTCAGGCTGGGGGCGATCAGCAGCAGCACGGTTATCAGCACGAGCAGCGCAATGCCCGCGACGAGCAGCTTCAGCGCTGTCCGGCCGATCAGCGCCTCGCCTCCGGCGGACTGATCGCGAAAGACGGCGTCGGTCGGGCGGCCCGGGCGCAGGTCGAGCGCGGGCGAGAGCGACGCGAGCATCGTCGCGAGCACGCCGGAGCCGACGGCGAGCACGATCGTGTCGACGCGCAGGCTCTCGCCGCTGCCGATCGGAAAGGCGGTCGTCAGGTACGTAGGTATGCGATGCAGAAAGCCGTGGGAGAGCAGGTCGCCGAGCGCCACGCCGACGGCGGAGGAGACGATGCCGAGGACGACCGCCTGGAAGGCGAGCAGCACGAGGATCTGGCGCCAGTCATAGCCCTGCATGCGCAGCTCGGCGACGAGGCGCCGGCGCTCTGGGACGGTCAGCAGCATCGCGTTGAGCGCGAGCAAGAAGCCGACCATCACGCTGATCGCCGCGAACAGCGTCGTCGACTGGTCGTTGGGCTTGACCGCCTGGGCCAGCAGACGCAGCTCCGCGTCGGCCGGCTCGACGTTCAGCCGTCCCGCGGCGAGCGTCCGCAGCTCGCGGGCGGCGAAGCGTTCCTCGCCTGGACGCGGCTTGATCAGGATCTGTGTGAGGCGGCCCCGAAGGCCGGTCAGCCGCTGCGCATCCGCGAGCGCGCTCACGGCGACGGGGCTCGATGCGATCGCGCCGAACGGCGAGCTTTTCAGGATCGCGGTCACGGTGCTCGTGCGCGCGGCGCCGAAGGCGAGCACCGTGACCTGGTCTCCCGGTTCGGCCCCGATCGCCGCTGCGACGCTCTCCGGCAGGATCAGGCCGCGCCCGAAGGTGAAGTTCGCGAGCCCGAGCTGGCGCGCGTCGAAGCCGCCCAGGTGCAGTAGCGCCGCGGAAACGCCCACGAGCTGCACCGGCTGGCGGCCGTGTGGCCCGACGACCGCGATGTTCTCGCGCAGCACCGGCGCCGCGACCCGCACGCCAGGCAGACGGCGGCTCTGATTGAACAGGCGCTCTTCGAACCCGTCCTGCGAGCGCGCCGCCAGCTGCAGCCGCGCCGAGCCGATCAGCTCATGGATCAGCAGTTCTGCCGAGCCGGTCAAGCTGGCGTTGGCGACGAGCACCCCGAGCACGAGCGCGACGCCGACCGCGATGCCGCTGCCTGCCAGCAGCTCCTGGATGGCGTGCGAGCGCAAGCGCACGCCGTACAAGTGAGCGAGCATGCTCACGCGTACCCCCGCGATCGCGGGGTTCAATGGGCTCCTCACGAGTGAATCGCTGTCAACTCCGGGTCGATCCCGTCGGCCATGTGGCCGTCTCGCAGAGTGTGGACGCGGTCGACGAACGGCACCGCGTCGTGATCGTGGGTCACGAGCAGCCCAGGAATCTCGCGCTCGTGGCAGATGTCGCGCATCAGCGCGATGATCTCGGCGCTGCGCTTGGAGTCGAGGTTGCCGGTCGGCTCGTCGGCGAGCAGCAGGCGCGGGTCGTTGGCGAGAGCGCGCGCGATCGCCACGCGCTGGCGCTCGCCCATCGACAGCTGCTCGGGCGTGTGCGCGACACGCGCGCCGAGGCCGACGCGCTCGAGCCACGGCAGCGCCCGCTGGCGACCCTCGCGCAGGGTGCATCCGTCACCGGTCAACTTGATCGTCGCGTTGTCCAGCGCCGAGGTGTGCGCCATCAGGTGAAAGGACTGGAAGATGAAACCCACGTCGCGGCGGCGGTAAAGCGCGCCCTCGCGCTCGGAGAGCTCGCCGAGCACGCGTCCGTCGAAGCGCACGCTGCCGCTGTCCGGGGTGCTGAGCGCGGCGGCGAGCAGCAGCAGGGTCGTCTTGCCCGAGCCGCTCGGCCCGTACAGCGCGACGAACTCGCCCGGTCCGATCGTCAGCGAGACGCCGTCGACCGCCTTCACGGTCTCGGCGTCGGTCGTGTAGTGCTTGACGACCGCGCGCAGCTCGAGCGTGCTCACTGCCCGCCGCGCTCCGCTCCGAGGCGCCTGCGTCCGGGCATCTGCACGACCGTGCCGCGTCGCTCTGGCGAGACCAGCTCGCCGTCGGTGATCGACATCAGCACGCCGAGCCCTTGCAGCGCGGGCATTTCCTCGGAGGCCATCAGCAGCGCGATGTTGCGTGAGTGGGCGGTCGAGCGTAGGAGCGCGTAGAAGCGATCGCGGCCGCGGAGGTTCGGCAACAGCGCCGGTTCGTCGAGCACCAGCAGGCGCGGTTCGCGGGCGATCGCGCGCGCGAGCATCACCCGGGCCCGCTCGGTCAGCGACAGCGAGGTCGTCGGCTCCTCGGCGGCGGCCCCGACCTCCAGCGCGTCGAGCACCCGCATCGCCCGGCGTCGCGCTTCGCGAATCGTCAGCCCCTCGCTGCCAAGCGAGGTGGCGACGTGATCGGCGACGCTTTCGCCTGGACTGGCGCGCCAGTCGGCGGCGGACATGAACGCGATCTGCTCGCGCAGCAGCCGGCCTCGCTCGCGACCGGACATCTTGACGATGTCCTTGCCTTCGAAGTGGATCGCACCGTCGTCAGGCAACACGATCCCGGCCGCCAGGCGCAGCAGCGTCGACTTGCCCGAGCGGCGGGTCCCGTACACGCCGACGCTGGCGCCTGTGTCGAGCTCGAGCGAGACGCAGTCGAGCACGTGGATCTCACGGGCGCCGTCGCGGTAACGCTTGCTGACGTTCACAAGAGAGAGGAGCGGCGTCATGGCGGCGCGGCGCTACTGCCTGTGTTCCAGGAACTCGTTCATCCGCCGTCGCGTGCGCTGCGCCCAGTCGATCTCGCTCTCGAGCTGGGCGTAGACGGCATCGCGCGTGCACTCCATGCACAGCGCGGTCCACGAGCGCCCGCGGCCGTCGGTCGGCCCGACGAGCTGGGCGAGCAGCAGGCACTCCCGCTCGTAGGCCTTCAGCGCCTCGAGCAGCCGGTGTGCGTCCTGCTCGCGCGCGACCGACAGCTTCGCCTGCAGGCCGAGCCGCACCGGCTCGCGGGGCAGGAGTGTCTCCATCCACAGGGTGAGCGCCTCGGATGTCTCTTCGGTCGGGTAGTAGACGAGGTGCGTGCGGCGGTGGTTGTTGCGCTTGGGCTCATCGCGCGAGACGGCCAGGCCGGTCTTCTCCAGCTGCTCGAGCAGCCTGTAGACGTCGTTGGTGTCCACCCGCCAGGTCTCGCCGAGCCGTGCGGCCAGGCGGTTGGCCAGGTCGCCGCCGTGTCCCGGGCGTTCGAGCAGCAGGCCGAGCAACGCGCCTCGCAGAGGCGTCGAAGGACCACGCATCCACCTCGTCTTCTCAGGATTTACGCTCGCCATCTGTTCCCCACCTTTACGACAGAGTCGCTACGGGGACAATACACCAACCGCGAGGCGATTGGCGAATCGTTCCGACATCCTGGCACGGCGCGGCGCGGCGAGCATCGATCGAGACGTGGCGAGGCCACGGGTGCGAGCGTCGCCATGGGATCGGCACGGCCGCGCCCGTGAAGGCTCCCGGGCACGGTGCGCGCGTCGCTACGGAATCAGCACGGCCGCGCCCGTGAAGGCTCCCGCGCGCAGGTCGGCGAGCGCGTCGTTGGCGCGGGCCAGCGGATAGGTGCTGACGCGGGTGCGCACGCCGGCGCGCGGCGCGAGCTCGAGCAGCTCGCGCGCGTCGGCGCGGGTGAGATTGGCGACCGAGCGCAGCACTCGCTCCTGCCACAGGATCGAGTACGGGAAGGCGGGGATCTCGCTCATGTGGATGCCGCCGCACACGACCGTGCCGCCGGGTGCGACAGCGCGCAGCGCGAGCGGCACGAGCGGGCCGACGGGCGCGAAGATGATCGCCGCGTCGAGCGCTCGCGGCGGCGGCTGCTCGGAGGAGCCGGCCCACACGGCGCCGAGCTCGCGCGCGAACTCGGCCGCGCGATCCTCGCCGGTGCGCGTGAACGCGTACACCTCGCGTCCCTGCCAGCGGCAGATCTGGGTGAGGATGTGCGCGGCGTCGCCGAAGCCGTAGAAGCCGACGCGGTGCGCCTCGCCGCACATCCGCAGCGCCCTGTAGCCGATCAGCCCGGCGCACAGCAGCGGAGCGGCCTGCTCGTCGGTGTAGCTCGCTGGGATCGGAAAGCAGTAGCGCTCGTCCGCGACCGTGTACTCGGCGTACCCGCCGTCGATGTCGCGGCCGGTGAAGCGCGCGTTCGGGCACAGGTTCTCGCGCTGGCTGCGGCAGTACGCGCACTCGCCGTCGGTCCAGCCCAGCCACGGCACGCCCATGCGGCGCCCCTGTCCGGGGGCCGATTGGCGGGGGTCGTGCTCGCCCGCGCGCGGCTGCACCGTGCCGACGATCTGGTGGCCGAGGACGCGCGGCGGCGAGCGGACGTCGACGTCGCCGTCGAGCAGGTGCAGGTCGGTGCGGCACACCCCGCATGCGTGCACGCGCAGCAGCAGCTGGCCGGGGCCCGGCTGCGGGATCGGGCGCCGCACCTCGCGCAGCGGCCGCCCGACGCCCTCGAAGGCCATCGCGCGCATGCTCGCCGGCGTCTGCGCCATACACGCGCAGTCAAGCACCACGGGGCGTCGGCCGCTAGATCCCCTGCCCGGGTAGGAACTCGTTGGTGTACGGCGGCAGCCCGACGTCGGGATCGTGCTTGAGCAGCCCGCGCGCGAACATCCAGCCGGCGAACGCCGCCCACGCCGACGGTTCCTGCCAGCCGTACGGGTCGCCGGCGTTCGCCGGCTGGGTCGCCGGGAGCGTCTGCTCGATCGATTCGAGCTGTAGCTTTTCTTCGGCGGACGGGTTGGCGGCGACGATCAGCTTGGCGGCGGCGGCGGGGTCGGCGCGCACCTCGTGCTCGCCGCGCGTGAGCGCTTGCAGGAACGCGCGCAAGTCGACGCCGTCCGTGTGCGCCTCGCCTTCGCGCACGACGAGCACGAGCTCGTCGTAGGTGGGCACGCCGGCTTGGTTGACGGGGATGACCGTCGGGTGCTTGTGCATCAGGCGCAGCTGAATCGCCTCGTAGTTCCAGTATCCGCCGAGCGTCGCGGCGACCTTCCCGGAGAGCATCGCCGGCACCAGGTCAAAGCCGACGTTCGCTTCCTTGACGCTCGCGGGGTTCACGTGCGCGTGCTGCAAGACGGTGCGCAGCTCGACCGCCTGATACGGGATGCCGGCGGTGCCGACTGTCTTGCCCGCTAGCTGCGCGACGCTGGCGACGTGCGCTTCGGGCAGCGCGATGATCGAGGTCAGCGGGCGCTGCACGAGCGCGGCGATCGACACGAGTTTCAGGCCCTGGTCGCGCGCGAGCAGCAGCTGCGGCTCATACGAGATCGCCATGTCCACCTTGCCCGCCGCAAGCAGCTTGAGCGGTTCGGCGGTTTCCGCGGGGACGACCGGCTGCACGTCCAGTCCGACCGCGCGAAAGTCGCCGTGCGCGATCGCCGCGTACAGCGGCGCGTGGTCCGCGTTCGGGAACCAGTCGAGCATCACCGTGAAGCGCTTGGCGCTCGGCGCTGTGAGCGTGTCCTGCTTGGCGCCGCACGCGCCCACGCACAGCGCGAGCGCCAACGCGATGCCCGCTCGCGCGAGCGTGCTGCGCTTGTGCCGCTCCAGCCGGCGCATGCGCCGGCTGGCCGGGCCGTACATGTACGGCCCGGGACGGCCGCACATGTGCGGCCGTCGACCATGCCGCATGCGGCATGGTCCTCCAAGACAGATCCTCAAGCGCTCTCTCCTCGTGGTCGTGCCTGCCACGGCACGAGCGCGCGTTCGGCGAGCGCGAGCGCGTAGAAGCAGGCGATTGCGAAGGCGAACAGCACGATCGTCGCCGCGTACGCGCGCGGGGTCTGAAAGCTGTTGGTGTCGGTGATGATTTCGCGCCCGAGCCCGGAGTACGCCTGCGCGGTCGGGGTGCTGGTCTCGGCGATGAACGCGCCGATCACGCCGACCGCGAGCGCGATCCTCGCGCCGGACAGCGCCGCGGGCACGGCCGCGGGCAGCTCGGCGAAGCGAAACGCCTGCCAGCGCGAGGCGTCCAAAGTGCGCAACAGCTTCGGCTGCTCGGGGTCGACCGTCGCGAGCCCGTCGACGGTCGCGACGAGCACCGGGAAGAAGCAGATCAGCGCGATCACGACGAGCTTCGGGAAGATCCCGAAGCCCAGCCAGAACACGAGCGGCACGGCGATCACCGGGATCGGCAGCGCCTGCGAGCCGACCGCCAGCGGGTAGACCGCGTGGCGCAGCGCCGGCGACAGGTGGATGGCGATCGCAAGCGCGAAGCCGAGCGCCAGCGCGAGCGCGAGGCCGAGCACGACCTGCTCGGCGGTCACCGCGAAGTTGTGCGACAGCGCGCTCGCGTTCTGCCACAGAGCGCTCGCCACCTCGTGCGGAGCGGGCAGCACGTCTTCCTGCACGCCTGACAGCTCCGCGTACAGCTCCCACGCGCCGAGCAGCGCGAGCGCCAGCGCCAGCGGAGCCACGCGCGCGCTCGCGCCGGTCGAGCGTCGAGCGCTGATAGCGGGTCGAGCGCTCATCGGAGGTCGAGCGCTGATCGCGGGTCGAGCGCTCATCGCGGCGCGCCCGTCGCGAGTGCGCCGAGCGCCCGCTCGCGCGCAGCGAGCACCTCCGGGTGGGTGCTCGCGCGCGGACGCGCAAGGCGCATGTCCAGTTGCGCGAGCACGCGTCCGGGGCGCGGGGAGAGCACGAGCACGCGGTCGGCGAGCAGCACCGCCTCCTCGACGTCGTGCGTGACGAGCACGACCGTGCGCGGCTCGCGCGCGAGCGTGCGTGAGAGCCACTCGTGCATGTCGGCGCGCGTGATCGCGTCGAGCGCGCCGAACGGCTCGTCCAGGCACAGCACCTGCTTGCCCGACAGCAGCGTGCGCACGCAGGCGACCCGCTGGCGCATGCCGCCGGACAGCTCGTGCGGCCTGGCGCCCTGGAAGCCGTCGAGCCCGAGCTCCACGAACAGCGCGCCCGCGCGCGCGCGGGCGCGCGCGCGCGCCACGCCCGCGATGCGCAGCGCGAGCGCCGCGTTGTCGAGCGCGTCAAGCCACGGCAGCAACAGGTCGCGTTGGGGCATCAGCACCGCGGGCTCGGCCGCGACCGTGCCCGCGTCGGCGGTCTGGAGCCCGCAGATCAGCTCGAGCAGCGTGCTCTTGCCACAACCGCTCGGGCCGACCACCGCAACGAGCTCGCCCGGCGCGACCCGCAGCGAGACGTCCGCGAGCGCAACCACTCCGTCGCCCGCTCCGCCTCCCCCGCGCCGCGAGCGCGGGTACGTGCGGCTGACGCGTTCGAGCGACACCACCGCCGCCGCGCCCGCCGCGGCCGAGCCTTCGCCCGCCACCGGCGCCGCGGCCGAGCCTTCGCCCGCCACCGGCGCTGCGGCCGAGCCGCCGCCGTACGCGCGTTGTTCGCGAACGTCCGCGTCGTAAGCCCGCCCGCTGGCGGCGGGCTGTGCGCGAGATTGCAGGTGCGTCGGCACTTCGCTCCCTTCGCGGGCATTACCCCACAGGTTCTAAGGGTCGGCGCCGGTGGAATCCGTTCCCGTGCGCCATCTCAGCCGGCCTTCCCGCCAGCACCCCTGGTGGCTGTGTTCGTCGGGGCTGATCCTAGCGCGGGCCGGACGCCCGTGTGCGCTCGCCGTTCCGCGGTGCGGTGCGGCGCGGCGCGGCGCGGCGTGCGTGGCGTGTGGCGCGTGTGCGCTCGGCCGAGTCCGCGATGCGTATGCGCGATGCGACACTCCGAGCAGGCATGTCCGATCCGTATGACCTCGCGCGCTTCCTCGCCGCTCAGGACGAGGCCGGCACGTACGAGCGCGCGCTGGCGGAGCTGCGCGCAGGCCGCAAGAGCAGCCATTGGATGTGGTTCGTGTTCCCCCAGGTGGCCGGCCTTGGCCACAGCGAGATGTCGCGCACGTACGCGATCTCCTGCCTGCAGGAGGCGATCGCTTATGCACGGCATCCGGTGCTCGGGCGGCGTCTGATCGAGTGCGCGCGCACGCTCGAACAGACGCGCGGGCAAAGCGCGGAGCAGATCTTTGGTCCGGTCGACGCGCTCAAGCTTCACTCCTCGATCACGCTGTTCCTGCGCGCCGCTCCGCAAGAGCCCGTCTTCGCTCGTGTGCTCGAGCGGTACTTCGCCGGCGTTCCAGACCGGGCGAGCGACGAACGCCTGCATGATATCGGCTGATATCAGCTTGATATGCTGTGGTCGTGGCCGAGGACCGTGTCCCGCTCTTCGTCAGGCTGCCGCGCGAACAGGCGGCGGCGCTGGATCGGCTGGTCGATTCGACCGGCCGTCGCAAGCAGCACCTCGTGAGCGATCTGTTGGCGGATCAGCTCGCCGTGGGCCATCTCGAGATCGTGGATCGTGGCGATGGCGAGCAGGTGCTGACGCTGCGGGAGGCCGCGGGATTGCTGCGGCTGCCGATCGAGAGGGTTCGTGCGAGTGCGCTCGCGGGCGAGCTTCCGGGCCGCGCGTTCGGGGATGAGTGGCGGTTCGCGCGCAGCGCGGTGCTGAGATGGCTCGCGGGCGAGGACCGGTCCGGGACGGCAAGCGAGGCGGGGGCTGAGAGCGAAGATGGGTAGCGGGGCGCGGCCGCCGGTGCTCGTCCCCGATGCTCTCCCTGCCGTCCGGCCTCGCGCAGCTGCTGCGCTAGATCGCCGATCACCCACCGGTCGCGAGCGCCCCGCTCGATCAGGGTTCGCACGTCGAGTAGAGAGACGGGCGATACCCGATTCCGAACCACGGGCGCACCGCGCGCAACGGAACGACTAACCCGCTGCCGACACCACCGGGCGCGTGAGCGCGCGCACGAAGTCCTCGAGCTGGGCGGTCGTCCAGCACTCGAACGCGGTGCAATGCTGCTCGTAGGCTGCGATCACGGAGTCGCCGTAGTTCCAGTACAGGCGCGGCTCGGGGTTCAGCCAGAAGGTGCGCCCGGCGCGCGCGGCGATCTGCGCGAACACGTCCGCGCGCGGGTCGCGCCCGTTGGTGCGCGCGTCGCCGAGAACGATCACGGTCGCGCGCGGGTGCAGTTCGTCCTCGACCTGCGCCAGGAACTCCGACCACACGCGCCCGTAGTCGGTGTAGCCGGAGATGTCCGCGACCCCCGCGTCGCTCGAGATGCGTTCGCTGACCGCTTTGAAGTCGCGCTCGCGTTCGAAGATGTCGGTCACCTCGGAGATGCGCTCGATGAACACGAACGAGCGCATCTTGCGAAACGTGTCGTGCAGCGCGTGCAGCACCGACAAAAAGAACACAGACGCGGAGGTGACGCTCGTGGACACGTCGCACAGGACGTATATCTCCGGGCGTTTGGGCCGGCGCGGGCGGAACTTGAGCACCACGGGCACGCCACCCGTCTGCAGCGACGCGCGCATCGTGCGCCTGACGTCCACGTGTGCGTGGCGGCGGTGCCCGCGCGCCTGCATGCCCTGCGTGGCAAGGCGGCGGCGCAGCTGTGCGACGACGCGGTGCACCGCCGCGAGGTCCGCGAGCGGACCGGAGGGCAGCGCGCGGTCGAGCTCGCCGAGCGGGCGCGAGGGCGGCAGGTTGCCCGTGCGCTCGATCTGCGAGCGCTCGAGCTCGCGGCGCAGCAGCGCCTCGAAGCGGCGCAGCGACTCGCGCGGCAGGCCCTCGCGCCGCGGGTCCTCGGCTGCCAGCTCAGGCTGGGGCTCCGCGCGCAGGCCGAGCGCGCGGCGGATGCGCTGCACGTCCACGCCGATCACCCCCGAGCCCTCCTGGCGGCGCGCGAACGCCGCGATCGCCATGCGCGCGAGATCGCGCATCGCCCCGTCCGAGCCGTCGCGCACGGCGGCCGCGATCCGCATGCGCAGCTCTTCCAGCTCCTCCTCGGAGAGCTCGCCGAGGGTGGCCGGGGAGTCGAGCTCGTCCTCGCGGATGCCCTGGCGGGAGGCAGCGAGCTCGACCGCGCGGAAGAAGAAGCGCTCGAACACGAGCTCGAAGATGCGACGGTCCTCCTGGCTCTTTGCGAGCGTCGCCGCGAGCGCCTCGCGGAAGTCCGACTGCGAGGTCCAGCTGATCTCGCCCAGCACCTCGAAGGCGTCGAGAATCTCCGAGGTGCCCACCGGGACTCCTTCGCGGCGCAGCTCCTCGCCGAGCTCGAGGATGCGCGCCGGCAGACCCTCGAGCTCGTCGCCGTCGCGCGCGCAACGAGCGTCGGGGGCAGCCCGCCAGTCGCGCGGCTCGCGGCGCTCCGGCGCCAGATCGCGCTCAGGCGACATCGGCGGGCGAGCGCAGCTTCATGCCCACGCGCTCGGCGACCACGTCCATGTCCGCGCGGTGCTTGACGATCACCGACATCGTCTCCAGGAACGTGTCCGCGTCGATGTCCTCGACGCCCAGCAGCAGCAGGGCGCGGGCCCAGTCGATCGACTCGGCGATCGACGGCGGCTTCTTCAGATCGAGCTCGCGGACCATGCCGATCACCTCGACCAGCCGCCGCGCGACCGTCTCGCGGAGCTCGGGCGCGTGCAGGCGCACGATTTCCAGCTCGTGCTCGAGCGTCGGGTAGTCGAGCCACAGGTACAGGCAACGGCGCTTGAGCGCCTCGGTCAGCTCGCGCGAGTTGTTCGAGGTGAGCAGCACGACGGGGTGGGTGCGGGACTCGACCCGCCCGAGCTCGGGGATCGAGATCTGGAAGTCGGAGAGCACCTCCAGGAGCATCGCCTCGAACTCCTGGTCGGTCTTGTCGATCTCGTCGATCAGCAGCACGACCGGCTCTTGCGAGGCGATCGCGGTCATCAGCGGCCGTGCGAGCAGGAACTCCTCGCCGAAGATGTCCTCCTGGACGGCCTCCCAGCCCGAGTCCTGCGCCTCCGCCTGGATCCGCAGCAGTTGCTTGCGGTAGTTCCACTCGTACAGCGCCTTCGCCTCGTCCAGCCCCTCGTAGCACTGCAGGCGCACGAGCTCACGCTGCAGGTACGCCGCGAGCGCCTTCGCGAGCTCCGTCTTGCCGACCCCCGCCGGCCCCTCGACGAGCACCGGCTTGCCCAGCTTGCTCGCAAGGAACGACACCAACGCAGTTGACTCGCCCGGCAGGTAGCCCACGCCGCGCAAGCCCGCGGCCACGTCTTGCACTGAGGCGGGCGCCGGGGAGGGGGGGCTGGGCATGCTCAGGGCAATGATAGGCGGCCGTTGAATTCGCGCCGCACGCGACGCACGCGCCTCACAGCTCGGGCCGCGTGGGCTGGTCCTCGAACGACAGCTGCTCGTGCGACGCGGATCCGGGCGCAGGGGGGTAGCGGGGACGACTCCCGGGCTCGCTGCCGCGCTCGCGCGAGGCGACCGGCGCGTGCTCGCGCGTGCGCCCCGTCCTGCGCGCGATGACCGCCGTCTCGGCATCCGCCGGGTGCTGCGCAGGGCTCGCTCGCCGTGCGTCCGGCGGACGGTGCACCGCGCCGGGCGCCCGCCGCGCGTCGGCGCGGCGCAGCGGCGGCGCGGGCGCTTCGCTCGCGCGCATCCGCGCGCCTGCGTACGCGAGGCCGAGCGCGAGCAACAGCGCCAGGAAGATCCCCCACTCGACGCCCACGGCGGCGCTCACGCGTTCGTTGCCCTGGAGCCCCGGCTTGTCCAGCAGCCGGTAGAAGATCAGCAGCGCGCACCAGCCGCCGGCGACGATCGTGATCAGGCCATCGCCGCCGGGGAGCGTGAACTGGCGCCGCTCGGCGCGCGCGAACAGCATCGCGAGCACCGCCGCGCTCACGAGCAGCACTGCGGCCTCGACGAACGAGAAAGCCTGGAACGCCGTGAGGCTCGTGTCGGTCGCCTTGACTGCGCCGTGCACGACGAGCGTGTCGGTCTTGCTGTACCACGGCAGGAACATCGACGCGAACAGCCCGAGCGCCGCGAGCGCCGCGAGCCGCTGTTCGGGCTGTAGCGCGCGCCAGGCGCTGGTAAGCCTGCTCATGTGCGGCGCTCGCGCACGCGGATCGGCCCCGGGAAGCTCACTCGCGCCTAAGTCTAGGCTCCCCCTCCGGGGACGATCCGGCGCCTGACGCTAGTGGCTGGTGAGCACGATCGTGCCGCTCGTGCTCGCGACGTTGCCCGCGAGATCGGTCGCGGTGAGCGTCACCGTGAAGCTCCCGCTCTTCGCCGGGGTCACCCACAGCAGCCGCGGGCGGCCGCGTTCGACGGTCGCGCTGTTGCTCCACACGACCGTCGCGCCTTTGCGCACGGTCAGATTGACGGTCGCGACCTTCGACAGCGACAGCTGCACGCCGGCGCGCACGTTCGTACGCAGCGTCTTGGACAGCAGCGCGATCGCCGGCGGCGTGTGCAGGTCGGCGGTGAACGCCTGGGCGGTCGTGCAGTAGATCTGGTCTCCCGCGATCGGCGTGCCCGTCTGGCGGATCGGCGGTCCCTCGCGCGTGCGTTCGCACAGGTGCGCGAGGAATTCGGTGAGCAGTTCGTGGTAGTTCAGGTCGGATTCACCGAACTGGTCGTACATCGACCACGCGCCCGTGTTGTAGAAGGGCACGATCGCGCGCGCGTCCGCGTCGCCCGCTTCGAACAGCCTCTCGCCAAGCGGGTCCTTGGTGATCTGCGTGTATTCGTAGAGCCCCACGAGCGACTGGATGAAGCCGTTGAGGATTTTGTCGCTCGGCGCGTACGTGTACTCGGCGTACATCGCACCGACGGGCGTGCTCACGCGCACGCCCTGCGGCGGGGGCTCCCGGAAGATGCCGAGCGCCTGCTGGGCGGCGGCCAGGTACGCCGGTTCTTTGAAGCGCTGCCACGCGCGCGCGAGCACCTGGATGGCGGTGCCCTGCGAGAGCCCGCTCGTCCACGGAGGCGCGCCGCCGTCGAACTCGAACAGGTACTCCCACGCGATCCCGCCCGCTCGGTCGCTCGCCAGCGGGATCGCTTCGTCGAGCAGCTGACGCAGGTTCGCGTTTTCGTGGCCGGAGAGGTAGTAGCCGTTGGCCTCGCCGAAGGTCGCAAGCCACTGGATCTGAAGACCCTGTCCGGGATAGTGCTCCCATACGATCTTGCTCCCCGGGAAGCTCACGTGCTGCTCGCCGTCGATCAGCGGTTCGTCCGTCCACCACTGGCGGTTGCGTTCGAGCGTCAGCGACACCGCGGGCAGCCGCGAGGGGATCAGCTCGCCGGCCGCCGCGATCGCCTGCACGTTCGCGAGCACCGCGCCCAGTTCTTCCCTGCGCGTGCCGCTCAGCCTGCCCAGCGCGGCCTTCGCCGCGGCGTACGTCGAGGAGTCCTCGCGATACGCCGATTCATCGATCGCGCCTGTGTGCAGCAGCGCTCGCAGCGCCGCCGCCACGCTCGGGCCGCGCGTGGCCGCCGCGTGTGCGCGTACGGGCGCGCGCACCGGAGCGAGAGCGTTTCCGGCTTGCGTCGCGATGGCCGCGGGGGCCGTGGCGCCACCGAGGGCAAGCACGCCCACGGCGAGCGCCGCCAATCGCCTGGCGCGCACCGACAGGATGCTAACGCGCGCTCACCCGCGTGTCGCGGTTCGCCTCGCGGCGAGCGCCCCCTTGCGGCGCGGCGCGACCGCTAGCGCGCCTTGCGGCGAGCACGATCGCGCCCTGCGGGCGCGGCGCCGGCGCTAGCGCGCCTTGCGGCGCGTTGCGTCGGGGGTACGCCTCGCGCCCGAAGCGAGGCGAGGCGGGTCATTCCTCCTGGTCGAACTCGAGATCCTCGACGCCGTCGAGCTCGTCGTCCTCTTCTTCTTCGTCATCGTCGTCGATGTCGTCGTCGCCCGGCAGCTCGCCGCCGGCGCCGTGGGAGAGCTGAAAGCGCTCGACGATCTGATCGCGCTTGTGCTCGTCCAGAGGGGCGTCCTCGGAGATCAGCACCCAGTCGTCCGCGTCGAAGTCCTCGGCCTCGAAGATCTCGTGGTCGATCTCCGGCGAGTCGTCGACGACGATCATGATCTCGGTCTGCGGGTTGAAGTACGTGCCCGGGCGCAGCGTGATCTCTTCGAGTTGAAAGCGGCGCGCGTTGCTCATGCGGCGTTTATACCCCACGACACGACGGATTTGTGAGCAAGAGGTTGCTGCGGGCGTACGGCGGGCCGGCGCGCCGCTCGGGGACGGCGCCGCCGGACGCCGCCGGGCGCTCGACGGGATCGACCCCGCGCCGGCGCCGCCGGGGGAGCAGGCCGCTCATGGATCGAACTCCGCGAGCGTGCGCGCGACCTCCGCGTCGACGTCCAGGGGGGCCTGGCCGAGGCGCGCACGGCGCTGATTGCGCGCGAGCACGAGCTGGCGCACTTCCGCGAGCAGCGCCGGATCGTGTGCGCGCGCAGGCGGCTCCTGCGCGAGCAGGCGGGCGAGCTCGGCGTCGACGTCCAGCGGCTCCTGACCGCTGCGCACGAGCCGTTCGGAGCGGGCGCCCAGCATCTGGCGGATCTCGCGCTCGCGCTCGGCGTGCGCGGCAGGCGAGTCGGGCGCGGGCAGCGGGCGCTCGTAATCGGACTCGCGCGAGAGGCCGCCCGCGCCGATGCGGTCATACACGCTGCCGCCGCCGCGCGTGGACAGGTACGCGAGCGTGACCAGCAGCCCAAGCGTGAGCGCGCCGAACGCAACCAGGCTGAGCCCGTCTTCGATGAACGCAAGCACGGCGATCGAGGACGCTGCGTGCACACCTCGATTCTTGCTCATCTGCCGGCGCTCCGCTACCCTGACGACAGCGGTTGACTGACTAGTCAATCTACCGTTCAGCGCCAGCCCGATAGGAGAATCCAAGAATGGTCGATTTCACGCTCACAGACGAGCAGAAGAGCCTGCGCGAGATGGCGCACGACTTCGCCGTCAAGGAGATACGCCCGGTCGCCTGGGAGTACGACAAGGACGGGACCTGGCCGCAGGACGTGATCGAGAAGGCGTGGGAGGTCGGCCTCATGAACAGCCACATCGAGGAGGCCTACGGCGGGCCCGGCGCGAGCTACCTCGACGGCTGCCTGATCGAGGAGGAGCTCTCTTGGGGGTGCTCGGGCATCCAGACCTCGCTCGGCTGCAACGGCCTGGCGACCGCGCCGATCGCGCTCGGCGGCTCGGAGGAGACGAAGCGCAAGTACCTCGGGATGCTCACCGAATCCCCGAAGCTCGCGTCCTTCTGCCTGACCGAGCCCGACGCCGGCTCGGACGTCTCGGGGATGCGCACGACCGCCGTCAAGAAGGGCGACAAGTACGTCATCAACGGCTCCAAGTGCTTCATCACCAACGGCGGCTACGCCGACTACTACACCGTCTACGCGAAGACCGACAAGGATGCCGGCCACCGCGGCATCTCCGCGTTCGTGGTCGAGCGCGACTGGGGAGTGGTCGTCGACAAGAAGGAGGACAAGCTCGGCCAGCGCGCGTCGAACACCGCGACGATCTCCTTCAACGACGTCGAGGTCCCCGCGGAGAACCTGCTCGGTGAGGAGAACAAGGGCTTCAAGCTCGCGATGATGACGCTCGACCGGACGCGGCCGGGCGTCGCCGCGATGGCGACCGGGATCGCGCGCGCGGCGATGGAGTTCGCGACCGACTACGCCAAGGAGCGCGTGCAGTTCGGCGTGCCGATCGCGATGCACCAGGCGATCCAGTTCATGATCGCGGACATGGCCACCGAGATCGAGGCGGCGCGCCTGCTCACGTGGAAGTCGGCGTTCATGCTCGACAACGGCGAACGCAACACGCTCGTGTCCTCGCACGCCAAGCGCTTCGCGGCGGACACCGCGATGAAGACCGCCACCGAAGCGGTGCAGGTCTACGGCGGCTACGGCTTCATCAAGGAGTACCCCGTCGAGAAGCTGTTCCGCGACGCGAAGATCATGCAGCTGTACGAGGGCACCTCGCAGATCCAGCGCCTGGTGATCGCGCGCGAGACGCTGTCGCCGCGGCGCGTCGCCGAGCCGACGGCCGTGCCCGCCTAGCATGTTCGTGTTCAAGGCCGCAGTCGTCGGAGCGGGGACGATGGGCGGCCAGATCGCCCAGACGATCGCCGCCGCGGGCATTCCGGTGCTGCTCAAGGACATCGACGAGCGGCTCGTGCAGGCCGGCTTGGACGAGGCCCGCGGCGTGACCAAGGGCCAGGTCGGCAAGCTCGTCGAGAGGGGCCGGCTGGACGACGAGCAGGCGCAGGCGCAGCTGGCGGAGGTGCTCGGGCGGATCCACGGCACGACCTCCTACGAGGGCTTCGGCGACGTCGACTTCGTCGTCGAGGCGGTGCCCGAGCGCATGGACATCAAGCAGGCCGTGTTCGCCGAGCTCGACGCCGCGACGCCCGGGCACGCGATCCTCGCCTCGAACACCTCCTCGCTGTCGATCACCGAGATCGGCGAAGCGACGCTGCGCCCGGACAAGGTCGTCGGCTTTCACTACTTCTACCCCGCGTCGATCATGCCGCTGATCGAGATCGTCGAGGGCGAGGAGACCTCCGCGGAGACGGTCACCGCCGCGCTCACCTTCGCCCAGGCGATCCGCAAGCAGCCGATCACGTGCCTGGAGGTCCCCGGCTTCGTCGTCAACCGGATCCTCAACTCGGGGATCGCCGAGGTCTGGCGCGAGCAGGAGGACAAGGGCTTGTCGATCAAGAAGATCGACGAGGGCGTCGGCGCCGCGGGCGTCGTGCCGGTCGGCCCCTATTACCTGGTCAACCTGCTCGGCCTGGACACGGTCCTGCACGTCGCCGAGCACCTGCTCGAGTCATACGGCGGCGAACGCTTCTACGTCCCCAAGGGCATGCAGAAGCTCGTCGCCGACGGCAAGCTCGGCGCGAAGACCGGCGGCGACGGCTTCTACGATCCGCAGGGCGAGCCGAACATCTCCGGCGACGCCGAGCCGGACGTCACCGAGCTCGTCGAGCTGCTGTCGCTGAAGACGCTGCTCGAGGCGTGCCTGGTGCTCGAGGAGGGCGTCGCCACCCACCGCGACATCGACTTCGCGATGATGGCCGGCGCCGGCCTGGATCCGCGCCGGGGGCTGATGCCGCCGTTCATGAAGGCCGACAGCGAGGGCCTCGACACGGTGCTCGAGCGCATGGAGAACGCGCAGGAGCGCCACGGCGAGCGCTTCACGCCGCCGGTCATCCTGCGCCGGCTGGTCGCCCAGGGGCGCCTCGGGCAGAAGAGCGGGCAGGGCTTCTACGCCTATCCCCGGCCGGACGCCGAGCAGCCCGGCGAGGTGATCAAGCTCGAGACCCGCGCGGACGGCGTCGCGATCGCGTGGCTCGCGAACGGCCAGATGAACTCGATCGCCCCGCAGGTCGTCGAGGATCTGGGCAAGGTCTGGAGCAAGGTCAGGACCGAGTCCCAGCCACCCACGCGCGCGCTCGTCATCGCCTCCTCCAACCCGTTCCTGTTCAGCGCCGGCGCCGACATCAAGGCGTTCACCACGATGGATGAGGCCGGCGGTCGCGAGCTCGTCGAGAACATGCACGCGCTGCTGCGCGAGCTCGGCGAGGACGGGATCGTGACGATCGCCGCCGTCAACGGCCTGGCCTTCGGCGGCGGCTGCGAGCTTGCGATGGCGTGCGACCTGCGCATCGCCGCGCGCTCGGCCACGTTCGGGCAGCCGGAGATCAAGCTCGGGATCATCCCCGGCTTTGGCGGCACCCAGCGGCTGCCGCGGCTCGTCGGCGTGAACAAGGCGCTGGAGATGAACCTCACCGGCGACCCGATCCTCGCCGAGGAAGCCTTCGAGCTCGGGCTCGTCAACCGCGTGGTCGATGACCACGAACTGCTCGACACCGCACTGCGGTGGGCGCGCAAGCTCGCCACGCAAGCGCCGCTCGCGGTCGCACACATCAAGCGCGTGTCCGGCGCCGGCGACCTCGCCGAGGGCATTCAGGCCGAGAAGCGCGCGTTCGCCGAGGCGTTCGCGAGCGAGGACGCGCGCGAGGGCATCGCCGCGTTCCTCGGCAAACGCCAGCCGCGCTTCACGGGGCGTTGAGCGCTGCGGCGGCCACGGCGTGATCCGCGCGGTCTTCGCGCCGGAACCCTGGTAGCGATGGTTATACGGAGGATCTTGGTTGCGCGATGATTGCGACGGCGCCCGCGCGGGGAGAGAGTTGACGGCGGGCGTCGGGCGCACCCCCCGACCGGCGCCCGCCGGTCTCAGCGGGCTGGCCGAGCTCGCCGGGCTGGTGCGCGCGGCGGACTCGGTCGTGGCGCTCACCGGGGCCGGCATCTCGGTGCCCTCCGGCATCCCCGACTTCCGCTCACCGGGGACCGGGCTGTGGGAGAAGGTCGACCCGATGGAAGTCGCGCACATCGATGCCTTCCACGAGGACCCGACGCGCTTCTGGGCCTTCTACGGCGAGCGCTTCGCGACGCTGTCGAGCAAGCAGCCCAACGACGCACATCGCGCGCTCGTCGCGCTCGAGCGACGCGGCCTGCTCGATGCGGTGATCACCCAGAATGTCGACACGCTGCACCGCAAGGCGGGCACGCGCGAGCTGATCGAGGTGCACGGCAGCATCGCCGGCTGCTCGTGTCTGCGCTGCGGCGAGCGCGTCACGCTGGAGCACGCCCGCGCGCTGCTGGGCGCGGACGCCCACGGCGTTCCCCGCTGCACGCGCTGCGAGCAGCCGCTCAAGCCCGACGTGGTGCTGTTCGGCGAGCTGCTGCCCGCAGGCGCGCTCGAGCGCGCACAGCGTTCGTGCGCGCGCGCGGACGTGCTGCTGTGCATCGGCTCCTCGCTCGAGGTCCATCCCGTCGCCGCCCTGCCGTCGCTCACGCACGAGAGCGGCGGAAAGGTAGCGATCCTCACGCAAGGGCCCACGCCGCTCGACGAGCTCGCCGACGTGCGCTTGAGCGGCGACGTCGTCGCCGAGCTGCAGGGGCTGCTCGCGGCCCTCGACGCACCGTAGCGGCGGGCCTCGCGCGCGGCGGGCCTCGCCCGCGCCGCCGCCGTTGCGGCGCGCGCTCGCGAGAGCTTGCGCCTCTAGCCGGCGTCCGGGATCCGCGCGAGCGTGAGCAGGTACTCGGCGCCGGCGCGGAAGCTGCCGTCCCCGGCCTCGTTGAAGCGCTCGTACAGGGCGAGCATGTCCGCTCGCATCGGCTCGTACAGCCCCTGCGGCTCGAGCGCGCGCCGGGCCACGATCGCCGGGCCGAGAATCTGCTCGTCTTCGTCGAGCATCGCCTTCGCGGACTCGCCGGCGAAGGTCACGCTCAAACGCTCGCACGTCAGCTCGGCGCCGGTGGCTCCCAGCAGTGCGCGAACGTCCCGCTCCTCCCCCCAAATCGTCGGCGGGCGCAGCTCCGGCGGCGGTGGCGGCAGGTAGCCGCTGAGCGTCCGAAAGGTCTGACCGAGCAGCCCGGCGGGCGTCCACGCCGCCACGGCGATCACGCCACCCGGTCTGGTGACGCGCAGGAGCTCGCGCGCGGCCAGCTCCTGGCGAGGCGCGAAGATCACGCCGAAGCACGACGTGACGCGGTCGAATGAGTCATCCGCGAACGGGAGCGCCTCGGCGTCGCCCTCGACGAAGCTCACCTCCAAACCCGCTCGCCCCGCGCGCTCGCGCGCCGCCTGCAGCAGCTCGGGCGTGAGGTCGAGCCCCGTCACGCGCGCCCCCGCGGCGGCCGCCGCGAGCGCGACGTTGCCGCTCCCGGTGGCTACGTCCAGCAGCGCGATGCCCTCCCGCGCCCCGACGCGCTCGGCGACCAGCTCGGCGACGGACTCGATCCGGCGAGCTATGCGGGGGTAGTCGCCGCTCGCCCACATCGTCCTGTGCCCCTGCTTGATGCCCTCGAAGTCGATGCTCATCGGGCTCCGCCGATCAGTCGCCGCCGATGCCCGCAAGCGCCCCCGCCGCGAGGTCGCGCCCGGGGTCGATGCCCCAGCGCGCCGCGACGGCCGCGAGGTCCGCGTCCAGGCCCCAGCGGTCGGCGCGTGGGGGTCCCTCGTGTTCGACGCTCGCGCCCTTCAGCGCCATGCAGCCGGCGTTTTCGCCGATCGCCCGGATCTCCCGGACCTCCTCGGCGCTCAGCAGCCCCGCGCCGTCGCCCGCCCGGCAAACGCGCGCGCCAAACGCCGCGAGCTCCGCGCGCTTGTCCTCGATCGCGCGCGCGTGCGCTCCGCTCTCCTGGATCAACGTCGGCGCCACGCAGCGCACAGCCGGTTGCGCGAGGTTCCACGCGCACGCCAGCTGCAGCATGCTCAGCCCGTGACGCTCCGCCAGCGGGCGCATCCGCTCGAGCTTATCGCGGCCATCCTGGACCCAGCCGTCGGGACGGAACTTGCGATGGTCGTGAGCCGCGAACGTGTGGCCGGGCAGCACGTCGTCGTGGAACAGGCCGCCGTAGTCGACCACGCGCGTGATCACGCTCACGCCGTGCGCCGCCGCCGCGTCGAGCACCAGCTCGCCCGGCCACGGCTCCATCGGGCCGAGGATGATCATCGCCCAGTCGATCAGCGCGCCGAAGCGCTCCAGGCAGTCGAGCAGATCGAGCGTGAAGCCGTTCGCCGGTCCCGGCGCGACGCCCAACAGACGCGTGAGCCCCGCCTCGCGGACCGCCTGCATGCCCTCCCACACCGCCGGGCTGCAATAGCCGGTGCGGTCGGGGTTGTGCAGCAGCAGCACGTCGAAGCGCTCGACGCCGCAGCGCTGCAGGCTGCGCTCGGTCGCCATCCGGATGTAACGCGCGTATTCGCCCGGGCCACGCAGGCGCGTGTCGGTAAAGCGCGGGAAGCCCTTCGCGCCGTCGCGCTCGCCCTCGTAGAAGTCATGGCCGATCGCCCCGATCAGGCAGTAGCCGTCGCGATCGATCCCCGCGAGCGCTCGCCCCAGCGCCACGTCGGCGTCGCCGGCGCCGTACACGTCCGCGCTGATCACCGTGTCGATGCCATCCCCCGGGCGCAGCAGCGCCGACAGGCGCCCGTCCTGCAGGGGCTCGCCGAAGTGCATGAAGCGCCCTCCGCTCCACGTCCCAATCGCGGTCATCGTCGGGTCCATCTCGACCGAACTCTAGCCTCGCGCAGCGCCTCAGCCCAGACCGCTCGCCGTGCGCGCGCGCAGCGTCGCCTCGAGGCGCCCGAGCGCGTGCGCGATCAGCTCCTCCTCGAGCGCCTGCACACTGCGCGCGAGCGCAGCCTGCGCCTGCGCGTCCACGCCCGGCGCGAGCTGTTCGAGCTCGGCGAGCCTGATCGCGAGGTCCTGGCGCTGCTCCTCGTGAAGCTCGGGCACGGCCAGCGCGTACGCGCGCTCGAGCTCGAGCGCGGCATGCGCCAAGCGCCCGTGATCGAGGTCCTGGCGCGCCCGCAGCACGAGCTCCTCGCACAGCAGGATCGACCCGCGCGCCCCCAGCAGCCGCGCGAGGCGCTCTTGGGGCCGCAGCGCCCACGAACGATCGCGTCCGCGCCGCGGGCCCCGCGACCGGCGCGCCTGCCACGGCAGCGCGCGCGCGTGCAGCCACAGGCCGTCCGCGACCTGCTCGCCCTCGCCCCACCCCGCGCGGATCACGAGCGCCTGCGCGGGTGAGACCTCGTGCACGTACGGGTCGGCCGAGGCGATGCGGTGCGTGTGGATCATGCGGTTCACCACCGCCGTCGCCGCGCTCACCTCGCGCTCGCGGTCGAGCTCCGCCAGCCATGCCCGCGCCTGATTGTCCGCTGACAGCGACACCGGGTCGATCACCGTCACGCGCGTGGTGTCGACCGGGACGGGCTGCGCGTCGGTCGGCGCGGTGCGCTCGCGCCTGCGCACGCGCGCCAGCGGCGAGGCGCCGGCGCGTGCGCCGCCGCTACCGGGCCTGCGCCCGCCGGCCAGCGTGCCGAGCACCACCACGCGCTCGGGCTCGCCGTCGTCGGCGCGCCGGATCAGATAGCGGCCGTCCGCGGGGCCGAGCGCCCACGGAAACTCCAGCTGGATGAACACGAATAGTTCCCGCGGCATGGTTTCACCGTATCCTTCCCCACGCGGCCCGCTCCCGGGCGCAGCCAAGCGTTAGTCCGGCCCGTCGCCGCCTCCACGGCCACCGGCACAGCCAGCATGCCCGACGAAAACCACACCCCCAGGAGCCTGCGCGAGCGGATCGGCGGCGGCGCCGAGGAGCGCCTCGCTCGCGCGCTCTCCGATCTGCTCGAAAACCCGTTGCTCACCGGCGCGGTCGGGCGCGCCTTCGACGCGCGCGAGAAGGCCGTCCAGGCGCAGGAGGTCGCGATGGGCGCGCTCAACATTCCCTCCGCCGCTGACGTCGAGCGCCTCACGCGACGCCTGCGCTCGGTCTCGCTGCGGCTCGAGGGCATCGAGGAGGGCCTGGACCGTCTCGACCGCGCGCTCGCCGGCGGTGGCCAGCGAGCCGAGCTGATCGAGCGCCTTGCCGCGATCGAGGCGCAGCTCGCGGCGCTCGGCGCCGGGCTGACCCGCGAGCGCGAGTCACGCCCGGCGCTCGCCGCCCGGCCGCCGGTGTCGGACGACGCCAAGCCGCCCATTGCGGCCGAGCCGCCCAATGCGGCCGAGCCGCCCAATGCGCCCAAGGCGGCCAATGCGCCCAAGGCGGCCAACGCGCCCAAGGCGGCCAAGGCGGCCAAGGCGGCCAAAGCGAAGGCGCCCGCCAAACCGCGCGCACGCGCCCGCTAGACCAGGCGCTCCACTCCGGCTCACCCGCTGAGCGCGACGAGCGCCGCCCGGCCCATTCTCTCCGCCGCCGCCAGCAGCGCGTGCTCGTCGATCCGCGTGCGCGCGTCGTGCGCGTCGAACACGTCCGTCACCGCCAGCACGCACGCGACCTGCATGCCGTTGCGCGCGCCAGCCGCGAACAGCGGCGCCGCCTCCATCTCCACCGCGAGTGCGTCCGCGTGGCGCGTGCGCGCACCCGCGCCGCGCCCGGGCGCACCCGCGCCGCGCCCCGGCGCGCCCGCGACGCCCGTCTCGTAGAACAGGTCGACGCTCACGACCGCGCCCGCCCGCGCCGACTGCGCGCTGCGCCGCAGGGCGTCGGTCAGGACCGGGTCCGCTCGCACGCGTGCGCCCGCGCCGAGCGCAAGCGAGGTGCCATCCGCGCAAATCGCCTCGTCTGCAATCACCAGCTCACCCAGCGCGAGCTCGGCGGACAGCGCGCCGCACGTGCCCACACGGATCGCCCGCCGCGCCCCCAGCCACGCCAGCTCCGCCAGCACGATCGCCGCCGACGGGCCGCCCATGCCCGTCGCCTGGATCGTCAGCGGCTGTCCATCCGGCGCCGCGCCCGTGTAGCCCCACAGGCCGCGATTGTGGTTGAACATGCGCGGCCCCGCCAGCAGCGTCTGCGCCAGCGCGAGCGCGCGGCCGGGGTCGCCCGGGAGCAGCACGCGCTCTGCCAGCGGCGCCGTCGGGCGCAGGTGGATCGATTGCTCGTAGGACAAGCGCGCGACTCTACGGCTCGGCGCGCCGATCCGCTCGCGCGAGCCGGCCCGCCCGGTCTCGGCGCAGCGCTCGCCGCCCGGCGGCGGTCGGCGCGGGCCTTAAACTCCGCCGCATGGGACTGCCCGTCGCTGCGCATGCCTGAGTGCCCGAGCCCGCGCAAGACCCCGCCGGCCGCAACGGCGAGCTGACGCTCGCTCGCGTCGCCGCGCGCGCGGGCGTCTCGCCGGCGACCGTCAGGCGCTGGGTCGACGGCGGCCTGATCCCCGGCTACGAAGGCAGCTGGACGCCCGCCGCCGCCGCATACGCGCGCGTCATCGCCAGGCTGCGCGCGCGCGGGCACACGCTCGAGCAGATCAAGCGCGCCGGCGAGGCCGGCCAGCTGGCCGCCGGTCCGCTCGAGAACCTGCTCAGCCGCGCCGGTCCGCGCCACCCGCTGCGCCAGGCCGCGCGGCTCAGCGGCCTCGGCGAGGAGATGATCGAGCGCATGTACACCTCGACCGGCCTCGGCGTCCCGACCGACGGCTACTCCGACGAGGACGTCCAGATCCTCAAATACGCCGCCGCCGTGCTCGACGCCGGCTTGCCGCTGCCCGCATTCGTGCAGCTGATGCGCGTGTACGGGCAGGCCGTCGCCCAGATCGCCGACGCCGAGGTGCGCCTGATCCACCTGTACGTGCACGAGCCGCTGATGCGCTCCGGCGTGACCAGCGTCGAGATCGCCGATGAGATGGAGGGGCTCGCGCGCGAGGTGCTGCCGTTCGCCACGCCCTTCATGAACTACTTCCACGACCGCCTGCTCGCGCAGTTCGTCGAGCAGGACATGATCGGCCACATGGAGGCCGACATCGACATGGAAGCGCTCGAGGAGGGCCGCGTGCGCGTCGCGATCGTGTTCGCCGACCTCGCCGGCTACGCGCGCCTGACGATCGAGCGCGGCGACGAGGCCGCGCTCGGCGCCGTCGAGCGCTTCGTCGCGCTCGTCGAACACACGCTGCCGATCGACGCGCGCGTGATCAAGATGCTCGGCGACGAGGTCATGGTCGTCGGCTCCGACGCCGCCGCGCTCACCGCGTGGGCTGTCGCGCTGCCGCGCGGGATGGCCGGCGGCGACCCGCTCCCGCGGATCGGCATCCACTATGGCGAGGCGCTCTACCGCGACGGCGACTACTTCGGCCGCGACGTCAACCAGGCCGCGCGCGTCGTCGCGCGCGCCGGCGGCGGCGAGGTGCTCGTCACACGCCCCGTCGTCGAGCTCGCCGCGGGCGTCGACTCCCTGCAGTTCGAGCGGATCGGCGAGGTCAGGCTCAAGGGCTTCGCCGAGGCGACCGAGCTGTTCGTCGCCAGCGCCCAGGAGAGCTGAGGGCGGGGGCGTGGTCGTCGAGCGGGTGCGCGAGGCGGTGCGCGAGGGCGGCCTCTTCGCCCGCGATCGGGTCGCCGGGCGGCCGATCCTCGTCATGCTCTCCGGCGGGCGCGACTCGACCTGCCTGCTCGACGTCGCCGTCGCGCTGCGCGGCGCCGCCGGCGTCAGCGCCCTGCACGTCGACTACCGCCTGCGCGAGTCATCCGACGCCGACCAGCGCCACTGCGCGCAGCTGTGCGAGGAGCTCGGCGTCGAGCTGCACCGCGTGCGCGCCGAGCCCTCCGCCGCGCCCAGCGCGCCCGCCCCGCCGTCAACCCGGGAGGCCGACCGCGCGTCCGCGTCCGGCAACCTGCACGCGTGGGCGCGCGAGCTGCGCTATCGCGAGGCGCACCGGATCGCACGCGAGCGCGACAGCGTCATCGCCGCCGGGCACACAGCCTCCGACCAGCTCGAGACGATTCTCTACCGGCTCGCCGCCTCGCCCGGACGGCGCGCCCTGCTCGGGATGCCCGCGCGCGAAGGCCGCCTGATCCGCCCCCTGCTCGGCCTCACCCGCGAGCACACCGGCGCCTACTGCCGCGAGCGCGGGCTGTCCTGGTGCGAAGACCAGAGCAACGACGACCAGCGCTTCGCGCGCGCACGCGTACGGAACGCGCTCGTGCCCGCGCTGCTCGCCGTGCACCCCGCGGCGTTCGAGAACGTCCTGCGCACCGCCGCGCTGCTGCGCGAGGAGACCGAGCTGCTCGACGGCCTCGTCGACGCCGAGCTCGCGGGGCGCCGGAGCGTCGCCGTCGCGCGCCTGCGCGAGCTGCCCGCCGCGCTCGCGCGCATGCTCGTCGTGCGCCTCGCCGAGGACGCCACCGGCGCCCACGTGCCCCAGGCCGGCGACCGCGTGCACGAGATCCTCGCGCTCGCCAGCCGATCTTCGAGCGGTCGCGGCGGGCGCGCCGAGCTGCATCTCGGCGCTCACGCCGCCGCCGTCATCGAGCGCGGCCAGCTGAGCATGATCAAGCTGCCGCCGCGCGCCTGAGCAACGGGCGCGTGCCCGGGGGAGGCCGGGCAGCGCGCCACGCGCGAGCGCTTCGCTACCCGCGCACGCCGCCGTCAGGCGGCTCCATCTAAATCATCTCTAAACTCCCGCCGGTGGCCAGCACCGAGCGTCTCGCCGGCGAGCCCGAGCTCGGAGAGGTGCTCGTCAGCGCCGAGGATCTGCAGCGGCGCGTCGCCGAGCTCGGCCAGCAGATCTCCACGGACTACCGCGGCCATACGCTGCTCTTGATCGGCGTGCTCAAGGGCGCCGTGTTCTTCCTCTCGGACCTCATGCGATACATCGACATCCCCGTCGAGGTCGACTTCATGGCCGTCGCGTCCTACGGCTCGGCCACCGACGCATCCGGGGTCGTGCGCATCCTCAAGGACCTCGACGCCGCGATCGAAGACCGCGACGTGCTGATCGTCGAGGACATCGTCGACTCGGGGCTCACGCTCCAGTACCTGCTGCGCAACCTCGGCTCGCGCGGGCCGCGCACACTCGAGGTGTGCGCGCTCCTGACCAAGCCCCAGCGCCGTAAGGTCGAGCTGCCCACGCGCTACGTCGGCTTTGAGATCCCCGACCGCTTCGTCGTCGGCTACGGCCTCGACTACGCCGAGCGCCACCGCAACCTCCCGTTCGTCGCCGCCCTCGAGCGCTAGCCGCTCCCGCCGGCCGGCCCGCGCACCGTCCAAACGGGCGTTCGCGCGCGCGTCCGCACCCGTCGGAGAGCCATACAGCGCATGGTACGCTAGGAAACCGGCGCCATCACATCCAGCGGCGTCCCAACCCTGAGTTACGAGCCATGAGCCGCTTCTTCAAGAGCGCCGCGTTTCCGATCCTGCTGGTCGTCGTGCTCGCGTTCCTTGCCGTCAAACTCGTCAACCCCGGCAACGGCAACAAGCCTGTGCACAGCTACCAGACGCTCGTCAGCAAAGAACTCCCCAACCACGAAGTCGAAGCCGTCGAGTTCAAGAACAAGGGCAAAGCGCTCGAAGTCAAGGTCGACTCCAAAGGGCACAAGGAAACCTACGAAATCGGGTACGTCGAACAGGCCGCGCCCGAACTGATCAAGGAACTCAAGGGCTACGGCGTGTCGTTCAACGTCGAAGCCGAAAAGAGCAGCGCGCTGCTCAGCCTGCTCACCTACATCCTCCCGTTCGCCCTGTTCATCGGCTTCTGGATCTTCCTCATGAACCAGGTGCAGGGAGGCGGCTCGAAAGTCATGTCGTTCGGCAAGTCGCGCGCCAAGCGCATGTCCGCCGACTCGCCCAAGATCACCTTCCGCGACGTCGCCGGCGTCGACGAGGCCGTCGAGGAGCTGCACGAGATCAAGGAATTCCTCGAGAACCCCAAGAAGTTCCAGGCGCTCGGCGCGCGCATCCCCACCGGCGTGCTGCTCTACGGGCCGCCCGGCACCGGCAAGACGCTGCTCGCCCGCGCCGTCGCCGGCGAGGCCGGCGTGCCGTTCTTCTCGATCTC
>DATJTT010000057.1:0-25762 GCA_035503075.1 Solirubrobacteraceae bacterium
CGTCCGAGCGCGGTGAAACACTCCAACCGCTCCTGACCAGAGCACCCCATCACTTCCAAGAACGGCCGCGCCGGAACCTCATCCGCGCGGCCGTTCGCGGCTCCTACGACCGTGACTTATTCCGCGGGAAGTAGTTAGCGCGCCGGCCGCGCCGCGCCCAGCCGGGAGTCGCTCGCGGCTGCTTCGGCTTCCTCCGCCGCGCCGAAGCCCAGCGTCTTGCGAAGGGCCGGCTCCGAAGCGGTCAGCGCCGACGTCAAGGACCTCGTCTCCCTCGCCCTCAGCGCTTGCACCCTCGCTGCCAGCGCCTGCACGCGTGGCCCCTCGTAAGGGGTCGGCGGCGCCTTGCGCGCCAGTTCGACCCTGGCGGTGATCCCGCCGGCTGCCGACGCCGTCTTGCTTTGCTCCCGGAGCGCTTCCGTGGGCGCCGCAAGCGTCAGATAGCCGCTCTGTGCCCAGGCCCGCATGTCCGAGCACACGTCCAGCACGCCGCCGCTCGTGAGCTCGCGCAGTCCGGCCGCGTCCAGCCGGGCCTGGTGGGTGAGCGCGTGGCTGCTCCAGCGCACGGGCGCCAGAGACCGCGCCAGCGCCTCCGCCGCCTTCCGGTCCGGCCGCAGCCACGCCGCCAGCAGCGCCGTGGTCAGCTCGTCCGTCAGCCACCTGCTCTGTTCGAGCTCCCGCACCCGGGCCGCGCGTTCGCCCGGGGTCGGGGCCGGGCTCGGGATCAGCGGGTTGGTCGACGGCGCACCCGCGACGGCGCCCGGGCATTCGCCTGCGATCCGGCTCGCAAGCGCCCGCATCGCGGCGGCCGACTGCGCCAGCTTGCCGTCAACCTGCCGCTCGTACGCGGACGCAGCGCGCAGGTACGTGTACGTGGCGGCTTCGTCCTTGGCCCTCCCGGGGCCGTCCGACGCTTGGAGCGCGCCGGCAGGCGCCAGGACGAGGATGAGGACGACGCCAGCAACCGCCGCCGGCGCCACGCGTCCTGCGTGTCGGCGCCCGCCGTGCGTCAAACGCTCCATGCCGACACCCCCAAGCGCCGCCTGCAGGTGCCCGCCCCCGTCATCGCTTGAGCATATCCGCCGTGTTACCGGCGCCGAGACGGACGGGCCCGAATCGGCCCCTATGCTGGACGGCGGACACATGCTCAACGTGCTGCTGACAAACGACGACGGGATCGAGGCGGACGGCCTGCAGACGATGCGCCGCGCGCTGCTCGAGCTGGACGACGTGCGCCTGGCGGTGATCGCCCCCGACGGCAATCGCTCGGCGATGGCGCGCTCGATCACCACGCGCCGGCCGCTGTGGGTCGCGGAGGTGCCGTTCGCGGACGGCACGATGGGCTACGCGACCGACGGCACGCCCGTGGACTGCGTGCGCCTGGCGAGCCTGGGCATCGTCGCGGACTTCGCCGCCGACCTGGTCGTCTCGGGCATCAACCACGGCGCGAACCTCGGCGATGACATCACCTACTCCGGCACCGTCGCCGCGGCGCTCGAGGGCGTCGTGCTGGGGCTGCCGGCGATCGCCGTCTCCCAGCAGTCGCGCGCGGGCGCCCTGGACTACCGCTTCGACGGCGGCTTCGGCTTCGAGATCGCAGCGCGGTTCGTCGCGCGCCTGATCGAGCGGATCGAGGACGTGCCGCTGCCGGCGCGCACGCTGCTGAACGTCAACGTGCCCGCGGGCGAGCCGAGCGGGGTGGAGGTGACGAGCCTCGGCAAGCGCATCTACCGCGACGAGCTCAAGCTCGAGCGCGCCGAGGAGCACCGGCGCCGCTACTGGATCTACGGCTCGGACCCGGGCTTTCACGACGAGCCCGGGACCGACCTGGCGGCGCTCGCCGCCGGGCGCATCGCGGTCACGCCGATCCACTTCGACCTCACCGACCGCCCGAGCCTCGACGCGCTGCGGCGCTTCAACTTGCACGACATGCTGGTCCCGGTCGCACACGACGCCCGGCCGTGAGCGCGCCGGCCGGCGCCGGCCGGCGTCCTCGGTCGCTCGCGTGCCTCTCGCACGCCGCGCTCCCTGCGTCCTCGGCCGGCTTGACCTGCGCACTCACGGGAGGTGCGCGGGAGTGAACGGCGCGAGCGTCCCCGCGAAGGTCGCCAAGCGCGCGCGGGAGCTGCGCGAGCAGCTCGAGCATCACGCGTACCGCTACTACGTGCTCGACGACCCGGAGATCGGCGACGATGCGTACGACCGGCTGCTGGACGAGCTGCGCGCGATCGAGCGCGAGCACCCCGCGCTCGTCACGCCCGACTCGCCGACGCAGCGCGTCGGCGGGGAGCCGGTGGGGCGCCTGGAGAAGGTCGCGCACCTGGAGCCGATGCTCTCGCTGGGCAACGTGCGCTCCCAGGAGGAGCTGCGCGCGTGGGTCGAGCGGATGCGCAACCACCTCGCGCGCGAGGGCATCGCCGACCCCGAGTTCACGTTCGTGGTCGAGCCGAAGATCGACGGCCTGGCGATCAGCCTGGTGTACCGCGACGGCGTGCTCGAGCGCGGCGCCACGCGCGGCGACGGCGAGATCGGCGAGGACGTCACGCACAACCTGCGCACGATCGGCGCGATCCCGCTGCGCATCCGCGACGCGCCCGCGCTGGTGGAGGTGCGCGGCGAGGTGTACATGTCGCTGAAGGACTTCACGGCGCTGAACGAGCGCCGCGCGGAAGCGGGCGAGTCGACGTTCATGAACCCGCGCAACTCGGCCGCGGGCACGATCCGCCAGCTCGACCCCGCGGATGCGGCCAAGCGCCCGCTGTCGATCTGGTGCTACCAGGTGGGCGTCACCGACGGGCTGTCGTTCACCAGGCACTCGCAGGCGCTGCGGTGGCTGGGCGAGCACGACTTCCGCGTCAACCGCGACATCAAGCTGCTCGCAGACGAGGAGCAGGTGATCGAGCAGTGCGTGCAGTGGGAGCGGCGCAGGGGGGAGCTCGATTTTGAGATAGATGGAGTGGTTGTCAAGGTCGACGACCTCGAGCTGCAGCGGCGCCTCGGGTCGGTGGGGCGCGACCCGCGCTGGGCTGTGGCGTGGAAGTTCGCGCCGACGACCGCCGTGACGAAGCTCGAGAAAGTGATGTGGAACGTGGGCAAGTTCGGCGACCTGCGCCCGTACGCGGTGCTCGAGCCGGTTGAAGTGGGCGGGGTGACGATCAAGCTCGCGACGCTGCACAACGAGGAGGACATCCTGCGCAAGGACCTGCGCGCGGGCGAGGACGTGATCGTGCTGCGCGCCGGCGACGTGATCCCGCAGGTCGTCTCACCGGCGCCGCACGTCGCCGAGCACAGGCGCCGCCCGAAGCCGCCGCACCCGCCCGCGCGCTGCCCGTTCTGCGACACCGAGACGATCAAGCCCGACGGCGGCGTGTTCACCAAGTGCCCCAACCCCGCGTGCCCCGCGCGCGCGTGGCAGCTGCTCAAGCACTTCGTCTCGCGCGGCGCGATGGACATCGACGGCCTCGGCGAGAAGCAGGTGGCGCTGTTGCAGGAGCGCGGGCTGGTGCGCACGGCCGCAGACTTCTACCGCCTGAGCGAGGCGCAGCTGGTCGAGCTCGAGGGCTTCGGCGAGCTCTCGGCGCGCAACCTCCTGGCGGCGCTCGAGCACTCCAAGGAGCGCCCGTTCGCGCGCGTGCTGTTCGCGCTCGGGATCGAGGAGGTCGGCGAGGTCACCGGGCGCAACCTCGCGCAGCGCTTCCGCGACGTCGACGCGCTGCTCGCCGCATCGCCCGAGGAGATCGCGCAGACGCCCGGCATCGGCGAGAAGATGGCCGCGTCGATCCGCGCGCAGCTCGACGACCGGCGCATGCGCGCCCTGATCGAGGATCTGCGCGCGATCGGCCTGTGCTTCCACGAGGACGGGCCGCCGCCCGCAAGCGGTCCGCTCGCACAGCGCACGCTGGTGCTCACCGGCACGCTGCCGGAGCTCTCGCGCGAGGCGGCCACGCAGCGGATCCTCGCGGCCGGCGGGCGCGTCACGAGCTCCGTGTCGAAGAAGACCGACTTCGTGGTCGCCGGCGAGAGCCCCGGCTCAAAGCTCGAGAAGGCCGAGCGCCTGGGCGTGAGCGTGCTCGACGAAGCCGGGCTGCTCGAGCTGCTCTCGCAGTAGACGGCGCTCGCGGCGCGTACGCGCGAAGCCGCGACGGCGCTGCTCGCGCCGGTTGCGTGCGCTCGCGGCGCGTACGCGCGAAGCCGCGACGGCGCCGTTGCGTGCGCGCGCGGCCGCGCCCGCGAGCCGGCTCACACTTCGTTTGCTTCCTTGCCGACCTTCGGCGGTTCGGCGGGGCTTCTGAGGGTTTCGTTTTCTTCGGCTTCGCCTTCGCCGCCCGCTTCGTTTTCCTCGAAGAGTTCCTTGGCGCGTTCGAGCTCGTGGGCTTCGCCGGACGATTCGCCGCCGCCGCCGCCTTCGGCTTGGCGCGAGCCTTCGCCGCCTTCGGCTTCGCGCGAGCCTTCGCCGCCTTCTTCGGAGCCGCCTTCCGAGCCCGCGCCGGAGGCTTGTTCGCCGCCGGCCGGCGCCCCCGCGCCGGAGCCGCTGCTCGAGCTCGCGCCGCAGCCGGCGAGCGGGAGCGCGACGACGGCGGCGAGCAGGCCGGCGAGCGCGAGGCGCGGCACGTCAGTAGTCGGCGACGGTGATCGCCATGTTGTCCTGGATGGTGTGCGCGGTTTCGATGGCGATGCCGTCGGTGAAGATCGCGAACACGAGCGTGTGTCCGTCCTGCGCTTGACAGTAGCCGACGAGGTTGGAGACGCCGGTGAGCGTGCCGGTCTTGCCCTGGCAGTGGCCTTCGGCGCGTGTGTGGCGCATGCGCAGTTCGAGCGTGCCCGTGCGTCCGGCGACGGCCATGCTGTCGCGCAGCACGGCTCCGATCGGCGTCGATGCGAGCTCCACCAGCAGGTCCGCTACCTGGTACGGAGACGTTTTGTCTTCTTCAGAGAGACCGGAGCCGTCGACGACGTGCGGGTGGATGTCGAGCAGCTTGGCGATCGTCTTGGTCACGACGCCGGCGCCTGCGGCGGTCGTGCCCGCGCCGCCGTAGCGCGCGCCGAGGTCCTTGACGAGCATCTCGGCGAAGAAGTTGTCCGACGGCGGCAACATCAGGCCGAGCAGCTGCGCGAACGTCGGCGAGGGCGCCTGCGCGAGCTGCACGGCGCCGGCGGGGGTCGTGGCGGCGCCGCTCGGGCCGTGGACGCTCACGCCGGCGGCCCTCAGCCCGTCGAGCAGCTGGCGGGCGGCGAACGCGGCGGGCGCATGCGGGCCGCGTTCTGAGCCTTCTTCGCCGCGGTTGAACGCGAGCCCGCTGAGCGTCCCTTCGAGGAACGGGTCGGGCGCGTAGTCGCTCGAGGGCTCGCCGCGCAGCGAGTCGAAGTAGGACTCGTCGCCGAGCACCGAGCCGGTGACGCGCCGGATGTGCTCGCTGTGCACGAGCTGGGAGACGAGCGTGGAGACGCTCGCGCCGACGCCGCCGTAGTGGCTGTCGATGAACGGCGTGCTCCCGAACGTCGGGTCGCCGCCGCCGCGCAGGTACAGGCTGCCTTCCCACACGCCGCCCGGCGCCATGTGCCCGACGCCGTAAACGGTCGTGTCGAGGCGCGCGGCCGGCCCCATGAGCGCGAGCGCGGTGGTCGCCGTGTACAGCTTCTCGACGGATGCCGGCGGGCGCACGACGGCGGCGCGCTCTGAGAACAGCGGCTGTTTGGTGGTCAGGTCATACACGTATGCGCCGTCTGCCGGGCCCGCGAGCGCGAGCTGTCGGCTGAAGTCCGCCTGCAGCCCCGCGAGGTCTTCCTGGGCGCTCGCGGCGGCGGGCGCGAGCGCGCACGCGAGCAGCGCGGCGGCTGCCAGCGCGGCGGCTGCCAGCGCGGCGGCCGTGAGGGCGCTCAGTCGGGCGCGCAGTGCGGTGGCTGCCAGCGCGGCGGCCGTGAGGGCGCTCAGTCGGGCGCGCAGCGCGGTGGCCGGAGGGGTCGCGCATAGCAAGATCCGGACCGTCGCTCCAGGGATTCGCCGCACGAGCCGTAAAATGTCCCTGGGATGGGCAAGGTTGTCAAGCTGGAGGCGGCCGGGAAGGCCAAACAAGCACGGGAGCGTGGGATCGCCGCTCGGGGGGTCGGGCGACCGGCCTCGGTGGAGCGCCGCCGCAGGCCGCGACGCGACAAGACCGCGCTGGTGCTCGGCGGGGGCGGCTTCACGGGGGCGGTGTACGAGATCGGCGCGCTGCGCGCGCTGGACCTGCTGGCGGTGAACAGCAACGTCAACGGCTTCGACGTGTATGTGGGCACGTCCGCGGGCTCGTTCATCGCCGCGCTGTGCGCCAACGGCGTGACCCCCGAGGAGATGATGCGGGTGGTGACGAGCCAGGGCAAGCCGTCGTTCAAAGACATCGACATCGGCGACCTGCTCAGCCCGAACCTGATGGAATTCGTGCGCAAGGGCGCGCTGATGCCGCTGCGCGCGGCGGCGATCGCGCGCAAGCTGCTCTCCCAGCCGGGCGGCGTGTCGCTGATGGACGTCGTCATGGGCCTCGCCGACGGGCTGCCCTCGGGCATCTACACGGGCGCGGGGATCGAGCGCTACCTGCACGACGTGCTGAGCGAGCCGGGGCGCACGGACGACTTCGGCGAGCTCGCGTGCGAGCTGTACCTGACGGCGACCGATCTCGACAGCTGCGAGCGCGTGGTATTCGGCGTGGACGGCGCGAGCGACGTGCCGATCTCGACGGCCGTGCGCGCGTCGGGGGCGCTGCCGATGGTGTACGCGCCGGTGCGCGTGCACGACCGCGAGCTGATCGACGGCGGCATGGTCTCGACGACCAACCTCGATCTCGCGATCCAGGCGGGCGCGAAGCTGGTGGTCGTGATCAACCCGATCGTGCCTTTCATCAACGATTTCTCGCGCAAGGTCAGCACGCTGCGCGGACGGCGCGCGCGGCGCGTCTCCGACATGGGCTTCGCGGCCGTCGGCTACCAGGCGTTCAAGCTCCTCGCCCACCAGCGGCTGCACGAACTGGCCAAGGGCTGGGAGCAGCGCTACCCGGGCGTGGACATCGTGCTGATCGAGCCCGAGCCGCACGACGAGCTGATGTTCGAGACCTCGATGATGAGCTTCGCCTCGCGCGTTGAGATCGCGCGCCACGGCTTCGAGTCGGTCACCAAGCAGCTGGCCGGCGAGTACGAGGATTACGCGACGGTCGCCGAGCGCCACGGCATCGAGATCTCCGGAAAGCGCGTGCGCAAAGTCGTCGAGCACTTCGACGAGCGCCACGAGGCGGTCAGCGCTTGGCGCAAGATCCTCGAGGGGACGACCGGCGCGCTCCTGCGCCAAGCGGGCTCAGCCGGCTAGAGCCGGCTAGAGCGCTTTGTCGAGCGCGCCGAGCAGGCGGTCGGTGGCGGGCGCGGAATGGATCGCGATGCGCACGTGGCGGGGCTCGCCGAGCGCGTCGCCGGCGGCGATCAAGACGCCGGTACGCGACAGGCGCGCGGCGAGCTCGGCGCCCGCGAGCGTGGGGTGCGCGGCCCATACGAAGTTGGCCTGGCTGTCTGCCACCTGAAAGCCGCGCTCGCGCAGGCCGGCGATCACCCGCAGGCGCTCCTCACAGACCTCGCGCGTGCGCCGCTCGATCAGCTCTGAGCAGCTGTGCAGCGCCTCGAAGGCGCCCGCCTGGGAGATCTCGGAGACGTCGAGGTCGGGCGCGAGCTGGGCGAGCAGCTCGCCCGAGCCGGGGCCGCCGATCGCGTAGCCGATGCGCAGGCCCGCAAGACCCCACGCCTTGGAGAAGGTGCGGAAGACGAGCAGGCGCGGATGGCGCTCGAGCAGCTCCAGCGAGGAGCTCTGCGGCTGGGCGTCGACGAACTCGACGAGCGCCTCGTCGAGCAGCACGGCGACGCCAGCCGGCAGCCCGTCGAGCAGGCGCTGCAGCTCGGCTGCGGTGAGCAGCTCGCCGGTGGGGTCGTTGGGGCTCGCGATCACGACCGCGCGCACGTCCGGCTCGCCGCCGGCCGCCTCGAGCAGCTGGTCGACGCCGCCGTCGACGGGCACCGCGCGGCCGTGCGCGCGGCGGGCCATGATCGGGTAGAGGGGGTAGGAGGGCCAGCGCGTGAGCAGCTGCTGGCCGGGCTCGAGCAGCGCCCTGGTGGCCGTGCTCAGCAGCTCGGCGGCGCCGTTGCCGAGGATCAGGCGCTCGGGGTCCACACCGTGGCGCTCGGCCAGGCGCCCGCGCAGGTCCGAGCCGCCGCTCACCGGTGGATAGCGGTGCAGACCGCGGCGCGCGACGAACGTGATCGCGCTGACGATCCGCGGGTTCGGCAGCTGCGGCCACGTCGTCACGGACAGGTCGAGCGTCTCCACGCGCGTGAGCGCCTTGCGCCGGCGCTCGGCCGCCTCTTCACGCAGGCCCTGGTTGAACTCCTCCTCGGACATGCCTTCGAATTGGCGGTAGTAGTCGAGCAGGCCCACAGCTGGCCCCGTTCTAGCGTCGCGCGGGGCGCGGGCGATGCGAGCTCACGAGACCCCGCCGCGTTCGACGAGGCTAGTGCCGGGCCCTTGGATGACGAGGAACCAGAGCACGAAGGCGATCGCGCACACGACGGCGGTCGCGGCGAAGATGCGCCCGAGGGCGCCCGTGCGCTGGTCGTGCCCGGCGGCGCGGCGCACTAGGATCCAGGCGCTGTCGATGCGTTTCATGAGCGCGAGCGAGCCGAACAGCAGCGCGAACAGCGCGATGAACGACACGAGGATGCCGAGGCTGACGCTGCCGGTCAGGTAGTCGGCCTGCGAGCCGAGCCACAGGCACGCGAGCGGGATCGGCCCCCAGCAGAGCAGGCACAGCAGCGTGATCCCCGCGAGCATGAGGCTCGCGAGCGAGTCGTCGACGCGCTGGCGGATCTCGCTGCCGCGCTGCGGCAGCGAGCGATAGCGCACGGGCGCGGTACCGGGGCGCCGCCCGACGAACAGGCCGCCGTTATCGGATGGGTCGGTGCGCATCTACGCTCATGTTCGCAGGTGCCGGGCGGCGGGCACGTCAGGCCGCGCGCAAACGCATCGTCAGCCGGCGTACAGCGCGTCGAACAGGTGGGCGTAGCGGTCGTTGACGACGTTGCGCTTGACCTTCAGCGTGGGCGTCAGCTCGCCGGTCGCCTGCGAGAGGTCGTGGTCGAGGATCACGAACTTCTTGACCTGCTCGACCTGTGCGTATTTGGCGTTCGCGCGGTCGATCTCGTGCTGGATCAGCTCGCGCACGGCGGGCTCGCGCGCGAGCGAGGCGATGTCCTGCGGCAGGCCGTGCTCGCGCGCGTACGCCGGCATCTCCTCCTCGTCGAGCGTGACCAGCACGACCGGGTACGGGCGCTGGTCGCCGTACATGACCGCCTGGGAGATCCAGCGCGACTGCTTGAGGTCGTTCTCGATGTTCGCGGGCGTCAGGTTCTTGCCGCCGGCGGTAATGATGATGTCCTTCTTGCGTCCGGTGATCGACAGGTAGCCGTCCTCGTCGAGCGAGCCGAGGTCGCCGGTATGCAGCCAGCCGTTCTCGACCGCGCCGAAGCTCGTGGACGCCTGGTTGTGGTAGCCGTGGAAGATGTTCGGGCCTTTGACCAGGATCTCGCCGTCGGCCGCGATCTTGAGCTCGACCCCGGGCAGCGCACGCCCGACGGTGCCGAAGCGGTGGTTCTCGACGGTCGAGACGGTCGCGGCGGTTGCGGTCTCGGTCATCCCGTAGCCCTCGAGCACGGGCACGCCGCACGCCCAGAAGAATTCGAGGATCTCCTTGGCGATCGGCGCGGCGCCGCTGGTCGCGTGGCGCACGCGCCCGCCGAAGATCGCGCGCACGTTCTTGAACAGCTGCTCGTCGGCTTCCTCGAATGGCTGCTTGAGCTCCGCGGGCACGTCTTCGCCGCGGTTGAGCAGGTCGCGCACCTTCACCCCGAGCGCGATCGCCGCGTCCGCGCGCTCGCGCTCCTCGGGCGGCTGCGCGTCGATGGCGGCGCGCGCGAGCGTGTAGATCTTCTCGAACACGCGCGGCACCGACGGCAGGTAGGTCGGTTTGACCTCGAGCAGCTCGCCGACGATCTGCTTGGTGTCCCCGCCGAAGTACGCGAGCGTGCCGCCGAGGTCGAACACGGCGAGCTGGATGAGCAGCGCGAACGAGTGCGCGAGCGGCAGGTACAGGTAGACGACCTCATCGCTCGAGATCTCGCCGGCTTCGCTGACCATGTCGATGATCGCGCGGTAGTTGCCGTGCGTGAGCACGCAGCCCTTCGGCGGGCCGGTCGTGCCGGAGGTGTAGATGAACGTAAACGGGTCGTCCGGCTGTACGAGCGCGCGGCGCGCGTCGAGCTCCTCCGGCGAGCGCCGCCGGCCGCGATCGCGAAGCTCATCGAGCGTGATCGGCTGCAGCGCGGGCGCCGGCGCAGGGGAGTCGCCGGCCGCGGACGATCCGTTCGCGGCCGGCGCGCCGTTGGCGGCGTTCGCCCCGTTGGCGGCGATCGCGTCGGCGCTGCTCGCCGCGGGCGCGGCCGCGGCGGCCGACGCCTCCCCGGCGGCTGGCGGGTCGATGATGATGACGGTGCGCAGGTTGGGCAGGCGATCGCGGATCGCGTCGATCTTCGCGAGCTGCTCGTCGTTCTCGACGACGATCGCGCACGCATCGGAGTCCGAGATCACCCAATGGCACTCCTCGGGGGAGTTCGTCTGGTAGATCGGGACGACGACCAGGCCTGCGCTGGTGGCGGCCATGTCTACGTATGACCAATCGGGGCGGGTGTTCGCGAGGATGCACAGGCGCTCGCCCGGCTCGATCGCGAGCTCGATCAGCCCGAGCGCGATCTCCTGCACGATGTCCGCGAGCTGGGTGTAGCTGACGTCGTGCCACTGCCCGTCGCGCTTGTAGCGCACGGCGGCGTGATCGGCATGCTCGACGGCCGAGCGCGCGATCAGGTCTGCGATCGTCTGCGACCCAGTGGTCGACGGCGCGGCCGCGGCCTCCATCTCATCTCCCTCCTCGGGCTCACTGCAAGCGGGTTAAAGTGTGCGTAGGACCAGGATGTTAGAGGTTGGCGGGGAGGCGGTCCAGGGTCGCGATGCACGTCCGCGCTCGTGATCGGCCGTTTGGGGTATGCGCGGGGGCCGCGGGGCCGGGCGCCAAGACGATCGCTGCGAGCGGACGTCGCGTGGCGCGCGCGGGTCCGGGCGCCGAGACGATCGCCGCGAGCGCTCGAGCGGGCGCGTCCTCAGACGGGGTTGGGCACGTCGAGGAAGATGTGGCGCAGGTCGAAGCGCTCGGCGAGGTGCTCGCCGAGGCGCTTGACGCCGAAGGTCTCGGTCGCGTGGTGCCCGGCGGCGATCAGATGGACGCGAGCCTCGCGGGCGAGCGCCATCGAGCGCTCGGCGAGCTCGCCGGTGAGCAGCGCGTCGGCGCCGGCGGCGGCCGCGTCGGACGTATAGTCGGCGCCGCCGCCGGAGACGATCGCCAGGCGCCGAACGTGCGGTGGCCCGGCGTCGAACACGAGCGGCTCGCGAGCGGTGATCGTGCGCACGCGCGCGAACAGCTCCTGCGCGGGCAGGCCATCGGGGAAGCTAGCGACGAAGCCGATCGGCTGGCCGTGGTGCAACGCGAACGGCGCGAGCTCGCCGGCGCCGAGCGCGTGGGCGAGCAGCGCGTTGTTGCCGAGCAGCGGATGCGCGTCGAGCGGCAGGTGGTAGCCCACGAGCGCGATGCCCGCGTCGAACAGGATCTGCAGGCGGCGCTTGAGAATCGCGTCGATCGTCATCACGCCGGGGCGCCAGAAGAGCCCGTGGTGGACGAGCAGCAGCTCGGCGCGCTCATGGGCGGCGAGCTCGAACAACTGTGCGTGGGCTGACACGCCGGTCGCTACCGTGCTCACCAGCTCGGGTCCGGGCACCTGCAGGCCGTTTACGCAGTAGTCGTCGAAGCGTTGTGGGTCGAGCAGGCGGTCGGCCTCTGCGAGGATGTCCGAGAGGGGGGTGGGCATTCAGGCGAGCGTAGCTGGGGCGCGACGGGCGTGGGTGCGCGGTCGGGGCCGGCGAGTCGTGTCGGGGGGCGCGGCGCGGCGCGAGGCGGTCATGGGTTGACGCGGGATGCGCCGAGGGCTTGTGGGATACTGGGAGCGCGTCGGGGCGTGGCGCAGCCTGGTAGCGCGCACCGTTCGGGTCGGTGAGGTCCCCGGTTCGAATCCGGGCGCCCCGATATGACAGTTGTCCGCGAAGGGCCGTGTGAAGACGGGCGAAAATGCACCGCAAACAGGGGGATTGGCGTGGGAGCTTTCGCGCCTTTTCGGGGATGTTCGGTGGTCGCTGGATCGCAAACTCGGAGGCTGTTGAGCAGCAGGTCGAGCAGTTCGCCCTGCGGCTGGAAGTCGCGTATCCAGTCGAGGAGCTGCCGAGCCACGTCTGTCGCGCGGTTGCCGTCGCCGTCATAGCCCACCCAACGACACCAGCGCAGGCCGGCGGCCTCGGCTTTCGGCCTCAAGCGCTTCGAACGCCGCGACCGAGTACGCCGCGTAACCACGCCGCCGGTTGTCACGCTCTGGAGCGCTGATTCGTCTTAGGGGCTGAGGTTCGAGCGAAAGGCGGTTTCCAGCAATGACATCGGTACAGACAGAGCGGGTTGTGGTGCTTGGCGGCGGTTATGCCGGGACGATCGCGGCGCTGCGGGTGGCCGGCCGCGCCCACCGGCGCGCGAAGGTGACGCTGGTGGACCCGAAGGAGACGTTCGTGCAGCGGCTGCGCCTGCATCAGCTGGCGGCCGGACAGAACATCGCTGCTCCTTCCTATAAGCGCCTGCTCCGCGGCAAGGTCAGCTTTGTCCAGGACGCCGGGGAGGCGATCGACGCTGAGCGGGGTGTGGTCGAGCTCGCCAGCGGAGCCAAACCGCTGGCCTTTGACCGGCTGATCTACACGGTCGGCAGCGGCGTGGACCTCTCGACCGTGCCCGGCGCATCCGAGCACGCGCACAGCGTGACCGACATCACTGCGGCGACGAGACTTTGGCAGGCGCTGCGCGCGGCGTCTGACGGGGCAGCGGTCGCTGTGGTCGGCGCCGGCATGACCGGAGTGGAGACGGCAAGCGAGATCGCGACCAGCTACCCGGAGCTGTCGGTCAAGTTGATCGCCACCGGACAGGTCGGTGACTGGTTGAGCGAACGCGCCCAGCAGCACCTCCGTGTCGTGCTTGTGCGCCAAGGCGTGGAGCTGGTGGAGCGGGCACGCGTGCAAGCAATCGCGCCTGACAGGCTCGTTATGACCGATGGTGCGGATCTCCCGACCGGGCTGGTCATCTGGTGCGGTGGGTTCCGGGTCTCAGACCTCGCCCGTCGTAGCGGCCTGGACACCGATGGTCTCGGTCGCGTAATGGTCGACCGGAGGCTATGCGCCGTCCGCAATCCGCATATCGTTGCCGCCGGCGACTGCGCGGCAACGCCCCCGTTCGTCTCCGGGGCACCGCTGAGGATGTGCTGTCAGGCGGCGATGCCGGCGGCGGCCCACGCGGGCGATGTCGTGGTGGCTCAGATCAAGGGGCGTGATCCGAGAGAGTTTCATTTCGGCTATCTGCATCAGCCGATCAGCCTCGGTCGCCGCGACGGTCTGATCCAGTTCGTCGATCGCGCAGACCACCCCAAGAACTCGATCCTCACGGGTCGCCGTGCGGCGATCTACAAGGAGCTGATCACGCGCGCAACCATCCCGACGATCAACGGAGAGCGGCGGATGCCCGGCTCGACGAAATGGCCGTTCAAGGAGCCCAAGGCTCCCCTGCTCTTGGAAACGGGGGTCATGGCCGATGCCAAGCGCTGATCGGTATGAGGATCTGCGACCGCTGTTGTTCTCGATCGCATACGAGATGCTCGGGGTCGTGGGTGACGCTGAGGACATCGCCCAAGAGGCATTCCTGCGCCTTGAGCGTGCAGAGCAAGAGGGCACGAGAGTCGAGTCGGCGCGCGCTTTCCTCACCACTGTCACGACACGCCTTGCGATCGACGAGCTGCGCTCAGCCCGAGTCCGGCGTGAACGGTACTTGGGGCCGTGGCTCCCAGAGCCATTGATCACCGACCCCGCACCGTCGCCGGCACACGCGGCCGAGACCGCAGACTCGCTGTCGCTCTCATTCCTCGTCCTGCTCGAGACGCTCTCGCCGATCGAGCGCGCCGTGTTCCTGCTGCACGAGGTCTTCGACTACCGCTACCGCGAGATAGCCGGCATCGTTGACAAGAGCGAGGCGAACTGCCGCCAGATTCTCGGCCGCGCCCGCAAGCGGATCGACGAGGGCAAGCCACGGTTCGAGACCGACCGCGCCCAGCAGAAGGAACTGACCAAGACATTCCTCGACGCCTTCGAGCATGGTGATATCGACAGGCTCGTCACGTTGCTCGCGCCGGATGTCGTGTTCACCGGCGACGGCGGCAGCAAGGGCCAGGGCCTGCCCAAGCCCGTCTACGGGCGCGAGCGTGTCCTGCGACTGCTGGCGGCGTTCGCCACGCAGGGCGCCGCCATCGGCGGCCGCATCGTACAGACCACCATCAACAGCCGGCCCGGCACGCTGAATCTCGACCGCGACGGGAAGCTCATCAACGTCTTCTCCTTCGAGATCCTCGGCGGCCAAATCCAAGCGATCCGTTCGATCATCAACCCTGAAAAGCTCAAGCATCTCGGCTACCAGCTCTCCGACATCGGCCGCAAACGGGAGGCGGCTACATGATCAGACCGCCGGACGTCGCTGGCTACCGAACACGATAGTGAAGCCATATAACGCCATGCCGCGCTCCATCAAAACAACGGCCCAACTGGTGCAAGTACTTGTAGCCGTTCGCGGGCGGACGTCGCACGCATCGCGAGAGTCACGCTGGCCACAAGCGGACCTGGGGGTCGCCAGGACTCCGTGACGTTGAGGGAGAGCACGACGGATACGCGCTCGGTTATCGTGGCACCAACCCGTGTGACTCGTCGCTCACGGACGTGGTACGGCTAGCCGCGCCACGCAAGACTCTGGTTACCCGGCTGTTCAGCGCAGTGCTGGGGGTTCAGGCTGTGGTTCGTGTATTTACGAGCGCTTTCTTCGATCCCCCGGGGTCGCGTGCCGCGTTGTTGGGTGACGGATTCGGCTGGCTGGAGTCGAAGCGTTTTCTTCGGTCTTTCCGGGGAGGCGTGGATTTTATGGGTGAGCTTGCTCGTCCGGATTACCAGGGGAAGGAGTGAGCGTGCTCACAGTCACCGCAGGGCGGTCTGACGTCACCCCCGAGGAGGTCGCGGATGTGTTGCGTAACGGGCTTGGCTCGAGGTACAGGGTGCTACCGGGGATGCGGGTGAGTGTCAATCCCGTCGGTGAGCCCCAGCCGAGCCAGCCGGATCGGATTACCGTGGGCATCCGCTCTGGCCGGTTGTATCACGCACAGGTAACGATCGAGCGACGGGAACAGCAGACGCTGCTTCACGTCACCCCAGGTGGTGCGCTGCCAACGCAGCGATTCATCGACCGGGTGTCGGTCGTACGCAAGGTCGTCCATGTCCTGCGCACTGCCCCGGATCTGCGTTGAGCGGCTATGACGGAGGACAGGGGCGAGAGCGCGATGATCGAAGCAGGTGAGCGATCGGCGTCGGTAGCTGCTCGCGCTGTCGGCGTGAGCAGGATCTATGGCACGGGCGATGCCGCTGCCTGTGCTTTGGATGACGTCGATGTGGAGTTTGAGCGAGCCCTGCTGACGGCGGTGATGGGCCCGTCGGGGTCGGGTAAGTCGACGCTGATGCACTGCATGGCGGGCTTGGACGTGCCGACGTCAGGCCGCTGCTTCATCGCGGATCGGGGACTGCCGTCGTGGATGGACTCCACGACCCGGCTGCTTGCGGCAGGTCAGCAGCGCGGCGAGATCAGGTCCGACTATCTCGCGAGAGCCTTGGCTGCCGTGGTGTTGCAGGCGTGGGCCATGAGCGCCCACCGCGAGAAGGCGCTCGGGCGCCCTCCAGGCGAGTGGGCAGGCCCGTCACGATCGCTCGGCGAACTGGCCGTCGAAATCTGCCTGACGGGGATGCGTCCGTCGCCATGAACGCAGGCGACGACAGGGCGATGTGGGTGTGTTCATCTCGCTCACGGGCTTCACGCGCGATGCCGAAGAATTGGCGCGTCGAGCGAGTCGCCGCATAACGCTCATCGACGGCGACGCGTTCCTCGATCTATGGGTGGAGCACTACCCGCAGATCGACGAGGAGGGGCGCAAACTGCTACCGATCAAGCGAGTCTCCTTTCTCGACATCGAAGCTTAGGCCCACTCACGTGGAGAGCACAAACGTGCTGCAATGGTGATACGGTAGTAGGGTGTCCGCCGTCGAAGCTCCTCATGCGCTGATCCGGGAGGCGGTCTACCTACACGAGATCGCGAGACTGTCGGATGCGGATATCGCCCGTGCCACGGGTGTGGCGCGCAGCACCGCGCGGGCGTGGCTGGCCCACACCCGTTCGCCGACGGGCGAGCGGGCGGAGCGGCTGATCGAGCTCTCCGCGCTTGTGGAGCGGTTGGCGCGGGTTATGGAGCCGTCCTACATTGCTGTCTGGCTGCGCAAGCCGGTGCCTGCGCTACAGGAGCGCAAGCCGATCGACGTGATTGCAAGCGGCAACTACGTGCAGGTAGCCGAACTCGTTTCTGCGCTCGAAGAGGCCCCCTTCTCGTAGGTCTCGTGGCCTCTGCGGTCGAGCGCGTGTCGGTCGCCGGCGTGTGGTGGCGGCAGGCTCCTCATGGGTCCGATCCGCTGTGGCTGGCTTCTCCGCCCTCCAGCGGTCGCTGGCAGCGCGGCGAGGTGGTCGCGGCTATCTATCTCGCCGACGAGGAGAACACGGCCTGGGCGGAGTGGTATCGAGGCCTTGCAGAGATCGCTCTGCCGCCTACCCACGGAATGCCCCGCGACCTCTGGCGCTGGGCGATCGCCATGGGCGACATCGCTGACCTCTCCACTCCGGACAAGCTCGCCAGGCTCGACCTGCCGGTTCCTCGGCCGGGCCGGCGAACATGGGTGCCCTTCCAAGCCGCTGGCGAGCGTCTGCACAATGAGGGACATCGGGGAGTGCTTTACCCGAGTGCCGCTCGTCCCGACCACAAGGCGCTTTGTCTGTTTCGTGACGACCTTCTGATCTCCGGCGCCGATCCACTACGACCGCCCACAACCCATCGTGATCCGCCTGCGCCGCCTACCGGCATGCACACGTGAAGCAGCCGACATACGGCCGTTCAAGATGGCATACATCGGGTCGCAAGCGGGCGCAGGGCCGATCTGGCGACGGTACGCAGTTTGCAAGACGTTTGCAAGGCATCGAAAAGTCGCATTGCAAAGCCAATCCAATCCGAACCGCCCGCCCTGATTGGTCAGTGACCTCCGAGCACCAGCGAACACGGGCGAAAACCTGCGAACACGCTGACGCTCGCGGGGCGGGATTCGCCGCATCTCGCGGGCGCCCGGAGGACTTTGGGACGCAGCCAGCGCGCGAGGCGCCGGATCGTCGTGCGGCGCCTGTCAGTCCGGCCTGTGTCGTACTTGTCGATCGCCGTTCGATGGACGCCTGACAAGCGGCCTGGCTCCTCTTGCGAGAGGCCGGCGCTCTCGCGCAGCTCGCGCACGCGCCGGCCGAACGCGGCGACCGCTGCTGCCGTGTCTCGATAGTCGCCGGGCGCACCGGCGCCGATGCTCGGCGCGAGCGGGAGGTTGACAGTATCGATCGCTTGCCCTATAGTGCTAGGCACCTAGATAAATAGGAGGATGAGAAGTGATCGAGTTCCAGCTAGACGCCCGCTCCGGCGTCGCGCCATATCTGCAGCTCGTCCAGCAGGTGCGTCACGCGCTGCGGCTCGGGCTGCTGCAAGAGGGCGATCAGCTACCGACCGTGAAGGAGGTCGTCGGAGGCCTTGCGATCAACCCGAACACGGTGCTGAAGGCCTACAGGGAGCTCGAGCACGCAGGGCTCGTGGCGGCCCGTCCCGGCGTCGGCACCTTCGTGACGGCGACGCTGAGCGACGAGTCGCTCGCGGCGCACGCTCCGCTGCGCCGCGAGCTGCAGCGCTGGCTGCTGAAGGCGCGCAAGGCGGGGCTGGACGACGAGAGCATCGAGGCCCTGTTCAAGGACACCTTTCGGGCCGCCGCTCTCGAGGTCGTAGCGTGAGTACGGCGGCGCTGCAGACGCACGGCCTGGGCAAGCGCTACGGACGTCGCTGGGCGCTTCGGAACTGCACCCTGAGCATCCCCGTCGGCTCGGTCGTCGGTCTCGTCGGCCCGAACGGCGCCGGCAAGACGACGCTGCTGCACCTTGCGGTCGGGCTGCTTTCGCCAAGCGCGGGTTCGATCGAGGCGCTGGGCGAGCCCGTCGGCTCAGATCCGCGCCATCTGACGAACGTCGGGTTCGTCGCCCAGGACACGCCGCTGTACCCCACGCTGAGCGTCGCCGAGCATCTGCGCCTCGGTGAGAGCTTGAACCCGGGCTGGGACCGGGAGCTGGCCGGCGAGCGGATCGGGCGACTGGGCCTTGACCCAAGCCAGCGGGCCGGACAGCTCTCAGGCGGACAGAAGGCGCAGCTTGCGCTCACGCTCGCGATCTGCAAGCGCCCGGAGCTGCTCGTGCTCGACGAGCCGGTCGCAAGCCTCGACCCGCTCGCGCGGCGCGAGTTCCTCCAGGACCTGATGGAGGTCGCGACGGAGTACGAGGTGAGCGTCGTGCTCTCCTCGCACCTCGTCGGCGAGCTCGAGCGCGTCTGCGACCACCTCGTGCTGCTCGCCGCGGGCAACGTGGCGCTTTCGGGGCACGTGGAAGAGCTGCTCGCCTCACACCGGCGCCTGACCGGCGCCCGCCGCGACCCCGAGCGTCTGCCCGCCAGCCAGGAGGTGATCGAGGCTAGTCACACCGATCGCCAGAGCACGCTGCTGGTCCGCACGAGCGAGCCGATCCACGACCCCTCCTGGGCGGTGGAGGAGGTGGGCGTGGAGGATCTCGTGCTCGCCTACATGGGCAGGACGAGCGACCCGCAGCAGGCGCGGCCACAGCTCTCGGCGGTGCGGCGATGAGGTGGCTGGCGGCGAGACAGTTCCGGGTGCAGGCGGCGGTGGGCTTCGGCGCGCTGCTTGCGGTCGCCGTCCTGATGCTGGTGACCGGCCTGCACCTGCGAGACCTCTACGACGCGGACTGCAAAGCACACGTCTGCAGCGGGGGCGCCGAACGCTTCGTGACCAAATACCACGTGCTGCGAGCGCTCCTCGGCCTCGGCGTGCTCGCGACGCCGCTGCTGATCGGGTTGTTCTGGGGCGCGCCGCTGATAGCGCGCGAGCTGGAGAGCGGCACGTTCAGGCTCGCCTGGACCCAGAGCGTCGCTCGCACGAGCTGGCTGGCGGCGAAGCTGACGCTCGTGGGGCTGGCGAGCGTCCTGGTCGCCGGGCTCTACAGCCTGATGTTCACCTGGTGCGTCTCCCCGATCGAAAGCGTGGCGCAGGAACGCTTCAACCTCGGGGCCTTCGACGAGCACGGGATCGTCGCGATCGGATACGCGGCGTTCGCGTTCGCGCTCGGGGTGCTCGCAGGCGCGATCACGCGCCGCACGCTGGTGGCGATGGGGATCACGGTGCTCGTCTTCGTCGGGGTGAGGCTGGGCATGAGCCTCGGCGTGCGCGAACACCTGATGAGCCCCGTGAAGAAGGGCTACGCGCTCACCGCCACGCCCGAACTCGGGTTCCTCGCGAGCCCGTCCGGCGTGATCCCGGTTGCGGGCGCTCCGCGGCTTGCCAACGCCTGGACGCTGTCCTCAGAGATCGTGGACAAGGCGGGCGACGCCGTCCCGGAAGCGACGCTGCACGAATTCGTGAGCGCGCACTGCCCCCGCGTGGCGAGTCCTCCGTCGCCCGCAGGCGGCGCCGGGGCGCGCACAGCGAGCCCGCCGGCCCGGAACGAATTCGACAGCTGCGTCTCGCTGCTCTCTACGCAGTACCACGAGGTCGTCTATTACCAGCCGGCGAACCGATACTGGACCTTCCAGGCGCTGGAAATGGCGATCTTCCTGGTCCTGGGCGCGCTGCTCGCCGGCGGCGGCTTCTGGTGGGTGCGCCGGCGCCTGACCTGAGGCTGCTCCCGGCGGACAACAAGCCGGCGAGAACGTCGCTGTCGTGCGCGCGCGCATCCGTCCGCTTCCACCGAAAGACCGGCGATTGTCATCGAGTGGCACCGACGATGGAGGTCTTGATGACAGCTAGCGCGCCACGCGGTAGCGGAGGCAGACCACGCTGCCGAACGTGCGGGTCTGGATCAGCTCGAGATCCACCCGGCGCCCGCGCACGGGAAAGAACGGAATGCCACCGCCAACCAGCACCGGGCAGACCCTGACGCGGTACTCGTCGATCAGACCCGCCGCGGCAGCCTCGGCCGCGAGGGTCGCGCCGCCGATCGCGATGTCGCCCTCTCCCGGCTCGGCTCGCGACCGCGCGATCTCCTCCGCCAGGCCGCCACAGGCCAGGCGGGCATTGCCCTGCACCGCCGACAGCGTCGTGGAGAACACCACCTTCGGGAGCGCCTTCCAGATCGCGGCCCACTCGAGCCTAGAGTCCTCGAGCGACGGGTCCTGGCCGGCGGTCTCCCAGTAGAGCATCGTCTCGTACAGCCGTCGCCCCAGCAGGTGGACGCCGACCTCTCGTATCTCGTCGGTGACGAAGCCGAAGACCTCCTCGTCGGGCGCCGTCCAGCCGAAGTCGCCGTCCGCCCCGACGATGTAGCCGTCGAGCGAGACGCTCATCGAATAGGTCACGCTGCGCATCAAAAGCCCTCCTCGGTAACGGTTCGACAGTACGACCGCCGGACGCCGCAAGACTCATCGCGGCTCGCGAGCGCGATCCCCGTGCTCGCAAGCGGCGCGCGATCCTGCCGAGCAGCCGCACGAGCTCGACTCGGCGTAGCGCTCGCGCGCCTGCTCGCGCACGTCGCCCTGCCCTGCCGAGCAGCCGCACGAGCTCGACTCCTGCGTACAGCAGCCTGCCTTCTCGCTCGGCTCGCAGCAGCTCGCCTGCCGCTCGCTCGAACAGCACGCGCAGGCCGGCGCGGCGGGGATCAGTTCAGCCATCCGGACAGCTCTTCCAGGGCGGCGGGGATCACGTAGTAGTACGCCCACAAGCCGCGCCGCTCGGACGCGACGATCCCGGCGTCGCGCAGCTTCTTCAGGTGGTGGGAGAGGGTGGGCTGGGCGATGTCGAACAGCGGCACCAGCTCGCACACGCACACCTTCCCTGCGTGCTTGCGCAGCACGTCCACGAGCTGCAAGCGGATCGGGTCGCCCAGCGCCTTCGCCACGTCGGCCATGCCGATCGCCTGCGCGCGGTCAACGTCCGGGTAGACGACCGGATCGCAGCAGCGCTCGCCAGCCGGGCGCTTGGTCTTGGGGGCCAGCTCGAGGACGGGCAAATCGACACTCATCAATCTATATATATCTATTGAAGTGATGAATGTCAATGCAATAGGATCAGCGCCATGACTCCGGGCGAGCCCACCCGCCGCGTGCTGTTCGTCTGCAACCACAACGCCGGGCGCTCGCAGATGGCGCACGCGTTCTTCGAGCGCGACTGCCCGGACGGCGTGCGCGCCGAGTCGGCCGGCACCCAACCCGCTGGCGCGATCTGGCCGCCCGTGGTGCAAGTCATGCGCGAGATCGGGCTCGACCTGTCCGGGCGCACGCCCAAGCGGCTCACCGCCGAGATGCAGCGGCGCGCCGACTTGGCCGTCACGATGGGCTGCCGCGACGCGTGCCCGTACGTGCCGTGCATCGTGGAGGAATGGGACGTTCCCGACCCCGCCGGCAAGCCGCTGGAGGAGGTCCGAGCGATCCGCCAGCAAATCCGACAGCGCGTCCGCGAGCTGATCGCCACCCACATCGACGCGGGCGCCCGATCGTGAGCGCGAACCCGCCGCCGCTCGCGCGCCGACTGCTCGCCGAGCTGATCGGCTCGGCGTTCCTCGCCGCGCTCGTCATCGGCTCGGGCATCGCAGCGCAGACCCTCTCGCCCGGCGACGTCGGTCTCCAGTTGTTCGACCAGTTCGGCACCTGGGAAGAGGCGCTCAACGCTGTCGGTCTGACGTCTCCACGCCTCCCGCAAATAGCGGGTAAAACGTTGGTTTCGGCCACTAGCATTGTGCCGCCTTCCGGGCTAGAGTCCAGCAGACTTGTGTCCGAGCTGGTTGGGAGGCTGTGTGTCGCTGTCGACGCTGCGTTCTCTTCGTTTGTTTGGTCTTGTGGTTTGCGGCACAGCTGCCGTGCTCGCCGCTCGGGCTCGTCCGGCAGCTGCGGGAGGGGCACTAGGTTGCGCTTCGTCCGGCGTGCGGCGTCGATGGGGGCGTTCTGGTGCGGGTCCGCGGGCCGTGGTAGCTGTTGCCGCGGTGGTTGCGCTCGCTGGCTTCGTCCCGGCGCTGGGCGGCTTTGGCGCTGCTCGGTCGCACGGGCATGATGTGCCACGGCTTCGTGGTGCGTCATTGGCGGTTGCTCGACGGGAGGCTCTGGTCCGGTTGGCGGCGCGGCGCCGGTGGCTTGGAAGTGCTGCCGCGCGTTCGCAGCGGGCGGCTTCGAAGATGGCTTTCCACGGTTTGTCTGCGGTCGCGGCGGAGGCCGTGGCTATGCGGGACTTTGGCTCGGCGCTGGCCGCGGCGGATGCTAATCCGGCGACATCCGTTGGGACAACTGGTCGTCTGGTGCGTTATGTCGGTGACTATCGTGCGTTGATCCGTGTGGGTCGTAAGCTGGAGCTTGAGGATTCCTCGATACCGCTGCGTGTCGCGGATGGCGGGGTCAAGCGGCCGGTTGACTTGCGGTTGCGCGAAACCCCGACTGGTTTCGCTGCGGCTAATCCGTTGCACCGAGTCGTTGTGGCACGACGGCTCAGCGGTGGTGTGTCTGTTGGCCCGCACGCTATCCGGATCGTGCCACAAGGTACGGATGTGAGTGGGCGGCTCAGCGGCGGGAACAGCGTTTTCTTCGGGGATGTCGGGCCCGATGAGGACGTCGCCGTCACACCGACGGTCAGCGGAGCTGAGGTTTTTACGGTGCTGCGCTCTCGGTTGAGTCCCGAACTGCTTCGTTACCGCGTTGCGCTTCCGCATGGCGCAGTGTTGCGGAGCATGGTTGGCGGGGCGGCGATCTCGCTGGACGGACGCGAGTTGGCCTACATCCCATCGCCTAGCGTGATCGATGCACAGATGCAGGCGGTTCCCGCGCGTATGACGGTCAGCCGGGATGAAGTCCGCTTGAGAGTGTTTCATCGCGGCCGGGATGTCGCGTATCCGCTTCTCGTTGACCCTGCCTTGGTGGAACCATCGAAGTTTCAGGGTTGGACGTTTCACTCAGCATCCGGCATGCAGGGCCCCCGACCGGCCGCCTTGGAAGCTCCGTCGGGTGAATACCCGGATGGGAGTTCGGGTGAATGGGTGTGGACGAGGCCAGATCTAGACACCAGAATTGTGGACGTTAACTTTTACGATATCAGCTGGTCAGCCACAGGAGAAGCCGAATGGGAGCTGGGCCTAGGTAGCGGTGCCGGGGAAGAAACTCCATCGTGGTACTGGCTGCATGCGGCGTGGGAAGGGAGCGGACATCAAGCCGCCGTGGAACCGGGTGGAGTGGGAGACTACTCGATTTCGCCCTTGAAAGTGGAGATGTCTGCTGAACCCAGAGGCAAATGCGACTGTGCGAACGGGTCAGGATCGTTTTCAGTTGGTGCGATAGATGTCCTTCTTGAACTGCCGGGTCTAGGCGGTAAAAGAAGAATGGTCACCACTCTCGCAAACGAAGAAGGCGAAAGCACCGAAGAAACTCTTGGTGGAGAAAACGCGGGTGCGCCGGGACTGACAAACCAATGCTACAACGGCCATCCGATTAACTGCGCGACCGGCAATCAAGTCGAGACACAGACTGATCTAGCCATAGGCGGACGTGGACCCCACTTGGCGGTGACCCGCACGTACAACTCTGCTCTCGCGGTGGAGCAAACGGAACGCGACGAACACGGGAGCTTCGGATACGGCTGGTCGGGCCCGTATAGCGACTATCTTACAACCACCGAAAGCACGGCGACCGTCCATCAGGCTAATGGCAGCACCGTAGTCTTTACGTATCTTCCCGCGCGCGAAGAATGGATCGCCGCACCGTGGGTAGACGCGACGTTCTATAAATCTAGAGGAGGCAGCTCCGAATACACCCTACCGAACGAAACAAAACTCGAATTCAACGGACACGGGCAGCTCACCGGCGAAACCACCCGAAACCGGAACTCGCTGGAAATCAGTCGTAACTCCGAAGGACAGATCGACGCTGTCTATAGTGCAGGGCGCAAACTCACATTCGCCTATAACGCCGAAGGGGAGGTCGAAAGCGTCGAAGACCCCATGGGGCACACCGTGAAATACAGCTACGAAGACGGCAATCTAGTAAGCGTGACTGAGCCAGGCGAAAGCACGCCGCGGTGGCGGTTCAAATACAACTCGGAGCACGAGCTGACCGCGGAGACCGACGGCCGCGGCTATACCGTCACCACCGAATATAATAGTGATCATCAAGCTGTCTCTCAGACCGACGCGATGCACCGAACCCGCGAATGGAAATACGCATCGCCCGAAGATAACCAAGAAACCACCATCACGGAACCAAATGGCTCAAGAACCGTCGAGAAGTTCAATCCCGTCGGGCTTCCGACCAGCGTAACACGCGCGGCGGGAACGTCGCTCGCAGCAACCACGACCTATGAATACAACGGCGCCTATGAATTGATATCGAGCACAGATCCGAACCACGACACAACCACCTACACGGGCGACGATGATGGCGACCGAACAAGCGAAACAAACCCCGACGGTGATGAAACCAAATGGGAATACGACGCCGCCCACGACGTTGTCGGCGTCACAACGCCGGACGGGGAGAAGACGACGATCGAACGCGACAGCCACGGGAACGTGCTGAAGGTCTCCCGCGCGGCACCCGGCGGAGCGACACAGGTGACAAAATACAAATACGACAGTTACGGCGACGTGGAAATCATGACGGACCCGCGCGGCCACGAATGGAAATACGAATACGATGGCTACGGCGACCGGACAGGAGAAGTCGACCCCCAAGGCGACAAGCGCACGTGGGGATACAACGAAGATTCGCAGGAAACATCGACCGTCAGCCCGCGCGGCCATGAAAAAGGCGCAATTGAAGCGAACTTCACGACAGAAATCAAGCGCAATGAACAGGGTTGGCCGGAAAGAATCATCAACCCAGTGAAAGACGAAACGAAGTACACATATGACGCTGACGGAGATATTGAAACGATCACTGACCCCGAAGGCAGCAAGACGACCTACACCTACAACGCTGACGACGAACCAGAAAAGGTCGAAGAACCCAAATCGACAATTGAAACCGCATATAACTCCGAAGGACAAGTGACGGCGGAGACAGATGGTAACAAGCACACGACAAAATACGAACGGAACCTCCTCGGCGAGGTGACCGAAGAAATCAACCCGCTCGGGCAAAAAACGACTAAGGAATACGACGAGGTCGGAAACCTCACAAGCGTCACGGACGCAGAGCACCGCACAACCACCTACAAATACGACCCCGCAAACCGCCTCACCGAAATCACATACTCCGACGGGAAAACCCCAACCGTCAAATACGAATACAACGGCGACGGAGACCGCACGAAGATGATCGACGGGAGCGGCGAAAGCACGTACACGTACGATCAGCTCGACCGACTCGAAGAAACCAAGGA
>DATJTT010000058.1:0-30102 GCA_035503075.1 Solirubrobacteraceae bacterium
GTGGGACCAGCGAGTCGATGAACAGGCACGCAAGCGCCTGGGCATGAGCGGCGAGGAGTTCGAGCGGCGTCTGAACGCGGGCGAGATCGACATTGACGATAGCCCCGACGTGACGCGCGTTGCGATGATGCTCCCGCTCCACGCCAAACACAAGTAAGACACCCGCCCAGCCGTGACGACTACCGCGGCAGGACGTGCGGCTGCCCTCCGTCGTCCGTGGCCAGCGTCTATGTCGTCGTCTGTGCCTGCCCCGCTTGTCAGGCCGTGTCTCGCACGTTCTCTGGCTGCTGGGTGCGCAGCAGCTCGGCGGTTTGCTCCAGTGCGGCGTAGCCCTCGGTCTTGACCCTCTCAGGTAGGCCGGCTCGGGCCAGAACCTCGTTGGCCTTTGTTGCGGTTACGTAGGCGCTTGCGGCTTGCTTGGCGATGTGGTTCAGCCGCCACTTCTCGCTTGGCATCTGGGCGAGCTCGACGAGCTCGCGGGCGCGTGAGCGGGACAGCGTGGGCGCGCCCCTTGGACTGAAGCATCGAGTCGGTGCCCCGCGGACAGCAGGTGATCGAGTCGCAGATGACCCGTCCGCGCAGGCGTGCGTCGGCGAACAGCACGCGGGCGACCTTTGGCGGCACGGAGCGCCGCAGGGAGGGAATGTAGATGCCGCTGGCGGCGAAGCCGCCCTGCGGTTCGCTGCTCGGCTTGCGCGGTTTGCGCGCGCCGATGAACCCGCGCACGTCGCCGCGCTCGCCTACTCCCATGCCGCACTCATAGCCGTCAAGGCCGGCCGCGACCAGCGCCGATCCGTAGATGCCCTGGCGCCACGCGATGGTGGGCACGCCGGCGGCGCGCAGGTGGCGCGCAGCGAGGTGCGCATGGAGCAGCTTGGCGTAGCTCTCGCGTCCGTCCCCGAGCGGGGAGAGGTACAGCGCGATCGCCTGCGGCCCGACCTCGATCGCGGTGGCGGTGAAGCGGTCCAGCGCTCCCTGCCAGCCGGGCACTGCGGTGAAGCCCCGCAGCTGGACGCACAGAAGCGGCATGAGGGGCAGCGAGATGCCGTCGGTGCGCATCCGTCGCGCGGTGCGCCCGATCGCGGCGAGACTGGCGGCGAACGCCGGGGGAGTCCGGTCCCTCGGCGTACAAGTACGGCGGGATGATCGTCGTCGCGCCGCGTTCGACTTGGAACTCGACGACCTGCGCCACGATCTCGTCGAGGACGAACGGGGAGGAGAGCTCCTCTGCGCGCAGTGCCTCAGTTCGCCCGAACGGCAGGAGTCGAACCCAGGGGTCCTCGGGGTCGACGGGATCCTGTAGGAGCATCGTGAGCGGATCGACGAGCAGCGGTGCGCCAGACTTGCGGGCGGCTTCGAGCAGGCGCTCGTCGCGGGCGGCGTCGGGGGCGCAGAGCACGATCCTGTCGATTGAGCGACGCGCGCTCAGGGGAGAGGAAGCGAGCAGGTCTTCGAGCACAAGGTGGTCGCCGTGGGTGGGTCTGATCAGTAGTTCGGACATCGGCATCTTGCGCTCACCGGAATCTAGACATGCTATCCTAGCGGAAATCAAATAGGAAACCTAGCGGACGTCCCAATGTGGGACATCCCGCTTGGCCGGGAGGAAGCGAACGTGGCCCACAGCGCTGCCAAGCACAGCGAGATCGATGAGCTGCCGGCAGGCGAGGCCGTTTATGCGCGGATCGTCAAGGACACCTACGACGGCGGGCTCAGCGCTGCGGACGTGGCGCTCGTGGTGGGCGTGGGCGACAGGCAGGTGCGCAACTGGTCAGCGGGGGCGAGCGCGCCACGAGGACCGACCAGGGACCGGCTGCTGGAGCTGCACTACGTGACCAGGCAGCTGCGCGAGGTGTATACGCGCGAGGGCGCGGAGATCTGGCTGCATGGGCGCAAGCGGAGCCTCGGCGGGCGACGCCCGATCGACCTACTCGCCGCGGGCGCGTTCGACGAGGTGCTCGACGCGATCGAGCGGATGAACGCGGGGGTGATGTGAGACACGGCGACCTCCTCGCCGCCATCTCCGACCTCGAACCGGTGGAGGTGAGTGGAGACTTCGAACGCCACTGCGGCTTGCGCTGGAACGACCTGGCGCCAAGCGCAGCCGGCGGGCGGTGGGAGCGCGCAGGGCCTTCGAGGCGCTCCACCTCGGCCGGCCTCGCCAAAGTGTCGTGGCAGAGGCATACCGGCACCTCATCGACGACGAGCTCGATCAGCCGGGCGAGCTCGCGGCGGCCGTGATCGAGCGCCGAGTGCTGACCTGCGAAGTGCAGGTCGACAACGTCCTCGACCTGCGCCCTCGGCAGGCACGCGCGCAACGGTCGAGCTCGCCGACGACGACCTGTTCTCGGAACCTGGCGAATACGATCGCTGCCAGGCGATCGGAGCCGCGGCCCACCAGCTCGGCCGCCACGGCGTGATTGCGCCCTCGGCCAGCCGGCCTGGCGAGACGCTCGCCCTCTTCAGCACAAACAGTCTTCACCGTCGGCCACTGCTCGACGGGAAGATATATGGCGAGGTCTTCCCCCCGATCCTCGCAGACTACGCGCGGTCGAAGACACAGCCTGATCCGGCAGGAGCCGGGCGCTCCAATCCGAGAGCGACCGCAGTTTGACGGCGCGCAGCTGCTCGATGTCAACCCTATACACGTCGATTTCGCACTGATTTCTATGCGCCCGAGTGGACTCGAACCACCACCATGTTTACACATGACAAGGCCCTCAACCTTGCGCGTCTACCAATTCCGCCACGGGCGCAGAGGGGGCGAGTATAGCCCCGGCTCCCAGCCAGCCACCGACGGCATCCGCCCAGCCCTTGCATCCGTCCACACGCGGCGCTACAGTGCGAACACATGTTCGTTGCACCTCGTATTCCACCCCGAGATGGAGGCACGCAGACATGGACCTGACCAAGCGTCAGCAGGAGATCTTCGACTTCATCCGCAAGTACTCGGCCAAGTACGGGTATCCGCCGACCGTCCGCGACATCGGCAAAGCGGTCGGGCTGGCGTCCTCCTCGACCGTGCACGCGCATCTCGCGAACCTCGAGAAGATCGGCTTGCTGCGCCGCGACCCTTCCAAGCCGCGCGCGATCGAGCTGCTCGACCGCGCGGTGGGCAGCGCGGTGGAGAGCGTCCGCGGGATCGTGCGCGCCGAAGGGCTGCCGCTGCTCGGCTCGGTCGCCGCCGGACAGCCGATGCTCGCGGAGGAGAACATCGAGGAATACGTGTCGGTCCCCGAGATCGCAGGCGGCAGCGACGGCGAGTACCTGCTGCGGATTCGCGGCGACTCGATGAAGAACGCGGGCATCCTCGAAGGGGACTACGTCGTCGTGCACCCGCAGGACACCGCCACCGACGGTGAGGTCGTCGTCGCGCTGCTCGGCGAGGAGGCGACCGTCAAGCGTTTCTTCCGCGAATCAGACCACGTGCGCCTGCAGCCCGAGAACGAGACCATGGAGCCGATCCGCAGCAAGGAGGTCAAGGTGCTCGGTCGCGTCGTGGGTCTGCTCAGACGCGTCTGAGTGCGCATACGCGCCAGCGACCCCCGCCGCACGCCATCCGGGCGCTAGCCTTCAAGGGCTGGGCAAGCAGCCGCGGGGGCCGCTAAGGCCCTCGAGGAAAGTCGGGACATCGAAGGGCAGGGTGGTCGAGGAATCGACCCGAGGAAACTCGCGGGAAAGTGCCACAGAAACACACCGCCGATGGGGCCGTCCCACGTGAACGGCCCACAGGCAAGGTTGAAATGGTGCGGTAAGAGCGCACCAGCGCCGCGGCGACGCGGCGGCTGGGCAAACCCCACCCGATGCAAGGCCAAACGGGACCGTTTGGAGGTTGCCCGCCGAGGTCCAGGTAGGCCGCTCAGATGGATGGCTGCTCACGACAGAATCCCGCTTATCGCCCAGCTACAGGAGGCCCTCGCCGCAAGGCGGGGGCCTCCCATTCATGACGGCGCCCCGCCAACCGCAAGGCCCGCCGCAATCCGCTAGGCCCGCCGCAATCCGCTACTAGAGGCCGGCCGCAGTCCGCCGGGCCCGCCGCAGTCCGCCAGGCCCTGTAACTGCCCGCGAGACGCCGCCCCTACAGCGCCAAGTGCGGATACTCGGCGGCGATCAGCGCACGGTAGTGCGCGTGCGCGGGCTTCAGCAGCGGCCCCAGCTCGAGCGCCGCGCGCAGCTCGCCGCCCGTCTTGATGCGGCGCCTGGTGATCGCATACGCCATGTTCACCGCGCCCTGGAAATAGCGGTTGGCGGTCTCCGATGACATCTCCATGCGAACCCGTGGCGACCAGTCGACCTCATCGCTCCACGTCCACACCAGGTTCGCTGGCTCTTGCGCGCGTCCGGGCCTCACGTTCAGGACCAGGCCGAGGTCGTCGAACTGAAAGCGCTGCGGCACGTCCGCCTCGCGCAGCCGCACGCCGATCGCCGGGTCCTCGCTGATCATCTCAAACAGCCGGTCCATCACCTCGCGGAACTCCTGGGGCGATGCAAATGGGCTTGCCATCGGTGCGGTGTTTATACCCGCCCAGCCGGGCGGGTCATCCGTGCGACTAGAAGTGCAGCTGCTCGCGCGCGCTCTCCACGAGCGTGCCGCCCGCCCTCAGCTCCTCGAGCGCCGTGCGCATCGCGTCGAGCTCGCAGTCGATCTTCGCCGGCCACTGCTTCGGCGGGTGGTCATCGAGCGTCTTCAAACCATTGCCCGAGATGATCGCCACGACTGTCTCATCCGCCCCGAAACGCCCGGCCGCGGCGAGCTTCTCGAGCACCGCGACAGTCGTGCCGCCCGCCGGCTCCGTCAGCAGGCCCTCGGTCGCCGCCAACAGATCGATGCCCGCGAAGATCTCCGGGTCGCTCGCGAAGCCGCCGGTGCCGCCGCGCGTCAGCACCGCGTCGATCACCAGGTAGCCGTCGCCCGGCGCGCCGATCGCCAGTGAGTGCGCCGCCGTCTCAGGCGTCACCGGGTGGATCTCCGCTTCCTCGGCCAGGATCGCGCTCGCGATCGGGTTACAGCCGCTCGGCTGGGCGATGTGGATGCGCGTCCCGTCGGTCTCCGACAGCTCCAGCAGCTGCAGCTCGGTCAAGCCCTTGTGCAAGCGCGAGGACAGCGTGCCGCCCGCGGCCGCCGTGATGATGTGGTCGGGCGCGTGCCAGTCGAGCTGCTCCACGATCTCGAACGCCGCCGTCTTCGCGCCCTCCGCGTAGAACGGACGCAGCGTGATGTTCGCGAACTCCATGCCCGTCTGCAGCGCCAGTTCGCGGCAGCGCCCGTTCGCTTCGTCGTAGTTGCCCTCCACCTGGCACACCTTCGCGCCGAGCGCCATGCACGCGCGCGCCTTCGTGTCCTCCAGGCGGTTGGGGTAGAACACATACGCCGCCACGCCCGCCTTCGCCGCCAGCGACGCCACCGCCGTGCCCACGTTGCCAGTCGACACGCAGCCGATCTCCTGCTTGCCCAGCTCTAGCAGCCGCGCGACCGACATCGACACCACGCGGTCCTTGTACGAGAAGCTCGGGCGGTTGCTCGAGTCGTCCTTCAAGTACAGGTTCGCGATCCCCAGCTCCGCGCCCAACCGGTCGGCCGCGATCAGCGGCGTGTAGCCCGCGTAGCGCCCGACGCGCGCCTGCGCGTAGGCGTCCACGATCGGCAGCAGCTCCTCGAAGTGCCAGATGTTCTGCGGGCGCTCGGCGCTCGGCACCTCGCGGAAGTGCTGCGCCGCGAGCTCGTAGTCATAGATCACGTCCAGGCCCTTGCCGCAGTCCGGGCACGCGAACACCGCCTCCCCGAGCTGGTAGCGGTGGCCACAGCGGTGGCACGCCAGCGCCGTCGCGCACGAGCGCGTCCGCTGCCTTGCCCCGTGGGAGGGGCTCTTTGCGGTCTGAATGCTCATGCGGGCACCCCGAACGATACGCCCGGCCACGGCATCTGTGCGGCCTGCTCGTCGTGGCCGAGCTCGATCCACAGCTCCTCCGCCATGTGCGGCGCGAGCGGGCCGAGCGTCTGCGCGAGCACGCCCAGCGCGTCCACCAGCGCCTCGAGGTTCGCTCCCGCGAGCCGTCCCTCGCGCGCCAGCACCCGCTTCTCGAAGTCCTTGATCCGCTCGAACAGGCGCATCACGTTGCGCACCGCGCTGTGCATCTCCAGCTCCTGCATGTCCGTCGTGATCCTGCCCACCCCCGCCTCACACCACTGGCTCAGTTTCAGCCGCAGGTGCTCGCTCGTGTCTCTCGCCGGCGACGCCGCGCCGCCCTCCGCGCCGGCGCCCTCGCCCTCCGCGCCGGCGCCCTCGCTCTCCGCGCCGGCGCCCTCGCCCTCCGCGCCGGCGCCCTCGCCCTCGGGCGCCTGCTCCTGCGCGCGCGCGCGGCGCTCGACCGTCGCGAGCGTGTAGTCCCACACCTGCGTCAGGAAGCGGTGACAGCGCAGCACCGCCGAGTCGCTCCAGTTCAGCGACTTCTGCGGGCGCGCCGCGTACAGCACCGCGAGCCTCACCGTGTCCGCGCCGTAGCGCGCGACCAGCTCGTCCGGATCGACCACGTTGCCCAGGTGCTTGCTCATCTTGCGCCCCTCAGCCGTCACCATCTCGTGGAACAAGCAACCCGCGAACGGCTCGCCGTCCTCCACGAACGCCAGCGGACCGAGGTCGCGCAAAGCCTTCGTCACCGTACGCTGGTCGAACACGAAGTTGCCGCTGTCAGAGCCCGCGACCACGCGCTCGCACGGAAGCCAGTAGCGCAGGTCCGGCAGCGAAAACACCTCCTCCAGCGAATCCTCGCGGTCCAGCGCCGGCACGCACGCCGGCACCCACAGCCACAGCGCGTCGAAGTGACAGTCCAGCGTGTCCGTCTCGCGGCGCGCCCGCCCACCACAACGAACGCACGTCGTATTAATAAAATCATCCAGCTCCGCGAGCGGGTTGCCCGTGCCCGTCGGCGTGATGTCCAGCGGCAGCAGCACCGGCAGCTGCGAGCTCTCGAGCGGCACGGTCCCGCAGCTCTCGCAGTACACGATCGGGATCGGCGTCCCCCACGAGCGCTGGCGCGAGATCACCCAGTCAAACGCCTTGTAGCGAACCGCCGGGCGCGCGCCCTGCACGCCGGCGCCGCCCGCCGCATCAGCCCCGCCCTCGGGCATTCGCTCGAGGCCCATCCGCTGCGCTATCAGCTCGTCGGTGCGGTCCTCGCTGGGGATGCCCAGCACGACCGTCGCGCCAAAGCGCGAGTCCACCAGCGGCGAGATCAACACCGGCAGCCGCTCACCGCCCGGGCCCGTCAGCGAGCGCCCGGTGTCGATCACCGGGGTCGTCTCCGCCTCGCGCGCGCTGCGCTCCCAGCCCCCGGAGCGCAGCTGCTCGAGCTGCTCGCGCACGCCCGGCGCGGACGCCCACTCGTCGGCCGCGCCGTCGCGCGCGGACATCAGCACGAAGCGCGCGCTCGCCAGCGCGTCCGCGTGCGGTGTAAAGACCGTCAACGTCGAGCCGTCCGCCCCGGCGCCCGCTCCGAGCGGCTGGCTCAGGTCGAGCTCGACGCCGTCGACGCGCCCCAGCACATACCGCTGCGAGGCCAGCGCCACCTCGTCCCATTTGCCGCTCGCCTCGCGCTCGGCCAGGCGCTCGTCGTTCTCCTCCAGGTACGCGCTGATGCGCAGGTACCACTGCGGCAGCTCGATCAGCCGCACCGGCCCGTGGCAGCGCCAGCACGTGCCGCCCGCCTCCACCTGGATCGACGCGAGCGTCGTCCGGCAGTTCTCGCACCAGTCGACGTTGCCCACGCCGCGGTACACCAGCCCCGCCTCATACAGCTTCAAGAACAGCCACTGCGACCAGCGGTACATCACCGCGTCCGAGCTCATGAACGAGCGCTCCCAGTCAAACGAGAAGCCCAGCCGCCGCAGCTGGCCGGTCATGTGCGCCGCGCACCGCGCCACCCACTCGCTCGGCCGCTCGCCGCCCGCGATCGCGCCCAGCTCCGCCGGCAGCCCGAACGCGTCGAAGCCGAACGCGAACAGCACCGCGTCGCCGCGCGCGCGGCGAAAGCGCGCATACGCGTCCCCGATCGAGTAGCTGCGCACGTGGCCGATGTGCACGTTGCCCGATGTGAACGGCGCCGACGGCTTGATGTACAGGTGCGGCTGGTCCTCCGCCAGCGGCGGCGTGCGAAACGCGTCGCGCTCGCGCCACGCCGCCTGGCGGCGCGCCTCGATCGCGTGCGGCTCATAGCGCTGCTTTGCGGTCTCCACCATCCTCGATCGAGCATATCCAAGGGCATAAGCAGCAATCTCACCATTGCTATGCTCAAGCCCACTTGGCCACCTGCGCGCACATGCCCTCGACGGCGCTCCGCCGGACCCGCTCCGGCGCCCGCCGGCGCGGGGCGGCGCCGGCGGGCGCGACGCCGCGAGCGCCCCTCCGCGAGCAGCCGACGCCGCCACGCGCCGCCCGCGCGGGAATGTCCGCGCCGGCTGCAAGGATGCCGTGATGGAGATCGAGATCGGACGCGGCAAGAAGGGCCGGCGCGCATACGGGTTCGACGACATCGCGATCGTCCCCTCGCGGCGCACCCGCGACCCCGACGACATCGACATCTCCTGGAAGCTCGGGCCCTACCAGTTCGAGCTGCCCATGCTCGCCTCCGCGATGGACGGCGTCGTCTCGCCCGACACCGCCGCGATCATCGGCCGCCTGGGCGGCCTCGCGGTGCTCAACCTCGAGGGAATCTTCACCCGCTACGAGGACGCCGACGAGCAGCTCGAACGGATCGCAGCGCTGCCCAAGGAGCTCGCCACGCGCGAGATGCAGGACATCTACCGCGAGCCCGTCAAGCCCGAGCTGATCGCCCGGCGGATCGCCGAAGTCAAGGAGCAGAAGGTCGTCGTCGCCGCCTCGCTCACCCCGCAGCGCGTGCGCGACCACTACGAGATCGCGATCGACGCCGGCCTCGACGTGCTCATCATCCAAGGCACCGTCGTCTCCGGCGAGCACGTCTCGACCGTCTCCGAGCCGCTCAACCTCAAGGAGTTCATCCCCACGCTCGACGTGCCCGTCGTCGTCGGCGGCTGCGCCTCCTACCACACCGGCCTTCACCTGATGCGCACCGGCGCCGCAGGCGTGCTCGTCGGCGTCGGCCCCGGGGCCGCGTGCACCACCCGCGGGGTGCTCGGCATCGGCGTGCCGCAGGCCACCGCGATCGCGGACGTCGCCGCGGCCCGCTCGACCCACATGCTCGAGACCGGCGAGTACTGCCAGGTGATCGCCGACGGCGGCATGCGCAACGGCGGCGACGTGTCCAAGGCGATCGCGCTCGGCGCCGACGCGGTCATGATCGGCTCGCCGCTCGCGCGCGCCTACGAAGCCCCCGGACGCGGCTTTCACTGGGGCATGGCGACCTTCCACCCGACGCTCCCGCGAGGGGCGCGCGTCGCGACCGCGCAGAACGGCACCATCGAGGAGATCCTCGTCGGCCCCGCGCGCGAGAACGACGGCACGTTCAACCTGTTCGGCGGGCTGCGCACATCGATGGCCACCTGCGGCCACAAGGACCTCGCGGAGTTCAACCGCGCCGAGGTCGTCGTCGCCCCCGCGCTGCAGACCGAGGGCAAGGCGCTCCAGCGCGACCAGGGCGTCGGCATGGGCGCGACCAACGGGAAGGTAGCCGCCCTCGTAAATGACTAGCCCGGCTGCCACGGCCGCGGAGCCGGAGGCCGGGCAGCGGACAGCCACGCCTGCCGCGACCGAGGAGGTCGTGGTGCTCGACTACGGCGGGCAGTACTCGCAGCTGATCGCGCGCCGGGTGCGCGACTGCGGCGTGTTCAGCGAGCTGCTGCCCCACCACGTGCCGCTCGAGGAGATCGCCGCGCGCACGCCCCGCGCGATCATCCTCTCGGGCGGGCCCGCGTCGGTGTACGCCGACGGCGCGCCCGCGCTCGACCTCCGCCTGCTCGAGCTGGGCGTGCCGGTGCTGGGCATCTGCTACGGCATGCAGCTGCTCGTGCACACGCTCGGCGGCCGCGTCGAGCAGGCCGAGGTCGGCGAGTTCGGCCGCTCCGAGCTGCACGTCCGCGACGCCGGGGTGCTGCTGCGCGGGATGCCGCGCGAGCAGATGTGCTGGATGTCCCACCGCGACGCCGTGTTCGAGCCGCCGCCCGGGTTCACCGCGCTGGCCTCCTCGAGCGCCTCGCCCGTCGCCGCCGTCGAGAGCGTCGAGCGCGGCATCTACGGCATCCAGTTTCACCCCGAGGTCGTGCACACCCCCTACGGCGAGGAGATCCTCACGCGCTTCCTCGGCGACGTTTGCCGCTGCGAGCGCACCTGGTCGGCCGCCTCGATCGTCGAGGAACAGGTGCGGCGCATCCGCCGGCAGGTGGGGGAGGGCAGCGTGATCTGCGGCCTGTCCGGCGGCGTCGACTCGTCTGTCGCAGCGCTGCTCGTGCACCGCGCCGTCGGCGAGCAGCTCACGTGCGTGTTCGTCGACCACGGCCTCATGCGCAAGGACGAGGGCGAGCAGGTCGTGCGCACGTTCCGCGACACGTTCAAGGTGCCGCTCGTCGCCGTCCACGCCGAGACGCGCTTCCTCGAGCGCCTCGCCGGCGTCACCGAGCCCGAGGCCAAGCGCAAGGCGATCGGCGCCGAGTTCATCCGCGTGTTCGAGGAGGAGGCTGGCAAGCTCGCCGACGCGGCTCGCGCGGGTCGCGCGCCGGGCACTGGCGGCGAACCGGGCGCGCGTGGCGAACCGGGCGCGGGTGGCGAACCGGGCGCGGGCGAGAGCCACCCCGCGCGCTTCCTCGTGCAGGGCACGCTCTACTCCGACGTCATCGAGTCCGGCGGCGGCACCGGCGCGGCGACGATCAAGTCCCACCACAACGTCGGCGGCCTGCCCGAGGACCTGCAGTTCGAGCTCGTCGAGCCGCTGCGAGCGCTGTTCAAGGACGAGGTCCGCGCTGTCGGCGCCGAGCTCGGGCTGCCCGAGCGCCTCGTCTGGCGCCAGCCGTTCCCCGGGCCCGGGCTCGCGATCAGGGTCGTCGGCGGCGAAGCCACCAAGGAGCGCCTGGACGTGCTGCGCGAGGCCGACCACATCCTCCAGGACGAGATCCGCAAGGCCGGCCTGTACCGCGAGCTGTGGCAGTCCTTCTGCGTGCTGCCCGACGTGCGCACCGTCGGCGTGCAGGGCGATGAGCGCACCTACGGCCACGTCGTCGTCATCCGCGCCGTCACCAGCGACGACGCCATGACCGCCGACTGGGCGCGCCTGCCATACGACCTGCTCGAGACGATCGCCTCGCGGATGATGGGCGAGCTGCGCGAGGTCAACCGCGTCGTGCTCGACATCACCTCGAAGCCTCCCGGCACCATCGAGTGGGAGTAGCGCTCCGGTTGCTCACGTCTATGCCGACTAGCGTGGGCATCGATGTGAGGAGCCTGCGCTTTGCGGTGCGGCCGGGGCGCTACGCTCCCTGCGTCCTCGCGAGCAACCGCGATCCATCCGTCCGGCGCATGTGAGATCGCCTATAGTGTTCGCCTCGCCGCGCGCTCCAGCGTGGCCTTTTTCACGCGATGGCCCCCTCGACGAAGACCTACGTAGCGAAGCCAAGCGACCGTGAGCGCAATTGGCTGCTCGTCGACGCCAACGGCAAGACGCTCGGCCGGCTCGCGACGCAGATCGCCGACCTGCTGCGCGGCAAGCGCAAGCCCCAGTACACGCCGCACATCGACACCGGCGACTTCGTCGTGGTCGTCAACGCCGAGAAGGTGCACGTCAGCGGCAACAAGCGCCAGGACAAGCGCTACTACCGCCACTCGGGCTACCCCGGCGGGCTGCGTTCGCGGACCTTCGAGGAGATGCTCGCGCGCCGCCCCGAGGAGATCATCCGGCTGGCCGTCAAGGGCATGCTGCCGCGCAACCGCCTCGCGCGCAAGCAGATCACCAAGCTCAAGATCTACGCCGGGCCCGAGCATCCGCACGTCGCCCAGAGACCACAACCGTTGGAGATCGACGCCTGATGGCAGACGAGCAGCAGACCGACGGCCCCGAGCAGCCCGCCGGGGAGGCGCTCGCCGGGGAGACACCCGCCGAGGAGACACCTGCCGCTGCCGAGGAGGCACAGCCGAGCGCCGCCCCGGAGCCGGTCGCGCAGGAGCAGCCAAGCGAGCCGCAGGCGCAGGGGAGCGTCGAGGAGGAGGAAGAGGAGGAGCCCGCGCCGCGCGAGAAGCCGGCGGTCCCCGGCGCGCACCTCGAGGTGGACATAGTCCCGGAGGGCGTCGACCCGCTCGGGCGCAGCGAGAGCTACGGCGACCCGTACACCGAGGACGCATACGCCGTCGACCCGTACGCCAGCCTGGAGGAGGTCGAGGAGCGCGAACAGGAGGAGGAGGAGCAGGAGGAGGCGCTCACGCAGCCGATCTCGACGGCCGCGATCGACCTCGCCTCCGGGGCGCGCTACCGCGCGACCGGCAAGCGCAAGTCGGCGATCGCGCGCGTGACGCTGCGGCCGGGCAGCGGCAGCTATCTCGTCAACGGGCGCACGCTCGAGGAGCACTTCCCGCGGCTGACGCTCCAGCGCAACATCCGCCAGCCGCTGGAGACGGTCGGCTACGAGGACCGCATGGACGTGGTCGCGAGGCTGCACGGCGGCGGCATCTCCGCGCAGGCCGGGGCGCTGCGCCACGGCGTCTCGCGGGCGCTGCTCGAGGCCGACCCGAACCTGCGCGGAGAGCTCAAGCGCAGGGGCTTCCTGACACGCGACTCGCGTACCAAGGAGCGCAAGAAGGCCGGTCTGAAGAAGGCGCGCAAGCGTCCGCAGTTCTCAAAGCGCTAGGCCGCGCCGTCCCCGGGGAGCCAATGGCCGCCAAGCTGTTCGGGACCGACGGCGTACGCGGCGTCGCCGGCGAGCTGTTGACGGCCGAGCTCGCGCTCGCGCTCGCCCGCGCCGCCACGCGCGCCACCGGCGCGCAGCGCCCGCAGGTGCTGATCGTGCGCGACACGCGCGAGTCCGGCGAGATGCTCGAGGCGGCGCTCGCCGCCGGGGTCAGCGCCGCCGGCGGCGACGCGCTGCTCGGCGGCGTGCTGCCCACGCCCGCCGCGCCGCTGCTGATCGCGCGCTACGGCTTCGACCTCGCGGCCGTGGTGTCCGCCTCGCACAACCCCTACCGCGACAACGGCATCAAGTTCTTCGCCGGCGACGGCTACAAGCTCTCCGACGAGGCCGAGGCCGCGATCGAGCGCGACGTCAAGACGGCCGCACAGGGTTTCGGCGAGGCGCCGGTCCGCGCCGGTGCCCGCGCGCCGGGCGCGGACGCGGGCCCGGCGATCGGGCGGGTGCGCGAGCTGCGCGGCGCTCCCGAGGACTACCTGCGCGAGCTGCACACGCGCTTCCGCGCGCTCGAGCTGGACGGGCTGGACGTGCTGCTCGATTGCGCCAACGGCGCCACATACCAGGTGGCGCCCGAGATCTTCAGGCGGCTCGGCGCGAGCGTCTCGGTGATCGCCGACGCGCCCGACGGGCGCAACATCAACGCCGGCTGCGGCTCCACGCACGTCCACGAGCTCGCCCGCCAGGTGCTCGCCGGCGGGCACGCGCTCGGCTTCGCGTTCGACGGCGACGGCGATCGCGTGCTCGCGGTCGATCGCCGCGGCGTGGTCGTCGACGGCGATGAGCTGATGGCGCTCGCCGCCCTGCACCTGCGCGCCGCCGGGCGCCTCAGCGGCGACGGCGTCGTCGTGACCGTCATGACCAACTACGGCTTTCACGCCGCCATGCAAGCGGCGGGGGTCGCGGTCGCGACCACCAACGTCGGCGACCGCTACGTGCTCGAGGAGCTGCGCACGCGCGGATGGACGCTCGGCGGCGAGCAGTCGGGCCACATCATCGAGATGGGCTTCAACCACACCGGCGACGGCATCGCCAGCGCGCTGCTCACGCTCGAGGCGCTCGCCGGGAGCGATCTGTGCGAGCGCGACGCCATGTCCAAGCTGCCGCAGCGGCTCGTCAACATACGCGTGCGTGACCGCGACGCGCTCGCCCGGGCGCACGAAGTGGACGCCGCCGTACGCGCGGCCGAGCGCGAGCTCGCCGGTCGCGGCAGGGTGCTCGTGCGCCCGAGCGGCACCGAGCCGCTCGTGCGCGTCATGGTCGAGGCCCCGAGCGAGCAGGAGGCCGAGGCGGTCTGCAACCGCCTCGTCGCGCTCGTGCGGCGCGAGCTCGGCTAGCCGGCCGACAGGCGGCGCCAGACCGCTGAGCGCGGGCGCCCGGGTGCGGCTCGCTGCGTCCCTGTCCGGCTTGCCTGTCGGCCGTCTACAGGCGCTGAGCGCGCGCGCCCGGGTGCGGCTCGGCGCCGTTGGTATCGTCGCTCGGATGTGCGGCATCGTTGGCTACGTCGGCCGGCGCGGGGACGGGCGCCAGGTCCGGGAGCTGCTGCTCGCGGGCCTCACCAAGCTCGAGTACCGCGGCTATGACTCGGCGGGGATCTCGGTGATCGTCGATGACCGCATCGAGGCCGTGCGCGCTGTCGGCAACCTCGATGCCTTGCGCGCGAAGCTCGCGCACGGCGGGCACGAGCCCGGCGCCGCCGAGGTGGCGACCGCGCTGCTGGACGCGCCCGTCGCGACAGCCACACACGGTCCCGGCGCCGCGACCGCGATGCTCGACGCGCCCGCTATGACCGGGATCGGGCACACGCGCTGGGCCACGCACGGCCGCGTCAGCGAGGAGAACGCCCACCCGCACTTCGACAGCGCCGATCGCGTGCACGTGGTCGTCAACGGGATCGTCGAGAACTACATGACGCTCAAGCAGCGCCTGCTCGCGAGCGGCAGCGTGTTCACGTCGGAGACCGACGCGGAGGTGATCGCGCACCTGATCGCCGACTCCTACGACGGCGAGCTCGCGGCGGCCGTGCGCGCCGCCTACGGGCAGCTGAAGGGTCACTTCGCGTTCGTCGCGATGAGCCTCGATGAGCCGCAGCTGCTGGTCGGCGCGCGCCGGGAGTGCCCGCTGGTCGTCGGCCGCGGCGACGGCGAGCAGTTCATCGCCTCCGCGATCCCCGCGTTCCTGTCCGAGACACGCCGCGCCCAGTACGTCGAGAACGGCGAGATCGTCGTCCTGCGTCCGGACGAGGTGCTGATCACGACTGCCGACGGCACGCCGGTGCGGCGCGCGATCGAAACGGTCGAATGGGACCAGGAGACGGCCGAGAAGGGCGGCTTCGAGACGTTCATGCTCAAGGAGATCCACGAACAGGCAGACGCGGTCGCCGAGACGATCGCCGACCGCACGGCCAGCGCGCAAGGCGTCGAGCTCGGCGAGCAGGGGGCGTTCGACGAGGCGCTGCTCGCGGGCGTCAAGCGGATCGTGGTCGTCGCCTGCGGGACCGCGTACCACGCCGGGCTGATCGGCCGCTACGCGATCGAGGAGTGGGCGCGCCTGCCGGTCGAGATGGACATCGCCTCCGAGTACCGCTACCGCAACCCCGTGATCGGCCCCGGCGACCTCGTGATCGGGATCTCCCAGTCCGGTGAGACCGCCGACACGCTCGCGGCCATGCGCCTCGCGCGCGCGCGAGGGGCGAGCGTGCTCGCGATCACCAACACGATGGGCTCGCAGGCCACGCGCGACGCTCACGGCGTGCTGTACACGCGCGCGGGCCTCGAGATCGGCGTGGCCGCGACCAAGACGTTCGTCTCGCAGGTCGCGGTCATGTACCTGCTCGCTCTGCGGCTCGCCGAGCTGCGCGGCACGCTCCCGCCCGCTCGCGTCGCGCAGCTCGTCGGCGAGCTGGGGCGCCTGCCGCATTGCATCGACGAGCTGATCGGAGCATGCGAGCCGCGTGCGGGCGCGATCGCCGAGCAGTGCTGGAGCAGCGAGTTCTTCCTGTACATCGGCCGTCACATCGGCCTGCCCGTCGCGCTCGAGGGGGCGCTGAAGCTCAAGGAGATCTCCTACGTGTCCACCGACGCGTACGCCGCCGGCGAGATGAAGCACGGCCCGATCGCGCTGCTCGACCACGACACGCCGGTAGTGTGCGTCGCCACCCGCTCGCCCGTGCTCGAGAAGCTGATCTCAAACGTCCAGGAGGCGCGTGCCCGCGGCGCGCGCGTGATCGCCGTCACGACCGCCGGCGAAGGCGCGGTCGAGCCGCACGCGGACGCCACGATCGCGGTGCCCGCCACCGACTGGATGCTCCAGCCGATACTCGCGGTGATCCCGCTGCAGCTGCTCGCCTACGAGATCGCGCGCCGGCGCGGCCTGAACGTCGACCAGCCGCGCAACCTCGCAAAGACCGTCACCGTCGAGTAACCGCTCACTCGGCGGGCGCCGCGGGGGCCCGCGGCGCCCGCAGCGCCCGCCGCGCGGCGCCGACCGGCGCGAGCGCCCGGGCGTTTTCCCTGTCGGGATGCGGCCGTGCCGCCCGACGCGGCGAGGCCCGAGCGCGGCCGGGCACTAGCATCGCGCTGATGAGCACGCTGGCGCCTTGGCTTCTGCCGCTCCCGGACGCGCACAGAATGCGCGAGGTCGACCGCTGGGCGATCCAGGAGCAGGGCGTGGCCAGCCTCGAGTTGATGGAGCGCGCCGGGGCGGGCGTCGCGCGGGCGCTCGAGCGCCTAGTCCCGGACGGCCCGGTGACGGTCCTGTGCGGCAAGGGCAACAACGGCGGCGACGGCCTGGTGGCGGCGCGCCTGCTGCGCGAGAGCGGACGGCCGGTGACGGTCGTGTGCGTCGCGCCGCCCGGAGAGCTCACGGGCGACGCGCGCGCAAACCTCGGGCGCCTCCCCGGCGAGGCGCCCGTGCAGCTGAGCGGAGCCCCGTGGACGGCGCAGGCGCAAGCCGCCCCCGAGCTCCAGCCGCAGGCGCCCGCCGGCGCGCCCGGCGCGCCGGCCGCGGTCATCGACGCCCTGCTCGGCACGGGCTTCGCCGGCGAGCCCCATGGGCCGGTCGCGGCCGCGATCGAAGCCGCGGGCGCGAGCGGCGCGCCGATCGTCAGCGTCGACGTGCCCAGCGGCGTCGACGCCTCGACGGGCGTGGTGCGCGGCCCCGCCGTGCGCGCGCGCGTGACCGTCACCTTCCACGCGGCCAAGCCCGGCCTGTGGATCCGGCCGGGCAAGGCGTGCGCGGGGGACGTGCAAACGATCGACATCGGCATCCCGCGCGGCGCGCCGCTCGATGCGAGCATCGGGCTGATCCAGCAGCGCGTGCTCGCCTCGCTGCCCCGCCGAGGGGCGTCCTCGACCAAGTTCGTCTCCGGGCACGTGCTCGTCGCGGGCGGCTCGCGGGGGCTGACCGGCGCGCCGCGGATGGCCGCGCAGGCGAGCATGCGGGCGGGCGCCGGATACGTCACCGCCTGCGTGCCCGGCTCGCTGCAGCCGGTGCTCGCCAGCGCCGGACCGCCCGAGATGATGACGCGCGCCCTGCCCGACGAGGACGGCTCGCTGACCGACGAGGGCGTCGAGGTCGTGCTCGCCGCGGCCGCCCGCGGCGGCGCGCTCGCGCTCGGCCCCGGGCTCGGGCGTGAAGCGCGGGCATTCGCGTTCGCTCGCTCGCTCGCTCGCGAGGCGCCCGTGCCGCTGGTGCTCGACGCGGACGGCCTGAACGCGCACGCGGGCGCGCTCGGCGAGCTCGCTCGCAGGAGCGCGCCGACGGTGCTCACGCCGCACGCGGGCGAGCTCGGACGGCTGCTCGAGCTGGACAGCGCGGAGATCGAGCGCGAGCGCCTGCGCCACGTGCGCGCGGCGGCCGAGCAGTCCGCCGCGGTGGTCGTGCTCAAGGGCGATGACACGCTCGTCGCCCACCCCGACGGGAGCGTCGCCGTCAGCCCCGGCGGGAGCCCCGCGCTTGCGACCGCCGGGACCGGCGACGTGCTCACCGGCGTGATCGGCGCGCTGCTCGCCCAGGGGCTCGACGCCTTCACCGCGGCCGCCGCCGGCGTGTGGCTGCACGCCGAGGCCGGCCGTCAGGCCGCGCGCCGGGTGGGCGCGCGCGAGGGCGTGATCGCGACCGACGTGATCGATGCGCTCCCCGGCGCTCGCCGCGTAGAGTTAGACGCGCAGGCCGAGGAGGTTGGGCATGACGGTTGACAGCACCGCCGAGAGCGAGGCGACCGCGACGCGCAGGGCGCTCGCGAGCGTGAACGTGGCGGCGATCCAGCGAAACTGCGCGCGCGTGTGCGCGCAGCTGCGCCGCGGCACCGCGCTGTGCGCGGTCGTCAAGGCCGACGGCTACGGCCACGGCGCGGTCGCCAGCGCGCGCGCGGCGCTCGCGGGCGGCGCGAGCTGGCTGGCGATCGCCGACGCGCACGAGGCGCTCGAGCTGCGCGAGGCCGGCCTGCGCGATGCCCGCCTGCTGGTCATGGGCGCGCTCACGCCCGCGGAGCTCGAGCAGGCGCTCGCGCTCGACGCCGACGTGGTCGTCTGGAGCGAGGCCTTCCTCGCGCGCGTCGCCGCGCTCGGCGGCGGGCGCGTGCACGTCAAGCTCGACTCCGGGATGGGGCGGCTGGGGACGCGCGATCCAGAGGAGGCCTCGCGCGTGGCGGCGGCCGCCGCGCGCGCGCCCGGCGTCGCGCTCGCAGGCGTGATGACCCACTTCGCCACCGCCGATGAGCTCGACGACGACGGCTTCTTCGCCGGCCAGCTCGCGACGTTCGCCCGCTGGGCGCGCACGATCAAGGACGAGCATCCAGCTGTCCTCGCGCACGCGGCCAACAGCGCGGCGACGATGCGCGACCCCGAGGCGCAGTTCGACATGGTGCGCTGCGGGATCGCGATCTACGGCATGGATCCGTTCGGCAGGGACCCCGCCGCGCGCGCGCTCGAGCCCGCGCTCGAGCTGCGCTCCTACGTCGCCGAGGCCAAGCTGTGCCGCGCCGGGGAGAGCGCGGGCTATGGGCGCCAGTTCGTCGCCGACCGCGACACCTACATCGGCGTGCTGCCGATCGGCTACGGCGACGGCTGGCGACGAGGCCTGTCCAACAACGCCGACGTGCTGATCGGCGGGCGCCGGCACCCGCTGGTCGGGACCGTCAGCATGGACAGCATCACCGTCGATCTCGGCATCGACATCGAGCCGGCGCAGATGCGCGGCGCGCGCGCGATCCTGATCGGGATCCAAGGCAGCGAGCGGATCACCGCCGAGGAGGTCGCGCGACGACTCGACACGATCAACTACGAGATCACGTGCTCGCTCACGCCCAGGGTGCCACGGCTGTACAGCCGCGACGGGGTCGCGCTGTGAACGCCCGCGCGCGGCCCGCCGGCGCGAGCGCCGCCGCGCAAGGCCCCTCCGCCGTGCGGGCGCCGGGCGCCGAGCCGGTGCGGACGGCGCTCGCCGGCGCGCGCGCGTGGCTGGTCGGCGGCTCGGTCCGCGACGGCCTGCTCGGCAGGCCCACGACGGACCTCGACCTGGTGATCGACGGCGACCCCGCCCGCGCCGCGCGCGCGGTCGCCCGCGCGGCGCCCCGCGCCGCGTGCTTCGCGCTCTCGGATGACTTCGGCTCCTGGCGCGTGGTTGCGCGCGGCAACGCCTGGCGGCTCGACGTCGAGCCGCTGCGGGGCGCGACGATCGAGGCCGACCTCGCGCTGCGCGACTTCACCGTCAACGCGATCGCCGAGCCGCTCGCCGGCGGCGCGCCGATCGACCCGCTCGGCGGGATCGAGGACCTGCGCGGCGGGCGCCTGCGGATGGCGGGCGCGAGCGCGTTCGCCGCCGACCCGCTGCGGGTCCTGCGCCTGGTGCGGCTCGCGCTCGAGCTCGACCTGCGCCCCGATCCGCAGACGCTGCGCGCGGCCGGCGCCCACGCGCAGGGGCTGCGCGGGGTCTCCGCCGAGCGGGTGTTCGCCGAGCTGCGGCGGATCATCGCCTCGGAGCGCGTACACGAGGGGCTGCAGATGCTCGAGCGGCTCGGCGCGAGCGCCGTGATCCTGCCCGAGCTGCACGCGCTGCACGGCGTCCAGCAGAGCCGCTACCACCACCTCGACGTGTACGGGCACACGCTCGAGGTGCTCGATCGCACGGTCGCGCTCACGAGCGATGCGCACACGCCCGAGGCCGAGCTCGACGCCTGCGTCGGCGGACACGCCCGCGCCGTCCGCGCCCTGCTCGCAGAGCCGCTCGCCGACGAGATGACCCGCGGGCAGGCGCTGCGCTGGGGGGCGCTGCTGCACGACGCGGCCAAGCCGCTCACGCGCGAGATCCGCGCCCGGGACGGCCGTGTGACGTTCATCGGCCACGACGTCCGCGGGGCGCAGCTCGCACGCGCGGTGCTCGCACGGCTGCGCGCGAGCGAGCGCCTGCGCGCGCACGTGGCGGCGCTCGTGCGCCACCACCTGCTCCTCGGCTTCCTCGTGCACGAGCCCCAGCCGCTGTCGCGCAGGAAGGTGTTCGAGTACCTGCACGCCTGCTCGCCGGTCGAGGTCGACGTGACGCTGCTCTCGATCGCCGACCGCCTGGCCACGCGCGGGGATCGCGCCCACGAGTCGATCCAGACGCACCTCGCGCTCGCCCGCGGGCTGCTGGCCGACGCCCTGCGCTGGCGCGCCGAGGGCCCGCCGGCGCCGCTGCTCAAGGGCGATCAGCTGGCCCGCGAGCTCGCGATCCCGACGGGACCGCGCGTCGGCGAGCTGCTGCACGAGCTCGCCGCGGCGCAGTACGCCGGCGAAGTTTGCACCCGCGCAGACGCGCTCGCGCACGCACGCGCGCTGGTGCGTGAGCCGGACGCGCCTGCCGCGTGACGTAGGATCTGCCCTGGTGGCCGCGCCCGACTGCATCTTCTGCAAGATCGTCGCCGGCGAGCTGCCCGCGCGGATCGTCGATGAAGACGAGCGCACGGTCGCGTTCATGGACATCTCGCCGGCGACCAGGGGCCACGCTCTCGTCGTTCCGCGCGCGCATTCGCCCGACCTCCTGAGCGCCGAGCCCGAGGACGTCAGCGCGGTCGCGTTCGCAGCGCAGCGCCTGGCCGCGCGCGCCAAGGAGCGGCTCGGCGCGGATGGCGTCAACCTGCTGAGCTCCAGCGGGCGCGCCGCGTGGCAGACGGTCTTTCACTTTCACGTGCACGTGATCCCGCGCTACGATGGCGACCCGCTGCGGCTGCCGTGGGTGCCGGCCGAGGGCGATCGAGAGCAGATCGCGCTCGCGGCGCAGGAGCTTTCGGGGCGGTAGCGAAGTAGTCAGACCGCGACCTCCGGCGTCGGGGAGTGTTCAATGGCAGGTATGAGACGCATATCCATGGCGGTGCTCGCGAGCTCGGCGCTCGTGCTGCTCGTGCCCGCGGTCGCGCCCGCGACGCTCACAGAAGTCGGTGTGATCGGCGCGACCACGCCCGCCACCGTGCCGAGCTGCCCGACCAGCTGCGAAGCCGTCAGTCGCACGACCGGCTTCCAGGTCAAGATCGGCTCGGTGCACAACCCGCTCAGCGCCCCCCGGGCAGGCACGATCGTCGCCTGGACGATCACGCTCGGCAAGCCGACCGCCGCCCAGATCAAGTACCTGAACGCCAACGAGGGCGGCCCGGCGGAAGCCGGGATCGCCGTGCTCTCGCCCCAGCCCAAACCGAACCTCACCTACAAGCTCGTCGCGCAGAGCCCGATGGTCAAACTGCAGCCGTACTTCGGCGAGACCGCCCAATTCCCGCTCGAAACCACGATCCCGGTCAAGAAGGGCTACGTGGTCGCGCTCACCGTGCCCACGTGGGCGCCCGCGCTCGCGCTCGGGTTCGCGAACACGACCTCCTGGCGCGCGAGCCGGCCGAGGAGCGGCTGCAAGACCACCAGCACCCAGACGGTCCAGACCACGCTCGCCAGCACGGTTCAGTACTACTGCCTCTACCAGACCGCGCGCCTGACCTACAGCGCCACGGAGATCTCCACGCCGTAGGCTAGGGAGCGCTCGCGCCGCCCGTCGGGCTGGCCGCAGGCGCCGTTTCGCCGGTTTTGCCCGCGCTTTCGGTGGGGGTCGTGTTCGCGCTTTCGCTTGCCGGAGCGCCGCCCCCGGTGCCGGTCGTGTTTGCCGTGCTGGAGGTCGCGGGTTCTTCGCTGGCGCCGCCGGACGGGGTTTCGCTGCTCGAGGACGATCCGGGGCTTTCGCTCTGACCGGCCTTCGTCGTTGTCGTCGTCGTGGACGTCGTCTGCGCGGCCGCCGCTTCGGCGCTCGTGTCGGTCGGCGGGGTTATTTCGGGCGTGCTCTTCGGCACCACGTCCGACACGCTCGCGCCGCCGCCGCCGCACGCGCCCAGCCCGGCGCCGCACAGCAGTGCGACGCACGCGCCGAGCGCGACCCTCGCTCTCACAACGGCCCCATCCGCCTGCCGCATGTGGGGCAGTCGTTGAGGTCCTTCTGGGAGTGCTGCTCGCACCACGGGCAGAAGCGCAGGTTCTCGACCGCCCACGGCAGGCGCGAGTCCGACGGCACCAGCGGCAGCATCTTGCCGACGACTTCGAGCTCGTCCCCGGTTTCGCGGTCAAGGTAGACGCGGTCGGGCTCCGCCTCGAGCACCACTTCACGCCCGGTCGCCGGGTTGCGCAATCTGTAACGCTGTTTCGTGCTCACGCCCGCGAACTCTACCTCAGCCGCTGGGCGAGCAAGCGCCGCGGATAGGCTGGGCGTGCGTGCGCGTGCTGATCTTCCACGGCTACCTGCTGGAGGGAACCGGCTCGAACGTCTACACCGCGCGACTGGCCGCCGCGCTCGCGCGCCTCGGGCACGACGTGCATCTGCTCTGCCAGGACCGCCACCCCGAGCGCCGGCGCTTCGTCGACGCCGCCGGCGACTGGGACAGCGGCGAGCTGCGGGTCGAGCGCCTCGCGCGCCACTCCGCGCGCGGCAGCTGCACGGTCTACCGCCCCGACATCGGCGGGCTGCTGCCGGTGTACGTCGCCGATCGCTACGAGGGGATCGAAGCGCGCACGTTCGCGCGCTGCAGCGAGCCGGAGGTCGCGCGCTACATCGACGCGAACGTCGCGGCCGTCAGCGAGCTGCTCGTGCGCGTGCGCCCGCACACGGCGCTCGCCAACCACCTGGTGATGGGCCCGGTGATCCTCGCGCGCGCGCTGCGCGACTCGGTCCCGTATGCCGTGAAGGTCCACGGGAGCGCGCTCGAGTACACGGTCAAGCCCGAACCCGAGCGGTTCCTTGCGCCCGCGCGCGAGGGACTCGCGAGCGCGCGCGCGGTGCTGGTCGGCTCGACCCACACCGCGCGCAGCCTGTGGCGCGCGCTCGCTGACCCGCGGCTGGCGCGGCGCACCCGCCTCGGGCCCCCGGGCGTCGACGTCGAACGCTTTTGCGCGCGCACGCCGACGCACGCGGCAGCCGGCGTGCGCGCGCTCGCCCGGCACCTGCGAGCCCAGGCCGCACGACCGGGGCGCGAGCGCGAAGCCGGGGCGTTCGCCCGCGACGCGTCCGCGGCGGCTGACGCGCTCGCGCGGCTCGACCCCGAGCGCGAGCCGCTCGTCGCGTTCGTCGGCAAGCTGATCGTCAGCAAGGGCGTGGACCTGCTGATCGCCGCCTGGCCGCTGGTGTTGCAGCGCAGCCCGCGCGCGCGGCTCGTGATCGTCGGTTTCGGCGCGTATCGCGAGGGTCTGGAGCGTCTGTGCTCGGCGCTGCGCCAGGGCGATCTCGAGCAGGCGCGCCAGCTCGCGCTCGCCGGCCGCGCGCTCGAGGACGACTCGCTCCCACGGCGGCCACTGCGCCATCTGCTCGCGTTCCTGGAGCAGCTCGGCGGAACCGAGCGCGAACGCTACCTCGAGGCGGCGCGCGCGCTCGACGAGCGGGTCGTGCTGTGCGGGCGGCTCGAGCACGACGAGCTCGCGCTGCTTCTGCCCGCGTGCGCGGCCGTCGTCGTGCCGAGCACCTTTCCCGAGGCGTTCGGCATGGTCGCCGCCGAGGCCGCCGCATGCGGCGCGCTGCCGGTCAGCGCGGCGCACTCCGGCCTGGCTGAGGTCAGCGGCGCGCTCGCCGCCGCCATCCCCGCGCAGGCCGCCGCCTGGCTGTCCTTCGGCGTCGGCGCGCACGCCGTCGAAGAGCTCGCGCGCAACCTCACGGGCTGGCTGCACGCGGACCCCCGGCTGCGCGCGCGCACGCGCGCCGGACTGATCGCCACCGTGCGCCAGCGCTGGTCCTGGGAGAGCGTCGCGCGGGGCGTCATCGCGGCCGCGGGAGGGCAGCTCGACACGCTCGCCGCGCCCGTGATAGATTGAGGCAATCGTTGCAAAGACGAAGCGGAGGTGAGGCATGCAGGTGCGCGACGGCATGACGCAGATGGTTCTCGCGGTCGGCCCCGGCCACACGCTCCGGGACGTCGCCCGGCTGATGTCCGAACGCAAGGTCGGCGCCGCCGCGGTGCTCGACCCCGACGGCCACGGCCCGGGCATCATCACCGAGCGCGACATCCTCTTCGCGCTCGGCGCCGGGCAGGATCCGGACGGCGAGAGCGTCGCCGACCACCTCACCCGCGAGGTCGTCTACGCGGCCCCCGACTGGTCGTTGGAGGAGGCCGCCGCGGCGATGGTGCGGGGAGGCTTCCGGCACCTGATCGTGCTCGACCGGGGCGAGACCGTCGGGATCCTGTCGGTCCGCGACGTCGTCCGCTGCTGGACGGAGGACGGCGCGATCTGCTCGGTGCCGGCCAGGGTGGCCGTGGGCTGAAGGGGCGGTGGCGCGCCCGCGTGGGGAGCGGGCATGCCACCGCCACGGCCGCACGCGCAGCTCGCCCGCCGGCGCGCCCGCCTCGCCCGCCGGCGCGCCCGCCGGGCCCGCCGGGCCCGCCGGCGCCCGCGCGCGGCCCGCGCGGGCCCGCCCGGCAGCGGATCAGTGCTCGTCGAGCGGGAGCTCGTCGATTTCGCGGCGCGTGTCTTTGATCCAGCGCACGATGCACACGACGGTCAGGATCACGCCGACGACCGTGAACTCGATGAACGTCGTGACGCCGATCAGCGCGAGCGTGATGCCCACCGCGGTGAGCACCGGCAGGATGCTCGGGCCGGGCAGGTGGATCTCCTCGCCCACCGGCGGCGTCTCGGGCTCGAGCGGGCTCACGACAGGTACGCGGCGGCGACCACGAACGTGATGCCGAACATGAACATGCAGATCGCGCCCACGATCAGCGCCGTGCGGATGTTCTTGAGAGCCAGGCGTCTGCTCATCGGCGCAAGATCATAGCTGCGTGTCGCGATCGCGGCGTCGTCACGGTGGCGGCGACTACAGGTGCTTGTCGGCGACCATCGCGCTGAACAGCAGCGCGAGGTAGGCCAGCGAGTACAGGTACACGTGCAGCGCCGCACGGCGGCCGATCGCCGGGGGTCGCCCGCCGGTCCGGTACAGGCGGACCGCGCCGGCGACGAAGCCGAGCCCCAGCAGCATCGAGGCCACCAGGTAGATCACACCGAAACCGCCGGCGCAGAACGGCAGCTGCGTGACCGCATACAGCAGCACCGAGTACAGCAGGATCTGCCTGCGCGTCTCCGCCTCGCCCCTGACGACCGGCAGCATCGGCACGCCCACCCTGCGGTACTCGTCCTGCATCAGCAGCGACAGCGCCCAGAAGTGCGCGGGCGTCCAGAAGAACACGATGAAGAACAGCATCACCGCGATCCCGCTGAGCGAGCCGGTGACCGCCGCCCAGCCGACCAGCGGCGGCACCGCGCCGGCGGCGCCGCCGATCACGATGTTCTGCGGCGTGCGCCGCTTCAGCCACACCGTGTACACGAACACGTAGCCGAGGAAGCCCGAGAACGACAGCGCCGCCGCGAGCGGGTTGACCGTCAGCCACAGCTCGAGCACCGACAGGCACGCGAGCGTGCAGCCGAACGCGAGCGCCGCCGCCGGCGCGATCCGGCCCGCGGGGATCGGGCGTGTGGCCGTGCGCTTCATGCGCGCGTCGATGTCGCGGTCGAACCAGTGGTTGACCGCGCCAGCGCCTCCGGCCGACAGGTATCCGCCGAGGCACGTCAGCGCGACGAGCAGCGGCGAGGGGTCGCCCGCCACGTACATCGTGGCGATCGTCGTCAGCAGCAGCAGCGACTGGACCTTCGGCTTGGTCAGCTCCAGGTAGTCGCTCGCCAGCGTTCGCGCGCGCGAGGAGCGTCGCGCGGCGTTCACGCCGAGCGCCGGCGTCTGCAGCGCGCCTGCGCCGGCGCGTGGCGGCGTGACGCTCACGCGGCCCCCGTCGGCGGCGCGAGCGTCATCTACACACCGACCTGCCTGGCGCCCGCCGGGACCGTCGCGCCGCCCGCGCCCACGCCGGCGCTGCGTCGCTGCACCTCGTGACGAATGTCCTTCATCGGCTCGGCCGAGCGTACCAGCGGCACGACGTCGAAGTTGTTCACCGGCGGCGGCGAGCTCGTGAACCACTCGAGCGTGTTCGCCTTCCACGGGTCCGGTCCGGCGACCACGCCGGCTTTCAGGCTGCGCCAGACGTTGACGATCGTCGCGATCACGCCCGCCGCGAGGATGAACGAGCCGACGGTCGAGATCTGGTTGTAGAGCGCCAGGTGTCCCACGTTGTCATACGCGTACACGCGTCTGGGCATGCCGTCCATGCCGATCACGTGCTGGATCAGGAAAGTCACCAGCACGCCCCAGAACATCAGCCAGAAGCTGAGCTTGCCCAGGCCTTCGCCGAGCATCCGTCCCGTGATCTTCGGGAACCAGTAGTAGATCGCGGCGAAGATCGGGAAGACCGCGCCGCCGACCAGCACGAAGTGGATGTGCGCGACGACGAAGTACGTTTCGTTCAGCTGCCAGTCCACCGGGAACACGGCGAGGAACACGCCGGAGATCCCGCCGATCAAGAACAGCGCGAGGAAGCCCGCGCAGAACAGCAGCGGCGTCCTGAATTCGATCGTCCCCCCCCACAGCGTGGCCGTCCAGTTGAGCATCTTCACGCCCGTCGGCACCGCGATCAAGAACGAGCTGAGCATCACGAACACGAGGATCGCCTCGGGTATCGGCGTCGTGAACATGTGGTGCGCCCACGTCAGGAAGCCGAGGAACGCGATCGCCACGGTCGACGCCGCGATCGCCTTGTAGCCGAAGATCGGCTTGCGCGCGAACACGGGCAGGATCTCCGAGACCAGGCCGAAGCCGGGGAGCACCATGATGTAGACCTCCGGGTGCCCGAAGAACCAGAACAGGTTCTGCCACAGCAGCGGCGAGCCGCCCTCGGTGGGATCGAAGAAGTGGGTGCCGAAGTGGCGGTCGGTCAGCAGCATCGTGACCGCCGCCGCGACCACCGGCAGGGCGAAGATCAGCAGCACGGAGTAGGTCAGGATCGCCCACACGAACAGCGGCAGGCGCCCCCAGGTCATGCCCCGCGCGCGCATGTTCGCGATCGTCGCGTAGAAGTTGATCGCGCCGAGCAGCGAGGACAGGCCGGTCAGGTGGATCAGGTAGATCCATGCGTCCTGGCCGCCGGAGGGCGAGAACAGCGATTCTGAGAGCGGCGGATAGCTCGTCCAGCCCGCTTCCGGCGGGTGCCAGAAGATCGACGCGTAAAAGACGATGCCGCCGGCCAGCAGCAGCCAGTAGGAGAGGGCGTTCAAGCGTGGGAAGGCCATGTCGCGCGCGCCGATCATCAGCGGCAGGAAGTAGTTGGCCAGGCCCGCCATCATCGGCACGACGAACAGGAAGACCATTGTCGTGCCGTGCATCGTGAACAGCTGGTTGTAGATTTCGGGCGTCACCAGCGTGTTGTTCGGCGCGCCCAGCTGCAGGCGGATCATCAGCGCCTCGGTGCCGCCGAGGCAGAAGAACACGAACGTCGTGACGATGTACATGATCCCGATCCGCTTGTGATCGGTCGTCGTGATCCAGCTCGTCCAGCCGCTCGCCTCGCGCTCGGCGCGGTGGGCGCTGACCTGTGGTATCGGGGCTGCGTAGGTTGCCATGTGCTCGGCTGGTGTCCTCCGTGTACTAGGGGCTCTCGACTGCCGCGGCGCCCTTTTCCGCGTTCAGTTTTTTGCGCGCCTTGGCGGCTTCGGCGTTCGCTTCGGCGATCTCCTGTTTCTGGCGTGCCAGCCACGCTTCGAACTGCGCCGGCGGCACGGCCTTGACCGTCGCGATCATGCGTGCGTGCCCGCGCCCGCACAGGAACGCGCACTGCCCGCGGAAGATGCCGGGCTTGCTCACCTTGAACCAGGTGTAGTTGTGGTAGCCGGGGACCGCCTGGAACTTGCCGCCTAGTTCCGGCACCCACCAGGAGTGCACGACGTCCGCTGAGACGATGTTCAGCTCGACCGTCGTGTTCGTCGGCACGACCATTTCCTCATAGGAGTACGGCGCGCCCAGGCCGTCCGCTTCGGTCGCGCCCGGATACACGAACTGCCAGATGAACTGGCGGCCGATCACCGTGATTTCGAGAGCTTTGCCGTTGGGCGGCAGTTTGCGCTGGTTGCTCGCATACAGCAGGTTGCTGTGCTCGCCGAGCGTCGCGCCTTCGGGGCCCGAGTTGGGCGGGTCCTGGATCGAGGACAGCTTTGCGAACGTGAGGATCGCGAGGCCTAGCAGGATCACCGCCGCGGCGCTCGTCCAGCCGATCTCCAGGCGCGTGTTGCCGTGGATCTGGCTGGCGACCGCCCCCTTGCGCTTGCGGAACCTGATCAGCACGTACCCGAGCGTGCCCTCGACCGCGAAGAAGATGATCAGCGCGATCACCAGCGTGACCACGTACAGCGTGTGGATCTCCTGCGCGTTGGGCGAGGCGCCGGATGCGGGCGTGAAGAACGCGAGCGGTGAGAGGAGCGGCTGGCCCAAGGCGGCCCGGATTCTATTCACGCTCGGCCGGTACGCGCTTGATGACGTTCCTCACAAGCGTTTTCAGCGGCCCGAGAAGCGCGCGGGACGCTTCTCGACGAACGCGCTCACGCCCTCCACGAAGTCATCGCTCTCGGCCATCTCCTGTTGCACGCGCGCCTCGAGCTCCAGCTGCTCGTGCATGCGCGCGTACAGCCAGCTGTTGAGCTGGCGCTTGCCGGCCGCGTACGAGCGCGTCGGCCCGCTCGCCAGGCGCTCGGCGAGCGCCGCCGCCTGCCCGCCCAGCTCCTCGTCGGGGTACACGCGGTTGATCAGGCCCCACTCGAGCGCCCGCGCGGCCGCCAGGCGTTCGCCGAGCATCGACAGCTCGTTCGCGCGCGCCATCCCCACACGGCTGGGCACGAACAGCGACGAGCCGCCGTCGGGCGCCAGGCCGATGTTCACGAACGCGAGCAGGAAGTACGCGCTCTGCGCCGCGAGCACCAGGTCGCAGCACAGCGCCAGCGAGCAGCCGATGCCGACCGCCGGCCCGTTGACCGCGGCGAGCACCGGCTTGGGCAGCTCGCGAATCGCGTGCATGATCGGGTGGTAGCGCTCGGTCAGCGTGCGATACACGTCCGGGCGACCGCTCGCCGTCGCCCGGCCGCCGCTCACGTCCTTCAGGTCCGCGCCCGAGGAGAACGCGCGGCCGGCGCCCGTGATCGTCACCGCGCGCACCTGCTCGTCCTGCGCGACGCCGCGCAGCGCCGCCAGGAGGTCCTCGCCGAGCCGCGCATTCCAGGCGTTCAACGCCTGCGGCCGGTTGAGCTCGACCGTCGCCGCGCCCCCCGTCACGCGCACGTTGACCGTCTCCAGTTGCATGCTCGCGGCGCCCATAGCCTTCCTTTCCTCGCGTTTGGCCCTGGTTGATCCTATGGTTTGAGGCATGACGCGTCCGGTGATCGGCATATGCGCGGCGCTCGAGCGCGCGAGATGGAGCGTGTGGGACCAGCGCGCGGCGCTGCTGCCGCTCGTGTACGTCGAGGCCGTGCAGCGCGCCGGCGGGCTGGTCGTGATGCTGCCACCGGACCCGTCGCTGGCCGAGGAGCCACAGGAGGCGCTCGAGCTGATCGACGGCCTGATCCTCGCCGGCGGCGCCGACATCGACCCCGCGACCTACGAACAGGACGCCCATCCGGAGACCCTCGACACGGCGCCCGAGCGCGACGCGTTCGAGGTCGCGCTCACGCGCGCGGCGATCGACCGCGACCTCGCCGTGCTCGGCGTCTGCCGCGGGATGCAGCTGATCAACGTCGCCTGCGGCGGCACGCTGCACCAGCACCTGCCCGAGCGCTTCGGGCATCACGAGCACAGGCGCGTGGTCGGCTCCTTCGACGGAGCCGACC
>DATJTT010000059.1:0-11277 GCA_035503075.1 Solirubrobacteraceae bacterium
ACGCTCGCCGTCCGAGCACGGTGAAACACTCCAACCGCTCCTGACCAGAGCACCCCATCACTTCCAAGAACGGCCGCGCCGGAACCTCATCCGCGCGGCCGTTCGCGGCTCCTACGACCGTGACTTATTCCGCGGGAAGTAAGCTAGGCGCCCGTGCCCACCGCGCGCGCCAGCCGGACGATCGCCGCTCCAGTGCACGAGCTGTGGGAGCTGGTGCGCGATCCGCATCACCTGCCGCGCTGGTGGCCGCGCGTCGCGCGCGTCGAGGACGTCAAGGGCGGCGCCTTCACCGAGGTGATGAAGACCAAGAAGGGCAAGCTCGTGCGCGCGGACTTCAACCTCGTGGACGCCGATCGGGCCACGCACACGCTGCGCTGGCGCCAGCGCCTGGACGGCACGCCGTTCGCGCGGGTGCTCGCCGCATCGGAGACCGAGGTGCGCCTCACGCCCGCCGCGGGCGCCGCGGCGACCGTGGTCACGCTCGAGCTGCGCCAGACCGCGACCGGGCTGTTCTCGCGCTTGGGCGGCTATCTGTTGCGTCGCGCCGCGCGCGCCACGCTGCACGACGCGCTCGACGCGCTCGAGCGAATCAGTGGCTGAGCGCACGCGCCCGGGCGGCGCGGGCGTCCCGCAGGCGCCGCGCATGCGTTGGTGGGGGTGGGGCGACGCGGCGCACCCGACCGCGCTCCCGGGCCACGCGCTCGCGTTCCTGCGCGAGACCGTCGGGCTCGCGCCCCGGGCGCGCCCCCCGGTCGCGCTCGCCAACGTGCGCCTGGGCTCCTCGACGCTCGGCGAGGTGACGCTCGCGCGCCTGCGCTCGATCCTCGGCGTCGACGGCGTGCGCGACGAGCACGCCGAGCGCGTGCTGCACGCCGCCGGCAAGGGCTACCCCGACCTCGTGCGGATGCGCGCGGGCGAACCCGAGGGCGCCCCCGACGCGGTCCTGTACCCCGCGGGGCACGAGCAGCTGCGCGCGCTGTTCGAGCTGTGCGCGCAGCGCTCGCTCGCGCTCGTGCCGTTCGGCGGCGGCACGAGCGTCGTCGGCGGCGTCGCGCCGCTGCGCGGCGAGCACGCGGGCGTGCTCGCGCTCGACACGAGCCGCATGGCCGGGGTGCTCGAGCTGGACGCGCAGTCCGCGACCGTGACCGTCGGCGCGGGCACGCGCGCGCCCGCGCTCGAGCGCCACCTGGCTGCGCGGGGGCTGACGCTCGGGCATTTCCCGCAGTCCTTCGAGTACGTCTCGCTCGGCGGCTGCGCGGCGACGCGCTCGGCCGGCCAGGCCTCGAGCGGCTACGGCGCGATCGAGCGGCTCGTGCTCGGGCTGCGGCTGGCAGCGCCCGCGGCCGAGCTCGAGCTGAAGGCGCTGCCGGCGAGCGCCGCCGGGCCGGACCTGCGCCAGCTCGTGGTCGGCTCCGAGGGCACGCTCGGCGTGATCAGCGAGCTCTCGCTGCGGGTGCGCCCGGCGCCGCGCGAGCGCGTGTACGAGGGCGTGTTCTTCGAGGACTTCGCCGCCGGCGTGCAGACGCTGCGGGCGCTCGCGCGCGAGCACGCGCTCGCCGAGGTCGTGCGCCTGTCCGACCGCCAGGAGACGCGCGTGTCGCTCGCGCTCGCCGGCCTCGGCGCCGTCAAGGGACGCCTCGGTCGCGCCTACCTGGCGCTGCGCGGCATGCGCGCGGGCTGCCTTGCGATCCTCGGCTTCGAGGGCGCCGGCGAGGAGCTCGCCTGCCGGCGCCGGCGCGCGCTCTCGCTGGTGCGCGACGGCGGCGGGCTGGCGGTCGGACGCTCCCCCGGCGAGGCGTGGCTGCGCGGCCGCTTCAGCGCCCCGTACCTGCGCGATGAGCTGCTCACCCACGGCGTCATGGTCGAGACGCTCGAGACCGCCTGCCAGTGGTCCGAGCTGCCGCGCCTGCACCGCAGCGTCGGCGCAGCGATCGCGGGCGCGCTCGATCGCTGCGGCACGCCCGGGCTGGTCATGTGCCACGTCTCGCACGTGTATGACAGCGGCGCCTCGCTGTATTTCACGCTGATCGCCCGGCAGCGCGAAGGCGATGAGATCGGGCAGTGGCGCGCCGTCAAGGACGCCGCCGGCGAGGCGATCCTCGCGGGCGCCGGCACGATCACCCACCACCACGGCGTCGGGCGCGATCACGCGCCGTGGCTCGCGCGCGAGATCGGCGAGGGCGGGGTAGCGGCGCTCGCGGCGCTCAAGGCCGAGCTCGACCCCGCCGGGATCATGAACCCGGGGAAGCTGCTTTTTCGAGGCTGAACGCTCCCCGCAGGACCACCTTGCCCGGATGCGTAGGGCGCGGGTTGGTCTCCCTGGTGAGCAGGATCTCGTGGTACGCGCCCGCGTTGTCCGGCAGTTTCGAGAGCCCGCCGAGGGCGTGGTTCGTGACGCTCGAGGTCTCGGTCACCGGCAGCGAGCTCGTCGGCGAGTTGTACAGCCAGATCGCGTAGTAGAAGCCCTTCGCGGGAGCCAGGTTCCTGGCTTCGATCAGCAGGTAGCGCTGCGATTCCCTGGTCACGACGTCGACCACGCCGATGCTCTTGCTGGCGTGGGGGTCGGGCGGCAGCAGCGGGATCTCGTTGTCGAGCTTCGGTTCGCTCGCGCTCGACTGCGCCGTCGTCTTGTCTTTGCTCGTCTTCTTGGCGCCCGAGCCGCCGCCGGTGAGCAGCACGACCGCGACGATCACCGCGGCGGCGAGCAGCGCCAGCAGCACCGCGCCGGCCGTGCGCGAGCTGCGCGGCAGGCCCGCCGGCCGGAACGCGCCGGCGCTCGCGGGGGTCCCGCCGGCGGGCGTGCGCGCGCCGGGCCCCGCGCCCGCCGCCGCCGGCGGGGCCGGCGCGGAGGAGCGCAGGTCACCGACCCGCTGGGGCTCGCGCGCGCCGGGCGCCGGCGCCGGGGGGGCGCCCGCCGCGGGGGCGCCCGCGGACGGGATCTCCGGCAGGCCCGCGGCGGCGATCGGGGCGAGCTGCGCCGCGAGCTCGCCGGCCCACGCGCGCGCGGGCTCGGAGCTGCTGAGCAGCGCGCGCGTGCGCAGCCGCTCGGCGACGGGCTGCGCGCGCAGCAGGTAGTCGCCGATCTCCAGTCGCTGCTCGGCCGCGAGCTCGCGCGCGCGCCGGGGGGCGAGCATCGCGAGCGCCGCGTGTGCGCGGTCGTGCACCGCGCGCTCCTCGATCCCGAGCAGCGCGGCGACCTCGGCGTAGCTCTTGTGCTGGCGCAGCAGCAGCTGGAGGGCTGCGCGCTGGTCTGGTGGGAGCTCGTCGAGTCGGCTCATGATCTGTTCGCCTGCGCCTCGCGATCGAGTAGCGCGAGCCGCGATCTGGACATTTTCGCGGGGGCCGCGGCGGAGGACCTTAGGCTATCGTGGCGCCGCGATGGCAAACGCCGTTGAGCAGCTGAACGCAAGCGTGCAGGGTTACGACCGCTTCTACGGCCTTGAATGGGAGTCGTGCTCGGACACGGACGCGCGCGCGCGGGTGGCCGTGCGCGACGAGCTCAAGCAGCCCTACGGGCTGATCCACGGCGGCGTGTACGCGTCGATGGCCGAGTCGATCACGTCGATCGCCACCGCGCTCGCGGTCACCCGTCAGGGCGAGATCGCGGTGGGCCAATCGAACAGCACGAGCTTCCTGCGTCCGATCACCGCCGGGGCTGTGCACGCGCGCGCCACGCGGGTGCACCGGGGACGCACGACCTGGGTGTGGGACGTGACGTTCACCGATGACGAGGAGCGCACGTGCGCGCTGACGCGCATGACGATCGCCGTGCGTCCGTCGCGCGGCGCCGACGCCGCCGCGGCGCGCGCCTGAGGCGCGCGCTTGCTCGCCGCCTTGAACGGCCCCGCTCGCGTCGCCGTCGCCGTCGCCGTCGCCGGTCCGGACCTACAACGGGTGCAGCGGCGAGGGCATCTGCGAGGGCAGCGGCGCTTCGCCGAAGCCGGTGTTGGGGAGCGCCGCCGGGAGCGGCGCTTCGGGGGCGCCGACCGCGTTGATCGGCACGGCCGTGCGGGCGGCCTGGGCGGCGGCGCGCGCGCTGGTCGCGTAGATGTCGAGGACTACGCCGCCGGTGGGCAGCACGATCGTGCGCCCGCCGTTTGAGAGCCACGCGCGAACGCCGCGGATGCGGCGCGTGGCGCTCGACGTGGCCGCGCCGGGCACGAAGCTGTTATCGGGCGAGGTCACGATCTGAAGCGTGGGCACGCAGCCCTCCTCGCCGCCTTCGACGCAGTTGCCGTACTGCACGTCCCAGGCGTCGCTCGGGTCGTGCACGACCGCGCTGACCTGGATGCCCGCGAAGTGGTCGCCGAGCCAGTAGACGGGAAACGGCGAGACGACCATGTACTCGAGCTCGTTGTGCGGGATCGGCTTGTCCTGCAGCGTGCTCGCGCACGCGCTGAGCGCGGTCGCGCACAGCGCCGCCGCGCACGCGCCCGCGAGCAGGCGCCCGGGCGGGCGTGCCAGCGGGCGCCGGGCGCCGGCGCGCGGGTGCGCGCGGGTGCGCGTGCGCGGCCGGGTGCGTGGCGCTCGAGCTTCGGCTGGCAAGGCGCTAGCCGCGGTAGCGGTTGGTGATGGGCATGCGCCGGTCGCGTCCGAACGCGCGCGTGGTGATCTTGATCCCGGGAGGCGCCTGGCGGCGCTTGTACTCGGCGCGGTCGACGAGCCCGATCGTGTGATCGACGGCGCCGGCGGGCAGGCCCTCGGCGATCAGCTGCTCGCGGCTGCGGTCGAGCTCGACGTAGCCTTCGAGGATCCGGTCGAGCAGCTCGTACGGGGGCAGCGAGTCCTCGTCGCGCTGGTTGGCGCGCAGCTCGGCCGACGGCGCGCGCTCGAGGATCGAGTCGGGGATCGGATGCCCGGCGCGCTGCCCCGCGGCGGCGCCGGCGGGTGAGTTGCGCCATGCGCACAGGCGGTAGACGAGCGTCTTGGGGACGTCCTTGATCACGGCGAAGCCGCCGGCGAGATCGCCGTAGAGGGTGGTGTAGCCGACGGACATCTCGGACTTGTTGCCGGTGGCGAGCACCAGCCAGCCGAACTTGTTGGAGAGCGCCATCAGCAGGTTGCCGCGGATCCGCGCCTGCAGGTTCTCCTCGGTCTGGTCGGGCGCGCGCCCGGCGAGCTCCCCGCGCAACGCGTGCTCGTAGGCGCGCATGACCTGCTCGATCGCGAGCTCGTGCGTGCGCACGCCGAGCGCGGCGGCGAGCGCGCGGGCGTCGGCCTGGGTGGCGCTCGAGGAGTACGGGGAGGGCATGATCGCGACGCTCACCCGCCGGGCGCCGAGCGCATCGGCGGCGACGCACGCGACGAGCGCCGAGTCGACGCCGCCGGAGAGACCGAGCACGACGTGCTGGAAGCCGTTCTTGTGGACGTAGTCGTGCAGGCCGAGCGCGAGCGCGCCGTAGACCTCGGCCTCGATCGGCGCGAGCGGCTCGGCGAGGCTGGCGCGGGCGCTGCGCGCGGGCGGATCGCCGGCGGGGGCGGGCGGCGCGGGCAGCACGAGCGCGCGCCGCTCGGAGCGCCGGGCGGCGGGGCGCTGGCTGGGGTCGCGCAGGCGCGCGGCGGCGACCGCCTGCAGGTCGAGATCGCACACGAGCAGCTCCTCGCGGAACTGGGCGGCGCGCGCGAGCGTGCGCCCGGTGTGGTCGAGCACGCACGAGTGCCCGTCGAAGATCAGCTCGTCCTGGCCGCCGACGAGCGCGCAGAAGGCGACGCAGGCGACGCTCTCACGGGCGCGCTGGGCGAACATCAGCTCTCGCTCGGAGCCCTTGCGGGCATGGTAGGGGGAGGCGGAGATGTTGATGATGAGCAGCGCGCCCGCGTGCGCCTCATCGCTGGCGGGCGGCCCGGGCTCCCAGATGTCCTCGCAGACGGTCACGCCGACGCGCTCTGCGCCGCATCGTCCCCGCAGGGGGATGTCGATGACGGCGCCGCCCGGGCCTGCCTGGAAGTAGCGCTGCTCGTCGAAGACGCCGTAGTTGGGCAGCCAGACCTTGCGGTAGACGGCCTGCACGGCCCCGTCGGCGAGCACGGCGGCGGCGTTGAAGACGTCCTCGGCGCGCTCGGGAAAGCCGACGACCGCGACCACCCCGTGGGTTTCGGCGGCGAGCTCGCGCAGCGCGGCGGCGGCGTCGGCGAGGAAGTGCTCCTTGAGCAGCAGGTCCTCGGGCGGGTAGCCGGTGAGCGCGAGCTCGGGGAACAGCGCGAGCTGCGCGCTTGCGTCGCGCGCGGCGCGGATGCCGGCGCCGATCCGCTCGCGGTTGCCGGCGATGTCGCCGACCGTGGCGTTCAGCTGGCACAGGGCGAGGCGCATCGCCGCGGATCGTATCCGCGCGCCGGCGCCGAGGAGCGCGTTTGCGCCCTGTAGCAGCGGGCGACGGCGGCGCTGAGGAGCGGGCTTTCTCCCTCAAGTAGCGGGCCGCGCGCTCCGATGCGGAGCGTATGCAGCTCTCGCGTCTGATAGTGCGCCACCCTGGCGTTCTGACAATCCTCCTGACGACGCTCGCCGCGAGCGACGTGGCCTACCGGCTGCTGCTGCGCGGCCCGGTGCGGCGCGCTCTGGGGATGGGCAGCTAGTCGCGGCCTACGGCTGCTTGGCGGGGGCGCGGGCGTCCGGGCTGCGCGGCTCGGCGGGCTTGCGCGCGGGGCGCCCGTTCGGCGAGCGCCCGGCGCTCGCGCGCACGCCGGCGGCGCGCGAGAGCGCGGCGATCGCCCAGCGCAGGTCGAGCGCGATCTTGTCGAGGTCGGGCAGCGCGTCGTAGTCGCCGAGCAGGCCGAAGCCGAGGTGGCCGTCGTAGCTCATGACCGCGATCCCGAGGGCCTGGCGCTGGGCGAGCGGGACGACGGGGTAGAGCACGCTCAGGCGCCGGCCGAGCAGGTAGAGCGGGAACTGCGGCCCGGGCACGTTGGTGACCACGAGGTTGAAGAACGGCTGGCGTGCCTGCAAGCGGGCGGCCTGGCTGAGGATCGTCGGCGGCGCGAACCCGGCGAGGTTGGTCAGCACCTGGGCGCCGACCGCCTGGCCGCCCTTCTTCAGGTCGGCCATCGCGGTGACGATCTCGCGCAGGCACTCGGCGGGGTTCTCGACGCCGACGGGCAGCGGCGCCCACATCGCCGCGACCTGGTTGCCCAGCGCTCCCCGCTGTGCCTTGGTGCGCACTGACACGGGCACCATCGCCTTCAGCACCAGCCCATCCCCCTTCGGGGACGATGCGGTGTCGTGGCCGGTGGCGCGCAGGTAGCGCCCGAGGGCGAGGCTGACGGAGGCGAGCACGACGTCGTTGAGCGTGCCGCCGAGCGAGTCCTTGATCGACTTGAAACGGGCGAGCTCGGCGTCGAGGAACGTGTAGCGGCGGTGCGGGCCGATGTCGACGTTGAACGGGCTCGGCGGCGCCGGCGCGCTGATCCCGGCGATCGTAGTCGCGCCGACGCTCGCCAGGGCGTCCTTGAGCTGCGTGGCGGCCCTGCGCGGCGCGCGCAGCAGGGCGCGCGTGCCGCGGGTCATCTCCGCGGGCACGGTCGAGCGCTCGATCAGCGCCTCGCCGAGCAGCTTCGCGCGACCGGGCAGCGGTTTGGCGCTCCACGCGGTCGCGACCCCGGTCGGCGCCGGGTCGGGCGCGGTGTCGAACAGCACGGTCGTGATGTCCACGCCGGAGATCCCGTCGACGAGGGCGTGGTGGGTCTTTGCGATCAGCGCGAAGCGCCCGTGAGACATGCTCTGCACGAGCCAGATCTCCCACAGTGGCTTGGAGCGGTCCAGGCGCTGGGAGAACAGACGGCCGGCCAGGCGCTTGAGCGCGGCGTCGTCGGCCGGGCGCGGCAGCGCGGTGTGACGGATGTGGTAGTAGGGGTTGAAGTGCGGGTCATCGGCCCACACCGGCCGCCCTTGTCCGAACGGCACGAAGGCGAGTCGCTGGCGGTATCGCGGCACCAGGTGCAGCCGGCTGTGCACGTGCTCGACGAGCTCCTCGAGCGTGGGTGCGGAGCCCTCGAAGACCATCACGGAGGCGACGTGCATGTGCGCACTGGAGTGGTCCTCGAGATGCAGGAACGTGGAGTCCAGCGCTGTCAAGCGGTCCGGGTTGGCCATCGGCCCGATTGTCGCGGTTGCGGGCGCGCGCGTCAACGCCTGGGGGCGGGGCGGGGGGCCGGGGGCGGGGCGGGCGCTCGCGCGCACGCCGCGGGTGGGCGCCCGCGTCAGGCGTGTCTCGGCCGAGGAGCGCCCGAGTAGCCTGCTTGAGACGAACATCCCGGCGGCGTGCGCGCCGCCTCAGGCGCGGGCAAGGAGGATCGATGACAGAGAGCGTTCCAGTGGGTTTCGAGCATCGCATGCAGCATCGGCTCGGCGGACCGGGCAAAAACGAGCATCACCTCGCGAAGGCGCTGCACCCGAGCCCGCGCCGTCTGGATCAGATCGACCCCGCGGCTCTGCGCGCGGAGCGGGCGAAAGCGCGATAGCGCGAGCCGCGCAGGCGCTGCGCAGGCGCGCGCTAATGGGCGCTGCCGGTCGTCCGCGGGGGGAGTTGGTGTAGCTCGTTGGGAGCTTCTTCGTACTGGCGCAGCGTGTTCAGGTCGTGCTTGGGCAGGAAGAGGGTGATGCCGACCCAGTAGGCGATCACGAGCACCAGCACGAACGCCACCCAGACGATCCATTTGCGTTTGGCGAGCAGATTGCGCAGCGCGAGCACGGCTGTTGCGAGGGTTTCTCCGATGTGGGCAACGTAGCACCGGGGTTTGGCGACGGCGACGGGCGGTTCCAGCCGCTCGCGAGTGTGGCTAACTGTGAACACTCGGGTCGGATTCCCTGTCAACCGCGCGCTCCGGGAGATCGCCTAGGCTCGCGCCGACCGGGTGCAATGTCCACTGCTCCCGGCTCTGGGAAATGCAGCAATGCCCCGCTCAGCCGGCGAGGCTGGGCGGGGCACTACAAGGCGTGAGGGACCGCTTTTCGTGATTCGCCGAAGTGATCGTCCCGATCCTCGCTGCCCATATGTGACCCATGTCACACAAACCCCCCTCCCCACGGATATCCTCGAACAATTGTTCGACTGCCGCTGAGTCGTTCCCGTTGATGGGGACGAGCGGGGGACCCACTGCCGGTCGCTGAGGGCGACCGGATGGGGCGAATCGGCCACTGATGTGGCGGTAACGCCCGGCTGGCACGCGTCCGTGCGCGTGGGCGGCCGGCCGTGAGCCCGACAGCTAACCCCGTAGGCGCAAACAAGGAGGTTTGTACAACCTATGCTCGTACCTGCGACGCCGCTGTCCGCTGCGCGCCTGGCCCCTGTCGGGATCGCCGTGCCAGCCGCCGCCGACGCCGTGAGCCCAGCGACCGGCTCGGCGCCGCCGAGCCGCACCGAGATCGAGCTGCGCGGCGATCAACTGAACGTGCTCGCGGACCACCGCGCGAGCGTGACGGGCACGCTGCTACAGGCGCGCACAGCGCCGCTGGCGGGACGGCTCGTCGCGCTGCAGGCGGCCGGCAGGTGGGGTTGGCACACGCTCGCCCGCGCCCGCACGGGCGCGAGAGGACGTTTTCGCGTGAGCTACGCGCCGCCGGGCATCGGCAGCCGGGCCGTGCGCCTGCTGTTCGCGGGCGCCGCCGGCGCCCTGGCGTCCGAGCGCGGGCTCGGGCGGCTGAACTCCTACCGGGTCGTCGAGGCCTCCTGGTATGGCGGCGGCGGCAGCCTCGCGTGCGGCGGGACCCTGACGAGCGCGACCCTGGGCGTCGCCAGCAAGACGCTGCCGTGCGGCACGCTCGTGACGCTGCGCTATGCCGGGCGCACGGTGCGCGTCCCGGTCGTCGACCGTGGCCCGTACGTCGAAGGCCGCGAATTCGACCTCACCGAAGCGACCAAGGAAGCGCTCGGCTTCGCCGGCGTGGGGGAGGTTTGGAGCACGAGTTGAGGCGTGCACGGCGCCGTGCAGGATGGGCGCATACGTGCAGGGGTTGGATTTATGCTCGACCGTTCATTGAATCTCCCCGATGTCGATCGCGGTGAAGGCGTCGCGCACACAGGTATGGCTCGAGAACCTCGGCGAGTGGACGTGGCCGGGGCAGCGCGCCACGCTCGCGGCCGAGGCTCTGCCTCCGCCGTGGGTGCCCAGCTTCCCGGCCAGGCGCGAGCCGGTCGGGCTCGCCGCGGGCGCCGCCGGCGCGGCGGGCGCGACGGTTGGCTGGCGCTCGCGCCGCACACGGGTGCGCAGGGTGATCCTCGGGCTGCTGCTGGGCGCGCTCGTGTCCGTGTGCATCGCGCTCGCGCACGGCGGCCAGCTGACGCTCGAGGGCATCTTCGGCGTGAGCGGCGCGAGCGCCGTCGAACAGGAAGCCCCGGCGATCGGCTCGGCGCCGGCCTCGCCCTCGTTGCCGACGCTCGACCTGGTCAGCCAGGACGCGGCCGGGAGCTTGATCACCCGCGCGAGCTACCCCTCGGCGGCGCTGCACGGCGAAGGCTCGTTCCTCGTGTACCTCCCGAGCGGCTATGACGCCACGACCGCGCACTATCCGGTGCTGTACATGCTCCCCGGCGATGACCAGTCCGACGGCGCGTTCCTGCAGATCGGGCTGCAGAGCCAGCTCGACGAGCTGATCGCGACGCACACGATCCCGCCGCTGATCGCGGTGATGATCCAGGGCGGCCCGGGCGCCAACCTGTGGCGCAACGCCGGCGGCCTGGACTACGAAAGCTATGTCCTGGAAGTCCAGGAACTGATCGATCGGATGCTGCCGACGATCCCCGCGCGCGCTGCGCGCGCGATCGTCGGCGACTCGATGGGGGGCTACGGCGCGATGAACGCGGCGCTCGCCAACCCGTACCGCTTCGGCGTGGTCGAGAGCTGGATCGGCTTCTTCAACGGGCTCGAAGGCGACGTGCGCGCCGACCGGCCGATCTTCGAGCGGCTCGGCCTGCACGCGTTCGTGTACGGCGCCGAACAGGACCACATCGCAAACCCCGCCGAGGACCTGCCGTTCGCGCAGGCGCTGCGCGCCGACGGCGCCGAAGCCCAGGGCGCGATCTACCCCGGCGAACACAACCTGGAAACGGTCGAAGCGCACCTCGGCGGGATGCTCGTGTTCGCCGGGCACGCCCTCTGGCGGGCCCAGCGCCAGGCGCCCGCGCAGCACGCCGCGCACAGCTCCTAGTCAGTATGGATGCCGAAGGTGGGGCTGGCCCTCGGCGTTCGTAGGTTCGCGGGTTAGCCTCGCGGTTGTCAAAGACCGCCGCGGCCAGTGCCGCATACGAAGGAGGACCAGCCATGCCAGACGTTAGCTCCGCCGCG
>DATJTT010000060.1:0-34178 GCA_035503075.1 Solirubrobacteraceae bacterium
GGCGCCACCACCCTTGACCCGCAATTTCAGCAATGGTTTCAGGCCGGCCGCCCCCGCCAGTCTGACCGTCTCACCGCCGATCGACCAAGAACTCGCCACGTCGCCGCCGGCGATCGTCGTCTGGCTCTTCGGCTGCGGCGCCGGAACGGCCTGCGCCCGCGCGATGCCCGCCACCACGAGCAAACCCACCAACCCCCACGCGCATAGCCAACGAGAGCGATGCGCCCGAATCGCTTTCATCTCTTCCTCCACAGAGTTCGGCGATATGTAATAGCACCAACCTGACCTGTTGTCACTCCCGGAGCCTCCGGGATGACGCGAGCCTCGTGTCGTGCGGGTCACCTGGGCATACTGCCGCGATGCATATCGACCCGTACATCGTGCTCGGCAGCGCCGTCGTCGGATTGCTGGTCGGCATGACGGGCGCCGGCGGCGGCGCATTGATGACACCGATGCTGATCCTGCTGTTCGGGGTCAAGCCGTCGACCGCGATCTCGAGCGACCTGGTCGCCGCGGTCGTGATGCGTCCGTTCGGGAGCGCGATGCACCTGCGCAAAGGCACGGTCAACAGGCGCCTCGTCGGCTGGATGGCGCTCGGATCGGTGCCGATGGCCTTCGCCGGCGCCTACCTGCTGCATCTGATCGGACACACCAAGGAAGCCCAGACGAACATCGAGACGGTGCTCGGCGCGGCGCTGCTGCTGGGCTCGGCGGCGATGGTCGCGCGCTACGTGCTCGACAGCCGTACAGGGCAGGAGCGCACGGGCGCGGTGCACGAGATCGCCGTGCACCCCGTGCGCACCGTCGCGATCGGCATGATCGGCGGTGTGATCGTGGGCATGACCTCCGTCGGCTCGGGCTCGCTGATGATCATCCTGCTGCTGTTCCTGTACCCGATGATCGGCGCCAAGCAGCTGGTCGGAACCGACCTGACCCAGGCGGTGCCCCTGACCCTGGCCGCGGCGCTCGGCGCGCTGGCGTTCGGCCACGTGGAGTTCGGTGTGACGGCCTCGCTGATCATCGGCAGCGTGCCGGCCGTGCTGGTCGGCTCGGCCGTGTCCTCGAGCGCGCCCGACCGCTACATCCGCCCGGCGATCACGTTCGTGATCTTCGCCTCCGGGCTGAAGTACGTCGGGCTGGGCACGACCGCGCTCGGCTGGACGCTGTGCGCGGTGCTGCTCGCGGCGGCGATCGGATGGCTGGCGGTCAGCCAGCTTTGGCGGCGCCCGGCCGAGCCGGCGGCCGCGGCCGCGAGCATGAACGGGTCGGCTGAGCCCAAAGCCACTTCCGTTGACGAGATCCGCGAGGTCGCGGAGGTCGAGTAGAGGGGGCCGGCGCCGCTCGACGATGAGCGGGCGCTGCGCGACGAGGGGCGCGGGCCGAGGAGGCTCATCTCGCCGCGGAAGATGTTCCACAGCTGCGCCAGCTCGTCCAACGCGCTCGCGCGCAGCCACCGGCCGGTGCGCGTGATCCGCGGGTCCTTGGCGACCTTGAACAGCCCCTGCCGAGCGGCCGGCCACGACGGAGACGGCGAACCGGCCGCCCCATCCCTGGGGCGGCCGGTTCGTCTCAGCGCTTCCAGCGCTTATCTACGTCACTCGCTCGCGCGGGTGCTCACAACTGCGACGGTCGGTCAGGCTTCCTTGTTGCCGATTTCTTCGGCGCCGACCGCGTCCTCTTCCTGGACAGCTTTCGGCAGGGCCTCGTAGTCGCTTTTTTTCAGTTCGTCCTGGCCACCCGTCTTCGCCGTGACGAAGTCGAGGAAGTCATGGACACTGGTCGCTATCTTCAGCGATTCTGCTTCGGTGATTTTGTATGGCTCGAGGAAGTACCACATCTGCCGCGGCGCCAGCACGTAGGTCACGCCGCAGATCGCGTACGTCTTCGAGACGTCTTCGCCTTTTACTTTCGACCAGTCATCGCGGGTGCTTTCCGGCGGGAATTTTTCGCCTTTCGCCGCCACGTACTTGGTGTCTTTGCAGTTCGATTCCTCGGCCTTTTCGATGTCGCCTTTCGTCTGTGGGTCGCTGAACGTCTCTGTTTTGCCTGTTTTCGCTGAGTCCTGGACGACGGCCCAGAACTGTTCGTTCTGTTCACCTTTTTCGTTTTCGCCGCCCTCGCCTTTGTTCGAGAAGAAGCCCCGTTCCTGGGCGACCGCGAGGTCAGCGTAGCCGATGCTGCTTTCTGTTTTGTGAACTTCGTTGATGACACCGGGGTTGCCCGTTTCGACCGGTCGTAGGACTTCAGCTTCTTCCGGCCAGCGCTGGTTTTCGCAGCCTTCGGAAACCTGCGCCCAGGAGACGATCGCGCCTTTCTGAAGTTCGCCTTCGCCTTTGCACGGGTTTTCGCCTTTGTTGACTTCTTTGAATTCTTCAGCGGGGAAGGTCCCACTGTAGACCTGCAGGAGGAACGCCTTGAAGATGTGTGTCGTGCCCGATTTGTCGGCGCGCACGACCGGACGGATCCTTTTTTCCAAGCCGCCTTCGGGGCATTCCAGGTGGTCGTCACCGTCGGTGCCCTGTTTTTCCATCGCCTGCGCCCACGTCTTGATCTTGCCGCGGTAGATCTCCTCGATCACTTCCCTGTCGAGCGCGAGACGGCCGAGTTTCTCTTTTTTGCCCGTCGGCGTTTTGATTTCACTCGACGCCAGGCAGCCTTTGGGCAGGTGGACGATGATCGCCTCCGCACCCTGGGCGACCGGGAGCGACTCGATCGCTTCGCCTTTCCCGCCTTCGAAGCCCGCGACTTTGTCGACAAATTTTTCGTAGCCTTCCTTGACGGACTGCTTGGGCGCTTCGTCTGTCGAGCACTCGGGAAACTTGTTCAGGTCCGGGAACTTCAATTTCTGGCCGTCGACCGTTTTTTCTTCCCCAAATTCGGTCGTGCCTTCGCCGAAGGCCCTCAGACAAGCGCCGCTGCCACGGAACTGTTCTTCCTGGTTGTAGTAGACTTCAGGCTTGGCTTTGGTGCCCTGAGTTCCGGAGCACGCGTCTTTGCTTTTCGAGTGGTCGTAGCCGGTTTTGAGTTTTTCGTTGCCTTTCTCGCTGTTGACGCCCGTCCAGATGAACTGGAGAGGCGCCTGGAACGTCGAGCCGGCTCCTTCGATGCGCGGGCCGGAACATTGTTCTCCCACTTCACCTTTGGGTGCGGCGTTCGCGATGCCCGGCATCATGCCTAGCGCAAGCACGGCCGCTGAGGCAAGTGACACCGGCAGTGCACGACGCGCGGAGACGAATCTCATGCGTGACTTCCTCCTTTTGGGTTCGATTCTCACGGATGTCCTATCCGTAGCTACGGCCGAGTGGCGACCGTAGCCTTAGTCTCGCGTGCGTCGCAAGTCGCGGCGTTACGATCCTGTCACGATGAACGCTAACAACGGCTTCACCATCGCTTGACATCGGCTTGACACACGCAATGTAGTCGCGGTTCTAACCACCTCTACGTCGCGGGTGTGCGCACGTGACGGCGCGCGGTCCCGAGCTCAGTGCCTGCGTGACTTCTTTTTTACAAGGCGCAGCGTGACGGGGTGCGTGCTCGAGCTGTTGCGCCTGCCGGCCGTGCCACGCGAGAGGATCGTCAGCTTCGCGCGCAGCAGCCCGTGCGAGCGGCCGAGAAGCGCCCTCGCGGTCGCGTTGAGGTGAAGAGTGATCGACTTGCTCCCGCCCGACAGTGAGAAGCCTCCGTTTGCGAGGGTCACGACCTTCTTCTTGGCGTGCTTGCCGTGCGAGGAGGCGACTGCGTCGAGCGTCTGCAGGGTCAGGGTGCCGCTGCAGGAGCCGCCGCTCGGGCATGTGATCCTCACCGACGTCGCGCCGCTCGCGCTCACCGACAGCGAGGAGCCGGCAAACGAGGCGATGTAGCCCGCGACGCCGCCTTTCGCGGCTTCTTCTTCGGCTTTCTTCTTCGCAGCCGCTTCTTCTTCGGCTTTCTTCTTCGCAGCCGCTTCTTCTGCTTCTTCGGCCTTGCTCTCCTTGACGGTGATTTCGATGTGTCCGGACTGTGTCTTTTCACCGTGGGACGTGTCCGCTACGACCGTCACCGTGATCTTGCATCTCGTCGTTACGCCAGTGCCGCAACGCCCGAACGCGTGCTTGATGCTCACCGGGCTGACGAGCGTTTCCGGCGGATTCGACTGTTTCGCTTCCGTGCCGTCCCCGAATTCCCAGACGACCTTCTTGATATGGACTTCTTCCGGGAGCTTGCCTTCTTCGGGCACTTCGGCGACTTCTGCCGTCAGCTGTGCTTCCTGTTCGTGCGCGCGCACTTCCCCCGGCACGGGAAGCCCGGGCTTCACGCTCAACCCGCCGGGTTCGATCACGGTGACCACGTCGGCCTTTTCGGGTTCGGCGACTTGGTCGGCGAGATCGTCGGTGTGAACGACATCGACGATTTCATAGACCCCGGCTTTCGCCGGCCCCAAGTCGAGCTTGACGGACTTGCCGTATCCCGGTTCCACGGCGTGCAGCCCGTTGTATTCGTAGTTTGTTTCGGGATGTGACACTTCGGGCGGGCCCCCGCTGCTCGGCGTGAACTTGACCGTCCACGCCACGCTCGTGGGACTCGCCGCCTGCGTGTCGGGATTGCCGGGGGTGCCGATGAGCGAGCTGACTTCCAGCGGCTGCCCGGCCGGCAACTCGTTCGTCGGCGCGTTCCGGTAGCTCTGCGTTGGCGTCGTCACCGCTACCGTCGGGCAGCCCGCAGTCTTGCCGCCTTCGCCGAACTGGACGACTTCCGCTTGCTCGACCTGCTCTTCATGGCCGGGACCGATCTGTTCGGTGTAGTACGTGAAAGCCAGCAACCCGTGTTTGGGTCCGGCCAGGCCGCCGATCATGATCCTCTCTGTGGATTCTTCGGTACCATGCAGGTTGCACGGACCAGGGGCGAGGTTTTCGATTTCGGAGCCGCCCGCGGTCCAGCCGATCTCGCTGATCGACGGTCCGCCCCCCGAATCGCTGTAATGCAGGACGAGCACCGTCGGCTGACCCGCCGGCGCGTCACCGCCCCAGTGGTAACCGCTCACGTAGATCGTCCCGTCGGTGCTGCCTTCGGGAACCAGCGACATGACGGAATCGGGTTGTTCGGCTTCGCCGACCGCGGGGTGGAACGTGGGCACCGATCCGGCCACGAACAGCTCCTTGGGTGTCATCGTGACTTCTCCCGGGGCGTGGTTGTCGGCGTCCGCGGGTGTGAGCTGCCAGATGATGCCTTCCGGTTCGTATTCTTCCACTGTTTCGTCTTCGCCGTATCCGAGCAGCGTGCCGTCGGGCGCGAAGACCGGCGACGCCGGCGCCTGGTTGATCGCGTCTTCTTCCGTTTCTTCTCCGCAGCCCGTGCGTTCGAAGAGCACCTTGCCAGCCGAGTCGACGTAGCGGGCTCCGAGCGACAGGCCTTCGATTTCCTTGGAGCCCGTCTTCGTCTTCACCGTCACGAACTGGACCGCGGCGCGACACTGTTTCTGGGCTTCTTCGGACTCCACTTTCTTATCGCTTTCCTCGTCCTCGTTGCCCGAAATCGCCAGGTCCCCGGTTTCGGGTTCGACCGCGATGCCGCGCGGGTCGAGCAAGGCTTCCTTGGGGTTTTCACCCTGGCCCTTGAGGTCTTCGCGCGTGAGCTGGGGCAGCGGCCCTTCCGCGTTCTTCTTGCTGCTGACGAGTTCTTTCGATTCGGGCTTGTATTCGAAGGCGTACAGCGCACCCGCCGCCGGCATTTCGGCATCGAGTGGAAAGACCGGTTTACCTGTTTTGTTTTCTTCTTTCCTTTCAAGCCTGTTCTGCGCGCGTCGTTCGTAGACGAGCATCACGTAGGCGCGGTCGCGGCTCGGGTCGACCGCGAGCGCCGCATTCACGCCTTCGCTCCCGAAGCCTTCGCCTTCTTCCGTGCGTTTGTTGAAATGTATGCTGGCCTGCTGCTCGCCTTCGTCGAAGCGCTCCAGCACGAATTCTTCGCTTTCGACGTCTTCGGTCAGCAGGTAGTAGCTGCCGTCGCTGCCAGCGGCGAATTTAGGACTCAAGAAGGTTTCGAAAATCGGTTCGGCGTCCGTCAAGCGGAACGCCTTCTCCTGCCCCCACGGTTCCGCGCGTGCGCTCGACGCGACACAGGCGAGGGCAAAGGCCGCCGCGAGTACCGTCAGCGCGAGGTGCACGCGGGTGCAGGGCCTGGCGGAACTCATCCGGACGACACTTTGCCGGCTGCGGTCGGCAAGGATGTTGCCAAAGCGTGAACAGGGTATGGCTGTGAAGAGGTCGTGAACCGCTCACCGCGGCAGAGTCGTGAACCGCTCACCGCGGCGCCGCGGCGGGGTCGTGAACCGCTCACCGCGGCGGCCGTTGCCGCCGATCCGACCAGCGGCGCTGCGCCCGTGTGGCGTTCAGCGTCGCCGGGGCCACCCGCACCTCGCGGTGCCCGCGCCGTGGGCGACGGCGCGCCGACGCTGCGGCGAGCGCCGCGACTATCACCATCCCCAGCAGATACAGCGGGGCTGGCTCGTGTTCCTGCGGGGTGTAGGCAACGGCCTTGTTGGACACGGACTCCGGCGCCTCCTCGCGCTCCTCTTCCTTTTCTGCGACCTCGACCGGCGAGGTCACGGCCGAGGTCCCGGTCGGCGGCGTCGGCCTGGCCGGCGTCGGCACCGGCGGCGGCACGAAGGCGAGCAGCGGCGTCGCCGGGGCCACGAGCGGCAGGAACGAAGGCGGGGGCGCGGGCGCGGCGGGTCTGTGCACGGTCGCCGCCGCGGGAGGCTGGGGGGGCGGCGGGAGAGGTATCGGCGGCGGCGCGGCGGCCGGCGGGGTAGCCGCCGGCGCCGGCTGGGACGCAGGGGCGGGCGTGGGAGGCGCCACCTGCGTGCTGACCGGCGGGAGTTCGCGCAGCGGGACCGTCCCGCATGGCTCCCGCACGCTGCCGGCCTGCACCCTCACGGGCAGCGTGTAAGACAGACCTCCGGCGCTGAGCGTCACCAGGGTTTCGCCCTTGTTGTAGGCGCAGAACAGCCCAGAAGTCGCCCCGACCTGTTCGCCGTCCTGTTCGCGTCCGTCCTTGACGGGTTCGCCGTTCGCGTTGACGAGCACGGAGCTGCTGGACAGCACCGAGCTGTTGGAGGCGGCGTTGAGCTTGACGAAGCCGCCGATGTCGGGTCGAGACGAGCGGAATTCGTATTCGGGAAGGACGGCTTCGGCGCATCTCGTCCCGATGCAGATCGAGGGGATCGGGATGTACTGGCTTTCCGTGCACTGGTCCTCGTTGGCCACGCCTCTGCAGCCGGCACGCGGTCGGCGTGCGAGCCCGCTGAAGCGCACCACTTCGCTCCTGCGCAGGAGCGTGCCCTCCTGGGCTTCCATCGCCAGTTCCCCGATCACCGGTATCAGCCTCGCTTCGACCGGAGCGCGGTCCGCCGCCTGTTCGGCAGCGCTGGCGGCCGCCCACTGGACTTCGCCGAGAAGGATGCCCTTGGCGCCGTGGAATTCAGTCGTGTTTTCGTTTTCCTCGAGCTCGTAGCCGAGCGTGCCCGATCCGAATGCGCGCAGGCTTGCCCCGTCGAAGGAGATCGTCGTGCGGACATTGTTTTCCGGCGCGTCGTAGAAGTAGGCCGAGGCCGCATAGCCGCCTGGGTCCCGTCCGTCCGGATCTCGCCCGACGAGCGCCGCGAACAGCTCTTCGGCCGCTTCTTCATGCTTGCCGGCTGCGAGCTGCTGGCCGAGATCGGCTTCGGCCACGACGATCACGGGCTTGTGGAGCACCGCCCCCGCCTGCTCCAGCTGCTGCTCGAGCCAGACTCGCTGCGCCGCGTCCACGCCGTCGCCGGCGGAGTCGTCGAGCACGACCACCTCGACGCGCGCATTCTGGACGGCGTAGTAGCCGTCGGCACAGCCGCAGTTCTCGCGTTCGGTCGGCGAGGGCTGGACGCCCGCCGGCGTCCAGCCCTGCGCTGACGAGGACCCCAGAGGCGAGGCGAGGTGTTCGAAGGCGGGGACGAGTGCGGCCTCGCCTTCGAGTTCGCCGTTGGAGTCGGCGGCGTACGCGGGCCACGACGCGCCGCTTTCGAGCAGGTCGCCGCCGAGCAGGCGCGCGTAGCGCTCATATTCTTCGGCGAATGGCGGCTGGGGCGGGACCTGCCCGCTGAACTGGGAGTAGCTGATCATCGGCCCGGTGTAGAAGAACGCGGAGGCGCCCGCGGCCCTGGCCAGCGAGATCGCGTTCGAGAGCCATGTGTTCGGCCCTACCCCGGTCTCCACGCGATCGGCGCACGGGTCCGCGCAGCTGGCCCCGCCGCCGAACGCGAGCGTGGTGACGCCGCCGGACCCGGCAGGCTGGGTTTCTTCGGGCTGGACCGGGATCTGCGAGGTCCCCTCGTTTGGTGGCCGGCCTTCGGCCGGGTAGCGCGCCACGTCGGCCGTCTGCTCGTTTACGCGTTCGCTGGTGATGCCGCCGACGACCCACGCTTCGGAGCCCGTCGGCGAGACCAGGGCAGCGGAGATCGGATCGGGGTATGAGGGCTCGTCATATTCGCCGTATTCCCTGCTCTGCTTGACGGGGTTGACGCTGTGGCGTTCGTCGATCCAGCCCGAGGCGGTCTGGCGCAGCAGGGCTCCCGCCTCCGGACCGCCTCCGACGCCAGCGCTTTTCTGTTCGTAGGGGGGGGTTCCCGGCGGGGGTTCGGAGAGGATCGCTCTGGTCTCACTGGCCGCCCCTCCCGCGCTGAGAAGCGCTCGAAGCGCGCCGTTGTGGCGATACAGCGCGAGCGATCCGGCCAGTCCGCTCGGCAGCGGGGTGGACACCTGCCGCCAAGGCGCGCCCCCGGATTCGCGCTCGTAGAGCCTCGCGGTGCCTTCGCCGGCCAGCACCGCGGCGCCGCCGTCGGGCAGGCCGGCGACGGCGAGGACGCGGGCCGATCCTGTGACCTGCTCCTCTTCCTGGTCGACCCTCCAGCCGCTGCCTTCGTTCACGAGCAGGCCGCCGTTGAACCCTTCTTCGGTCGTGCTGCGCTGGACGTCGAAGGCGACCATCGCCTCGGATCCGGCAAACGCGACCCCGGTGAACTGGGCGTCCTGGACTTCGGCCGGGAGTTCGGTTTCTTCCGTCCACGTCTTGCCGTAGCGCAGGATCACACCGCCGCGTCCGACGGCTTGGGCGCCGACGGCGTAGCCGCGCGCCGGTTCAGTCGAGTCGAACGCGATCCCGTAGAGGTTGTCGCGAAAGTTGACGGGCGTCGCCGGGTCGCGTTCCCACAGTCCCGTTTCGCTGCGCCAGAGCCACATTTCGCCGGCTTCGCCGACCGCGTAGGCACGGTTCGCCCGCGGCCAGGCCACCGCCCGCAGGTTCGGCGTTTCGATTCGCTCCCCGGGGCCGAACAGGCTTTCGGGCAGCCAGCCCTCGCCGGGCTTGTAACGCGCGACCCCGCCGCTCTCGCCCACGGCGAGCGCTTCGCTGGAGAGCGCGGCGACGGGAGCGCCGGGCTCGGGCGCGATCGCGAGCAGCGGATGACGCGTGGCGACCGGCCAGTAGGCGAGGCGGTCCGGCTCCGGCGAGGTCGTCATCTGGACCGGGACGGCGTATCCCAGCCAGCCTTCGCTGGGCGAGCTGAAGGCCGCGCCGTAGAGCTGCCCGGGCACCGCTTCGGGAGTCTCGCCACCGCCGATCGACAGCACCGGCTCGAAGGAGCCCGAGCTTTCGAGGCGCAGGATCACTCCTTCGTACAGCCCGGTGATGACCCGCTCGCCGTACGGCGAGGAGCTGGGCCAGGCGAAGCTGCGCCCGTACTCCAGCGGCGGTTCCTCGGGCAGCGATCCCTGGCACGGCGGGGTGCCGGCCGCCGCTTTGCACCAGCTGTGCTCGATCACGCCCTCGTCGCCTTCGAGGCGCACATACATGGTCGTGTAGGGCTGCTGGTGTTCGACGTCGGTGCGCACCCCATCCACCCACACGCCGTCGCTGGTGACGGTCAGCAGCTGCGACTCGACCGTGATCCTGGAGCCTTCGTCGCCGAACACGCCGAACGGCTCGCCCGCCGCCGGCGCGCCTCCGCTCACCGGGACGCTCAGCGGGAGTTTCACCTGGCCAGGGCCGGCTTCCACTTCGACCGGCCGCCAGCTCCAGCCGCCGCCTTCCGCTTCGACTCGCCGGAAGAGGGCGACCGCGCCGGGCCCGTAGCCGCTCGACAGGCGTGCCAACAGCCAGGCGTTCTGCGGGCTGCTGGCCGCGATGGCCAGCACCTTGAATTCGCTCCTGCTCGCTTCCGGGATCTCGATCGGCTCGCTCGCCCAGCTGTGCCCGTTCCAGTGCAGCACGGCTTCATCGACGCCTGCTTGCGAGTAGACCGGTACTACGAGAGCGCCGGCCGAGCCGTCGGCTTCGGCGAGTGGCGCGATCATCGGGGCGCGTTCGCCGCCGAACAGCGTCTGGCCTTCGTGCAGCAACGGCTGTTCTTCCGCTTCGACTTCGCCTTCGGCGGGTACCGGCGCCGTCGCTTCGAACGCTCCTCCGGGCCTGCGCACGAGCAGAGCCTGGCGTGTTTCCTTTTCGTGCGTGATGGTGCCCGCGAGGACGCCGTAGCCGCCCGGCGTCATCTGACCCTCGAGGGGGCTGGCTTGTTCGGTGCCGTTCTTCGGATGGTCCGGTTGGAAGCCGGCCGGCAATTCCGGACCCGGTTCCCACCCGCCTTCTTCGGCGAACCCGCCCGCCCCGGAGGGCGGCACGTAGCGGACGAGCTTGGGCACGGAGACGCCGCCTTCCGAGCGTTCGCCGAGGCCCCAGGTCGTCCCTTCGGGAGCCCCCGGTTCGTCGGGAGTCGCTCCGAGCATGACCACGTTCGCGGCAGGCACCGCCACGTCGGTGTACGGCAGAGGTTCGCCGCCGCCGGCTTCCGCGGCGGCTTTTGCGGACGGGCCGGAGCCGAGCACGAGCAGCCCGAGCCCGACGGCGAGCGGCGCGAGCAGCAGGCATGCGAGCCTGGCCCGCGGCGCGAGCCGGCGCCGTTGCGCCCCCGTGACCGTCAAGGCAGCAGACCCGCCTGGTCGATCAGCGAGCGGAACGGGATCGCGAGCAGTCCAGTTTCCTCGGTGCTCACGTTCGCGCCTTCGCCGGTCACCGAGGAGACGAGCGGCAGCGGCGCCAGCGCGTGTGTCTGCAATGACAGCTTCGTCGGCCAGCTGCGAGGGTTCAGCCGCAGCAGGAGCTTGCGGTTGCCGGCCTTCAGGATCTCCGTGCCCGTCGCGGCTACGACCTTTCCCTTGCGTTTGGCGATCAGCCGGACGCGCGCCTTGACCGACAGGTGGAAGCTCAGCTGCAGCGTCCTCCCTTTGACCAGGCGGCTGTGCACTCGCGAGAGCAGCGGCAGCCGCACCTTGTTTTCGGACTTGGGTTCCTTTTTTTCTTCGAATTGCGCGTAACCGTAATTCGGGGGTTCTTCCTGCAGGCCCGAGTCGTCGGGCGGCGGCGCGTCGAGCACTTCCTGGGAGACCCCTTCGTCGCGGGGACGTTCGCTGATGATCTTGCCTTCTGGGAAGCCCGGCAGTTCGCTCTCGGGGAGCGTGCGTTCGCCGTCGCGTGCCAGGTGGTAGAGCCAGCCGTTCACGTTCGCCATCCAGCAGTCTTCGAGCGCGGGACACACGAGCCGGTCGGCGGCGCCGGCGGCGTCGCTCGGCAGCGCCCGTTCTGCGCTGCTCGGCAGCGTCTGCACGCCGAGCACCGAGCCCTGCGCCGAGATGTGCACGAGCACAGCCGTCGCGGCGGCCGCTTCTCGTTCCAACTCGCCGTGCGGCGCGAGCGCGAGCCAGGCGTCTTCGCTGCCGGGTTCGGGGGCGATCGCCTGTACCTGCGCATCCTCCGCCGGGCCCCCGAGCAGCGCTTGTTCTTCGCCTTCGCTGAGGCCGGGCAGCGGCTGGGGCAGCGGGTGCGCTCCACCCGCTTCTCCTCCGGGGCCGATCACCTGCGTCCAGATGCCGTCGAGGCGGCGCAGGACGGTGAGCTGGCCTTTGCCTTCCCCGGAGCGCTTTCCGGTCGCCGCCCACAGCACGCCTTCGGCCGACCCGAGGCGCAGGTATTCGAGTTCTTCGGTCAGCTCCCCCGGTCCGCTGAAGAGCGGCAGTTCGGCGGTCGGCAGCGGTTCCATCGCCGTTTGCGCTTCGGCGAAGTGCAAGAGGGAGGGCCGTTCCAGCTGGTTCGGTTCGCTGGGGCGGTCGAACTTGCTGTATGCGACGCTCTCGAAGATCGCGTTTTCGAGCTGGCGCATTTCCTCGATGGGATCGCCCCGGTTGGTGTAGGGCTGCTCGTCGAGCGTGCTGCCGTTCCAGTGCAGCTGGAAGGAGCCGATCTGTGGTTCCGGAAGCGCGGCCCCGCCGAACCAGCAGTCCGAGGAGCTCGTCTCCGGCGGCTGCGCCGGCAGGCAGGCTGCGCCGGCCATCTCCTGATAGGAGTCCGCTTCGAAGGCCAGGTGGGCGTATGACGCCACGATGCTCCCGTCGGAGAAGTGACACAGCGAGTCGTCTTCAAGCGGTGGCAGCACACCGTTGATCGGCGCCTGCCCGCCCCGCTGGTCGGAGACCGTCCAGAATTCCGCCGGCCCGCCCCAGGCGATGCGACCGTCCGTGGCGCCGCACTGGTTCGCGATCTCGTGCCATCCGCTGCCGTCGTAGGCCCACACCCCGGGCGGGATCGCTTCGCCGTTGCCGTGCGTGATCAGCAGCCCGCGGTTGGCCTGCGGCGGCGCCCCCGGCGGTTCCCAGAACTCGATGTCGCCGACTTTCCCCAGCGGCACCGGCGCCGGCGAGACCTGCACGCCCGAGGGAGGAGGCGGCGGCGAGGGCTGTTCCAGCTGCCAGCTCGCCGCCTGTTCGCTCTGTTCGGCTCGCGCCGCGGCGGCTGGCACCGCCAGCGCACAGGCCAGCACAGCCGCCGCACACGCGATCGAGGACCGACTCATCGTGTCTTGCCCCTGCGGCCGGGCGCCTTCGAGGCGCGCCGCGCGGCGCTGGCCGTGCGGGCGTGGTCCTCGCGCGTGAACGCCACCGCGAGCGTCTGCTCGAGCGTCGGTCTGCCCTGGGCGGTGAAGGTGATGCGGAGGCTCGCAGGAAGCCCGCCGGCGTGTTTGGCGAGCGCCGCGTAGCGACTCTGCAGGCGAAGCACGATCTGCATCAGCCCGCCTGCGGGGGCCGTCTCGGTGGCTGCGTCCGCGGCGACCGTCCGCGTGGCGAGCGTCACCCGGCGGCGCGCGCCTCGGCCATGCTCGACGAGCACCAGACCGCCCTGTGCCGCGACCTGCAGGCGCCCCGCTCCCGGAACCTCGACGTACAGCGCAACGCTGCCGTCGGCGTGAGCCTGCGCCGTCGCGCTGAGCCGCCAGAGGGGCGCGATCACGAGCGGCGGCGGCGGGGAGATCGACTGCGGCGCGGGTTCGGAGAGGAACTGCCTGCGTGTCACCTCGAACACGTCGCTCCCGTCCCCAGGCTGGCAGCACACCACGGGCACCGCCGGGCTGTTCCCATCGCCGTAGACCAGATTCGCGGCCGTGGACGTGAACACGAGCTCGTCGCCGTTCGCCGAGAAATCGGGCGTGAGCGCACCCAGTTCGTACCTGGATTCATCGTAGGGGTCGCCGCTCTGCTCGAAGATGATCGGGTGCGGCTGCTGGCTCTGTTCGCCTTCGCCCTCGTATCCGTGCGTCACCCGCGTGAGCGTGCCGTTCGCGAGATCCGCGTCGTAGAGCTCCGCGATCCCGACTTCCGGGGGCGCGATGCTGACCAGCGTCGGCCAGCCGAGCGTGAACAGCGTGCGAAGGGTGGTGAACGCGACCTGCGTGCCGTCGGGTGAGATTTCCCAGTCCGTTATTTCGGCTCCCTCGGCTTCGGAGATGCCAGCCTCGGTCAACGGTGTGATCGCCTGCGTGCGGGTCAGGCCCGGATGCATGCTCACCAGGAACAGGTCCGTGGGATTGCCTGCTTCTCCGCGATCGAAGTCGCTCCCCTCGGAGACGAGGCGGGCGTTGGCACCGAAGACGACCTCTTCGCCGTTGCTGCTGAGGCGCGGCGTGTCATCGTCCGCCGGGCCTTTGATCAGGCCGCCGCCTTCGTTGGGACCGGCCGTTTCGCGGACGAACGGGCCCTGGCAGGGATCGCTGGCGCTGTCGCTGCCGTGGGCCAGCGCAAGCTCACCGCTGGCCGCGCACCCAGGCGCTTCCGGATCGGAGCCGCCGGTCACCCGGCGCGCCTCGTTCGCGGCCGCCGGCAGCCGACGCCACAGGGGTTCCTGGTAGTCCGCTTCGAGGTCTTCTCGCGCGAGCGTCGGAGCCTGTTGCGCGATGTTCACGCCCGTCCAAGCCACCGTCGTGCCATCCGCGCTGATCGACGCTCCCGGCCACGAGCCGGCGCGTCCGTGCTGGGGGAAGTCGACCGCCCCCGTTGCGACCGCGCCGACCGGCCTGGATTCGCTTTCGGTGGCGACCACGGGTTCCGCCGCGCCGGCGGCGGGCCCCTGCCCGCATTCAAAGCGGCAGCGGCTGACGAGTTCGGTCGCGCCGTTGCCGAACCAGTGGACTGCGACCTGCCCCGCGGGCGCGTGCGGCGCGGGCGTTTGCCCGCGGGCGCGTTCTTCTTCTTCGAGCTCGGGGTAGGCGACGAGGTCGGAGACCGCGGCGGTGACGAACGCGACCTCTTCGCCGTTCGCGCTGATCGCGGTGCGACCGACCGCGTAGGAGCCGCCGTGTTCGCCGGCTTCGGCGTAGCGCAGCGGCTGTTCGGAGCCCGACGGCACGGAGGCCGCCTGGAAGGCCCGTTCCGCGGGCGCTCGCGCGGCTTCTTCGGCGGTGCTCGCCGCGGGCTCGACGGCCATGTCGCGACGGTAGACGTTGACCGCTTCGGCGTGGGGATCGGCGTCGGGCCGCGCATGGGTGATTTCCGGCAGGCTTTCGCCTTCGTTGGTCGTGAAGCTCACGAACTGGCCGGTTTCGCTGATCGAGGGCATCGCCGCGTCGCCGCCGGCGACCTGTTCGATCACGTCCGTGTCGAGGTCGCGCCGCCAGACGCCCGTGACGCCGCCGATCGAGCCGTCGAAGGCGACGTAGCGCCCGTCGGCGGAGATCGCGGAGTCGTGCGCGTATTCCGCTTGCTGCACGAATTCGCTTCCCCCGATCGCGCCGTAGGAAACCAGGCTGATCGGCGAGAACACGTCGGCGTGGGCTGCGCTCGGGGCCGCTAGCGCGATCGCGCTCGTAATCGCCAGGGCCAGCAGGCGGAGCCATGCCGCCTCACGCGCCTCACGCGGCGCGGCTCGGAACGCACGGCTCATCGCACGTTCACCCACCGCTTGATGACCCCCGCGTTGCCCAGGCTGTCGCTGGCGCGGACGGTGACCAGGTAGACGCCGGCGCGCCTGTAGGCGTGCGAGGAGCTGGCCTTGCCGTGAGTCGAGCTGCCATCGCCGAAGTCGATGCTCAACGCCGACTTGTCGAGCCCGGCCGGGTCCTTGACCTTGACGCTCACGGCGGTGCCGTGGCGGGTGCGTGAGATCAGCACCCGCGGCGGCGAGTCCGCGAGCTGCAGTCCGCCGGGCGCGGTCAGCGTCGACTCCCCGTAGCGGTCGGTCGCGAGCACCTGCACCTGGTGGACGCCGGTCGACAGGCCGCGCGTGTCGACATGCGCGCGCAGGACTCCTTCGTTGACCGCGCTTTCGGGGATCGGCGCCCCCTGCTCATGCCCGTCCACGACGAGCTGGTAGCTGATCGGCCCGTCGCCGCTCGGGGCGGGCGTCCACGTGGCCACGGCCTGTCCCGGACGCACCCAGCCGTTCGGCAGTGTGAGCACGAACGGGACCAGCGAGGGCGGCGCCGACACGGTCGCCGCGACGATCGCTGCGTCGCCGAGCGACCCCTGGCGGAAGGCGACGATGCCGTCCCCCAGGCCGGAGCGTCCGACGGACAGTTCGCTCACTTCGCCACCGGCGCCCCCGGCGACGAGCCCCGTCTGCACGGCGCCGTCGGGGAAGTTCTCGAGCACCGCCACCGCGGCGTGGCCTTCGTTCGTGCTCGGCCACGCGGCGATGCCGCCGCCTTCGGGGTTCATCACGCTCACGGCCGCGGTTTCCGGCCCGGAGAACGGCGGGCCGAGCGTCAGCGCGCCGGTCAGGCCGCGGTCGCTAGCCTCGATGAGACGCGGCTGCCCGTCGTCGTCGTACACGACGCGCATATAGCGGCGTTCGTCGATGTCGATGCTGGGCGCCCCGACCGTCGCCGCCTTGCCCCCGGCGACGTCTTCGTCGAGCACGCTCGCGCCTTCGAACTCGGCGCCGCTGACGGATTCCCCGTCGGGGAGGATGTTGAGGAAGATCCGCGGGCCGGGCAGCGGCGAGGACGCTCCGGCCGGCTGGCGGTAGGCGACCTCGGCCTGGCCGAGGCGCGAGAACGCGAGCGCGGGAGCTTCCGCGTCGTCGGTGATCGGCGCGCCCTTGTAAGTCGTCGCGCTCACCGGCATCACGTAGTCGAGCGAAGTGCCGAAGATCCTGCGCGCCCACAACCGTGCGACGCCGTCCAGTTCGGGCTCCTGCCACACGACGATCCCGTTGCCCGTGGGCCCGACCGCGATGCGCGGCGCGTTGGCCTCCGTAGGCGGTCGCATCGCCACGCCGGTGTTGCGGTTGACGGCGCCGAGGCCGGTCCAGCGCGTGCCGTCGAAGTGGGCGACGCGGACGCTCTCGGTGACGTCACCGGGACGCAGCGCGACGACCCCGGAGCGCGACTGTTCCACCACCCTGTAGACGAGGTCGGCCTGCCCCGTCGAGCTGACGGCGAGTTCGGGGTCGGTTCCGGTCGCCTCGTGGATGTCCTTGTCGATCAGGATCGCCCGGCCGAAGCGTTCGCTGCCGGGGCCCAACACGGCGCCGAGCATCTCGTACACGGGCTTTTCTTCGGGCGGCGGGGTGAGGGCGTACTGGGTCGCCCACGTGACGATCAGCTCGCCCCCGTCGGCGGCGCCGATCCGCGGCCAGCTTGCCGCGTAGGGCTCTTCGCTGTCGACGCGGATCGGCGCCTGCCACTGCCCGTTCACGAAGCGCGAGACGAACACGTGCGGGACGCCGCCTTCGCGTTTGAGAAAGACGACGCCGCCGGTGCCGTCTTCGGCCATCGCGGCGCCGCCGAAGCCGACGATTTCCTGGCTCGGCCCTGCGACGGTGACGGCGGGGAGGATGATGGCGCCCGCCGGCGTCGCCGTCGTCAGCGCCGCAAGCGCGATCGCGGCGCCGGTCACGGCGGCATGGCGCAGGAGCGCACGCGAGCTTGCGGCGCTCATTCGGTGTTGGCTTCTAGCGCACCCGGCCGCAGGTCGTAGGCGCAGCGGAAGTTCTGGGCTTCGAACACCGGCTGGGAGCCCGCGAAGCCGCCCTTGGTGCCGTTGCTGTAGACCGTCACGTACTGCAGCGATTCGGGCAGCGGGTTGGCGGGCAGGGGGATCGGGTTGGCCTGGCCCTGGCGCGGATCGCCGGTGGCCCCTTCGCTGACGCCCTCGAAGCCCGCCGCCGCCGACCCCGCTTCGGTGGTCACGAGCGAGGAGGTCATTTCGCGTTCGTCTTTGAGCCCGCGCGTGGGGTCGAGGTCGATCGTGGCGGTGAGCTGCGAGTCGTGGATCGTCGACTCGAGCTTGACTTTCGCGGCAGCGCCGAGCAGTTCCGAGGCGGAGGGCAGCCAGCCGCCCCGTTCCTCGCACGTCTTGCTCGCCCAGATGTAGTTGTTCTTGCCGAGGTCTTCCTTGGTCACGGGATAGGGCGCGCTTTCCATGCACCAGGTGCCGACGTCCACGGTTTCCGGCGGGCAGCTGCCCTCGATCTGCGAGACCTTCTCGCCGCCGACCCTGTCGGCGTTGGGCGCGGTGGGGATCGCCTTCGCCGGGAACTTGCCGTTGCGCCCGAGCACGAGCAGGCCTCCCGGGTGCGGCGTCGTGCTGATCGCGTGCCCGTCGATCGCGCTGATCACCGCGTGGCGGGCGGCGTCAGCGGCGCCCGTCGTGGACAGCACGAGCGCGATCAGGGCGACGATCATCGCGGGCGAAGGCATCCGGGGCCGCAGGCGCGCTCTCACTTTGCCTGTCCCGGGTCGCGGGTGGTGAAGCGCGGCGGCGCGGCCCTGCGGACCTGCTGGAGCTCCTCGAGTGTCACCTCCTGAACTGTGGAGAGCACCGCGTCGAGCGCGACGCCCGAGAGCGTCTCCTGCTCGAGCAGCGCCGTCGCGGTCTCCTCGACCGAGCTCCAGCTGCGATCGAGGATGCTCGCCGCGCGCGCCTCGGCGTCGCCGACCAGCCGCTCGACCTCGTTGTCGATCAGGTTGAGCGTCTCCGGCCCCACCGAGCCGAGGTCCTGCAGCGAGGCGCCGAGGAACACCTCGCCGCTCTTCTCGCCGATCGTGACGAGCCCGAGCGCCTCGGACATGCCGAACGAGGTGACCATGCTGCGCGCGAGCGCGGTGGCGGCGTGCAGGTCGTCGTTGACGGTCGTGGACGTGTGCCCGAAGGCGATGCGCTCTCCGGCGAGGCCGGAGGCGATCACGATCAGCTGGCTTTCCAGATCCGGTCTGGTCATGATCACCTGGTCGCGGTCGGAGAGCATGTGCGCGGCCGTGCCGAGCTGGCGCCCGCGCGCCACGATCGAGAGCTTGCGCGTGGAGGTCGCATGCCCGAGCGCCTCGGTGACGACCGCGTGCGAGGCCTCGTGGATCGCGATCAGCCAGCGCTCCTGCTCGGTGAGGATGTGGTGTTTGGCAGGTCCGGCCACCACGCGGTCGATCGCCTCCTCGAGCGTCGCCTGGTCGATCTGCGAGCGGGTGTCGCGCACGCTCAGAAGCGCCGCCTCGTTGATCACATTCGCGAGCTCCGCCCCGCTGAAGCCCGGCGTCTGGCGCGCGACCTCCTCGAGCGAGGCGTCCGGCGCGAGCGGGCGCTTGCCGCCGTGCAGGCGCAGGATCTCCAGGCGCCCGTGCACGTCGGGCGTGTCGATCACGACCTGGCGGTCGAAGCGCCCCGGGCGCAGCAGCGCGGGATCGAGGATGTCGGGACGGTTGGTCGCGCCCATCACCACGAGGCCGCCGTCGCCCGCGAAGCCGTCCATCTCGACGAGGATCTGGTTGAGCGTCTGCTCGCGCTCGTCGTTGCCCTGACCGATGCCGGCGCCGCGCTTGCGCCCGGCGGCGTCGAGCTCGTCGATGAAGATGATCGCGGGCGAGACTTTCCTGGCCTTGCGGAAGAGATCGCGCACGCGCGCCGCGCCGACGCCGACGAGCGACTCGACGAAGTCCGAGCCCGACAGCGAGAAGAACGCCGCGTCCGCTTCGCCGGCGACGGCCTTGGCGAGCAGCGTCTTACCCGTGCCCGGAGGCCCGACCAGCAGCACGCCCTTCGGGGCGGCGGCGCCGACGGCCAGGTACTTGCTGGGATCGGCCAGGTAGTCGCGGATCTCGCGCAGCTCGGCGACCGCTTCGCCCGCCCCGGCGACGTCGGCGAACGTGATCTTCTCGGCCGTCCCCTTTCCTCTCCTGCGGCCCTTGCCGGTGAACTGCGAGAACGCCGCGATCCCGCCGGCCGCGCCTTCGCCGCCTACGCGCATGAACAGGGAGAACAGGCACACGAGCAGCAGGATCGGAATCAGGAACTGGACGATGATCGCCTCGCTGCCCTTGCCCGACTGCTGGTCGACGGACACGATCGCGCCGCTCGCCGTCAGTTCCCGCAGCAGCTGCTGTGTGATCGCGCCCGAGGCGGGGTAGGCCGCCCACAGGCGCTGGGCGATGCCCGCGCCCGGGGCTTCTACCAGCTTCGTCACCGTGTGCGCGCGCCCGTGCTTGGCCCTGACGACGGCGACGGTCGTGATCGGAGCGGGCAGCGTTCCACTGGCCGATAGGCGTGGCGCCTTGGCGCTCGTGGCCAGCTCGACGCGGTCGTCGTGGTCGAGTAGTTGCACCGTCGCGATGTCGTGGCGCGCGGCGAGCGCCTGCACGCTGCTCAATGGCACCTGCATGCCCGAGCTCGAGGGCTTGATCGCCCCCAGCAACGTCGCGAAAGCGATCGCCAGGCCGATCGAGGCGAGCAGCAGGAACACCGACAGCGGATCGCGCAGGAGCATCCGGCGGATGCCCGCGGCGATCTCCCCGAGCGTGACCAGCACCGGGTTGCGGCGATGCGCGAGGCCCGAGCGCACGGCCGCTTTGCCGGCGTTCGGGCCGCCGGCGCCGTTGCTCGCGGCGTCCGGGGATGGGTTCGGGTCGTCTGTCATCTCTGGGCGGGGGCGGATCCGTCCAGGCGACCATCGCCGCCGCGGCCGCTCAGGGCAGTGGTCGGGCTGGCGCCGGATCGGACGACGCTCGCAAGCCTCACAGCACGCGGACGGAAATGCAATGCCGTTCACAAAAACGACACATCAGGCGGCCCAGCCTTTTACAAAATGTAAACATTGGGCGCCTGCCAGCTACGGCGCTCGCGTTCACAAAAACGAAACACCAGCGATCGCGGGCCGCGACACTCTTCGCGATCGGGGTGACGCACAACGCGCTAGCGCATCGTTCAACACCTCTCGCTGTTCCTCCACACGAGCGCCGCCGGCGCTCGCCCCGAGAAAACTCCCAAGTGCAAAGGAGCAACAACTTGCGCGCGCATCGCACCCTCGTAATCCTCGCAACCGTGGCGGCCGCCCTCGCACTGCCGGCGAGCGCGCTCGCCGGCAAGCGCCTGATCATCGGCGGCTCCACCTCGGTCCTGCCGCTGCAGGAAAAATTGGCGGCGCTGTACCACAAGGAACACCCGAGCATCCCCGCGCCCGAGGTCCTGGGCGGCGAGTCCGACATCGGCATCTCGGGCGCGGAGAGCGGTCGCTTCGACATCGGCGACTCCTCGCGTGACCCGATCATCGGCGTCGACCCGCCGGGGCTCGTGTTCACGAAGATCGCTCGCGACGGCGTGTGCATAATCACCAACGACGCCAACCCGCTGCCCAACCTCTCCGAAGAAGAGGTGCAGGGGCTGTTCACCGGGAAGATCCGCGACTGGAGCGAAGTGGCCGGCGCGCCGATCTCCGGGCCGATCGACCTGTTCCAGCGCAACGGCGCCTCCGGAACCGAGGACGCCTTCCAGCACATCTTCCTCGGCGAATATCTGAAGATCTCCCCAAGCGCGACCGAGGAGGCATCCAACGGGCTCGAGCAGCAAGCGATCAAATCCGACAAGCAGGCGATCGGCTTCGTCTCGTTCGCCTACACCCCAGGCGTGCACGCGGTGGACTACGAGGGCGTCGCCTGCAACCTGCAGAACGCCCGCTCGGGCCAGTACGCCGGCGTGCGCAACTTCTGGATGGTCACGAAGGGCAGGCCCAAAGGCGAAGCCGCGAAGTACATCGCGTGGGTGACCAGCGGCAAAAAGAGCGTGAACGCGATCATCAACTCCAGCTGGATCGCGGTCCACTAGTGGCACCGGGCGATGTTGGTGAGCTGCGAACAGGCGGATGGCGGCTCATCCTGAGCGCAGGCGCGGCACACTGAGCCGCGCCGTCTGGGCTGACAGGCGCGCCGAGTGGTCGCTCGGCGCGCTTGCGCTCGTGGTGCTCGCACTGATCGTCCTGATGGTCGTGACGGTCATGATCAAGGCGTGGCCGTCCTTCTCGCACAACGGCCTCGACTGGTTCGGCAGCGGCGGCAACGTCGAAGTGCAGCTGCGCTCGATGCGTGAAAGCGTCGCGTCGAGCGGCCACTCCCTTTACTACTTCCGCGCGTGGCCGCTGCTGTGGGGAACGCTCATCACGACCATTCCAGCGGTGCTGATCGCGCTCGTCGTCTCGACGCTCGCCGCGGTCTTCCTCACCGAGTTCGCGCCCGCGCCGGCGCGGCGCGTGCTCGAACCGGTCGTGCGCTTGCTCGCGGGCGTGCCGTCGATCATCTACGGTCTGATCGGGATCCTCGCGCTCGCCCCTTGGATCGACGAACACCTGATCAGCAACTCCCGCAAGCAGTCCGTCATCTACGTAGTCCAGATCAACGGCAACAACCTGACGACGGCGACGCTGATCCTCTCGCTCATGATCCTGCCGATCATGGTGGCGATCAGCACCGACGCGCTGAACGCCGTTCCCGTCTCCTGGCGCGAAGGCTCGGCCGCGCTCGGCGTCAACCGCTGGCGCACGATCTGGCGGGTCTCGCTGCGCACCGCCCGCCCCGCGATCGCCGCTGCCACCGTGCTCGCGACCGCGCGCGCGCTCGGGGAGGCGGTGATGCTCGCGCTCGTGTCCGGCGGCCGCGCGTTCGGCGCCAACCCGCTCGACGGCCTCACGTTCTTCTTCGAGCCGGTTCGCCCGCTCGCCGCCGAGATCTTCCAGGAATCCGAAGGCATATCGCTCGGCGTGCTCGGGCACACGATCTACGCGATCGGGGCAGTCCTGCTCGTCTCCGCCACGCTGCTCTCGCTCGCCGGCTGGGCGGCGAAGCAGCCGCTGAACAGATACGGGAGCCGCTCCTGATGACATCGGCAGAGCTGCTCGCCGCTCCTCCGCCTCCCACGGCGCCGGCGCCGGTGCGCAGCACGCGCGAGCGCACGTCCTCGTGGCCGCTGGTGGACCGAATCGCCTACGCGCTCTGCTGGGCGGTCGGCATCGGCCTGTGCGTGATCGCACTGGCGATCGTCGCGTTCATGGCAGTCAAGGGCATCTCGTACCTGAAAGCGTCCATGCTCACGCAGTCGCCGCAGCCGTCGCTGCTTCAGAAGCAGAGCGGCGGGTTCCGCGACCCGATCCTCGGCTCGCTGCTGATCACGGCGATCGGCATCGTGATCGCGGCGCCTCTCGGGGTCGCAGTCGCGACATGGCTGTCGGAGTACCGCCGGCCGGCGTGGCTCGCGCGGGCGGCCGAGTCGGCGATTGAGATCGTAGCCGGCACCCCCAGCGTGGTGCTCGCGCTGTTCGGGCTGCTCGTGTTCTCGCAGAGCTTCCTCGGCTTCCTCTCGCAACGCGCCGCGACCGGCGCCGTGACCGGCGAGTCGTTCCTCACCGCCGGCATCGTGATGTCCGGCATCGGGCTGCCGTTGATCGTCGCCTCCGCGCGCGAGACGCTCGCGCAGCAGCCGAACCAGCTGCGCGAGGCGTCCTACGCGCTCGGCAGGACCAAGGCCACGACGATCCGCCGCGTGCTGCTGCCGGCGAGCCGCCGGGGGATCGCCACCGGCGTCGTGCTCGGCATGGGCCGGATCATCGGCGACACGGCGATCATCACGATCGTGCTGGGAGGGGCGGGTGGCAAGCTCGAACCGGCCGGGCACACGCCGATCCTCAGCCTGCTGCGCGGCGTCGGCTCGACGCTCACGAGCTACGTCTACTACCAGTCCCCCGCCGGCGACGGCAACTCGCACGAAAAGGCGTACGCGGCAGCGTTCGTGTTGCTGCTGATGGTGCTCGCGCTGAACGCGCTCGCCACGCGGCTCGCGCGCGGATCCGCCGCCGACGGGGGCGACCGCCGCCGCCGGCCCGCCCTGCGGCGTCCGCTACTGCGATGGAGCCGCTGACGCGATGCGGCCGCTGACGCCACCGCCGCCGATCCGGCGGATCGCGGTCGAGAGCGAGCCGACCGTCGCCCCGCCCCGCCCGGCGCCGGGCACCAACGGCGCGCTCGCGCTCGGCGCGCCGGGCGCCCCGGCGCAGCCCGCCGCACGGGCACGACCCGTGCGCGCCTCGGCAGCGCACGTGCGCGAGCGCATGCGCATCGAGTCGGTGTGGCTCGCCTACGGCGAGAACTGGGTGGTGCGCGACGTGAACCTGCCCGTACGGCAGGGCGAGGTGCTGGCGCTGATCGGCGCGTCGGGCTCGGGCAAGACCACGCTGCTGCGCTCGCTCAACCGCCTGACGGAGATCACCGAGGGGGCGGCCCGAGCGGGCCGTATAACGCTCGACGGCGCGGACATCCACGAGCTCGAGGTGAACGAGCTGCGGCGCAAGGTCTCGATGGTCTTCCAGCAGCCCAACCCGTTCCCCATGAGCATCTTCGACAACGTCGCCTACGCGCTCGCCGAGCGCTCCCACGGCAGGCGGCGCCGGCGCCGGCGCGGCGCTGAGATCGAGCAGGCCGTCGCCGAGACGCTGCGCCGGGCCGGCCTGTACGAGGAGGTCGCCGGGGATCTCGAGCGCTCCGCGCTGAGGCTGTCGGGCGGCCAGCAGCAGCGGCTGTGCATCGCGCGCGCGCTGGCCGCCGAGCCCGAGGTGCTGCTGCTCGACGAGCCGTGCTCGGCGCTCGACCCGATCTCCACGGCGACGATCGAGGAGCTGATCGTGGGGCTGCGCGAGCACGTGGCGGTGGTGATCGTCACGCACAACCTCCAGCAGGCTCTGCGCGTAGCCGACCACGTGGCCTTCATGCACCTCGGCGAGCTCGTCGAGTACGGGTCCGCCGGGCAGGTGTTCGAGCGCCCGCGGCAGCAGCGCACGCGCGACTACGTCAGCGGGGCCTTCGGGTGAGGCTGCTCGCGCTCGCGCTGGCGGCGCTCGCGCTCGTTGGCTGCGAGTCCACCCAGGAACAGAGCGCGAAGCTGGAAAAGGTCGCCAAGCAGGAAGCCGGGGAGGCCGCGCGGCGCAAGGCGCTGACGCAGCGCAGCCTGTCGATCACGAGGCGGAGCACCATCGTCACGGTCAGCTCTTCGGTCGTACTGCACAGCTCCGACGGCACGGCCGCGGCGGTGACGCTGCGCAACGTCTCCGGCGAGGCGCTCCGCGACATACCGATCGAGATCACCGTCAGGGACGCCGCCGGCGCCACGCTCTACACCAACGCCACATCCGGCATCGCCGGGGCGCTCGTGTCGGTCCCCCTGCTGGCGGCGCACGGCACTACCACTTGGGTCGACGACCAGGTGCAGACGAGCGCGACGCCGGCGAGCGTCAGCGCGAAGGTCGGAGAAGGCGAACGTGTCATCCAGGCGATCCCTCGACTGGCGATCGAGAACGCGCACCTGAGCGAAGGCGCGGCCGAAGGCAGCGTCGTCAACCGCTCGCACGTGAGCCAGCACGAAGTGGTCGTCTACGCGACCGCCCGCCGCGGCGGCGCGATCGTCGCGGCCGGCCGCGCGATCGTGCCCCAGCTCGAAGCCGGCGCCAGCGAGCGCTTCCAGGCGTTTCTGATCGGCGATTCCAGCGGCGCGCAGCTGGAAGTCAGCGCCCCTCCGAGCACGCTGGAATAAGCGCCCTCAGCGCCGCCGGCGCTGCTTGAGCGTGATCCCCTCGAGCACGTGCGCGACCGTCTCGCACGCGTCCACGGCCGCCTCGAGCGACTCGAAGATGTCCTTCCAGCGGATCACGACCATCGGGTCGATGCCGCCGGCGAACAGCGAGGCGACGCCGTCGCGCTGCAGGCGATCGCCCTCGTTCTCCAGGCGGTGGATCTCGACCAGATGCGGGCCGAGCTCGGTGCCCGTGCGCAGGCAGCGCAGCGCCTGCGCGATCTGCTCGCCGGCGCCCACGAGCACCTCGGTGAAGTCGACCGCCTGCTCCATCGGCGCCTCCACCCCGTACAGCCCGAGCTGCGCGGCGACCTGCTCGGCGTTGTCCACGATGTCATCCAGCGCGGTCGCAAGCGCGTACCCGTCGCCGGCGTCGAACGGCGCGCGCACGCGCCCGCGCCCGGCGAGCCGGTAGATGATGTCGTGCGTGATGCGATCGCCTTCCTGCTCGCACACCTTCAGATCCTGAGCGAGGGTCGCGCGCTCGGGGTACTCCTTGAGCAGCTCGTTCAGCAGCAGGCCGCAGCGCTGCACGTTGCGCCCGGACTCCTCGACCAGGGCCATCAACTCGGCGTCGACGCCCCGGTGCAGGAAGCTCATCGGCGCAGAATATTCCCCCGGCGCGGGAAGCTCATGCGCGCCCGTGGAGCTCGATCGCGACCGCGAGCATCCGGAGACGCCGCAGGACCGCTTTCACGAAACTTTCACGACTAGATCACGAGTTTGCAACGCCTTGCGAACCTGAGGCTGCGACGCTTTGCGGCCGTGGCGGCCTACCCGGAGAGCGCGGACGTCCCGACGGCGGCGATGCCGGCGCCCGGCGCGCCCTCGCCCGAGCGCCCCGACGCAGCCGAGATCGTATACGCGGGCGAGCTCGAGATCAGGCTCGAGGAAGGGCTCGTGCTCGCGACCGGGCGCGCATTGACGCTCTCGGTCCGCGAGTTCGAGCTGCTCGTCGCGATGGCCAAGCGGATCGGCGAGATCATCACGCGCGAGGAGCTGTACAGGAGCGTATGGGGCGGCGCCCTGCGAGCGGGCGACCGCTCCGTGGACGTGTACGTGAGCAAGCTGCGCAACAAGCTCGAGCAGGCGCTGCCGGACAGGCGCTTCATCCACACGCATCCCGGCTTCGGCTACAGATTCCAGCCCCAGCCTTCACGAAATGTTCACATGGAGTCTACAGGCGGTTGAAGAGACTGCACCGTGGCCCCGCCTAGGCGGACCCGCGGGTTTGGGCATACATCCCAGCGGGCAGACGGCCACGCACACGGCGAAGGGCACGACGCCCCTCGGCACGACGCGCCTTGGGCACCACGCCCCATCCACAATCAAGCCAGAGGAGAAGTTGTGATCAAGAACAAGACGGCCGCGCTCGCCGGTTGCGCAGCGCTCGCCTTCGGGCTCGCCGCGTGCGGCAGCTCCAGCTCGTCGCCGAGCACCGGCTCGCTCGACACGCTGGTCGGCGCCGGCAGCACGCTGGTCGCCCCGCTCGTGTCGGAGTGGCAGCCCGAATACGACAAAAAGACGAAGGTCGCGGTCACGTACGGCGCGATCGGCAGCGGCGGCGGGATCGCGCAGATAACCGCCAGGACCGTCGACTTCGGGGCGAGCGACGCGCCGCTGAGCGAAGACCAGTTCAAAGAAGCCAAGGGAGTCGTGCAGATCCCGTGGGCGCTGGCCGCCACCGTCATCGCCTACCACCTCGAAGGCGCTCCCAACCAGCTCAAGCTCACCGGCCCGGTGCTGGTCGAAATCTACAAAGGCAAGATCACGACCTGGAACGCGCCGCAGATCGCCGCGCTGAACCCAGGGGTGACGCTGCCGGCGACGAAGATCACCCCGATCCACCGCTCGGACGGCAGCGGCGACACGTTCGCCTTCACCAACTACCTCTCGCACATCTCGCCCGAATGGAGCTCGCAGATCGGGCACGCCACCGAAGTCAACTTCCCGGTGGGCATCGGCGCCAAGGGCAACTCCGGCGTCGGGGGCGCGATCTCCTCGACCAACGGCGCAATCGGCTACATCGCGATCGCATACGTGCTGCAGAACAAATTCGACTACGCGCTCATCAAGAACGCCGCCGGCAACTACCCGGTGCCCGGGATCCCCAGCATCTCGGCGGCGGCCAAGACGCTGACGTCGGTGCCAGCCAACAACGAAGTGTCGATCGTCGACCCGCCGGCCTCCGCGCCGCAGGCCTACCCGATCTCCACCTTCACGTACGCGCTGGTCCCGGAAAAGGCTCCGAAGGCGAGCACGCTGAAGCCGTTCCTCAAGTGGGCGATCCACGAAGGCCAGACGTTCGGGCCGAAGCTCGATTTCGCGCCACTGCCCGAACAGGTCGTCAAGGCCGACGAAGCGACCATTGAAAAGATCGGCAGCTAGCGGCGCCGTTCTCGGCCGCGGGCCCTCCCCGCGCAGGGCGCTGCCCCCGCGCGGAGAGGCCGGGGTCGCCGACCGCCTCGGCGACCCCGGCCTGCGGCTGCTCGCGTTGCTGGCGTCCGTCGCCAGCATGGTGCTGATCGCGGCGCTCGTCTACAAGGTGTTCGACCAGGCTGGCGAATCGATCTCCCATTTCGGGCTCGGCTTCGTCACCGCCAACGTGTGGAACCCCGTGACGCGGAGCTTCGGCGCGGCGTCGTTCATCTACGGCACCGCCGTCAGCTCGCTGATCGCGCTGCTGATCGCCGGCCCGATGTCGATCGCGATCGCGCTGTTCCTGACCGAGCTCGCGCCGGTGCGCGTGCGCCGCCCGGTGGCCACGCTGGTCGAACTGCTCGCCGCGATCCCCAGCGTGGTGCTCGGCCTGTGGGGCATCATCGTGATGGCGCCGTTCCTCAACAACACGCTCGAGCCCGCGCTGCGCTCGATCCTCGGCTGGATCCCGCTGTTCGCCGGCTCCGCCTCGCCGTTCGGCCTGCTGCCGGCGATTCTGATCCTCACGATCATGACCGTGCCGATCGTCGCGGCCGTCACCAGGGAGGTCTTCCAGACCGTGCCCACCGAGCTCAAGGAGAGCGCCCTCGCGCTGGGGTCGACACGCTGGGAGATGGTGCGGATGGTCATCCTTCCGTACGCCAAATCGGGGATCGTCGGGGCGAGCATCCTCGGGCTCGGGCGCGCGCTCGGCGAGGCGATCGCGGTCACGCAGGTGATCGGCGACGAGACCGGCATCCACGTCTCGCTGTTCGCGCCCGCCGACACGCTCGCCAGCCGCGTCGCCTCGACATACCAGGGCGCCACCAGCACGCTCGAGATCTCCTCGCTCGCCTACCTGGCGGCGATCCTGCTCGTGTTCGCGCTGATCGCCAACGCGATCGCGCGCCTGATCGTCAGGCGCAGCACGCTGCGCATGCGCGCAGCGGGGCCGCGGCCGGGACTCGCGGTCACCGTCGCGGAGGCCCAGGTATGAGCGCCGCCGGCGCCGCGCCCACGCCGCCGCCCGCCCACGCGCTGCTCGCCGGCGGCCCGGGGCTGCGGCGGCGCAAGCTCGTCAATCGCACGATGGAAAGCACCGCCACGCTGGCCGCGCTGATCGCCGTGGCGGTGCTCGCGATCGTGATCGTCTCGGTGCTGATCAAGGGCGTGAGCGCGATCAACCTCGACTTCTTCATCAAGTCGCCCGCGCCAATCGGGCAGAGCGGCGGCGGCATCGCCAACTCGATCGTCGGCACCGCGCTGCTGGTGGCGCTGGCGAGCGCGCTGGCGGTGCCGGTGGGGATCCTCGTCGGCATCCACACCTCCGAGTTCGCGCGCCCGTCCGTCGCCTCCTCGATCCGCTTCGCGCTCGACATCCTCAACGGCGTGCCCACGATCGTCACGGGCATCTTCGTGTTCGGGCTGCTCGTCGTCGGCCACGTGCAGAGCGGCTACGCCGGCGCGTTCGCGCTGGCGATCATCATGCTGCCGATCGTCGCCCGCTCGGCCCACGAAGTGCTCTCGCTGGTTCCCGCCTCGCTGCGCGAGGGCAGCCTCGCGCTCGGCGTCAGGCGCTGGCGGACGGTGCTGAGGATCGTCGTGCCCACGGCCGCGAGCGGGATGGTGACCGGGGCTTTGCTGGCCGTCGCGCGCGTCGCGGGCGAGACCGCGCCGCTGCTGTTCACCTCATCGATAGCCTCGAACCTCGTGTCCACCGATCCCTCCCAAGCGTTCGCTTCGATCCCGGTGTCGATCTTCACGCTCTCCGAGGAAGCGAGCCCGGCGGCGCACGCGCAGGCGTGGGCCGCCGCCCTGCTGCTGATCTTCCTCGTGGTGCTCCTGAACATCGTCGCCCGCAGCGTCTTCGGCCGCTCGCAGGCGCGCATCCGCAGGACGCGATGACGCCTGACCGCCATACTGGACAGCCAGACGCCGAGATGAGCGAGCAACCGCTGGAGCAGCGTCGCATCATCCCCAGGCCGCCCGGCGAGCAGCCGACGGCTGGGAGAATGCCGCCGGCGGGCGACGCCCCGCCGGCGCCCGCGGCCGGGGACACCCCGGCGGCCGGAACAGCGCCCAGCGCCGGGGACACCCCGGCGGCTGCACCTCAGACCGTGACTACTCCCGACACCGTGACCGAGCGACAGGCCCTCGCCGAGGGCACGCCCACGCGCACCGTGCAGCTGGAAGGCCTGCGCGCGTTCTACGGCCGCGCCGAACAGGTCAAGGGCGTCGACCTCGAGTTCAAGGCCAACGAGGTGACGGCGATCATCGGCCCGTCCGGGTGCGGCAAGTCGACGATGATCCGCTGCATCAACCGCATGCACGAGGAGATCCCCGGGGCCCGCGCCGAGGGCCGCGTGCTGCTCGACGGCCTCGACGTGTATGAGCACTCCGTCGACGTCGTCGCCGTGCGCCGCGCGATCGGCATGGTCTTCCAGAAGCCGAATCCGTTCCCGACGATGTCCATCTTCGACAACGTCGCCGCCGGCATGCGCCTGACCGGGATGCGGCGCCGCGGCGCAGAGCTGAGCGCGCGAGTCGAGCGCGCGCTCGTGGACGCGGGGCTGTGGGACGAGGTCTCAGAGCGCCTGTCCGAGCCGGGCGTCGGCCTCTCCGGCGGCCAGCAGCAGCGCCTGTGCATCGCCCGCTCGCTGGCCGTGGACCCGGAGGTGATCCTCATGGACGAGCCCTGCTCGGCGCTGGACCCGGTGGCGACGCTCAAGATCGAGGAGCTGATCGACGATCTCAAGCAGCGCGTGACGATCGTGATCGTCACGCACAACATGCAGCAGGCCGCGCGGGTGGCCGATCGCACGGCGTTCATGCTCGACGGTAGGCTCGTCGAGGCGGGCCCGACGCAAGAGATCTTCACCAACCCCAGCGACCCCCGCACCGAGGAATATGTCACCGGCAAGTTCGGCTAGCGACGACCCCGACCCAGCCGCCATCTGGCCGAGCGGCGCGGACGCGCCGCCGGCGCCCTCCGCGACCGTCGAGGAGCAGCACGCGCATGGCCGCGCCCACTTCCAGGCGCAGCTGAAGGAGCTCGAGGCCAACGCGCTCGGCGGCCTCGACCTGATCGTCGAGCAGCTCGACCGCGTGCTCGAGGCGCTGCACCACCAGGACGTGGAGCTCGCGCAGATGGTCATCGCCGACGACGACCGCGTCGACGGGCGCTACCTGGAGGTCCACCAGGGGATCCTCTCGCTGCTCGCGCTGCAGGCCCCCGTCGCCGGCGACCTGCGCCTGGTCGCCGCGCTGCTGCACATGATCAAGCACATCGAGCGGATGGGCGACCAGTGCGTGAACATCGCCAAGCTGATCCCGCTCTCCGGCTACGAGCCCCCGGTGCACCGCGAGATGCTCGACGTGCTCGCCAAGATGGGCGCGTTCGCGCGCTCGGAGGTCGTCCAGTCCAAGGCCGCGTTCGCCGCGCGCGACGTCGAGCTCGCCGAAGACCTCGTGCGCCAGGATCGCGAGATCAACCGCCTCAACCGCGAGATCTTCCGCCTCGCGATCGAGATCGGCGACGACCCCGACACGCGCGAGTGGGCGCTCTACATGACGCTCGTCGCGCGCGCGCTCGAGCGCATCGGCGACAACGCCGTCGACATCGGCGAGCAGGTCGCGTTCGTCGTCACCGGACTGTTCCGCGAGTTCTCCGACTCCTCGCGCGCCTCACGCGCCGAGTCCTGACGCGCAACTGCTCTCGCACGACGAACTCCGTATTACTATAGATATACAAGGACCGGCTCCGCGCGCGGACGAAAGGGCGCCGCGCTGGTGCAAATAGCGAACGTCGCCTGTGAACATCCTGTGATGTCTGCACGCGAAGCGCTCGCGCGCCGCGCCGATCGCATACACTCGCCGCGATGAGCGCAAGCGAGAGCGCTGGACGCCAGGGGGGCGCAGCAGTGGCGCCCGACGCAGCCGGCACGCAAGCAGCCTCACTTCGGATCGCGGTGCTCGACCGCGACAGCGGCTTCATCCAGGTGCTTTCAAAGCGCCTCGATCGGCTCGCCTGGGAGCACCGCGTGCTCGCCAGCCCCGTGCCCCCCGACCAGGTCGTCTCGATGCGCCTGAGCGCGCTCGTCGTCGATCTCACCGTGCTCGGCCCGCAGGCCTGGGGTTGGCTCGAGCGCGTCTGCGAGGCGCTGCCCGAGCTCGGGATCGTCGTCTGCACCGGCCCCTCCACCGTCGCTCAGCGCGTGCGCGGACTGCGGCTCGGCGCCGACGACTGGATCACCAAGCCGTGCCACCCCGAGGAAGTCATCGCGCGCGTGCAAAGCGTCGTGCGCAGGCGCCGGCGCAGCACCAGCCGCACCGAGACCCAGCCGATCCTCGCCGGCGAGGTCGAGATCCGCTCCGACCGCTTCCAGGCGTTCGTCGGCGAGCGCTCGATCGACCTGACGCGGCGCGAGTTCGAGCTGATCGAGCTGCTCGCCGCCGCCGAGGGCCGCGTCCTGGAGCGCGAGGAGATCTACTCGCGCCTGTGGGGCTACACGATGGTCCGCGGCGACCGCTCCGTCGACGTGTTCGTGCGCAAGCTGCGCCAGAAGCTCGAGAAAGCCTCGCCCGACTGGCGCTACATCCACACCCACTTCGGCATCGGCTACCGCTTCGCCGCCGAATCCGTCGAGGTCGTCGACCCCGGCGACGTGCCCTCCTCAGTTCCGCCCGAGTGGCGCCCGCTTGACCGCGACCGGACTGCGCGGGCCGACGCTCGCGGCGCCGGCGATCAGCGCGAGCTCGCGCGGGCGCATCAGCAGGATCAGTTCACCGCCCCCGCCCTCTAGGCGCACCGCCGCAAGGCCCCCCTTCTTCAGGTCCACGCGCGCGCCCGTCAGCGTCGCGATCAAGCCCGACAGTTCCGGTTCGTGGCCGACCAGCAGCAAGCGTCCGTCGGCCGCCAGCGGCGCGATCGCGTCCAGCGCCTGGGCCGTGTCCAAGCCACCCGCCAGCGGCGGGTGCAGCTCCAGGCGCCGGCGCTGCGAGCCGCTCCACGCCTCCGCCGCCAGCTGCGCCGTCTGGCTCGCGCGCACCCGCGGGCTGTACAGCACCGCGTCGAAGCTCGCGCGCATGCGCGCCAGCGCAACCCCCGCGGCGCGCGCCTGCTGGCGCCCCCGCTTGGTCAAGCGACGCTCGGCGTCCGTGCGCGTGCCGTGCGGCTCGGCCTCGGCATGACGAAGTAGCCAGAGCTGACGGGCCATTCCTATCGGCTGCACACTAGCGCGTCGTGTAGCTTGAGTAGCACATGGACGTCCTCGACAGCCAACGCGAGCGAAGCCCGCACGAGCTTCTCCCGGCCGCCGCCAGCGCCGCCCTCGGCGCCGCCGCCAGCGCCGGCTCCGCGGTGAACGAGGGCGCCGGCGGCGTCGGGGTGGGCGGCGATCCCCGGCTCTTCTTCAACCGCGAGCTCTCCTGGCTCGACTTCAACGACCGCGTGCTGCAGCTCGCCGAGGACGCGAGCGTGCCGCTGCTCGAGCGCGTCAAGTTCTGCGCGATCTACACGACCAACCTCGACGAGTACTACATGGTGCGCGTCGCCGGCCTGCGCGACCAAATCGACGCCGGCGTCGAGAACCCCACGCAGGATGGGCTCATCCCCTCCGAGACGATCGCGCTGATCCGCGAGCGCGTGCTCGAGCAGGGGCGGCGGCTGGCCGACTGCTTCGAAGGCACGCTGCGTCCCGCGCTCGCCGAACACGAGATCCGGGTCGTCGCCGTCAGCGAGCTCGACGACGATCGCCGCGCGGAGCTCGCCAGGCACTTCCAGCGGGCGATCTTCCCCGCGCTCACGCCGCTCGCAGTCGCCCCCGGCAGGCCTTTCCCCTACATCTCCAACCTGTCCCTCAGCCTCGCCGTGCTCGTGCGCGACCCGGTCACCGCGCAGACGGTGTTCGCGCGCGTGAAGGTCCCCACCGAGATCCTGCCGCGGTTCGTCGGCGTCCCCCAGCCGACCGGCGAGCCGGTCGTGCTCGTGCCCCTCGAGGACGTCATCGCCAACCACCTCGACGCGCTGTTCCCCGGCATGGAGATCGCCGATTACGACGTCTTCCGCGTCACCCGTGACGCCGACCTCGAGGTCTCCGACGACGCCGCCGACCTGCTGCAGGCCGTCGAGGACGAGCTGCGCCGCAGGCGCTTCGGCGAGATCGTGCGCGTGGAGGTCGGGGCAGGTTGCTCGGAGCGCCTGCGAGGCGCGCTCGCGAGCCTGCTCGGCGTGGACGACGACGAGGTCTTCCCGGTCGACGGCCTGCTCGACATGGGAGCGCTGTGGCAGATCGTGAAGCTGCCGGGCCACGCTGATCTGCGCGATGAGCCGTTCATGGGAGTCACCAACGCGCGGCTGGCGCGCCGCGAGGGCGAGCGCGCCGACGTGCTGGGAGCGATGCGGGAAGGTGACCTGCTGGTACACCACCCCTACGACTCGTTCGCGACGTCCGTCGAGCGGTTCGTCGAGCAGGCGGTGGCCGATCCCAACGTGCTCGCGATCAAGCAGACCGTGTACCGCACGAGCGACGACTCGCCGCTCGTGCCGGCGCT
>DATJTT010000061.1:0-52901 GCA_035503075.1 Solirubrobacteraceae bacterium
AATGACCCCCACACCGCGAAACCGCCGCCGGCAGCGCGCTCCGCTCGGCGCTACGCGCCTCGCTCCACGCGCAGCCGGCGAACCCAAGGGGGGTCAGTTTTCAACCGGCGCTACAGGGTCAACTTTCAAGCGGCCTTGACAGTTGGGACGCGGTCCCGCGCGAGCCGGTCGCTAGGCATCGGCCAGGCACGTATCCAGCCTGGCTGTCACGGCCGCTTTGCGAAGCTGAGCGAGCGTACGCTCCGGACCTGAGCAGACGATCGCCGGGGACGACCAGTAGGAGCGCGAACGCCCTGATCGCGCACGACTGCTTGGTGGGAGGGCGATCGTAAGATATCGGTCCGCCCGAGCGGGATGGCTCGGCCAGCGTGTTGCCTGGTCCTCGATCGTACGCGCGAGCACCTCGGTGACGAGCTCGTAGCGTTGCTCTGTGGCGGCGGGAAATACGTTGCGTAGCGCCTCCCGGGCGGGAGTGCACGCGTCGTGGGCGGCGACGCGGCCGCGGGGTCGGAGACGATCCAGGACGCGGTCGCTCTCGCCGATCGCTCACCCGAGCTGCTCGCGGATTTGCGGCTGCTCCCGTGGCTCGCGACCGCGCCGATCTTCCTGCGCGAGGCGAACACCGGACGCGCGCTGCTGGACCACGCGCTCGAGGGCGCGCGGATGCGTCGGCGATCGGGGCGCTGCCGCTAGTCCTCAGCTTGATCGCCCTCGACGACGCTACCACCGACCGTTGGGCGGTGGCGGAGGCCACGTACCTGGAGGCAATCGGTCTCGCCCGGGGAGATGGGGCAATGGACAGATCTGGTATTCGGGCTCTCGGGGCTCGCGCGGCTGCAGGCCCGCCGGGGCCGCGACGCGGAGTGCCGTGCCAACGTCGCAGAGGCACTCCAACTGTGTGGGCGCGTCGGCACGCGGCTGCACGAGGTGTGGGCGATCGAGGCACTCGGCATGCTCGCGCTGGGCCTGGGCGAGACCGAGCGAGCGGTCGAGCATCTGGAGCACCAACGACGACTCGTGGATGAGCTCGGGATCACGGACCCCGACCTCTCGCCGGCGCCCGAGCTGATCGACGCCGCCACCAGGCGGGGCGATCACCAGCAGGCACGGCGACTGGCCGAGGCGTTCAGCGCCGCGGCTGACGCGAAGGGACAGCCGTGGTCGCTTGCGCGCGCTCTTCGCGTCCGCGGTCTGGTCGCCGGGGACGCGTCGTTCGCGTCGCTGTTCGAGCAGGCCCTTGCGCAACACGCCGGCACGCCCGACGCGTTCGAGACCGCGCGCACGCGGCTCGCGTACGGAGAACGCCTGCGACGAGCGCGCAACCGCAAGCTGGCCCGCGAGCAGCTTCGCGGCGCGCTCGCGACGTTCGAGCTGCTGGACGCACGCCTGTGGACCGAGCGCGCCCGCACCGAGCTTGCGGCGACCGGCGAGCGGCTCCGGCGCCGTGACCCGAGCACGATCGGCGAGCTGACGCCGCAGGAGCTCCAAATCGCCCTGCTGCTGGCCGGCGGGAAGACGACCCGCGAGGCCGCGGCGGCGATGTTCCTGTCTCCCAAGACGATCGAGGACCACCTCCGCCACGTCTATCTGAAGCTCGACATCCACTCGCGCGAGGAGCTGGCGGTGGCGCTGAGCGCGCAAGCGCCGGCCGATGCGGGCGCTCGAGATGTGCGCGGGGCTCGCGGATCAGGCCCGATCTCCTCCGGCCTCGGCTCAGGCCGTGCGCAGGCCATTGAGCAGGCGAGCGATTTCGGGCTCGATCCGGGCTAGCGCTTGATCTGGCTTGGGGTCGGTGGCGGTGAGCAACCCGGCTTCGACCAGCGCGGCGAGCACGAGGTGGGTGGTGATGGTGACGTCGTCGCTGGCCAGCTCACCGGCGTCGACGGCGGCCTGGACGCCAACCTTCAGCGCTCCGATGCCCAGCGGTTCCGCCGCCTCACGCCAGCCCTCCCATCCGAGCACAGCGCGACTCTGGCGCAGGCCGATCCGCTGAAGCTCGCCGCGGCTCGCGCACTCGCGCACGTACGCGATGCAGGCGGCCAGGAGCTGATCGAACGGAGAGCCGCCGGGCGCTGCCTGGCGTGCGGCGACCGCGCCTATGCGAAGGAGCGCGTCGCGCTCGGAGGCTTCGAAGGCGGCCTTGAAGAGATCGACCTTGCTCGCGAAGTGGTGGTACATGCCGCCGCGGCTGACGCCGGCGCGGGCGAGGATCTCCTCGGTGGCGATCTCGTCGAAGTCCCGCTCGAGCAGCAGCTCGCGCATCGCGCGGACAAGCCGCTCGCGAGCTCCCGAGGGGGGACGGCCACGCTTGCGGGCGGAGTTCCCCGCGGTCGCTTCGGATGGGCGGTCGACGTCGGACAAGGTCTGTGCTATTTTACCGACCGACAACCGGTCGGTATTTTCGGAGATCGCTCGACCGGCGGGCGACACCGACCACACGGCAATGCCAACGAACAGGAGTTGACGATGGAGCTATACGCAATCCTCAGGCGCGACGGCTGGCGTTCGGGCGCCGAGCTGGAGGAGGCCGCCGCGCGCTCGACCAAGGTCGCAGACGAGCAGATGCCCGATGACGTGCGCTGGATCCGCAGCTACGTGCTGCAGGAGGACGGCGGATCGGTCGGGACCGTGTGCATATACGAGGCGGCGAGCGCGGAGGCAATCCGCAAGCACGCGTCGCTCGCGGACCTCCCCCTCGACGAGATCGTCCCGATCGCCGACACGGTTCTCGTGCGGCCGGATCCGACGCCCGCGCGCGTTTAGGTCGACGGTCGCGATGAAGGACCTGGCACAGGCGCCAGGTCCTGAATCGCGGGCGACCAGGGGAAACTACGGGCATCTCCTTCGGCGGTCCGGCTCGCCTCCAAAACCCCTCGTGCGGTCGCACACGGTGTCGTCGAGCTCCGGCCATTGAAGTGACTCCGCCTGAGCGTTTCGGCTGGCCGCGCTCTCGGACTACCTCGCCCCTTCTTGGGGGTCTCGATCCGACCGAGCCGGTGCGCTCGGGCGGTGCTTTCGCGCCGCGGATATCTTTAGCGCGTCAGCCGCATGAGTCCAACGGAGGTGTTTGTATGTCTGTCGGGAGCATATGCCACACGCCCGTCGCCAGAGGCGGCGTCCTGACGTTGACGGCGATGCTCGCGAGCGCGGGGATCGCGCTCGCGGCCAAGCAGGTGAAGGGCGCGGTCTACACAGGCCACTGGACGGGCGCTAGCGTCGAGACGATCTCCTTCAAGGTCTCCTCGAATGGCAGGAGGGTCATCGACCTGTCGGTCACCACGCCGTTCAAGTGCAGCGGCGGCTGCGGCGGGGTTGGGCGCCCGAATCAAGGCTCCGCGAGGATCTCCAGCCAGGGCAAGTTCAGCGCGACGCTCGAGATCCCGTCCCCCGGCTCGACGAGCAAGAGCGAGGGAACCGACACGATCACCGGCGAGTTCCACGCCCACGGCACGGCCAGTGGCAAGGTCACCTCGCACTTCAACGCGGGAGACGCGGGGACGACTACGAGCTGGATCGCCACAGACTGACACCGCGCTGCGACCGCATGCGAGGTTTCATGGCGGCTGGACCGCGGTTTAGCTGCGTCCGACCGTGAGCTGGACCGCCGGCGTGCCGGCGCCGCTGAAGACGTCGTTTCCGGTCCACTGGGCGATGAAGTCGGTGGTGCCCGTGACCGCCGGGACCGTGAGGCTGAACGAACCGCTGGAAGTCGACAGGATGTTCTTGAAATGCCACGCCCCGTGGCCGGTGACCCACTGCAGCTCGACCGGTTCGCCAGCCAGGGCGGGGCTGATGCGCCCGCTCAGTTGAACCCGCCCTTTTCTCCCGTGCAGTTCGCGCTCAGTCAACACGTGTGGTCCCGCGAGCGAGAGGGTGATGCTGGATTGCCGGGGACTGAGCCCGCCGTCGTCGGTCTCGAACAAGCTCGTCGCCGGTGCGCCCTCGCCGTAGTCGACGGCGCCGCCGGCAGTTACCGAGCTGAGGGCGTAAGAGGCGACCTCGGGCGTCCAGGTGCGCCCGCCGTCTTCCGTTCGTTGGACCGCGACTTCGTGGCCATTGAGCTCACCGACGATGTAGCCGGTCGACGGGCTGCTGAATGAAATCCGGCCGATCGAGTCCACGCCGGTAGCGTTCACCGATTTGATTTCGTGCCAGCGGCGGCCGGCGGTGGCGGTGAAGAAGAGACGATTGTCGGAGGCGACATAGCCCGTTGTCGCGTTTACGAACGCGATAGCCGCGACCCTATGCCCGGACAGCGGCCGCCGGATGAGCTTCCAGGTGCGCCCGCCATCGGTGGACTCCAGCACGTCTTCGCCGAAGGCAAAGACCGCCCCGCGGGCGAGCTCTCCGCCGCGCGAAAGATCAAAGCCGGCGAGCTGATAGCCGCGGCGTCCATGGTGGTGGCCGGCATCGAGGACCTGTCCGCCAACCTCTTGGAAGCTCCGCCCCCCGTCGGTCGAGCGGCGTATCCCTCGCGGCCCGATCAACAGCACCGTTTCGGTGGTGGGCGCAAGCAGCGAGACCGCCGGGTTGCCACTCGCGTTCAGGATCGACCAGCTCAGGCCGCCGTCCGTCGTGCCGAAGACATCGCCGCCGCTGTCCAGCGCGTAGCCGACGCTCGTGGTCGGGAACGCAACGTCCTCGATGCTCTCGCCGGTCGGCACCCGGAGCAGGCTCCATGTGTCGCCGCCGTTCGTGGTGGCGGCGATCTGGCCCGCCGGCCACGGCACATATGCGTCGAACGGGGATTCACCCAACCGGATCACGCCCAGCAGCCCCCGGCCGAGGTTATGGGATATGACGGTGGGGAAGCTCGCCCCGCCATTCGAGGACAGCACGGTGGCGCCATATTCGCCGACCGCCACCACGTTCGAGGCGCTGGAGAACGCAACTGAAAGCAGGCTGGCTTCCGACGCCGAAACGAGCGATCCCGTCATGCCGCCGTCCGTTGTGCGGACCAGCACGTTGCCGAGCCCGAGTGGCGCGCGGGGGGTGGTCATCAGACAGTGCAGCGCGTCGCCGCACGCGATGTGGGTCAGGGTCAGCGGCGAAGTGCCAGGCGGCAGCGTCAGCGCAAGCGCCGTCCAGCTCGTGCCTTCGTCGGCGCTCTCGAGCACGGTGCTGTCTGCGCCGACCGCATAGGCGCTCGTCGGCGTCACGAACGTGAGTTCCGACAGCGACGCCGGAGCCGAAGCCACCTGCGTCCACGAGTTCGCGCCGTCGGTCGTACGGTAGATCCGCCCGCCGCCGGCGCCGCCGACGACCGCGAAGCCGGTCGTCGGCGAGAGGAACAGCAGCTGCTGCGGCGTCCCGCCGCCAAGCGGAACCGGCGTCTTGCTCGTCACCGTCCGCCCCGCTTCGCTCGTGAGCAGGACGGTCCCGTCCTCGAGCTCGACAAAGCCCGCCGTCGCTTCGAAGAAGGACATCGCAGCAACTTCGGATGGGCACTTGCTTTCCGAGCCGATAATCGGGATCGGCGTGAAGCTTGCTCCTGCATTCACGGACTCCCGGACCGTGCAACCGCCGGCGACGATCACCGTCGCGGGGTTGAGCTCCTGCAGCAGCGAGAGATTGTTGCGAGTGCCGCTCGCAAGACCTTCCCAGGCTTCGCCGCCATCTTCGGAACGGAGCACCGTTCCAAAGATGCCTACTGCGTAGCCCACGGAGCCGCGGAACGCGACGGCGCTGAGGCTCGAGCCCTGCGGCGTTGGATCGCCCCAGGTCCACCCCGAGTGGCCGACAGACACCGGTGACGCCGGCGCCGCACCCGTCCAGACGAGCTGTCCGAGCAGAACGCACAGTGCGACGCGACGCGCGAGTCTCGCGCTCGTGCTTGCTCGCCGCCTGGCTCGGGTCCGTCGCTGTGGATTCATGCGCTCGCCGCTCGCGGCCCGGAAGGCGCGGTCCGCGAATGTTCTCGTCCGACCCATATCGGCCGGGCGGGCTGGATCATTAGCGCCAGGCGCCCCGACACGATACGGGCCGAACCGCAGACATCGGCCCAAAGGGACGACACGAGCGGCAAAGCACGTCGGCCCTTTCGTCCACGCCCTGTTCCCAATTCTCAAGCAGCTCGCGCGGCCTGGCGACACCCCGAGCAAAGTAATAAGTCGCTCAGGGCAAACCCGTCGCGAGGCGGGGACGCAAAGCCAGGGATCTCTCCGAGACCGCCCGGCTACCGACCTCAACAATCGCGATCTTCGCGGTACGACAGGAGGTCCTGAGGTGTCAATCGCAGTCAACTCTCGGCGGGTTCGCAACATCGCCGCCGCATTCGTCAGCACCCTGCTCATCGGCGCCGTGCCCGCCCTCGCCATCCCGGCGACAGCGAGCGCGACCACGTTGCACGTCCCGTATGGAAACGAAGCTCTTTCTGACTTCGTCACGGCCGAGCTGTTCACTCCGACGCAGCTGGCTGGAGCGAACGACGGCTGCAAGCCAAGCGCAGCGCATCCGTATCCGGTCGTGCTCGTCCATGGAACGGCTGAGGACGAGGGGTCCAACTGGGTGACGCTGTCGCCGCTGCTGGCCAACGCCGGCTACTGCGTGTACGCGTTCAACTACGGAGAAACGTCGCTGTCGCTGGGCGGCCGCGTGGACGGCCTCGGCTACATCGAAAAGTCGGCCGAAGAACTCTCGAGCTTCGTCAACTCGGTGCTCTCGCGGACCGGGGCGTCGAAGGTCGACATCGTGGGTCACTCCCAAGGCGGGATGATGCCCAACTACTACATCAAGTTCCTGGGCGGCGCCAGCAAGGTCAATGTCCTGATCGGGCTCGCGCCGAGCAACCACGGCACGACGCTCGACGGGCTCACGACATTGCTCGAAAAGCTCCCATTCGCATCGGTGCTCGCGGGGCTCCTCGAGGACATCGGCGCGCCCTCGCTCGTACAGCAGGAGCAGGGCTCGGCCTTCGAGACGCACCTTTTCGCGGGCGGGGACACGGTCCCCGGGCCGCGCTACGTCGTGATCGAGAGCACCCATGACGAGATCGTCACGCCATACACCAACGCGTTCCTCAGCGGCCCGGACGTGACCGACATCACGCTCCAAAGCCAGTGCCCGAATGACCCGACTGGGCACATCGGCATGATCGAGGACTCCCCTGCGCTGCAGAACGTGCTCAACCAGCTCAGCTCGAGTCCCAACCCGTCGTTCACGGCGACGTGCACCAACTACGGCGCGAGCCTGTAGCGCGGACGCCGTCAAGCGCGGTAGCGACTGCCCGCTCACAGAGTCCTGGCCCGCGTCGCTCGGGCCAGGACTCGGGCGTGGCGCCAAGCGCCCGCGGCGACGCGCGGCCGCGTCGGGCGCGATCGAGCGCGCTAGCCACCGCCGGGAACGCTCGACGAGTGCTCGACGCCGGTCAGTAGCGCAGCGTGGCGGCGATGCCGCCGAGGGGCTCGAGCTCGGGGCGGTCGCGCAACGGCAGGATCTCCGCGGACTGGGTGACCGCCGATTGGACGCCGTCCTCGACGATGTTCGCGCGCCGCTCGAGCGGGCCGCCGTCGAGCGGACACGCCTCACCGCCGGTGCCCATCCAGCCGCAGCGAGGGCACAGGACCCCCGGCAGACTCAGGTCGGCCCGGTAGAGAAGCGCGGCCACGCGCCGCTCGACGAGCGCCTCGAGCACGTCCTCGAGCCCGATCGCCGCGAGCTGGCCCTCGTCGCGCGCGCGGTGCTCGCGCAGCTGCGCGAGCACCCCGTCCACATGCGCGCGGTGCTCGTCGGCGAGCGCCGCTTCGGTCGCCGCCACGACGCGCTCGATGCCGGCGTCACCGACGTCGAGCGACAGGCGCTCGTCGTGGAGGCGCGCGCGCACCTCGGCGGGCAGCTGCTCCCGCACGCGCGGCCACAGCTGCTCGGTGCACGCGATCAGCAGGCGATCGTAGGGCGCGACCATCAGCAGCCGCTGAAGGGAGCGCGCGACGTGGCGCAGGTGCGCCTTGATGTCTTCGTGGCGGGAGCGCTGGTAGCGCGCCTGCGACCAGCCGCCCTGGTCCTGGCGGCCGTGGACGTCGTCGCCGAATGAGACCGCCTCGTGAAGGCGCTCGGCCGAGCCCCGCAGGATCCGCGCGAAGCGCTCGTCGATGAGCGCCACGCACACGCTGCCCGGCGGTCCGGCCTCGGTCAGCGGGGCGATGAACGGGGCGTCCGAGACCACGTATGCGCTCGTCACCGGGTGGGGCAGCCGCAGCACCTCGGCGAGCTCGAGCGGCTCGCACACGAACACGGCGAGCGCACGTGCGCCCTTGGGCCATGAATCCTCTGCGAGCAGCCCGCGGGCGCGCTCCAGGCTGGCACGCAGCGCCATGTGCTCCGCGTGCGAGCGCCCGCCGGACTCGATCTCGCGATGGGCGCCGTCCAGCAGCGAATCGATCTCGCTGGCGCGCGCAGGCGCCGTTGCGAAGCGCTGCGGGTCGAGGTCGAGATACAGGCTGAGAACCGTCTCCTGCTCGGCGCTCGTCTGAGCCAGCCTCCTGAGCGTCTCCTCGCTGAGGTCGCTGGCCGCGCTCATCGCGGTGAACGCTACTCCCTATCGCTCAACACCCGCAGCCGCCGCCGGGGCCGCGACTTCGGGGATCGGCCACTCGCCGACAGGCACCATGCGGCGAGCTGCCGGCGCCTCTACGCGAACAGCTCGTGGAAGGCCTCTTCGAAGACCTCCACGACGTCGGGACGGAATTGCGAGCCCGCGCAGCGGTGCAGCTCGGCGACGGCCTCGACGACCGTGATCGCGTCGATGTATGAGCGCTTGCGCATCATCGCCACGAACGAGTCGCAGACGGCGATGATGCACGCGCCGAGGGGGATCTCCTCGCCGGCGAGCCCGTCCGGGTAGCCGCGGCCGTCGTAGCGCTCGTGGTGGGAGCGCACGAGCGCGGCGACGTCTGCGAGCGCGGGGTCGGCGCCGATGATCCGCGCGCCGATCTCGGTGTGGCTGCGCATGAGCGTCCACTCCTGCATGTTCAGCGGCCCGGGCTTGTGCAGGAGCGCGTCCGGGAGTGCGACGATCCCGATGTCGTGCAGGCGAGCCGCGAGTTCGATGCTCGCGACCTCATCCTCGGGCAGGTCGAAGCGTCGGGCCGTCTCGCCGGCGAGCTGGGCGATCCGCACGTAGTCCTGGATCAGGCCGTGGCTGCGCTCGCTCAACACCTCGACCAGCACCGCGGCGCTCGCGCCGCGCGTTCGTTGCCCCCCGGGACCCTCGTGTAGCGCACTCCTCATGGTCATCGTTATCGACGCTCGCGCTGGATTCCGTACTCAGTATAAGTTCGCTTTTACGGTGCGGAAAGCTACGCTGCCGACGCACGAGCCGCCGCCGGAGCGGGCGCGGCTAGGGCTCGACCCTGAGGAGCATCCGCAGGATCGGCTCGGCGCGCCGGGCGTCCGGCTGTTCGCCGGTGATCATGTCGAGATACGTGTAGGACTCGATCACGCGCACGATCACGTACGCGAGCTCGCGCAGGTCCACCGGCAGCTGCAGTCGCGCGGCCGCGGCTTCTTGCTCGAGCAGGCGCTGAATGGCATCGATCAGGCGCCGCTGGAAGCTCGTGCGCGGCCCGGTCAGCAGGCGCATCGCGTGCTCGCCGTCTTCGCCCAGCCAGCGTCGCACGCCCGGGTTGTTGATGATCGTCTCCAGAAAGCCGCTGACGATCGCGACCACCCGCTCGGCGCCGCTGCCGCGCACTTTCGCCTCGACGTAGTCGAACGCGCGCAGCGCCAGCGACCACACGACCTCGACGATGAAGTCATCGCGCGAGCCGAACCAGCGGTAGAGCGTCACCCGGTTGACGCCCAGCTCATCCGCGAGCACGCCCATGTCGATTCGTTCGGGCGCCAGGAACCTGCGTCGCCCGAGACGCAGCGCGTCCGCCGCCCGGGGCCTTGCAACAACGCTCACGAGGCAAGGATTGCACGCAGCTCACAGTCGCGCACGTCCCCGCCCGCCGACGTGGCGGGCGCGGCCCCGCAGCCCGACAGTGGCGCGAGAGCGCCGCTGCGCAGATGCGGTCTGCGATCCTTGGGGTGTGGCGCAGGACCGATCGGCAGAACAGCCCGTCGCCGCCGTCGACGCGCCGCCGTTTCAGGCGCTCTACCACGGCGAGCTTCTGCGTCTGGTCAACCCCGCGGGGGACGTCGGCGTGGTCACGCTGTGGTCCCCGCTGCGCTCGGCCGAGCGGCGGCTCGAGGCGATCTCGCCCGAGATCCTCGACGAGACCCGCAGCCGCGTCGCGGTGATCTCGAACCTGTACGGCGACGGGATGTACGCGATGTTCTGCAACCTCCTGTACAACCCCCAGGTCCGGCACGTGATCGCGATCGGCGAGGACCTCGGGCTGCGCAGCTGTCAGGAGATCGAGGCGTTCCTCGCGCTCGGCACCGAGGACACGGTGATGCTCGGCCTGCCGATGAGACGGATCGTCGGCACGGACAGGGTGTTCCCGTCGATTCGCGAGTTCGACGAGCGGCGCCTGCGCGAGCGGCTCAGCTTCCGCTATCTCGGCAAGCTCTCGAGCGCGCGCCTCGCCGAGGACCTGAGCGACTGCCTGCGCGAGCTCCCACGCGATGCTTCGCCGCCGCCCGAGCGCGTGCGAGTGGACATGTCGATCCAGCCGGCGGGCGAGCGCTCGCGGCGACCGTCGGCGCTCGCGGCGCATCACGTGCAGCGGCGGACGCCGCTCGGCTGCTGGGAGGAGCTGGTCGTGCGGGCCGTGCGATTCGGGCGCCCGACGAGGCTGCGAAGCGGACCGCGCCTGGAGCTCCTGAACGCGCGCGCCGTGATCAGCGAGCCGGCCCCGGACTCCGAGTCGGCGCTTTCGAGCTACGGGTTTCGCCTGCTCGAGCTGCTCGAATACGGGTCGGGAATGCTGGACCCGGAGCTGCCCCAGGGCATCCCCTACACGTACGGCAACCGCCTGCGCGCCCACTTCCGGCGCGAGGGCGCCGCGCTTGACAGCCTGGCCGCGGCGATCGAGACGCTGCGCGCCGATCCCGAGTCGCGGCACGCGTTCATCGCCGTATGGGACACGTCGCTGGATCTGCCGGACGGGCCGGGCGAGGGGGGGCACTCGACTCCGTGTCTGGTCACGCTCTTCTTCCGGCGGCTCGGCGGCGCCTTGTGCCTGACCGCGACCTTCCGCTCGCACAACCTGCTCTCGGCGTGGCTGCGCAACGTGTACGGGTTGATGGCGGTCCAGCGCCACGTCGCCGAGGCCAGCGAGATGGGAGTCGGCGCGATCACCGTGATCAGCCACTCGCTCTCGCTCGACCCGCGCAGCCCCCGCTACGACCTCGCGCTCGCGATCGAGGAGCGCTGGAAGCGCGACGACGACCACGATTACGACAGCGGCAAGTACTCGCTGCGCCAGGACCCGAACGGCTACTTCCTCGTCACCGTCGACCGGCAGCGAGGCTGCATCGTGGCCGAGCACCGCTTCGAAGGCGTGCTGGTCAGGCGCTACGAGGGCGACAGCGCGGCCCGGCTCGCTTCGGAGATCGGCGCCGAGATGGCCGTCAGCCTGCTCGCGCATGCGCTGTGGCTCGGGCAGGAGCTGGCGCGCGCCGAGGCGCGGCTGCGCGGCGAGCCGCCGCTGCGTCGAGCCGAGCAGGCGCGCGCGGCGCCCCCGCAGGTGCGCGCGTGAGCTCCCCCGAGCCCGTCGCGCCCGCACAGCCAGCGCCCGCACGGTCCGCGCCCGTCGCGCCCGCACAGCCAGCGCCCGCACGGTCCGCGCCCGTCGGGCCGGCACGGCCAGCGCCCGCGCGCGCCGCCTCCGAGCAGCTCGTGGGCGGGGAAGACGGCCCTGGGCATCGAGCGCACGGCCCGCGCATCCTGTCGCTGGCGCGCTTCGATCGCGAGGAGCTGCTGCGCCGTCTCAGGCAGACCCGGCTGCGCGGCTTCGGCAAAGCGCGCCCCTATGCGGACGCCACGCTCGAGCTGCTGCCGGCGGTCGAGCCGGCGCTGCTCAGCCCCGCCCAGCGCTACGTCCTGAGACCGACGATCGCGAGGCTGACAGAGCTGCGCGCGGCGCTCATGTGTCGCGGGGTCGATCTGTTTTCGCTGGATGGAGGGGCGTACATACGCACATCCGGCGAGCCGCGCGAGACGATCCCGGTGATCCCCCCGATCGTCGAGGAGTCACGCGCGCCGGACGGACGCAGCGTGCTGCTGATCGGCGACGGGCTGCATCGCGTTGCCGCGGCGCGAGCGCTCGGCGTGCCGATCTCGGTCGTGTGCGTCACGGGCGTCCCCGCCATCTATCCGTACTACGCGCGCCCGCTCGCGGGCGGCTGGAGCGAGGTCGTGGAGCTCGAGGAGCTGCCCGACGAGTTCCAGAAGAAGAGCTATCGGCTGCCACGCAGCTACAAGTCGCTGTTTCGCGATTTCGACGCGGTCTTCCCGGGAGTGCAGAAGCAGCGCAAGCGCTCCAACCCGGCGCACCTTCGGCGCTGAGCCGGCTCAGCTCGGCCGGCCCTGGTCCCCGCGCCCGTGGGCGCTGACGCGAAAGCGGACCGTCGCCGCCGGCGCGCGCTCGAGCGCGACCAGGTGAACGTGCAGGTGCGCGACGCTGCCGCCGTTGTAGTGCATGTCGCCGCTGCGTTCGACCGTCGCGAATGCAGCCGCCTGCAGCCGTGAACGCAGCCGCCGCTTGATCGCCCACAGCTCCGCGCCGGCCTCGTCGGGCAGCTCCTCGAAGCGGACCACGTGGGCGACGGCGACGATCAGGTAGTGGGCGCTTGCGCCCTCGTACGGGTAGTCGTTCTTCTTCACATACCAGTGCCGGCCCCAGTGCTCGATCGGCTCGCGCTGGCGCTCGCGGACGTGCTCGGGGCAGAAGATGCAAACGCCGGCACGCGCAAGCCGCTGCATGTAGCCGCGCTGCTCGGCGCTGCGCGCGGCCTCGAGGCAGTACAGGGGCTCGGACGACGCGCTCACGAGGCTCGCCCGGCGCGCTCATACACGCAGAAGCTGAAGCTGTGCTCGTCCTCTGTGATCGGCGCTCCACGCTCCACGCAGCGCCACTCGTCGGGGGCGAGCTCGGGGAACAGCGCGTCGCCGCCGATCTCGCCCGCGACCTCCGTCACGTATGCGCGATCCGCGAGCGCGAGCGCCTCGCGGTAGACGGCGCCGCCGCCGATCACGAAGCACTCGCCCGCGCATGCCCGCAGCGCGGAGCCCAGATCGGGGAACACCTCGGCGCCCTCGGCCGCGTAGCCGGCGCTCGAGCTGAGCACGAGGTTGCGCCGGCCGGGCAGCGGCCGGTAGGCGGCGGGCAGCGACTCGAAGGTCTTGCGCCCCATCAGCACCGTGCCGCCGCTCGTCAGCTCGCGAAAGCGGCGCATGTCGCTGGGCAGCCGCCAGGGCAGCCCGCCGTCGCGCCCGATCACGCCGTTGCTCGCACGCGCGACCACGATCGAGATCACCTCAGGTCGCGACCGGAATGCCCGCGATCGCGGGGTGCGGGTGGTAGTCGCTGAGCTCGAAGTGCTCGGCGCGGAAGTCGTGGATGTCGGTGACCCGCCGGCCGGCGTGCGTCAGCGCCAGCGTCGGCAGCGCGCGCGGCTCGCGCGAGAGCATCTCCTGCACCGCCGGCAGCTGGTCGGCGTAGATGTGCGCGTACTGGATCCAGTGCACGTACTCGACGAGCTCATAGCCCGTGAGCTGCTCGAGCATCAGGCCGAGCGCCGTGTACTGCGCCATGTTCGACGGCACCCCGATCGGGGTGTCGCCCGAGCGCTGGTTGTGGATCAGGTGCAGCTCCTCGCCGAACACGAGCGCGTGCAGCCAGCCGTGGCAGGGGGCGATCGTGTTGCGCGAGCGCACGCCGGCCTCGCGGTGGTTGGCGTCGGGGATCCACGGGCTGATCAGCGCCGTGCGGTCGCGCGGCAGGTCGCGCAGCTTGCGGACCAGGTGCGCGAGCTGGTCGAAGCCCGGGTCATCGCCGTCCAGGTCGGTCGTGAAGTTCCTGAACGCGTGCCCGTAGGAGCCCGGGCCGAGATCGCCCGGCGCAAGCCCGCGCGCCTGGCACTTCTGCGGCGTCGCCCACGGCTCCCACCAGTCGCAGCCGAAGGCCGCGAGCTCGTCGAGCGTGCGCGCGCCGTTGATGAACGCGCACAGCTCGCCGATCGCCTTGCCGACGAAGCCCTTGATCGAGCGCTCGGTGATGACCGCCGCGCCGTGCGCGAGCGGAAAGCGCATGCAGTGGCCGGCGAGCGCGAGCGCGTCCTGGCCGTGCTTGGTCTGGACGCGCACGCCGCCGTCGCGGATCGCGCCGAGCATGTCCCGGTAGGCGGTGCTCGGAGGGCGCTCCTCGTATGGCAGATAGGCGGGCATCGGCGTGTGTCTCGGTCGCGCTCTGGGCGCCCGGATGGGGCAGTCTGACCACTCTGCCAGATGGACCGAGCCGTGACCGCGGACGCCGATATCGTGCTTGCTCGCACCAGCCGAAGAGGATCGATGGCAGTCACCAGCGGCATCCTGAGCCCAAACGTCAACTTCGAGGATCGCCTGATCCCGAGCCTCGAGGAGATGACGCGCACCGTCACCCACCTCAAGGGGCTCGGCTACCGCGTGGTGCTCACCTCGGGGTCCTTCGACCTGATCCACCTGGGCCACGTCAAGTACCTGGCGCGCGCCAAGCAGCTGGGCGACGTGCTCGCGGTGGGCGTTGACAGCGATGCGAAGATCCAGCGGCGCAAGGGGCCGGACCGGCCGATGGTGCCCGAGGACGAGCGCCTGGAGATGCTCGCCTACCAGCGGCCGGTCGACCTGATCTACCTGAAGGAGGACGGCGAACGGCGCTGGGCGTTGATCGACGCGGTTCGTCCGGACGTGCTCGTGCTGACCGCCGATCACTCCTACGGCGCCGAGGAGCTGACGGCCCTGGATGAGCTGTGCGGGCAGATCGAGGTCGTCGAGCGCCAGGCGTCGGTCACGACCAGCGAGCGCATCCGCCAGATGTACATGAACCTCGGGGAGCGCCTCGGGCCGAAGCTCGCGGAAGTCCTCCCGGGCCTGATCGACAGCATCCTCAAGCGCGCATGAGCGAGGCCGTCGCCGAAGCGCCCACGAGCGAGGCGGTCGTCGCGTACATCCCGGTCTTGCACGAGGGCTACCGGCGCTTTCTGGACGCCCACGCCGGGGGGCGGCCGCTGTACCTGATCGGCCCGGAGCTGTATGCCGACTACCGCCCGCTCGCCAAGGACATCCGTTGCCTGGACGCGCACCTGCTGGCCAGCGCGATCGCGGCGTGGGGCACGTGCGCGCGCGTCGAGGTGCTCGACGAGCCGGGCGCTCGCGCGCTCGCGCTGCGGGCGCCGCTGATCACGCTGCCGGCCGAGGACGTCAGCTACCGGCTGGTCGAGCGCTTCTTCGCGGGCTGCGAGGTCCGCTATGACACGGTGTTCCTGCGCTGGGACAAGTCGCGGACCGCGCAGCTGCTGCGCCCCGGCGCGCGGGCCGTGTCCGCCGCCGGCTCGCAGCCCGCCGGGGATCCGCCGGCGCTCGGGGACGCGCGGCTGGCCGAGCTGATCGCCGCGGCGCAGGAGCGGGCCGCGGCGAGCGTCGACTGGTGGCGTCAGGTCGGGGCGGCGATCCGTCTGGGCGACGGGACGGTGCTCACGGCGTGCAACGAGCACGAGCCCCATCGCCTGAGCGCGTACGCGGTCGGGGACCCGCGCGCCAACTTCCGCAAAGGCGTCGCGCTCGAGCTGAGCACGGCCACGCACGCGGAGGCGCGGCTGATCGCGCGGGCGGCGCGCGAGGGCCGCGCGACCGCGGGCGCCGTGCTGTACGTCACGGACTTCCCGTGCCCGCCGTGCGCCAAGCTGCTCGCGCACGCGGGCATCGAGCGGCTGTACTTCCGTGACGGCTATGCGCTGCTCGACGGCCAGGACGTGCTCGAGGCGGCCGGCGTGGAGCTCGTGCAGGTTGGCTGAGACGCTCACGGGCCGCGGCGGGCCGACCCAGCAGCGCGTGCGCCAAGCGCTCGCGCGGCTCGGCGGCTACTGGCGACCGCTCGCGGCGCTCGCGCGGATCCTCGAGGAGCTGGGGGAGCTCGCTGAGATCATCGCCGCGCAGCCCGGCGCCGGCGAGGCCCTCGCCTCGGAGCTGGCCGACCTGTGGATCATCACCGCGGCGCTCGGCGATCAGTTCCTCGCGGACGTCGCCGAGCCCGATTCGCTCTCGGCGCCTGCCCGCGCGGACGTCGCGCGGCCGAGCGACCCGATCGCGCGGCTGGCGGTCAGCGCCGGGAGGGTCGCGCGGATCGTCAACTACTACGACGGCCCCAAGGCGCCCCGCTCGCTCGAGGGCTGGACCTCGCTCGAGCAGGAGCTCGGCGAGCTGCACCGCCTGCTGGCGGCGCTCGCACACGCACACGGGGTCGATCTCGCCGCTGCGGTCGCCGCGAAGCTCGACGCGATCGCGGTGCGCGACGCGGGGCGCTTCCGGCGCGGATCTCAGGACCCGAGCACGGCGCCGTGCCTGGAGTGGTTGCGCGCGCTGCCCGAACCGGCGGCGGGGCTCGACCCGCGCGAGGCCCGGCTGTGGGGGGCGCCGGCGCCGTCGCTCGCGTTGCACGCCGGCGAGCTCGAGGCGATCGTCGCGGCGCTCGTGTCGTTCACCCGGGCCGCGCCCCACGAGCGGCTCGATGCGTGCGTCGTGCCCTGCCCGCGGATCGCGCCGGCCGCGCGGCTGGGCGCATGGCTGGAGCGGCTGCTGCGAGAGATCGCGGCCCGCGATCCCGCCCGCGCCGGTCCGAGCGCAGAGCGCGGGCGCGCTCCTGGCATGCGGTTCACGTTCAACGCAGTCGAGCTGGACGTCGAGCTGTTCTCGGCGCCCGCCGGGGGTCTGCAGCCGCGCCGCCCGCCGAGCGATACGTTTGTCGTGTTCGCCATGAGAGCAGAGCGATGACTCGTCGAGGATCCGCGTCGCTGGCCGCCTTCGGCGTGTCGCTGGCGCTCGCGAGCGCAAGCGCCTGGGCGCTGCCGACGGCGAGCGCCTCCGCGTCGCCGACGGTCAAGTTCAAAGCGCAGCCGCTCCCGATCCCGGGCTTCGCGCACACCGGCTACATCCTCGGCGCGGGGTCGCTGCTGAGGACCGAATACGAAATCAGCGGCGACGAATACTTCGGCTCACCGCCGCCGGTGATCGGGATCAACGTGTACTTCCCGACCGGGACGGTGCTGCACCCGGGCGGCTTCCCGACGTGTCCGGAAGAAACGATCCTGCGGACCGGCCCGATCGCGTGTCCGAAGGGCTCGGCCGCGGGTCCCGTCGGCAGGGCGCTCGGCTATGTGACGATCGGCGGCGAACGCGTCGAAGAGGCGGTCGAAATCTTCTCGTTCTACAAACCGGGTGGCGGGATCGAGTTCTTCGCCGACGGTCACACGCCGGTGTCGCTCGAAATCCTCTCCAAGGGCCACTACGTCAACCTCGACGGCGCCGGCGGCTTCGGCCTGGAGGCGGTCGTCGCGGTGCCGCTCGTCGCGAGCGTCCCGGGGGCCCCGTATGCGTCGGTGAGGACGATCACGGGCACGTTCGGCTCGGCGTTCACCTCGCACGGCAAGCCCGTGTACTACGGTCGCGTGCCGCCGAGCTGCCCCAAGCGCGGCTTTCCGGTCAAGACGGAAGTGATCTTCGCCCAGAACGGCGAACAGTCCAATCCCCAGACGGTCACCGTCAGCTACACCGCGCCGTGCCCGCGCAAGTAGTCGAGCACGCGGTGCGGTCGAGGCCTATGGCTCGAACGAGCCCCACGCGCGCTCGGTGAGCTCCTCGAGCGAGCGCTCGGGTGCGCCGCGCAGGCGCCTGTAGCGGTTGAGCGCGGCGAGCATCTGGTGCACGTCGCTGCGTTCGAGCCGGGCTTCCGTCTCGGCCGAGCGCGTCGGCCGCCAGTCGAGCAGCTCCTCGGGGCCCTCGCGATAGAAGTGCCCGGCGAGCATCGCGATCGCGAGCAGCAGCAGCGGCCCTCCGAGAACGACCACGAGGAAGTACGCGTCGTCCACGCGCCTCACGCCCCGGCGGGGGCGGGCGCGCCGCCCGCGCGCGGCCGAGCAGCCGGCTTGGGGGCAGGCGCCTTGGGTTTGCGCGGGCTCGCGGGCGCGGTCTTGGCGGCGCGTCCGCGCGCGGGCGCCGGCTTGGGCCGCGCTGTGCGGGTGCGCCCGCTTGCGCGCGTGGCCGCGCGCGCGTCGCCGGCGAGCGCGTCGATCGCGGTTTGCACGACGCTCAGTCGACGCACGAGCTGCGTGCGGATGTCCTCGAGCGCGGCGACGCCTAGCAGCGCCGGCCCGAGCTGCGCGTGGGCGGGCGCGGCGGGCGGCGCGAGCCTCGGGTGTTTGGCCTCGAGCTCGCCGAGCGTGCGCTCGAGCGCGGCGATCTGCTCACGCAGCAGTCGCCGGCGAGCGGCCGTGTCGTTGCCGGCGTGCGGCGCCAGGGCGGGCGCCGCGTAGAGCGCCGCGGCGACCTCGCGGGGGTCGACGCCCGTCTCGTGCGCCTCGCGGGCAGCGTCCGCGGCGATGCTCGCGGCGACGGACGATCGCGGCGGGACGGAGGCGACGAACGTGCCGCTGCCCTGCTGGCTGTCGATCAGGCCCTCCTGCTCGAGTCGCTGGTAGACCGCGCGGACGGTGTTGACGTTGACGCCCGTCGCGTGTGCGATCTCGCGCAGACCCGGCAGTCGCTGCCCGGGCGTCAGCTGGCCGTCGCGGATGCGTGTGCGCAGCGCCCAAGCGAGCTGCACGCCGATCGGGATCTCAGCTGCGCGATCGACCCTGAGCGCGGCGCTGAACGCCCCCGCGTGGGCGGACGACCGGGCGTCCCCGCGCTGTGTGCTCACAGCCACAACTGTAGCCGCCGGACACAGTGTATTAATAATCTAGTACACTGGCAGTGTCGTGGAAAGCGCGGGCGGGCGGCGCGTGAGCTCGCAGCGTCCGCGGGCGAGCGCGAGCAAGGGAGGAGCGATGGTCGGCAGCGTCGCCGAGCACGTCGGCAGTCCGGTGCGGGGCGTGCTCGAAGAGCTCGGGGACATGATGATCCTCGCCGGGCGCACGGTCGTCTCGACGGTCCGCCCGCCGTATCCGTACGGCGGGGAGCTGGTCTCGCAGTTCCTGTTCGTGCTGCGCCTGGTGTGGTTTCCGCTGCTGCTGTCGACGGTCGCGATCGACTACGGGGCCCCGGGGCTGCAGGCGGCGAACTTCCTGAGGCTGCTCGGCGCGGTTGACTTCCTGGGCGGCTTCTTCGTGATCGAGGTGGTCCGCGAAATCGCGCCGCTGATCACCGCGGTGGTGGTCGCGGGAGTGGGGGGGACGGCGATCACCGCGGATCTGGGCGCGCGCAAGGTGCGCGAGGAGCTCGACGCGCTGCAGGTGCTGGGCGTGGACCCGGTCAAGAACCTGGTCGTGCCGCGCTTTCTGTCGCTGATGCTCGTGACCGGCCTGTTCAACATGTACTCGATCCTGTTCGGCTTCTTCGGCGGGATCCTCGCCGACGTCGAGTTCGGCGGGCAGCTCGGGCCGTTTTGGAGTCGGCTGTTCTCGAACGCGACGGTCACCGACCTGTGGGGCTCGGCGCTGAAGACCTCGATCTTCGGCGCGATGATCGCGATCGTGTGCTGCTACAAGGGCATGACCGCCTCCGGTGGCGCGGAGGGCGTCGGGCGCGCGGTCAACGAGGCGGTCGTCATCGCGTTCCTGGCGTTCGGCGCGTTCAACTACGTCTTCACGCAGACGCTGCTCGCGACCCACCCGCAGATCGTGATCCTCAAATGAGCCCTGGGCGGCCGATGACCTTCGTCCAGCGGCGTCCTCGGTCGCTCGTGTGCAAAGCACACTACGCTCCCTGCGTCCTTGCTGGACTCGATCCTCTACCGCCAAGAGCGGACTGAGAGGGTAACGGTGAGCGAGCTGCTCGTGCTCCCGCGCGAATGGCTCGCGTCGACGGGTGAGATCGCGGGCTTCGTGGGCGCGACGCTGCGCGAGGTGGTGAGCCTGCGGGTGCTGAGGTTCTTCGGCGAGACGCTGCGCCAGGCGGGGATTCTGATCGTGGGCTCGACCGGGGTGATCTGGGGGCTTGTGTTCTTCACCGGACTGGGCCCGTGCGGGATCCAGTCGGCGTACTTCAACGAGGCCGCCGGGGTGCCCGCGTACGCGGGCGTGTTCGCCGCGTGGTGCGACCTGCGCGAGGCGGTGCCGCTGGTGTTCGGGTACATGCTCGCCGCGAAGGTGGGCACGGGGATCGTGGCCGAGCTCGGCGCGATGCGGATCTCCGAGGAGATCGACGCGCTGGAGGTGATGGGAGTGAGCTCGATGACGTTCCTGTGCGCGACGCGACTTCTGGCGTCGTGGCTGGTGCTGCCTTTTATGTATATGGGAGCGATCGGTGTGGCATACCTCGCGTCGTATCTGGCGATCGTGGGCCAGCTCGGATACGTGTCCTCGGGCGGCTATCTGCTGATCTTCTGGCAGTTCCAGAATCCCGGCGACTACCTGTTCAGCGTGATCAAGGGCATGACGATGGCGACGGCGATCGTGCTGGTCGGCTGCTATTACGGCTACAACGCGAGCGGCGGCCCGGTCGGTGTGGGCAAGGCGACGGCCAGGTCGATGGCGCTCAACCTGGTGCTCGTGAACGTGATCGACGCGATCGGCACACAGGTCTTCTGGAGCGGCAACCCGCGGGCGCCGATCGGCGGTTAGCGGGCTCGGTGCGGCCGCGCTGGCGGCGCCGGCAATCCGCGGGCGCCGATCGGCGGTTAGGGGGCTCGGTGCGGCCGCGCTGGCGGCGCCGGCAACCCGCGGGCGCCGATCGGCGGTTAGCGGGCTCGCCGCGGCCGCGCTGCCGGCGCTCGGGAGCGGCGAGACTGCGGCGTCCGAGCGCAGGGCGAGCGGAGCTACAGCGCGGACGCGGTCGCGTGGCGCGCGAGCATCTCGCGCAGATAGTCGATGACGTCCTGCTCCGCGGATGCCTGGCCGCGCTCGGCGCTCGCGCGCTCGTGCCGGCCGCCGCCGGCGCCCGCCGCCGCGGCCCGGCGCTCGCCGAGCTCGGCCAGCAACGCGTCGGTCACGCCCGGGTCAAACTGGTGGCCGGCCTCGCGCCGCAGCTCCTCGCGCGCGTGCTCGGCGCCGATCGCGCGCCGGTAGCCGCGGTCGGTGGTCATCGCGTCGTAGGCGTCGCAAGCGGCGATGATGCGCGACCCCAGGGGGATCTCCTCGCCGGCGAGGCGGTCGGGGTAGCCGCGACCGTCCCAGCGCTCGTGGGTCGCGCGCACGATCGTCGCCACCGGGCGCAGCGCGGGCGCGGCGCTGAGGATCCGCTCCCCGAGCACCGTGTGCTGGTGCATGAACTCCCACTCCTTCGCGTTCAGGCGACCGGGCTTCTGGAGGATCGCGTCGGGGATGCCGACCTTGCCGACGTCGTGCAGCTCCGCTGCGCGCGCGAGCTCGTCGAGCTGCTCGGCGCTCATCCCCAGCCGCCGGCCGACGCCCAGGCACAGCTCGGCGACCTCGCCGGAGTGGCTCTCGAGCGAGGGCTGCTTGGCGTGGATGATCCGCAGCAGCACGTCGCGCGTCTGGTCGCCGGCGAGCGACGGACGGCCTTTCTTGCGCGTGTACATGCGCTGGTCGGCGATCTGCAGCGCGTGGTCGAGGTTGATGGCCTCGTGCGGCAGCAGCACGGCGCCGTAGGAGGCGCCCACGGCGAACTTCTCGCCGCGCTCCTGCAGGGCTGCGGTCGCGGCGGACACGACCGTGTCGAGCTCGTCCGAGCTGACCGCCACGAGCGTGCAGAACTCGTCGCCGCCCAGGCGGTATGCGGTCCCATACCGTGAAACGGCCGCCGCGAGCTTGGCGCCCAGGCGCGCGAGCACGGCGTCCCCGGCGAGGTGCCCGAAGGTGTCGTTGTAGCTCTTGAAGCCGTCGAGGTCGAACATCATCAGCACGAGCGGCCGCGAGGGGGACGCGTCGATCAGGCGCTCCTCGAGGTCCGCGGTCAGCTTGCGCCGGTTGCCGAGCCCCGTCAGGGCGTCCGTGAGCGCCTGCTCGCGCAGCACCTGGTGGGCGAAGATCTCCGCCGCGGCCTGGCGCGCACGGTCGACCAGCCCGACCATCACCGCCTCCTCGTCGTCGCGAAACGCGCGGTCCTCGCGCGCGACCGCGAGCGCGCCGCGCACGCGCCCGGCGTCGCTCGAGAAGCCGAACGGCAGCGCGAGCGCCCACACGCCCCCGCGCTCGAGCTGGCAGGGTCGCTCGCGGGCGTGCGCCGCGTCGCTCGCGGCGGCCAGAGCCGGCGCGACCCGCTCGTCGCGGTTGATCTCGAGCGCGCGCGGGTCCATCGGCCCGCTCAGCGTGAGCTGGCCGGCGTCCGCGTCGAGCGCCTCGATCGAGCCGCGCAGGACGATCTCGGTCAGCGCCCGCAGGTCGAGCTTGGCGGCGAACGCCTCGCCCAGGCGCTGGACCGCCGCCTGCAGGCGGGTGCGCTGGTGAGCCACTAGGTCCAGGCGGCGCAGCGCCTGCTCGATCCGCGCGCTGCGGTCGCGCGAGAGCAGCAGCAGCACGCCGTTGAGCGGCAGCATCAACAGCACCTCCGCCGGGTCACGGCGTGCGGCGTGCGCGACGAGCAGCCCGAGCGGCGCGATCGACGCGTCGATCAGCCACACGAGCGCGATCACCCGAAACTGCACGCGCGAGGCGATGCCCATCGCGGCCGCCTCGCGCAACGTCGCGGAAGCGAGGTCGATCACGCAGCCAGCCACGAATGCGACGACGTACACGGCCGCCTCGTGGAGTCCGCCGTGCAGGGGGCCGGCGATCAGCAGCACGGCTGCCGGCCCCAGCGCGTGCCACGCGTCGGGGATCGCGAACAGCACGCGCTCGGGTCCCACCCGGCTCGCCAGCACCTGGCCGAGGGTGCCGAGCACGAGCCCGGATGCGGCGAGCAGCGGCACGATGCCCGGCGGCAGCAGCAGCAGCATCGGCACGAGCACGAGATAGGAGGGGACGACGTAGCCCGCGCCGATCGGGAACTTGATCATGCGCGAGGCGAGCGCGTACAGGGTCACGAGCATCGCGACCAGCGGCCAGTCGATCCGGTGGGAGGCGAGCGCCGCGAGCGCCATTGGGGTAGCGCAAGCGAGGAACAGCGCCGAGGCGACCGTCTCGGCGGCGAGCTCGCGCCCGCTGAAGCGCCGCCCGCGCGCCTGCCACGAGTCTTCCAGCAGTCGCTCCACCGGGTCGGCGGAGCGAACGTCCTCAAGCGCGGGCGCGCTCATCGCCCCGTCCCCGGCCTCCAGCGCGGGCGCGCTCATCGCCGCGCGCGCCTCGCTCGCGCGACGCGCGTCCCCCGCCTCGGCGCCCGGCGGCGGGCGGTGCCCGCCGCCGGCGCTGACCTAGCGGCTGTACGGGTCGATGAAGACATCGTCGATCGCCCACGAGCCGCTCCCGCTCGCCTGGAACGCGAGCCGGACCTGCAGGTGGCTTCCCGGCATCCACAGCGGCAGCGCGCTGGCCAGCTGCAGCACCGGGCTGAGCGTCCATTCGCTGCCAGGCTGCAGGGAGGCCACGGGAGTGTCGTGCGGCCTGCCGAACACGTCCGTCCACAGCAACGACACGTTCAGCGACCCCGGCCACATGCCGGCGCTGCTCGCCTGGCGCGCGAAGAACCGGAACGTCCGGTATTCGCTGCTCACGCAGAAGGCCGGCGAGATCGCCTGGCCGCCGCCGTCGATCGTCAGCGAGCTCGCGCCCAGCGCGCCAGCTTCGGTGTTGACTTCCGCGTCCGACAGCGACCAGCCCGTCGCTCCCGATTCGAACGTGCTGCCCGGTAGAAGCGCATACAGCGCGTGATCCCCAAAGCGCGCGAGCGCTTCCGAGGCCGGGCTCGACGGACAGGCCGCGCTCGCAACCGCGGGGGCGGCGCAGGCGAGCAGTGTGGCGCCGAACAGGATCGCGACGGCTCTGCGAACCCTCTTCGGTCGGATTATGTAAGGCATCTTCTCAGGACCTCCATGTCTGGAACGCGCCTCCTCGGCGCGATCGTCGAGGTCGGCAGCTGGGCAGTCTTCGAGAGATCCCTGGCTTTGCGTCCCCGCCTCACGACGGGTTTGCCCTGAGCGACTTGGTTTGCCTCGGGTTTCGGCCGCGCGCCGCCACCACTTGAGCCGACGCGCGCACCATTGGACACAAAGGTCAGGTGTCGGTGTCCGCCAGCAGGCTGGCGAGGATCTGCTCGGTGCCCTGCAGGTGCTCGGCCATCGCGTGCGCCGCGCGCATCGCGTCGCGCTCGCGTACGGCCGCGAGCAGGCGCCTGTGCTGGGCGTTCGAGCGGGCGAGCACGTCGGGCGGGTGGGCGATGCAGGCGATCAGGTCGCTGATCGCGCCCTGCGTATCGGTCGCCGCGCGCACGAGCTCGGTCGAGCGCGTCGCCTCCGCGAGCCCCACGTGCAGGCGGACGTCCGCCCGGCGGTAGGCGAAGAAGTCCTCCAGCGAGTCATCGAGCATGGTCGCGAGCCCGTCGAGTCTGTCGAGGTCCTCGCTCGCGGCGCGTTCGGCCGCCAGCACCGCCACGCCCAGCTCGAGCGCCAGGCGCCTGTCACAGGTCTCGCGCCACCGCGCGAGCATCCGCGCCGAAGGCGGGTCGGACGGTGGCGGCGGATCGGCGACGAACGTGCCGCCGCCGCGCCCGCGCGTGGCGAACACGTGGCCGCTGTCGCTCAGCGCCGTGAGCGCCTGGCGCAGCGTCGAGCGCGCGATCCCGAGGCGCGCGCACAGCTCACGCTCGGCGGGCAGCTGCGAGCCGGGCGCGAGCAGGCCGAGCTTGATCGCCGTGCCCAGCCGCTCGACCGTCTCCTCGAAGGCCGTTTGCGAGCGCACCGGCGCGAACACCGCGTCAGCGAGTCGCATGCTCACAGGCGCTCGAACTCCCGCACGCACTCGCTCAGCTGCTCGAGCGTCACGACCCGTAAAGGTACTGAAGTCGAACCTCTGGCGCACGGCTACGGCGTCGAGCTGGGCGCGACGATCATGAGTTCACTCGGCAGCTGCCAAGAAGATCCCCCGAAGATCCCCCGCGGCTCACCCGCGGGCAGCGGCGCGAGCAGGAGCGCGCTGGCCGGCACGGCTTCGAGCGCGCGGCGCTCGCGGGCGACGCGCGACACGAGACTCGCCCGGCCCGGCGACGCGAAGCGGCTTCAGGACGCGGCGCGCGTGTCGGCGGCGAGACCGACGAGCTCGGCGCTGCGCTCCCACAGGCCCTCCGCGAGCGCCTCGTCCCGGGCCTGAGCGCTCGGCGCGAGCACCTTCTCGTCCTGCACGTACTCGCCGTCGAGAGCGGCCGCCTGCTCGGAGAGCGCGAGCCACACCAGCGAGCGCGCGCCGCGCTCGGGCGAGCGGAAGAACGGGGCGCCGAGCGTCGTCGCGAGCTTCCACAAGCCGTTCTCGTTCTTGCCGAAGCCCGTGCGCACCACCCCGGGGTGAAAGCAGTTGGCGTGCAGCTCCGGCGCGCGCCTGGCGAGCTCGCGCGTGAACAGGATGTTGCACAGCTTGGAGGTGCCGTACACGCGCATCGCCGAGTAGCCGTTCGTGGATTGCAGGTCGTCGAGGTCCAGGCGCCCGGTCTGGTGGGCGTCCGACGCGGTCGTCACCACGCGCCCGCCCGCCAGCCGCTCGCGCAGCAGGTTCGTGAGCAGGAACGGCGAGAGGTGGTTGAGCGCGAACGTGCGCTCGAGCCCCTCGGAGGTCTCCCGGCGCGAGGCGAACAGCGCGCCCGCGTTGTTCGCGAGCACGTCGATCCGCTCGTAGCGCTCGAGGACGTCCTCGGCGAGCGCGCGCACCTCGCTCATCAGCGTCAGGTCGGCGACGTGCTCGTGCACAGGCGCGCCGCCGCCCGCGGCGCGCGCCTCGCGCGCGACCGCCTGGACCCGCTCCGGGTCGCGCCCGACGAGCGCCACCTCCGCCCCCTCGCGGGCGAGCTCGAGGACGGCGGCCTGGCCGATGCCGCGGGTCGCGCCGCTGATCAGCACCAACGTCACGCCGCCAAACTCTACGCTCACGCCTCGCTCGACGGCGCCCAGATGTTGATGTCGCTGTCGATCGCGTAGCGGTCGATCTCGGCGAGCTGCCCGGCGCTGAAATCGAGGGTGTCGAGCGCCGCGACGTTCTGCTCGAGCTGGCCGACGCTGCTCGCGCCGATCAGCGCCGAGCTGACGCGCGGGTCGCGCAGCACCCAGGCGATCGCCATCTGCGCGAGCGACTGCCCGCGCCCCGCGGCGATCTCATTCAGCGCGCGCACGCGCGCGAGCGCCTCCTCGCTGAGCAGGCGCTCGTCGAAGGCCTCGCCGCGGCGCACGCGCGAGTCCTCCGGCACGCCGTGCAGGTAGCGATCGGTCAGCAGGCCCTGGGCGAGCGGCGAGAACGCGATCGCGCCGGCGCCGTGACGCTGCAGGACGTCCAGCAGCCCGTGCTCGATCCAGCGGTTCAGCAGCGAGTAGGAGGGCTGGTGGATCAGCAGCGGGGTGCCGAGCTGCGCGAGGATCTCGATCGCCTCCTCGGTGCGCCGCGGCGAGTAGGAGCTGATCCCTACGTACAGCGCCTTGCCAGCGCGCACGGCGCTGTCGAGCGCCCCGATCGTCTCGCGCAGCGGCGTCTCGGGGTCGAAGCGGTGGGAGTAGAAGATGTCGACGTAGTCGAGGCCCATGCGCGCGAGGCTCTGCTCGAGGCTCGCCAGCAGGTACTTGCGCGAGCCCCACTCGCCGTACGGTCCCGGCCACTGGTCATAGCCCGCCTTGGTCGCGATGATCAGCTCGTCACGGTACGGGCGCAGGTCCTCGGCGAAGATGCGCCCGAAGTTCTTCTCGGCGGCGCCGTACGGCGGCCCGTAGTTGTTGGCCAGGTCGAAGTGCGTGATGCCGAGGTCGAACGCGCGGCGCACGATCGCGCGGCTGTTCGCGAGCGGGCGGTCATCGCCGAAGTTCTGCCACAGGCCGAGTGAGATCGCGGGCAGGCGGATGCCGCTCGCGCCGACCCGGCGGTAGGGCATGCGCTCGTAGCGGGCGGGCTCGGGCGCGTACAGGCCGTCGGCGCGCGCGGGGTCGAACGGCATCGCGGACTCCTCAGCCGGATCGCGCGCGCCCGCGGCGGCGCGCCGTTCGCGGGCCTGCGCGTACGCCGCTACGCACTCCTGCCACCGGCCCCCGCCGCTTGTTCTTCGTGTGTGGCTTCGCGCGCGCGGCGGTACTCGTTGACGACCAGCTCCGTCAGCTCCTCGACGGAGGTCTCCGCGGTGGGCTTGTCCAGCGCGACCATCCCCTCCTGGATCATCGACACCCGGTCGCAGGCCTCGAACACCTGCACGTAGTTGTGGAGGATCATGATGATCGACACGCGCCCCTCGGCCTTCAGGCGCGCGACGAGGTCGAGGATCTGCGCTCCCTCCTTCACGCCCATCGCCGCGAGCGGCTCGTCCAGCAGGATGATGTCCGCGTTGGAGTTGACCGTGCGCGCGACCGCGATCGCCTGGCGCTGGCCGCCCGACAGGCGCGCCACCGCCACGTCGATCCGCGGGATGTGGATGCCGATCTCGTCGAGCGCCGCGCGCGCTTCGCGCTTCATCTTGCGGTTGTCGAGCAGCGGCAGGCCGCGCAGCAGGCGCTCGCGGCGCAGGAACAGGTTGTGGTAGACCGACAGTTCGTCGATCAGCGCGAGGTCCTGGTAGACGGTCTCGATTCCCTTCGCGCGCGCGTCGTCGACGCTTTTCGGCTGGTAGGGCCGACCGTGCAGGAACATCCGGCCGGCGTCCTGCTTCTGGAAGCCGCAGATGATCTTGATCAGCGTCGACTTGCCCGCGCCGTTGTCGCCGAGCAGGCCGAGCACCTCGCCCTTGCGCAGGTGCAGGCTGACGTCCCGCAGCGCGGTCACCGGACCGAAGCGCTTGGCGATGTGCTCGACGCGCAGCACGTCGTCCGCCGCCGAGCTCGGCGGCAGGTCCGGTTCCAGTGGCTGGGCCGGGTCAGCCACCGCCGCCGTGCCCCCTGCGCGCGCGCTGGACATAGATGTTGACGGTCATCGCGATCAGAATCGCGAGGCCCGTGTAGAACAGCAGGTAGTCGGCGTTGACGCCCTTCAAAACCAGGCCGTCCTTGAGGATCCCGAGGAACAGCGCTCCGATCAGCGCGCCGACGATCGTGCCCGAGCCGCCGGTCAGCAGCGTCCCGCCGATCACCCCCGCGGCGATCGCGAGGAACAGGATTTCGTTGGCGCTCGCGGGGTCCGGCACGGTCGTCCCGGCGCGCACCGCCTCGAGGATCCCCACGAGGCCGGCGGTCAGGGCGCACAGCACGTAGTTGCGGATCATCACGGACCTGACCCTCACGCCCGCCTCCGCCGCGCCGAGCTTGTTCGAGCCGATCGCCACCGTGTAGAGCCCCCAGCGGGTGAACGTCAGCGCCACCTGCAGGATCACCACGATCACCAGCGCCCAGATCAGCTCCGAATAGGTGCCGGCGCCGAATATTTTCGCGAATGTGCCGACGTGGATGACCGTTTCTTTGAGCACGATGTGGTGGCCGTTGACGACGTGCGAGACGTTGACTTCCGAGCGATGGGGTTCTGCGCCCGGAGTGCTCTTCGTTTCGCCGTGAGAGACGACCAGTGCCAGCCCCTCGAACGCGAACAGCGTGCCGAGCGTCGCGACGAACGAGTTGATGCCGATCACCGCGACGGCGAAGCCGTTGGCGAAGCCGACCGCCATGCACACGAGCAGCGCGATCACGACGCTCGGGAGCAGCGGGATGCCCGCGGAGACGTTGAGCTTGTAGAACAGGAACGGCGCGAACAGGTACATCGCGCCGATCGACAGGTCGATCTCGCCGAGGATCATCACGAACACCTCGCCGGCCGCCATGATCGCGTACGGCGCGAAGTACGGCAGCAGCGTCTTGAAGTTGGCGCCGGTGGCGAAGCTGCTCGTCTCGGCCGTGAAGTACAGCGCCGTCACGATCGTGACGACGATGATGCTGCCCTCGCGCAGACCGAGCACGCGCTCGCGCAGGGTCCTCATCACCGCATCCCGGCCGCTGCGGCGCGACCGCGGAGGGCCCGCCGTCGATGCGGGCCCTCCGGGCGTGGTCTCTCTGGCGATGCTCGACACTGCTAGGCGACGGTTCCCGCCTTGATCGGGATCACTTTGACCGCCGAGGAGGTTCCCTCGTAGCGAGATTTCGATTCGACGTACGGAGCGATCGTTTCCTTGTCGAGGAATTTCAGGCCGGTGTCCACTTCCGCGGGGCCGCTGAGCGATCCCGACACGCGCCAGAAGAACAGCTGCAGGATCGGCAGGAAACCCTGCTGGTAGGGCTGCTGGTCGATCGTGAATTCCAGGTAGCCTTCGTGCAGCAGTTTCTGCGTGGCTTCGGCGAGGTCGAAGCCCCCGGCCTTGACCTTCCCGACGAGGCCGAACTTCTGCATGACTTTCCCGAGCTGCGCCGTCGAGTCCCCGGCGACCGCGTACATGCCCTTCGTTTCCTTGTGTCCGATCCAGTACGCTTCGATGATCGACAGCTGGCCCGGTTCGGAGGTGCCGGTGGCGATCGAGTGGATCGCGATCGGCTTGCCGGAGGCCTTGATCGCCTTTTCCGCGCCTTCGATCCGGGGCTGCAGGTTGGCGGAGCCGGGCGTGTCGATGAACAGCGCGACGTCGCCTTCCGGCACCGCTTCGACGATCCGTTCGCCCATCTTTTCGCCCGCCAGTTTCAGGTTCTGTCCGATGTAGGCGAGCCGCTTGTTGGTCGGGGCGTCCGCGTTGTATGAGACGACCGGGATGCCGGCCTCCAGCGCGGCTTCGACGGGCGAGTTGAACGCGTGCAGGTCGATCAGCGACGTCGCGATCCCGTCCACCCCGCTCGCCACCGCCGTGTTGATCGCGTCCACCATCTGGCCGACGTTGCTGGTTTCCGAGCCGGTCCACACGTACGAGCAGCCCAGCAGGTTGCACGCGTCCGCGATCCCGTACTGGGTGGGGACGAAGAACGTGTTCGTCGTCACGTGGTTGACGACCGTGAATTTGTACTTCGGGTGTGAGCCGAACACGCTCGAAGAGCCGCTGCTGCTCGACGCGCTCGAGCCGCAAGCGCTGAGCAGGCTGCCCACAGAGCCGGCCGCGACACCCGTGAGCGCCGTCCGGCGCAGGAACGCGCGCCTGTCGAAGCCCGGCCGCTCCGTCGTCCGGTCGAAGTGCTCGAGGCGCTCGATCGCGTCCTCGACGTGCTCGGTGGTGCCTGACATCTGTGCCTCCTATTCGCTGCTTTCAAAACACCTGGCTGGGTCGCAAGCTACATCCGGCACTAGCCTCCCGCTTGGCGGCGGCGCAGTCAACCCCAATCTTTCGGAAATTCCACGGTCTGCGTTCGGACGACGGCTTCTGCGTTCGGACGGCGGGGTGGCGTACCTGGCAAGGTGAGATGCCTTCGACGTGCGCACCGGCCAGCTGCGTGGGCCCAAGCTTCGTGGGCCGCAAACCGGGTATACCCTCCTCGCATGGCATCGAACCCCACGGGGCCGGCGCCCGCCGAGCGCTCGCCGCTCGGCGCCGACGCGCAGCCGCACGAGCGCACGCCGGGCACGGCTGGGCGCTCGCCGCGGGCCTCCGACACGGGCCACGAGCATCCGCCGCTCGCCTCCGAGCGCTGCGGACCGCTCGCCTCGGAGCGCTGCGGACCGCTCGCCTCGGAGCGCTACGGGCCGCTCGCCCTCACGCGGCTGGTCAAAGACGACGGGCGCGCGCTGATCCTCTACCACCACGCCGACAGCGGGCGCGCTTGAGCGAGCTTCGCTTCGACGAGCTGCGCGGCGAGCAGGTCGACTACGCGATCCACCGCCAGGAGCGCACGTTCCTGCCCGCGCGCGACCACTGCCCGCTGTGTCCCACCCGCCCCGGCGCAGCTCCGACGGAGATCCCCGTACCGGCGTTCGAGATCGCGGTCTTCGACAACCGCTTCCCCGCGTTCGAGGCGCCGCTCGGGGCGGCCGAGGTGGTCGTGTACACCGACGACCACGACGCCTCGCTCGCCACGCTCTCGGCGCGGCGCGCCGAGGACCTGGTCTGGGTTTGGCGCCAGCGCTATCGGGAGCTGGGCGCGCGCGAGGACGTCGACTACGTCTACATCTTCGAGAACCGCGGCGTCGAGGTCGGGGTCACCCTGCACCATCCGCACGGGCAGATCTACGGCTATCCGTTCCTGCCGCCGGTGCCCTCGCTCGAGCTCGACGCCGACGCGCGGCTCGGCGGCTGCGCGCCGTGCGCGCTCATCGCGGCAGAGCTCGAGGACGGGCGGCGGCTGCTCGCCCACGACGACGCGGTCGTCACGTACGTGCCCTACGCGGCGCGCTGGGCCTACGAAGCGCACGTCGTGCTGCGCGAGCACCGCGCGAGCCTGCTCGACTGCGAGCCGCACGAGCTGCGCGCGCTCGCCGGCGCGCTGCAGTCGCTGCAGCGCGGCTATGACGCGCTGTTCGAGCGGCGCTTCCCGTACGTGATGGCCGTCCACCAGGCGCCCACCGGGGGCGCGCGTCGCGGCGGGCACGTGCACGTCGAGTTCTACCCGCCGCTGCGCACCGCCGACAAGCTCAAGTACCTCGCGGGCTCCGAGCAGGGCGCCGGTACGTTCATCTCGGACACGCTGCCCGAGCAGTCCGCCGCGAGCCTGCGTCAGGCGATCGCGCGTGCCGCCTGAGCGCGCCGCCGCGTTCGCGCCCGGTCGAGTGAACGTGATCGGCGAGCACACCGACTACAACCAGGGGCTCGCGCTGCCGTTCGCGATCGCCGAGGGCGTGACCGTGCGCGCGCGCGCCGACGGGACGCGCCCGCCGCGGATCAGGGCACAGGCGAGCGATCTGGGCGAGCACGACGAGTTTCCGCTCGAGCAGCCTGCGCGCGCCGCCGGGTGGCGCGCGTTCGCGCGCGGGACCGTCGCGGAGCTCGCCGCCGCGGGCTTCCCGCTCGTGGGAGCCGAGCTCGAGATCAGCGGGCAGGTGCCTCCCGGCTCCGGCCTGTCCTCCTCGGCCGCGCTCGAGGTCGCACTCGCTCTCGCGCTGATCGAGCTCGGCGATCGCGGCGCGCCCGGCGAGGCGCTCGCGCGCGCCGACCGCACGGAGCTCGCGCGCGTGTGCTCGCGCGTCGAGAACGAGTGGGTCGGCGCGCGGACCGGGCTGCTCGACCAGCTCGCCTCGCTGTACGGCGCACCCGACACGGCCCTGTGCATCGACTTCCGCTCGCTGTCCGTCGCGCCCGTTGCGCTCGAGCTCGGGGACTGGCGCTTCGTCGTGCTCGACTCGGGCGAGCGCCACGTGCACGCGGGCTCGGGCTACAACGAGCGTCGCGCGGAATGCGCGCGCGCGTGCGAGCTGCTGGGCGTCAGCTCGCTGCGCGAGGCGGACGCCCGCTCGATCGCGACCCTGCCGCAGCCGCTGCGCCGCCGCGCCGAGCACGTGCTCGGCGAAAACCAGCGCGTGCTCGATGCCGTCCGCGCGCTGTCAAGCGGGGACGTCGGCGCGCTCGGCGGGCTGCTCGACGCCTCGCACGTGAGCCTGCGCGAGCTGTATGAGGTCTCCACGCCCGCCGTCGAGGCCGCGGTCGCACGGCTGCACGACGCGGGCGCGGCCGGTGCGCGTCCGGTGGGCGGCGGCTTCGGCGGGATCGTGCTCGGCCTGTTCGCCCCCGGCGTGCGCCCGCCGCACGACGCGCGCGAGGTGCGTCCCAGCGTCGGCGCGCACCTGCTGGAGCGCTAAGCCGCGCCTCGCGCGCACACTCAATTTCCTCGGTGATTGCGAGATAACGGGAGGCGCGCGGAATAGGCGCTCGACATGCTGACGCCGACTCGTACGTGATGCTTTGCGCAGTGTCGAGCTCGGAGATGCCAGTGGACAACACAACCGATGCCGTGTTCCTAACCGGGGCGACCGGGTTCGTCGGCATGGAGCTGCTCGCGCGCTACCTCGAACGCAGCGAGCGGCGCGTGTACGCGCTCGTGCGCGGTCGCGACGAGGCCGACGTGCAGGCGCGCATGCGCCGCACGCTGCTCGACCTGTTCGGCGCCGGGCATGACTACACGGAACGGGTCGTCGCGGTGCGCGGCGATCTCACACGACCGGCGATGGGCGTCGCCGGCGGCGTCGACCGGCTGGTCGGTCGCGTCAACGAGATCGTGCACAGCGCAGCCTCCGTGTCGTTCGAGCTCGAGGCGCAGGCCACACGCGCGATCAACGTCGACGGCACCCGCCGCGTGCTCGAGTTCGCCGAGCGCTGTCACGCTCACGGCGCGCTGCGCCGGATGTCCTACATCTCGACCGCGTACGTCGCCGGCGAGCACGTCGGCTGCTTCAGCGAGGACGACCTCGACGTCGGCCAGCGCTTTCGCAACGTCTACGAGCAGTCGAAGTTCGAGGCCGAGTGCCTGATCAAGCGCTCGCACGCGCAGCTGCCGATCACGATCTTCCGCCCGAGCATCATCGTCGGCGAGCGCGACAGCGGCTGGACGACGTCCTTCAACGTGCTCTACTGGCCGCTGCGCGCGTTTTCGCGCGGAGCCTACGCCGCGCTGCCCGCACGCCGCGACGCCCCGGTTGACGTCGTGCCCGTCGACTATGTTGCCGACGCGATGTTCGCGCTGAGCCAGTCGCGGGGGGCCGACCGGGCAACCTTCCACCTCACAGCCGGCACCCACGCCAGCAGCGTCGGCGAGGTCGTCGAGCTGGCCACCGCGTTCTTCAAACGGCCCCTGCCGCGCCTGATCGAGCCCGCCCTCTACCGGCGGGTCGTGCACCCGCTGCTGCTGCGCTCCGCGCCCGACGAGCGCACCCGGCGCGCGCTCGCGCGCAGCGAGGTGTTCTTCCCGTACTTCGCGATGCGCGTCGGGTTCGACGAGCGCCGCGCGCGTGTCGCGTTGCGCGGCGCCGCTATCAGACCGGCGCCGCTGAACGGCTACTTCGAACGCCTCATAAAATTCGCTCTCGCCGCCGAATGGGGACGCAGGCGGATATCGCGTGCGACGGCCAACGGGCGCCGGACCGCGCCCGGGCGCGCGGCGGTCACCCACGACGCACGCGCCCGGCTGGTGCTCGCCGAATGACGAGCCCGCGGCTGTCCGCGCTCGATGCGTCCTTCCTGTCGGTCGAGACGCCCACCGCGCACATGCACGTCGGCTGGGTCGCGCTGTTCTCCGCCGGCGAGGGCGGGCGACTGCCCAGCTTCCCCGAGCTGCGCGACCACATCGAGCTGCGCATCGGCCGCGCGCCGCGCTACCGTCAGAAGCTAGCGTCCGTCCCGCTCGGCCTGAACGCGCCCGAGTGGATCGACGATCCGGCGTTCTCGGTCGAGCGTCACATCTACTGGGCGCCCGGCTCGCTCGAGGACCTCGTCGACGAGGTCATGTCGATCCCCCTGCGGCGCGACCGCCCGCTGTGGGAGATGTGGATCTGTGAGAACGCCGCCGAGCGGCGCTTCGCGATCGTCGGCAAGACCCACCACTGCATGGTCGACGGGCTCGCCGCGCTCGAGCTCGCCTACCTGCTGCTCGACCCCACGCCCGAGCCGGTCGAGTGCGAGCCGCAGCGCTGGCGCGCCCAGCCCGAGCCCGCGAGCGAGTGGATGCTCGCGCGCGGGCTGCGCGACCTGGTCGGCCAGCAAGCCGACCTGCTGGCGCTGCCGCTCAAGCTCGCCAGCTCACCCGGTCCCGTCGCGCGCCAGACCGTCGCCGGCGTCGCGCGCGCGACGCGCGCGCTCAACCAGCTGCTGCGCCCCGCGCCTGTCAGCGTGCTCAACGAACAGCTCTCGCCGCTGCGCCGGCTCGCGCGCCTCGAGCGCCCGCTCGAGGACCTGCAGACGATCAAGCGCGCATACGGCACCACCGTCAACGACGTAATCCTCGCCGCCGTCGCCGGCGGCATCCGCGCCTATCTGATCCGCCGCGGCGAGCAGCCGCTGACGCTCAAGGTCATGGTCCCAGTGAACGTGCGCAGCCCCGAGGACGGAATGGGCAACCACATCTCCTTCGTGTTCGCCGAGCTGCCCTGCGAGGACCCCGACCCGCTCGGCCGCCTCTACCAGGTGCACGCGAGCATGAGCCGCTGCAAGCGCGAGGGCGAGCCCGAGGGCGCGGACCTCGTGCTCAAGGCCGCCTCGCGCACGCCCGTCACCGTGCAGCAGGCGCTCTCGCGGCTGTTCGCCAGCCCGCGCGCGTTCAACCTCGTGGTCTCCAACATCCCCGGCCCGACCGCGCCGATGTACATGCTCGGCTGTCAGCTGCAGGCCGTCCACCCGATGGTCCCGCTCGCCGACCACCACGCCGTCTCGATCGGCATGATCACCGTCGACGAGCAGGCGTGCTTCGGCGTGTACGCCGACCGCGAGGCGCTGCCCGACGTGCACCTGCTCGCGCAGGACATCGACGACGCGATCACCGACCTGCTCGCCGGCACCTACCGGATCAGAGAATCCGCCGGCTCGCTGCTCACACGCGCGCGCGCAGCCGGACCGAACGGCTCCGCGCCGTTTCGCTCGCACGTCCCCAACGCTCCAATCCACGCGGCGCCCACGCTGCAGGAGATCGAGCGCCAGCAGTACGACCTCGAACTGCAGCGGCTCGCGAACGGTCATCGCCCGCCGCCGTAGGCGCGGGTCGCGGGCGTCTCGAACATACGTCCAAAAAATCGCCCGCAGGTCGATTTCGCTTCCATCCGGCGACCCGGACGCTCACACTCCGCCACCCAACAACCAGTCTGAACGGGCAAACCCGTCGCGAGGCGGGGTCGCAAAGTCAGGGGTCTCGCCGAGACGGCCCGGCCGCCAGCACCGCAAGGAGGCCCCGCCGTGACGCTCACCCGGCCGAACCCGTCCCACCGCCGCGCCGCCCGCGCCGCCCGCGCCGGCCGCGTCGGCCGCGCCGCTCGCGTCGGCCGCGTCGCTCGCGCCGCACGCGCCGGCCGCGTCGCCCGGCGCGCGAGCCACAGCGACGGCTTCTCGCTCCCCGAAGTGCTCGTCGTGATCCTGATCATCGGCGTGCTCGCCGCGGTCGCGATCCCGGCGTTCCTCAGCACCACCACGAAAGCCACCGACGTGCAGGCCAAGGAACTCGTGCGCAACGCCCAGACCACGACCGAAACCTACGTCCTCGACCATCAGGGCAGCTACGCCGGTCTCAGCCCCGCGGGACTCGCCGCCGAGGAGCCCACGATCCCGATCGCCGCCAACGGGCACGACGCCTACCTGAGCGCCGCCAGCGCCACCTCGGAAGGCGCCGGATACACCCTCACCGCGACCGCCACCAACGGCGATGAACTGACGATCACGCGCGCGGCCGACGGGACGGTCGCCCGCACCTGTCACAGCCCGACGCTCAAGACCGGCTGCTCGGAAGGCGAAAACGGGAGCTGGTAGCGGGCTTCGGGAGAGGCAAAGCTCGGCCCTCAAGGACGGGGGCCGCGACGGGGGACGCGCACACACGCCCCCGCGGGGCCAAGAGACGCCCGCGGGGGCGCGCGCGGCGCAACGCAGCCCACCGCGACGCAGCTGCGCGCGAGCAGCGCCGGCTGCCGGGGCGAGCGCCCGGCCGCGGGGCTGCCCGTCGAGCTCACCCGGTTCGGAGGTACTCGCCGCGCAGCCACGCGAGCGTCGCCCGCAGGCCGGCCGCGTAGCCCACGCGCGGCAACCACCCGAGCCGCTCGCGTGCCTTGCGAGCGCTGAAGTCCTGGTCCCTGCCCAGCACCTGCACGGCCTGGCGCGAGAGCAGCGGCGGGGTGCTCGCCCCGGTGCTCCTGCGCAGCAGCCGGTAGCCGTGCTCGAGCGAGAAGCCGGTCGCGTTCGCCAGCCAGTAGGGCAGGCTCCAGCGGACCCTCGCGCAGCCGAGCCCCGCGGCCAGGTCGTCGCTGAACTGCCTCCACGTGACCCGCAGCCCGTCGCACACGTTGAACGCCTGGCCCGGGGCCGCCTCGTGGGCGAACGCGAGCAGCGCGGCGTCGATCAGGTTCTCGACGTAGCACAAGCCGGCCAGCGCGCGCCCGCCGTCGACCAGCAGCATGCGCCCACCCTCGATCGCGCGCGCGATCTCGCCGACCACGTCCCTCGAGCCCGGCCCGTAGACGGTCGCCGGGCGCAGGATCACGGCCTCGAGCGCGCGCTCGCGCTCGGCGCGCCGGACCTCCGCCTCGGCGTCGAGCTTCGTCTGCGCGTACCAGTTGCTGAAGCGCCCGGCCGCATGGCCCTCCTCGATCGCCCCGCCGCGCGGGTGCCCATACACGTCCGTCGTGCTGAAGTGGATGAACCGCCGCACCCCCGCATCGAGGGCCGCCCCGAGCAGGTTGCGCGTGCCCTCGACGTTGGTCGCCGCGATCTCGGCGACCGTCGCCCAGTCCGAGACCAGCGCCGCGCAGTGGAACACGCTCTCGCAGCCTTCGAGCGCGAGCGCGAGCGAGCTCGCGCTGCGCAACTCGCCGACCGCGAGCTCGACGTCGAGCCGCCGCAGCCGCGAGGTGTCGCTGTCCGCGCGCACGAGGCAGCGCACGCGGTGGCCCTCGAGCGCGAGCCGCTCCGTCAGGCGCCCGCCGATGAACCCGCTCGCGCCCGTCACCAGGCACGTGCCCGCGCGCGGGGGACCGACGGGATGCTCGCGAAGCGGCGGACGCTCGCTCACCGGGGCGTAAAGCGGGCCCTGCGCCGGAGCGTCGTGGTGGCGATCTCGCGCACGATCGCCAGGTTCCTGCTCGAGCTGCCGTGGCACTCGGCGAGCACCGCGTCGAGCGCCGCGAGGAAGCTGCGCGCCTCGCTCTCGCACAGCGTCAGCGGCGGCAGCAGCTTGATCACGTCGTTCTTGCCAGCCGCCATCGTGATCACGCCGTGGTCGCGATGCAGCGGGATCACGATCAGCTGCGGAAACAGCCCCTCGCTCGCCATGTGGATCAGGCGCCAGCTCAGGCGCGCGAGGCGCGTGCTCGGCGCGCCCAGCTCGATCCCGATCATCAGCCCGCTCGCGCGCACCTCCTTGATCATCTCGTAGCGCCGCTGCAGCTCACACAGCCCCTCGCACAGCACGGCGCTCATGCGCGCGGCGTGCTCGACCAGGCGATCGCGCTCGATCACGCGCAGCGTCGCCAGCCCCGCGGCCATCGACAGGCGATTGCGCCCGAACGTCGACTGGTGCACGTAGGAGCGCTCGAGCGTGCCCACCGCCTTCTGGTAGAGCTCGCGACTGGTCACCATCGCCGCGACCGGCATGTAGCCACCGCTCAGCGCCTTGCCGACCAGCACGAGGTCCGGCTGCAGGCCCCAGTGCTCGAGCGCGAACCACTTGCCGGTGCGGCCCAGCCCCGTCTGGATCTCATCGACGACGAACATCGTGCCGTAACGACGGCACAGCTCCTGGGCGCCCGGCAGATAGCCCTCGGGCGGGGGCGTCACCATCCGTCCCTGGACCGGCTCGACGATGAACGCCGCCACGTCCTTCGCGCGCAGCTGCGCCTCGAGGCGCGCCAGATCTCCGAACGGGACGTGCTCGCAGCCGGGCAGCAGCGGGCCGAAGCCCTCCTTGAAGAACTCGTCGCCGACCAGCGACAGCGGCCCGAGCGTCACGCCGTGAAAGCCGCTCTCGCACGAGATCAGGCGCGGCCTGCGCGTCGCGGCGCGCGCGAACTTCATCGCCGAGTCCACCGCCTCCGCGCCGGTGCTCGCGAAGAACACCGCGTCGAGGCCCTGCGGCAGACGCTCCGAGAGCGCCTCCGCGAGCATCCCCGCCAGCGGCGAGTAGTGGATCTGCACGCCGTCGAGCAGGTCCGCCGCGAGCGTCGCGTGCAGCACCTCGCGCACGTCCGGGTGGTTGTGACCCAGGCTCGCGAAGCCCTCGCCGCCGTGGAAGTCCAGGTACGCGCGACCCGCCGTGTCGTACACGTAGGACCCCTGCGCCGAGACATACTGCTCGTCGAAGCCCAGGATCCGCAGCACATCCACGAGCGAGGAGTCCAGGTGGCGCGCCGCCAGCTCCAGCGTCTCGCGCGAGCGCGCCCGCGCGTCCGCGACCACGCCCAGGCAGTCGCCCGCGAGCTCGGGTCTACGCTCGGCGTTCATCGGGGCCGGGTTGCGCGCGGCGAGGTCGGGTTGGGGGTCGGCGTTCATCGGGGCCGGGGGCGCCACGGCGAGGTCGGGTTGGGGGTCGGCGTTCATCGGGGTCGGGCGCTGCGGTTTCGTTGAGCCACGCGTGCGGCTCACGGCGAAGCCGGCTGATGCGTCCGCCAGGGTACTGACGCCGCTAGGTTCCGAGCGCTGTGCGCTCGCGGCCCGACGCGGCGCCCGCGATATCACACCACGCCTCCCCGATCGCACGCAAGCGCGCCAGGCCGAGCTCGCGCGGGAGCGCCGGCGCGATCACCCGCTCGATCAGGATCGCGCGTTCCGCGGCCAACGTGGCGAGCTGCAGCTCCTGCTTGGACGCGAACAGCGCGTGCACGCTGCTCTTGTGCACCCCGAAGTCCGCCGCGAGCGCGCCGATCGTCAGCCCTTTGAGGCCATCTCGCGAGGCGATCTGCACCGAACGCTCGAGCACCGCCGGCACCGACTTTGGAACGGGGAGCTGCGAGGATGGCCAAGCGCGACGTGCCCGAAGACGATCCGCTCGAGGACTTCGACCGGCGTGAGATCACGCGCTGTTCGGCCGCGACGGGGCGCTGCCGGGCGTTCAGGACGGCACCGCGACCTTTCGGCGGGCGTGCGTGAGCGCCGAGTTCCGTGCGTTCGCCGCCGACGAGTCGAGCCCGGTGACCGTCTGGCTGCGCTCCCTGGCGAGGCTCGCGCACGAGCTTCGCGGGCGATCGCTTCTGCGGGGCCCAGCGCTTCGCCGCCTACGCAGAGGCGCTCGGCGAGCGCTTCATCGGCCGGGTGATGCGTGTCCCAATGCGCCCCCCGCGCACGCGTATCGTGTGCGGCGATGGCGGATGCGATCGCGCTCGACGAGGATGCCGCCGCCGCGCGTGACTGGCACCACAGCCTGCACAGCGCCGTGTGCGACACGCTCACGCCATGGGAGCACGGCACGGTCGTGCGCGCGAGCCGCTATCCCGGCTACTTCGACTACAACGTCGTGCGCGTGGAGCGCGACACGCAGATCGGCTTCGCCGAGCTCGCGGCCGTGGCCGACCGGGCGCTGGACGGTCTCGCGCACTGTCGCGTTGACTTCGACCTGGCCGTGACCGCCGAGCGTGTGAGGACGGACTTCGAGGCGCACGGATGGAGAGCCACGCGGCTGCTGTGGATGCGCCAGCGCTCGCCCGCGCCCAGCCCCGACGGCGTGCTCGTGCAGGCGGTCGATTACGACGCCGTGCAGCGCCTGCGGGTCACGTGGCACCGGGAGGACTTCGAGATCACGCTCGGCGAGCAGGACTCGTACTCCGCCCAGTCGCGCGAGCTCGCGCTCAGCCGCGGCGCGCGCGTGCTCGCCGTGCTCGAGCACGATCGGCCGATCGCGTTCACGCAGTCGGTCACGGTGGGGGAGGCGGCAGAGATCACACACGTGTACGTCGACCCCGAGCATCGCGGGCGCGGTCTGGGAACGGCGATCACGTGCGCCGCGATCGCCGCCGCGCGCGGCGCCCGGGACCTGTGGATCTGCGCCGACGACGAAGACCGCCCGAAGGAGCTGTACGCGCGCCTCGGGTTCGCGCCCGCCCGGACGTTGACCGAGCTCCTGCGCGTGGCGCGCCGAGCTCGCTCGGCGCCCGCTAGACCTCAGACGCGCAATGGAGCGGTCGCGAGCGCTACTACCGCCCGGCTGCTCGTGGGCGCTGCCAGCACGCACGTGCGACCGGAGCGCACGAGCGTGACGACCGAAAGCCCCGACGTGCTGAACACGTGCATCGCGACGCCGTATGCGACCACGGTCCTGGTGTTGGCGGGGAGCGCGACCGGCCTTCCGGAGAACACCGTGTAGCTGAGCCTCGAGCCGTCGCTCAGACGGTAGAAAACCGTCAGCGCCCGGCGGCCGCCGATGCGGTCGCTGCGCTCGCCCGTCGGCACGGCGCCGAACTGACCCACGTAGTTGGGGTATGTCACGCCGCCGTACGCGGCATCCAGGTAACGAGCGTCGCGAACGCCGGGCGCCGACCCGGTGGAGGGCGCAAACGCGAGCCTCGCCGCCGCCGAAACGCTTGGCCTCGCGCCGCCGCCACCGACGGACAGCGCGAGCCCGAGCGCGAGAGCGCCCGCCGCGGCAAGGCCGGCGAGGCCTATCGCCGGCCGCCACCGTGGGGCGCGAGCCCAACCGGGGGGCCGCGCGCCATCCGCAGCGGAGGCGCGCGCGCGCCGGGTCTCGCGACGCGCGCGGACGGATTCGATCAGCCGCTCGGGCGGCTGGGGCCCGGCGGAGCGCAGACCAGCTGCGACGCGGCGCTCGCGCGCGACCGCGCGCGCGACGTCGGGCTCCTGGCGCGCCCACTCCTCGACGTCCGCTCGCTCGGACGCGGAGAGCCTGCCGTCCACCAGGCGCGTGATCATCTGCGCCTGCTCCTCGTCTGATTTCGGGATGAACGCCATCTGTGTCTCGATCTTATATGCCGGATATTTGGCTCTTTTCCCGATCGGCTCGCGGCGAACCGCGGTGCGGGCGGGGCGGCTTCGGTCCTGATGTACAGTCGGCCTGTGGGGGCCCCTACATCGATAGACGCAGCCAACGTCGGGTTTATTCCATGCCGGAGCTCCCAGCCGGGCTCGCTTGCATCGGGAGCATGAGAGCGGCGCCGATGCGCTCGGCCGCGATGCGCTCGGCGGCTTTGCGCTCGGCGGCTCTGCGCTCGGCGGCTTTGCGGCGCGGTGGGCGAGCAGCGTGAGCGCGGGCGAGCTCGGATCCTCGGCTTCGCACTCCCCGGACGTCCGGCAGCTCGACCCGGAGCTGCTCGGCGATCACGTCGCGCGGCTGTACCGCGCGGCCTATGGCCTGTGCGGCTCGCGCCAGGACGCCGAGGACCTCGTGCAGGACACCTACGAGCGAGTCCTGCGCCGGCCGAGGTTCCTGCGCCGCGATCAGGACGCCGCCTACCTGCTGCGCGTCCTGCGAAACACGTGGATCAGCTCGGGACGCTCCCGGCGGGCCGTGACCGTGCCGCTCGACGGTGAGAACGCCGAGCTGCGCGCCCCCGGGGCGGATCCGGTGGCCGGGCAGGTCATCGACGGCGGCGCGCTGTTCGGCGCGCTCGGCGATCTCAGCGTGCCGCTGCGCGAGGCGGTCGTCGCGGTCGACGTCGTCGGCCTGTCCTACCGCGAGGCCGCGCGCGCGCTCGGGACCAAGGAGGGCACGATCATGAGCCGCCTGCACCGCGGGCGCGCCCAGATCGCCTCAGCGCTCGACGTCGACGCCTGAGGGCGCGCTCGCCGGCGCCCGGGCGCGGCCGAGGACTTTTTTCGCGGGGCATGGAATACGGGCGCGCCTCGCCGCGTCTTACTCACCCGTCGGACGGTTCACGCCAAATCCTCGCGAGCCTCCGCCACCACTCCCTCTCTCACACTTCAAAAGGAGAATCCCATGAAGACCACCGCCTCTCACACAATCCGTCCTGGCCTGACGGCGCTTGCGATCGCGTCGTTGCTCGCGGCCGTCGCGTGCGTCCTGGCGATCGCGGCCCCGGTCGCGAGCGCCGCGACGACGCCCCCCGAAGCGAGCGCCAACTACAAGATCGTGACGCTCGACAACCAAAACGACCCGACCTTCAACCAGCTGCTCGGCATCGACAACGCGGGCCTGATCGCCGGATACTTCGGCTCGGGAGCGACTGGCCACCCCAACAAAGGCTACCTGCTGGCTTCACCATACGGACAGGGCAACTACAAGAGCGAGAACGTGACCGGCGCGGTCGAAACGCAGGTGACCGGCCTGAACGGGACGGGCACCACGGTCGGGTTCTTCGTCGACAAGGAAGGCGACAGCCACGGCTTCTACGCGATCCGCGGGCGCCCGTTCCACACCGTCGACTTCCCGGCTCACAACAACTCCAAACCGCAGGTCGACCAGCTGCTGGGCGTCAACGAAAGCGACGTCGCGGTCGGCTTCTACACGGCCAAGGACGGCATGACTCACGGCTTCAGCTACGACATCTCCACCCAGCGGTTCCACACCGTGACGGTCGCCGGCGACAGCAACCTGACCGCCGCGGCGATCAACAACGAGGGCGACATCGCGGGCTTTGCCACCAACTCGGCGGGCGTGACCGTGGCGTTCCTCGCCCGGCCGGGCAGCCAGCCGATCGAACTGAGCGTCCCCGGCTCGACCTCGACCCAGGCGCTCGGCGTCAACGACGGCGACGAGGTCGCCGGCGACTACACGGTCGCCGGGGAAGGCGGCGCGACCGACACGCACGGCTTTGTCTGGAGCCCGGGTTTCGGCTTCGAGACGGTCAACGACGCGAACGGGATCGACACGACGACGATCAACGGGGTCAACGACCGCGGCGACCTCGTCGGGTTCTACACCGACGCCGACGAAAACACGGACGGGCTGCTCGCCACGCCCGAAGTCTGAGCGCAGGCAGCTCAGCCGATCCGGGGCCGGGCCGCGATCGGGCGGCCCGGCCCCGTGGTGTTGCTCGGTGGGTCGCTTGGCGAGGAACACGCGCTGTGATGGCAAGCACCGTGCATCGCATCGCCAGTCGCCCGGCAAGCCGGGGGCCAATCCCGATCGGCCGGGCTCATGCCGGTCAGCAGCCTGCGTACGCGCCTCGCTGCTGATGTAGCCTGTGCGGCCATGGGGGGCCGGGCTCCTACGAGCGGCTGTGGGTGGCGCGCATGGGTTCGGCTATGCAGCGCAATGCTCGCCTCGGCACTGAGCTTGAGCCTCGCCGGGTGCGGAGCCGGTGGCTCGCCGACGGACACCGCCACTTCGTCTGCGACGGTCAGTCCCGCGGCAGGCTGTTCCGAAGGTTGGCCGTATAGGAAGTCCATCGAAGGCTCACTCGCCGCGACCGTCGTCGCCTGCGAAAACCAAGCCAAAGACGCCGTGCGATTCGTGGACGACGGTGCCGCGGTCGTCGGCATGCAGGTCGCTGCAGGCACCCCGACGTTCGCCGACCCGGACCAGATCAGCGTGGGCGAACTGACTGTCTACGAAGCCGTGCTCAGCGCGATACCGCACAGCGATGGCGTCGGCGAAGAATCGGGACGCGTCCACGTCCTGCTTCCCGGGAAAACCGTGGAAGTGCAGACGAACGGCGGGCAGTATCGAATCACACTCACCAGCGACAGCGAAGAGGTCATCGCGGGCTATGTCGCGCAGTCATTTGCGGACTGGGCATACGGTAAAGCGTTCCCAGGAGCGGCGCTCATCTCCGAACTCGGTCATTGCGCCACTGGAATCGGAAACCTGTACGCGCGATTCGAACGCGAGCCGGTTGCGCTTGAAACGGTGATCAGAGAATATTTCCCGCGCCTCTCGCCGTGCGTGAGCTCGGTCCAGCAGCTGACGACGCTCGAAGAATCAGGCACCGCACAGCCACAGCCCGACGGCGCGAGTGCCGGGAGCGAGGATGTGCCGAGCGTCGATGATCAGCCCACAACGCCGTTTTTCAAACCGATAATCGTCAGTCCCGCCCACGCCGTCGCGGGCGTGAACGGCGAGGCCGCGACGCTGGCCGACGACGCCAACGGCAGCGAGCTCGAGACGGTCGTGGGCGACGTCATCGAGCGTGCGTCAGAGTTTCACTAGCGGGGCGCGATCCGAGCGCAGCGAGCCCGACTAGGAAAGCGCCCGCGGGTCGACGCGCTGCTCCTGAAAGCTCGGTCGTGCAGCCGCCGCCCCGGGAGATCGATCTCGCGCCCAACGGGCCGTCGGATATCTTGGCAACGACGCCGATAGCATGGTCGCAGCGTGGATCACCTTCTCATGAGCACGATCGCTGCGATTCGTCCCGCATCGCATCCTCGCATCTCCACGCTCCATGCCCAGCTCCATCACCACAGCGTCGTCGCGAAAGGCCACGGCCACCGCAAGTTTCGCATCCTGGGGATCCATATTCACCCCCATCTTCGCCCGCAGGGCCCCGCCCTCGACTACATCGCGCTGTTTCTGTTCGCGATGCTCAGCGGCATCGGGATCAACGGCTTCGGTGAGGTGGCGCTCCTCGGCGCCGGCGTCTACGTGGCGAACCACAAATTGCCCATCGAACCCGTGCTCCTCACCGCCTGGCTGGGAGCGATGTCGGGCGGGATCATCGGCTGGGTGATCGGCTGGCAGGCGGGACGCCGTCTCCTGACCGCCTCTGGCCCGCTTCTGCACTTTCGCACCAAGATGCTCGAGCACAGCGAGGAGGTCTTCTACCTGCATCCCTCGCTCGCGATCGTACTGACGCCGGCGTGGGCGGCCGGGGTCGAGAAGGTCCGTTGGCGCCCGTATGTCCCTCTCAATGCGCTGTCGGCTCTCATCTGGGCCTTGCCGCTTGGACTGGGCGCCTATTTTCTCGGCTCGCAGATCACGACTGAATTCTCACACGAGATCGGCTGGGTAGTCGCGGCGATCGTCGTCCTGTTCGTCGTCTATCGTTTGGTGCAGCGCTTCTTGCGTGCTCCGACTCATCGCTCTCGTTAGCGAACTTGACGTCGCGTCCTCGGAGCTGCGTAAGCCGTCGGTGGGGTAGCTTTGGCCGGTGCCCATCCCGAGGTCGAGGTGGTGGGGGTAGAGCTCGCCTCACCGGAGTTGCCGCGGGCGGCGCACGACGGCCCACGCGGACGTGGCGATGCCGCATTGGCGGGACGGCGCGCCGGGGCTGTCCTCGCGGGAGCTGCGGCGGTTGCGCCACGGGGGCGTCGTGCGCGCGGACGACCCGCTCGCCGACCCGTGGTCGCGGGCCGCGATCCCGGGAAGGGCGCCGACGCCGTCGCCCGCCTGCTGGCCGAGACCGAGAACGAGGCCGTCGTCTTCTCCCAGCTCGACCTCGGCTCGCTCGCGTCGCTCGATAGGTGGGCGCGAGAGTACCTCGCCAGCGGCAAGCCGCCGCACGTCCTGGTCGGACGCCGAGGCCAACGACCTTCGCGAAGGCTGGAAGACCCCGGAGCAGGGCGCCCCGACGACGATCTGGGCGGCCGTCGCACCCGAGTCGCAGGCGTCAGCGGCAAGTATCGGGAGGACTGCGCGATCGCCAAAGGCGCGGCGGAAAGGCTGCGAAGGGCGGGCGAGGTGCCGCGCGCCGCCAGTATCGTGACCACCATGCCGCCGACCGCCGCCGTCGTCCTTGACGTCGCCCAGCCGCTGCTCGAGGATTGGCCGCAGCGCACGGTCTGGCTGCAGATGAGCAGCGTAGGGGCGAGCGAGGCAGACCAGCCGGCCGAGACACTCAAAAAGGAGGCATCCCGTGGCAAACATCCTGTGCGTGCTCTACGACGACCCCGTGAGCGGATATCCACCCGCGTACGCACGCGAAACGATCCCGTCGATCGAACGGTACCCGGACGGGCAGAGCACTCCCGACCCTGAGCGGATCGACTTCGAGCCGGGCGAGCTCCTGGGAAGCGTGTCGGGGGAGCTCGGCCTGCGCAGGTTCCTCGAGGACAAAGGCCACACCTTCATCGTCACCTCCGACAAGGACGGCTCAGGCTCAGCCTTCGAGCGTCACCTGCCGGACGCCGACATCGTGATCTCGCAGCCCTTCTGGCCTGCGTATCTGACCGAGGAGCGAATCGCGATGGCCCCGAACCTGAAGCTCGCGATCACGGCGGGCATCGGCTCTGACCACGTCAACCTCGAGGCGGCGATGGAGCACAACGTCACGGTCGCGGAGGTCACCTACTCGAACAGCGTCAGCGTCGCCGAGCACGTCGTGATGCTGATCTTGAACCTGGTGCGCGATTACCTGACCGGGCACCGCTGGTCGGTCGAGGGGGGGTGGAACGTCGCCGACTGCGTCTCCCGTTCGTATGACCTCGAGGGTATGCAGGTCGGCACGGTCGCAGCGGGCCGGATCGGATCGGCGGTCTTGCGCCGCCTGCAGCCGTTCGACGTCGGACTGCATTACACGGACCGCCACCGGCTCTCCGCCGAGGACGAGGATCGCCTCGGCGTCAGATTCCACGCTGACGTCGAGTCACTCGTCGCTTCTTGCGACGTGGTCACGATCAACGCGCCTCTGTATCCCGACACCGAAGGCCTGTTCGATGCCGAGTTGATCGGCAAGATGAAACGTGGCTCCTACCTGATCAACACCGCGCGCGGCAAGATCTGCGACCGCGACGCCGTCGCAGACGCGTGCGCCAGCGGACAGCTCGCGGGCTATGCCGGCGACGTGTGGTTTCCCCAGCCGGCGCCCGCGACCCACCCCTGGCGCACGATGCCCCACAACGGGATGACTCCGCACATTTCGGGGACGACCCTCTCTGCGCAAACGCGCTACGCGGCAGGCGTCCGCGAGATCCTCGAATGCTGGCTCGATGGCCGTCCAATTCGCGAGGAGTACCTGATCGTCGACGCCGGAGCGCTAGCGGGAGCCGGGGCGCACTCCTACAGCAGGGGAGACGCGACAGGCGGTTCGCAAGCCGGCGCCTAGGCCCACGCGGCGCGGGCGATCTGTAGGCTCACGGTCGCCATGCGGTCTGAGACGAGCACGCCCCCACGGCGAGCTTCGTCTCGGGCACTCCGCGTGTCGATCCCGCAGACCTCGGCGACGTGGGCGCCGAGGCGGATCGCGCTGGCGCCGGTCTACTTGTTGCGTGCCAGGCCGGAACGTGACGCGGACGTCGTGCCGGGCCGCGTGAATAGGATCGCGGTCGCGGGATGAGTGGCTGTTGAGACGCATATCGATATGCATCGGTGTCGTGGTGTTGTGCGCGTCGCTGAGCCCCCACGCACAGGCAGCCCGCAGGCCCGCGGCTGCGGCGGCCTCGGCGGAAAGCATTTCGACAGGCGCCACCCCTGCCCGGCTGCCCCCTGGCCACGCGACGACCATCTCCGGCACTCTCACGGGTTCCGCCGGTCCGATGGCGGGAGTGGCGCTCGAGCTGCAGCTCGACCCGGTCGGCTACGGTCGGTTCATCGACGACGCGCACACGGTGACAACCGCCGACGGCGGCTACAGCTTTGCTGGCGAGAGCGTCGATCGCGACACCCGCTTCCGGGTGCTCGACCTGCAGAACGGGCTGGTCGGCCCGAGCGTCGAAGTGCTCGTCGAAGCACCTGCGTACCCGTCGTCACAGCGCGTGAGCGCGGCCACCCGTTACCTCGCGGGCCGCGCGGGCACGAAGGCCTTCGCGGTGATCGACAGCGATGGCAGGCTCCTCGGGGTAAAGGTGCATCGCCGCTTCCATTCAGCGAGCGTCGTCAAGTCGATGCTGCTGGTCGCCTACCTGCAGATGCTGGCCGACCAACACCGCTCCCTGGAGGACACCGGCCGGGCGCTGCTGTATCCGATGATTCACTCCTCGAGCAACGAAGCGGCGTCGGCCGTGCTCGCGATCGTCGGCGACGCCGCGCTCGATCGCGTCGCCAAACAAGCGCACATGGTCGATTACGAGTCGGGCGGTGCGTTCTGGGGCTTCACCGAGGTCTCGGCGAGCGATCTGGCGCGTTTCTTCTTCAACCAGGACGCGCTCATCCCGCGCCAGTTCGTCGCGTATGCGCGCTGGCTGCTCGCGACGATCGAACCGGGCGAGAGCTGGGGGATACCAGCGGTCGCGCGTCCCGAGTTTCAGGTGTTCTTCAAGGGTGGCTGGCTGCCGGAATTCGAAGGCCTGGTGAACCAGGTGGCACGATTGGAACGGCCGGGGATCGTGTTCGCCGTGGCGGTGCTGACCATCCACGATCCGTCGATGAGCTACGGCGAGCAGACGATCGAAGGTGTCACTGCGCGGCTGCTCGGCCGAAGCTAGGCCCGAGCGACTCGGCGGGTCGCGCTCGCGATAGATCCCGTCGATGCTGAGCCACCACAGTGCTCGAGGAGGTTCGGGCTGCTCGAGCGAGCAGAACACGCGGTCGTGGCGGCCGCCGTCGCGCAGGTCGGCCGCGTACAGCATGTGCCCGTCGCTGATCGCGACGCAGCGGACCTTCTGCTCGGCTGCGTAGCGGCAGGCTTGGTCGAGGGCGTCGGCGACGGCGCGCCGATTCCACGCGAGCGCGCCGGGTCGCTTGGCCTCGACGATGAGGTGCTTGATGCCGAGTCGCGTAAGCAGGATGTCCGCATAGCCGATCTGATGGTTCAGGTCCCCAGGTGTCCAGTCCAGGACGGTCGTCAAGAGGTCCTCGATGATGCTCTCGGTGGCCCGCTCGGCCGCGTGCCCGAAACGTCGCTGCTCTTGCAGGCGCTGCTGTCGTGCCTTTTGAAAGTCGGGCCAGCTGCCACGGATCCGCTCATTGCAGCGACGGTATGAAGCCAGTTGCTCAAATGTGTCCATTGATTGCTCGATGCTAAAACTTATCGCGCCGACTCAAGGCACGCCAAGTCGCGTGGCCAAAAGGCGAGGTCTCGGCGATTCCGCGGTACATGGAGCAGCATCAACGCCGGCCCGCCTAGCCCGAGCTGAAACCGCCGAATCCCGCAAAGACCGGGATGCACTTGACATGTGTAGGAGCAACGGCTAGTGCCGACAGACCCGAGTTCCGTCCACTGGACGCTCCACGCGCTCGGCAAGGCGCAACAGCTTGGCTTCGCGCGTCGCGACGTCGAGTCGGCGTTTGCTGGTCGGTCACGCGAGCGGACGCGGAACAAGGGCCGAGGGCGCTGGCTGGTCGTGCTGGCCGTCTCGTGATCGCCTACGAGCACCCGGACGGCGATGACCCTCTCGTTGCGCGGATCGTGGCCGTGTGGCGACGGCGCTAGCCTGTGATCATGAGGATCGACCGGGACTGTGACGCCGAGGCTGACATCGCGTGGATTCGCGTCGAGGGCTACGATCCGAGCACGGCGGTTGCCGAGCAGACCGATGCGGGTTTGGGGGAACTCGATCCGAGCACCGGCCAGATCATGGGGTTGGAGCTCTATGCACTCACGGCGCCTCTATTTCAAGTGCGCGTGCAAGATCCGCCGCGCTGATGCCCTCGACCTCCACAACCTTCTGCCGATGGCTAGCGCCACGGACGATCGAGACCGACCTGATTCCCACGCCCGCTCGCCTGGCGAGCACGCGGCGCAGCGCGGCGTTCGCGCGACCGCCATCCGGCGGGGCTGTCACGCGCACGAGAAGGACGCCATCCCGCCAGCCGGCCAGCTCATTGGCTCGCGCTCGCGGGATCACAGACACTGCGATCCTGGTGCTCTCCATAGTCGAATGATCGCGTTACAGGGTTACCATTTGCGTAGCTGGAGGTCGTGTACCCGGAGTCCGACCATCCGTGTCAAATATTTCAGAAACTGTTCGGATTGTCTGTGACACAGGTCGAACAATCGCGGTTGGGGGGCCACATTTGTCACAGATTTGTCATGCGGCGAAGCAGCGCTGACAACAAGGCTCACGCGAGTTTCGGTCCCGCAGGCCAGCTGGCGAACCTCATGGCAGCGGGTTGGGAGCCTCCGCGGCGCCCTCCTTGCCGAGCGGTACATAGAGCTTGCGACAACCTGGCAGCTTGGTCCGATCCGGCCCGTCTGCCTTGCAGCGCTTCCAATCGAGCTTTGCTGTACCGGCTTCGACTGTCCTGCGAGCCCTCTGCGCCTGCGCTCGAGCAGGCGAGCGAGGACCGTAGCGCTCGACCTCCTCTTCCCACTCGAGCGAACTATCTCGACATCGGCGAGGCCGTGCCGCCGCCGAACGCCTCGCCGAGGAGGGGGGTAGGCGCTGTCTGAGGCAGACGTAGACGTGATCCGCAAAGCGATTGACGCATTCAACTCGGGCGATGTCGAGCAGATGCTCGCGCTGTCCGACGATGAGCTCGAGTGGCGACCGATGTTCGGCGCTGCGACGGGCGGTGCGACGGCATACCACGGCCACTCCGGCTTCCGCGAGTACTGGCGCGGAACGCAGGAGATCTGGGAGTTTTTTCACTTCGATCCAGAGCAGTTCGTCGATGACGGCAACAGCATCGTCGTGATCGGTCGCGGCAGCGGGCGCAGCAAGGGCAGCGGGATCGAGATCGACCAGCCGTTCGCGATGGTGTGGAAGGTTCGCGCAGGCAAGGCCGCCTTCGGGCAGACCTTCACCGATCCCGATGAGGCCCGTGTTGCCGCCGGGCGCCTCGCAGAGGAACGGGGGTCGGCGGCGCTTACGCAGAATGTCGAGCGGTTGCGCGCCTTCTACAACGCCTTCAACGCGAGCAAGCTGATTGACCCAGAGTGGCTGACCTCCGACGTCGAGTTCAAGCAACCTGACGAGCTTGGCGGCGGCGAGGGCGTTTACCACCGTCGGGACGGCTTCGCCCGCGGTGTTCAGGAGCTTCTGGATGTCTTTGAAGACTTCCGTGCCGACCCCGAGGAGTTCTTTGACGCCGGGGCATATGTCGTCGTCTACGTGCGACTCCGCGGTCACGCGAAGGTCAGCGGCGTGCCGTTTGATGATCCCTACGCGTACGTGGCCAGGTTCCGGGGTGAGCAGATCGACCTATGGCACGCCTACTCTGACCGCACCGAAGCCCTCAAAGCCGTGGGGCTTGAGGAGTAGGCGATGTCGCAGGAGAACGTGGATCTGGTCATCGCGCTACAGCCAGCGCCCGAGCAGGACACGACCCAGCTATGGCGCGACGACCGTGTATGGGAGGTCGCAAGGGCTGCGCTTGGGCAGTTATTTCATGACGACTTCGAGTGCACCTTCCCGCTCCCCGGTAGCGTAAAGATCTATGTCGGTGTTGAGGGCATGCGGGCCGCCTGGCTCGACTGGCTCGCTCCCTGGGCCAGCTACAGAACGGAAATCGAGAAAGCCATCGACCTCGGCGACCGCGTACTCCTGCTCATTCACGATTACGGCCGTCGAGAGGGGAGCGCGGCGGAGGTGAGGGGCAACGTTGCGGCAATGTGGACCCTCCGCGCGGGGAAGATTGTGCGGGTCGACTTCTACGCCGATCGCTCCGAGGCCTTTAGGGATGCGGGGCTGTAGGTGATGTCCGCGAACCTGGACCATGTGCGGTCGATATGCGAAGACTGGGAGTGCGGCGACTTCAGCTCGGTCGAGTGGGCGCACCCCGAGGTCGTGTACGTGCTCGCCGACGGTCCAGACCCGCGTAGCGCGACAGGGCTCAGGGGGTTGGCAGACGCGACGCGCTCCTGGCTGAGCGCCTGGAAGGACACGCATATCAATGTGGACGTCATGAAGCTCGTCTTCTACATCGACCGCGAGCGCGCCTTCGCCGACCTCGGCCTCGATCCGGAGGGCGCCCCACCTCGTTCGTAGCTCGTTCGCGGTGGTGGGAGTGTGAGTGGTCGCGCGAGGTGTCAGCATCCAGGTGCAAAGCGAGCGCCTGGATGGTCGAGACCGCGTGTTTCGCTGTGGACGAGCCGCAGTCGTATCGGCGCCTGCTCGGTGGAGTTCCGCATTGCTAGTCGGCAGACCCTCAGGTGGTCATGTGGCGAGAAGGCGGCGGGATGGAGTGCACAGTCCTTGCGTCCAGCGGTGTGCATCCGGCTGGCGGCCAGTCGGTCGCGAGCACGCATGTGTGGAGCGAAGCGGGCACGCCGCTCGGGGCTATGAGGCCGGCCCATCATTAGTCGTAGCCCGGTGCTGACCCTCCTCCCGGACGGGGAACCTGCGAACATCAATGGGGTCGCCTGGGTGGCCGATCTCCAGAGAGCGTGTGCGATGCCCACTCGAGCCGACATCGAAATCCGTGAGCTGGGTCCCGAGGAGTGGGACCAGCGAGTCGATGAACAGGCACGCAAGCGCCTGGGCATGAGCGGCGAGGAGTTCGAGCGGCGTCTGAACGCGGGCGAGATCGACATTGACGATAGCCCCGACGTGACGCGCGTTGCGATGATGCTCCCGCTCC
>DATJTT010000062.1:0-40850 GCA_035503075.1 Solirubrobacteraceae bacterium
CCAGCTCCTTCGCCGCCTCCGGGATCGTCTTGCCCTCGCCGAGCAGCCGCTCGGCCTCCCGCAACTTGCGGATGATCTGCTCCGGCGTATGCCTGCGTCGCTTCATCGTGGAGTTCCTTCCTCGCCCATCATCGCGGACGCAAGAAACTCTCACAAGGGCCGGACCGAACTCAGGGGGTCAGGCCACACGCGGGAGGGACGCGACCGCGACACGTGAAGGACTCTCGCAGCTCGTCCAACTCGATCGTCTGCGCGACGTTGGCCCTGACGCTCGCCTATCAGAGTGAGGCGGCAATCAGTGGTTGTGCAGCGGGAACCTGCAGGCCGCTGCCGCCGGCGTGAACACCGGCGACTGCCGGTTGTTCGAGCTCGGGAACAGAAGGATCACGCCTTCGATATCGCTCAGCTCGCGGATGCCGGACGCGAACGGGTTGGGCGGGGCGGAGGAGCGAGGGTCGGGGTAGTCGGAAATGCCGTGCGCGCGCATGCACCGCGCAATGTTCAGGAACTTCGCCAACGTCTGCCTTGAGGGTGGGGGCCCCGAGCCGGGGCCGGGAGGTAGTAGCTGCCGGCATTTCGCGCGCGCCGCGTTGACCGCGGGCGACTGGGGATCGAATCCACCACGCACGGCGAAGCCGCCGCCGGCGCTCGGGTCCGGGAAGTTGGGCACTCCGTTTGAGCGCATGCACGCGGCGAAGGCGATTTCCTTCTGCTGGAGGCTCGACGGGCTTTCGGGCGAAGCGCTGCCGCCTTCGGGCCTCGCCTGCGAGGCGCTCCTTGGCGAGGAGAGTTGCGCAACGCCGGGGCTCGAGGAGCTCCCGCAACCAGCGATGGCCAGCACAACACTCAGAAGGGCTGCAGCGCTGAGCAGTGGCGCCTGCCGCGGGGGAGGCCTCCCGGTGTGAATGCTGTACGACATCTGATTTCCTTCAGGCACCCCAAGGATTTTGCGTTCTCGTCCCGCACCGGTTCTACGCGTTGGGGTGTTTCGGCGCCGTTTCGGCGCTGCACAGCGCCCGCAGACAACTAGCGGCATTATCCGCCTCGGACGCAACGCTTTGGAGGCATCCCGAGGCCCCGCGTAGCGTGGCTAGCGGCTCGCCTCAGAAGGCGACCCGTATCAGCAGGCGCGGCGCGGCACCCCCGTCCACCCCGGGCCTCTGGGATGAGCTGCTCGACACGATCATCCGGGTCGCAGCGTCGGTATTGTTCGGCAGATACCGGCCGTTGGTCAACGGCAACAGCGTGCATCGCCGGGCTCGAATGGCACCGGTCCTGCACATCTCGGAGCGTCTTGTGGGTGCCGAAAGGCAAATAGGAGGCAGCATGACCGCGTTTTTGGTCACCTACGCTGGCGGTAGCGCGGCCGGGTGATGTTGGTGCGCGAGGGCCTGCGCGCACCAACATCGCAAGCACTCACGTTTCGATATTCAGTGTGAGTGTTTGAGGGGCCATCTTCCCAGACACACTCACGATCTTGACGAAATATTCTGCCTTGGTCCCAGGAGTTTTCGGCCGTAGATATTTGATTTCTTCCTTGCAGGCGGCCGTTGCTGCCAACAATATCATTTTTTCGCAACCGAGGCGGCTTTTCGGGACGCGAAGCTTCGCTTTTCCCCCATTCGTCGACTTGATGCCTTGCGCAACAACCTCGATAGCTTCTGCCGTTTCGCTTTCTACTTCGACTCGGCAAACGAGCTTTGGTATTCCGTTTTTGAAGTTGCGACACGCCACATACGGGCCCCCCAATGGTACTTCGCTTACCTTGAACTTCACCTTCGGCTTCGGTGGTCCGAAGAGGCCAAATGCGAGCGCTTCGTTGTTGTTGTTGGTTGCTTCGACCTTCTCTTCCGACGGGAACGGGCCGAGGTATTCGTTACCGCCGTCGATGGAGACTTCGGTTAGAAGATTTTCTTCGCCCGCGAACTTGGTGTCCGTTTTGAGGCTGTATACGCCTTCTTCCGGACTTATGATCACGCCAATCGTGTAGCCCTTCGTGCGGATCAGCAGCCCTTCGCATTCGAATTCGGCCTGGTAGCCTTCGCGGCCGGAGTTCGAGACGAACTCGACCGCCGGTTTCCCTTCCTTTTCGGCAAGGATCGTTTCCAGCTCGGCCGTCTTGATCGTGCCCGCTTTCTCGCCTTTGCTCGAGCACTTTTTGCCTTCGGTTTCGCATTGTTCGAATGTGACCTGGTCTTCGCCGGTGGTTGGGCCCGTGATCTTACCTTTGTCTTCGCTCTTCACGCAAGTCACTTTGCCGCCGAGGTCGGGCGTCGAAAGCACTGCCGTGCCAGTCTTCGACTTGTATGCCACACCCACCGCCGACCCGATTTCGTATTTGCCTTTTTCTTGGGATTCGACTTTGCTACACGTTGAGTTTGAGTATTGGCCTTCGGCTTTCTTCAATTTCAGGCAGGCACCGTATTCTGGCGCTGCCTGCGCCGCGCTCGCAAGCGCCGCCGTCATCCCGAAAACGGCGGTCATGCACAGCCCTACAATCCTGATGCGTTTCATCTCGTCCACTACTCCTCCTCCCTCTCGGGTAGGTGTGAGTGGCATCCGTTCCCCCAAATCGTCCCTCGCGGCGCACGACCCCGATGCTACGCGCCGCGAACAGAATCGCACCGACGGGACGTCCAGTCAAGCCGAACGTTGCAGATTGTCACAGCTAGCTGTACGACCAGCCAGTCTAGCTTTCGCTGGGGCGCAGCCGTAGTCCGCTGGGGACGCGGCGGCGCTGCCCCTCGACCCGGCTCGGGTCGTCTTGCGTTCGGGTCATGATCGCGCCTCACGTGCATGGTGGATCCGTGTAATCGCGGGGTTTTTGGATGCTGCCGAGGGTGATGACGACGGCTTGGCCGGTGGCTAGCGGGTCGTCCATGAACGTTTGCCCGGGAAACTCGCTGCCGATGTCGAAACAGGGGTGCATGTCCCCGAGCCTGGAGGTGGTGATGCGTCCGCCGGAGGTGTTCGGGCGCGAGCTCTCGTTGGAGGAGGGCGCGCGGCTGAAGTCGATATCTAGACGCGCGAAGTACCAGTCAAAGCGACAGCGGGTGATGATCCTGCTGGCGTCCTCGACTGGGATGCCGGCACCGCAGATCGCGGCTGCCGTGCGCAGCGACGAGTCGCACGTGCGCAAGGTGATCCACGCGTTCAACGAGCAGTGTTCAGTTCGCTGGACCCTGGCCACCGGGGCGGGCGCCCAAGGGAGACGACGCCGTGCAGCGCGACGGGATCGTCTCGGTCGCGCGCGCCCGCCCCGACACGCAGGGCGTCCCGCCCACGCGCTGGTCGCTTGCCAAGCTCCGTGAGCATCTCGCCGGGATGGGCATCTCCTTGTGCGAGGAGGCGTTGCGCCAGACATTGATCGGCGCGGGGCTCTCCCACCAACGCACCCGCTCCTGGAAGTGGAGCCCAGACCCCGACTTCCAAGCCAAGGCCGAGCGCGTCCTTTCGCTCTACAGGCCAAGCCCGTGGACGGCGTGGTCGTGCTTCGACGAGACGGGGCCCGATCGGGTTGATCCCCCACCACGGCTCGGGCTGGGCGCTTGCCAAGCGACCCGAGCGGCTGCGGGCGACCTACAAGATGCCCAACGGGGTGCGCTACCTGTTCGGTGACTACGACGTGCACGCAGACCGGCTGCACGGGCGCCTACGCACGCACAAGAACAGCGGCGAGGTGCTCGCCCACTACCGCCAGATCCACATGCGCTACGCCCCACGCCTACGGATCTACCTGATCGCTGACGACCTCTCCACCCACAACGGAAACCAGGAAACCATCGAGTTTGCACGCCTATTGTGAGGGGTGAGCGATGGGGCTCGAACCCACGACCGCCTGGACCACAACATGCCGAATCCGGTGCCTGTGGGTGCTTTTGGCCCGTATTCATTGGGGTTGGGGTCTGTGAGTGCCCCTGAGTTTTCCTCAAATTGATCCCCAAATTGATCCCCAGGTTGCGTGATGCAACTGGCAAGGCGGACCCGGTTGCTCGACTTGGCCGCCTCGGTCCGGTCGTGAACGCTGGGCGTCGTCGACGGGATCGCTGCGGAACCGGTATCAAGTCCGGCTCGTGGCACAGAGACGGACGCTAACCGAGAGCCAGGTCGAGCTCCTGCAGTGGATCGCACGGGGGTGCCCTGACGGCGTCATGGAGGGCCACCTCTACCGGATCTCGGTGGCCGCCCTGCGCTCAAAAGGCCTCGTGACCATCGCCGGGCGCGTACCGACCTGGACCGCGAAGCCCACCAAGGCAGGGCAGGAGTATCTGACGCGGCTCGCCAGCGAGGACCCGCCGATTCCAAGGCAGGCGAACGTCGCGGTGACGCAGCAGCTGGTCAACGACGTCATCGCGGCAGGGGGCTCGCTGCGCGTCCCTCGGCGTTACTGGCGCGCCGACGACGGGGTCGACTACGAGCGACGCGCACTCCTCGCGGGACGACACCGCAAGCTGCCGCCGGGCAAGCGCTTCCGGATCACGAGCCTCGAGCACGAGCTGGAGATCGAGCTCGTCGACGCGCCACTTGGTGCCACGCCGCCCAAGGAGCTGACGCTGGTTCCCATCCCAGAGAACGTCGCGCGCTATCACGTGGCGGCCCGACGGTTCCGTGACGGCAAGGAACGCCACGAGGTATCCCGAGCGCTGCTACCTCGGGCAATTCGGATCATCCACGCGATCGCCGGCGAGGCCACACGAAGGGGCTGGGACGTCTCCGGTCCGAGCACCGACAGCGGACCACGCTCCCGAGGTCCAGACCTCACGATCCTCACGACCGGACACACGTTCGGGCTGCGCCTGTTCGAGGAGGGCGTCCACCCCCGCGGTGCGTGGGAGGAGGAAGTCCGCACCTATCGCAACGCGTATTACTGGCCGGGCTCCTCGCGTGAACGGACATCGCCCAGCGGGCCATACGACGCGGATGCCACTGGACGTCTCGGACTCGAGCTGCTCGCCGGCAACTCGAGGATCTTCGCCGAGCGTCAGTGGCGCTGGGGCGACCGTCGCCGCTGGACGCTCGAGGAGCGTCTCCCGCACCTATTCCGTGAGATCGAGGAACGGATCGTGCTGGCAGCGCAGGCTGTCGAGGTAGAGCGGATCGAAGCCGAGCGGGCCGCGGCGCGTGCTCGGCTCGCGGCGGAAGAGCGGGAGCGTCAGTGGCGGCTCCTCATGAGCAAGGCCACGGAGAGGCTGGTCGAAGACAATCGCGCCCAGCAGCTCAAAGAGCAGGCCAGCGCCTTCGCTGAGACGCAGCGGCTGCGAAGCTACCTCGAGGCTATGGAGGCCGCCTATGGCGACCACGAGGAGACCGCGCCGTGGCTCGTATGGGCCCAGAGCTACGTCGAGCGGCGCGACCCGCTCATGAAGCCCCCGGGCATGCCTCCGGCACCCAACGCGACAGCACAAGCCCTGCAGGCATATCTCCCGTCGGGGTGGAGCGCGGAAGGACCGCACGAGGGCACAGTCCGACGGTTCCCGGTCCACCGCCCGCGGTATTGACGATGCTTCGCGCAGCCTGTGAGTGCGTCGGCCGGACCCCGTACTCGCGCGCTTGCGTTTAGCTTGCGCTTGCGAAATGCTTGCGCTACCATAGGTGCCCATGAGCCCGACGAGTCTCGCTAAGACAGTCCTTTCCGAGCGCGCCCCGGAGAGGGTCGCAGATGCGGCGGAAGGGATTGCCCGAGCGGCGCTGAAGGAGATCGAGTCGAGCGTGCCTGACGCCCTCGGAGGCGAGCGTGCACAGGTCCGTGCCTACGTCGACGCATACCGCCAGCTCGGAAGCCAAATGCTCGATGCCGTCGGCAAGGAGCGCCCCGACCTGATCCTGGTCGATGAGGCGCACGACGTCCTCTTGCTGGGCGAGGTGAAGGCACATGGCGTCAAGGGCGAGGGATCGGTGCGCTGGCTCAAAGCCGCGTTGGACCAGGAGGCCATGAGTGCGCCGTTCAGCGAGTGGGTCGGGACGCTCGGCGTCGGTCGAGGTACGGCCGTGGCGTTTGTCGCACAACTTCGCTCGATGCTCCGAGACACCAAGCCGCTTACTCTTCCGAGCGAGCACCATCTGCCGGCCTGGACGCTAAGCGACGATGAGGCCGTACGTTTCTATCGCGCAGTCGGTGATGAGCTGGCACGCGTCAGGACTCCCCTCGACCGCGTCGCATCGGTGCTCGGTCTCAGCCGCACTGAACTCGCGCATTTGTTCGGGGTGCGTCGCCAGGCAATCGAACAGTGGGAGGCGCGGGGTGTTCCCGGCGAGCGCCAGGAGAAGCTCGCGACGCTCGACGCAATCGTCGACTTGCTCACTGCAAAGCTCAAGGCGGACCGCATCCCAGGCGTGGTCCGACGCCCAGCAGCAGCCTATGGAGACAAGTCGATCCTCGAGGCCATCACAGCCGGCAACGAGGCGCTCGTCCTCGTTGAGCTCCGCAACGCATTCGACTGGGCCGCAGCGGCGTAGTGCGCCGCATTCGCCGCGGCGGCTCCTACCTGCGGGTAGCGGACCCTTCCTGGGGTGACCCCTTGTCCGGCGAGCACTCACGCATCCGCGGCGGACGTTGGAACGCACCAGGAGCGTTCGGCGTCGTCTATCTCAACGCGTCCCTGGACGTTGCGCGGGCGCTGGTTCGCACCCGACTAGAGGATCGCGGCATCCGGCCGGAGGACATTCGACCCGAGGCCGGGCCCGTACTGGTCCGGACGAGGGTTCCCGACGACACTTACGTCAATGCCGTGACAGACGCTGGACTGCGCAGCGTGAACCTCCCCACCACTTACCCTCTCGACGGCCGAGGCAAGATCATTGCCCACGGCGTCTGTCAACCGATCGGCCAGCTCGCGTGGGATGCAGGCGAGCGAGGGATAGCCTGCCGTACGGCGACGAAAGGCGCTCCAGCCAACGGGGAGGAGCTCGCCTACTTCGGCCGCCACAGCCTCAGTGTGGCGAAGACTGAGCAATTCGCCACTTGGTTCTCGTGAGCCAAGGCACCGAGTTGTAGCGCGCTACTCCCGGACTGGACCCTCCCACCCCGACGGGCCGCGTGCCTTTAGGCTGCCGCGGATGACTCCGGAGGCGCCTGGCCCGCGCGACCACCTGATCACCCACACGCTTGAGCGCCGGCTGGCGGCCCTTGAGAGCGAGCTGCTAGCCGAGCAGCCTCTCGATCCAGCGGAGGGGCCGGAGCGCCTCGCAAGACACACGATGGCGCAGATACGCAGTGAGCTTGCCGGTCTGGATACAGCGGACGACCAAGCCGCTCGCATCAATCGGCTCCTGGAGACGATCGGAGGCGAGGAGGCTCAGGACGCGCAACTAGAGCTACCCGCCCGCGTGCTCACAGGAATCAGAGGTCGCTCCCCCCTCGGAGATCCGCTGCCCCTTCCCCCGTTGCCGGCCACGCCGCTTAGCGAAAGCGATCTGCTCATCAACGCCGAGGGACAGCCGAATATCGGCTCGGAGCTGCGGGCGGAGCTCGCGAGCGCCGACTCGGTCGACCTCATCTGCGCATTCGTGATCTGGTCTGGCGTGCGCCAGCTCCGCCAAGCGCTGGCTGAGCTCGTCAGTCGCGGCGGTCAGATGCACTGAATCACGCGCTGCGCGCCACGCAGTCGCACAGCGGGTAGCCCGACCGAAGCGTCTCCGGTTCGCGAGGCAGAGTCCGCCGCTATCGAGCGCGAGCGTCCTCTGGCCAGTCGATTCGCTCGCTCAGCTCGCCTGGGCCGAGTTCGATGAGCCCGCTGCGCTCGAGCGGCCGGTACTCATCGCCGGCCAGCCCGAGCCAGTCGACCGAGCGCTTCCGGGGGTCGACGATCAGCACCTCGTCGACGTGGTGGCTGGAGTAGAACGGCAGCTTCTCGCGGGACTCGTCACCGGGCGAGACGATCTCCACGACGAGCGCCGCGGTTGGCAGCCAGGTGCCGCCCGCGCCTGGGCGGTGCAGACCGCCGTCGGGCACGCGGTAGTCGTGTTCTGAGTCGCCGAGGTTGAACTCGCCCATCGCCGGAATCAGGCCGGCGGCGCGGGCGGGCCCGTCGAGTATGACGGCCAGCTGCTGGGTCACCGCGGCGTGTATGAATCCGGGGGCGGGAACCATGTGCAGCACACCGTCCCACATCTCGTCCAAGCGATCGAGACCCGAGCGGCGGCGGCGCTCGAGCAGCTCGTCGAGCCCGGCCGTCGGAGGATCGAGCACCACCGCGCGCATGATCGTCAGGATACCGCCGGAAGTGAGGAGTTCGGGCGGTCCGAAGTGCCCGTATCAGGGCGAACCTCGCGCTTGGGTTCAGCTCCGAGCCCATGCGGCGATGGACGTCGCACGTCGATCGGCGCCTCTACGGATTGGCAAGCTCGGACACGAGCCCGCTCGCGGGCGTGCCGATCCCGGTCATCGAGTCGAACCCGGGGCCGGTGCTCAGGATGTTCTTCTGCTGCTCGCAGCTTGCCGCCCCGTCGCAGTATTCCTGGCGACCCTCGTATTCGATCACCCTCACCGACGTGAGCAGCCCTTCCTTGGCGTTGACCGAGTTCAGATAGTCGACCCTCGCCATCGCCTGCTTGCCGCCGGGGACGACGTCGTAGAAGGCTCGTTCGGCCGTCGCGGGCAGGGAGTCGAGCTTGTACAGCAGCGGGTTGACGAAGCCGAGCGCTTTGCCCGCCGCCTGGTCGGCGTCGGCCATCACGCCGGCGAACAGCGGCGATGCCAGGCTCGTGCCGCCGAGGCGGTATTCGTCGTAGTAGACGCCGTTGGGGAATTCCTGCGTCTCGCCCACGAGTATCCCGGTCGAGGGGTCCGCGTCCATCGAGATGTCGGGCACGACCCGGTTGCGCTCGCCCGTGAGCGCCGAGTTTCGCTCGGCGAGCGCCGCCGGCACCACCGCTTCCTGGTAGGAGGGCTCCGGGTAGTCGTAGGTGGTTCCCCCGCCGCCGCCGTAGTCGAAGAAGCCGGGTGCCGGCGGAAGCCACGTTTCCAGCCTTGCGGTCTTGCAGCCGGGGTATTCGTCGGCTTCCAGCAGGGAGGTGCACAGCACGCTCTTGCCGGTCGACCAGCCGAACTCGCCGATCCGTTCGTCGCCCTTGCCGATCTGCAGCGAGGTCCCGCCGACCGCCGTCACGTACGGGCTCGAGGCGGGGTAGTTGGCGACGTCCATGCCCACGACCGTGAACTCGTCGCCTTCGTCTCCGGCCGAGAACTGGACGCCGACTCCGGTCCCGTCCGCCATCAGCAGCACGTTGTCGAACGCCTTGCGGGAGCCTTCTTCTTCGAGCAGTTCTCCCTCGTCGCCCGTCCAGGAGTCGGTGATGATCTGTGCCAGGTGCCCGTCGACGACCTTCTGCACGGCCGCGTCCAGGTCTTCGTTCAGGCAGCTCTTGGCGCCGACGTAGAGGATGTGCGCCCCGGGGGCGGTCGTGTGGACGGACTCGACGTCGAGCGTCTGCTCGACCGACCATTCGGGCGCTTCGCAGAGTTCGAGTTCGGTGAAGGTCTTGCTGATCGACTCGCTGAACTGGCTGCTTTCGAGCAGCTCTCCGGACTGGTTGCGTTCGCTGTACTCGTGCGCGTCGCTGAACAGCGTGGGGGAGGCGTACGCGTCGACGATCGCGACCTTCACGCCCTTGCCGTCATCGCCGCCGGTGATGTACGGCGCGAGCCCGTAGGCGCCCTGCAGCTGGGCCGGCTTGTACCCGCAAACCGCATACGGCAGCGGGTAGGGAAAGCCGTCGCCGTAGGGAGGGTCGGTGGTGTCGTGCTTCTGTCCGTAGTAGCTCGAGCATGGCGGCGCGCTGCGGAAGCCGGGAGGTGGCGGGATCGGTTCGCTCTTGGCCGGCTTGCCGGCGGCGCGCGGCCCTTCGCCGCCGGTCAGGCTCGTCCTGCGCGCAAGGCTCTGGCCGACGCCGCTGATCCCGCTGATCAGCCCGGCGAGCGAGCTCGGCACCTTGAGCGCTTCCTTGGCCAGCCGCACGAGGTGGCCCTGCTCGCTGAACTCGCCCAACGTGGTCCCGAACGCCTGCTCGACCGTCGCCGCCGGAGCGCTCGCGTGGATCGTCATGCGGTCCGGCGTCACGGCGTCGACGGTGATGCCCTGCGAGCGCAGCCACGCGCTCACCGCGCCGACGCTGCTCTCGGTGGGCGAGAAGCGCGCCTCCCATTCGCCCGGGGTCAGATACTGGCCGTAGCTCGGGCTCGAGGGTTCGCTCACGGCCTGCGCGAGCGACACCGCGCCGGCCGGGTCGCGGGGCTGCAGACTCACGGAGAATTCGATTGCGCTGGCGGCCGGGGTCGCTTCGATCTGCGCCGCCGACTGTACGATCGGTGAGGGCTCCTGCACGACGGTGCTGCTCGCCAAGGAGGTGCTCGCGCTAACAGACGCCGCGGACAGCGCCGCCCCGCTGCACGTCAGCGCGAGCGCGATGGCCGTTGCCTTGACCGTGCGATGCCTCACCGTGACCTCCTGTCGTCGCTGTTCAGTGTCGGGTCTGCGCGCAGCGAGGACCCGCGATGCTCGGCGGTGATGTTTTCACATCCGCGCCCTCAGCTGCCCGCCGCGACCTAAGATTCGGCTATGGGCGTTACCGTCGAGCAGCTCGCTCCGGCTGACGTCTCCGGCCTCGGCTCGCGGGTGGCCGCGAGCGTCGCCGCAGCGGTCAAGGTGCCCGAGAAGATCCTGCGCGAGGTCCTGATCGCGCTGCTCGCCGACGGGCACGTCCTGATCGAGGACCATCCCGGGGTCGGCAAGACGGCGCTCGCGCGGGCGCTCGCCCGCTCGATCGACGCGGACTACTCCCGGATCCAGTGCACCTCCGACCTGCTGCCCTCGGACGTGGTCGGCGCGAACGTCTTCAACCAGCGCGAGACGCGCTTTGAGTTTCGCTTCGGTCCGGTGTTCGCGCACGTGGTGCTCGTCGATGAGATCAACCGCGCCTCGCCCAAGACCCAGTCCGGCCTGCTCGAGTGCATGCAGGAGGGTCGCGTCACGGTCGACGGCGCCAGTCACCCGCTGGCGCGTCCGTTCATGGTGCTCGCAACCCAGAACCCGGTCGAATACGAGGGCACCTATCCGCTCCCGGAGGCGCAGCTCGACCGCTTCATGGTCCGGGTCTCGCTCGGCTATCCGTCGGGCGACCAAGAGGCCCGGATGCTCGCCGAGCACGCCGCCGGAGATCGTGTGCTCGACGTCTCGCCCGTGACCTCCATCGAGGAGATCATGCTCGCCCAGCGCGCCGCGGTCGCGGTGCACGCCTCGGCGCCTCTGCGCGAGTACATAGTCGCGGTTCTCAACCACACGCGCAACGATCCCCGCGTCGAGCTCGGCGCGAGTCCGCGGGCGGGGCTGATGCTGCTGAAGGCCGCCAAGGCGAGCGCCGTGCTCGACGGCCGCGACCACGCGCTGCCCGACGACGTCAAGGAGCTCGCGCCCGCGGTGCTCGCCCACCGCCTGCTGCTCGCGCCCGCCGCGGTCGGCATGCAGCGCTCCGAGGTCGTGCGCGACGCGCTCGCGGCGGTCCCGGCCCTATGAGCAGGGCGCGCGATCTCGCGATCGCGGGGGCGCTCATGTGTGGGCTCGCGGCGCTGTTCGCGTTGCCCGCCCTGTACGTCCCCGGATTCGCGGCGCTGCTCCTCGCCGTGATCGCGCCGGTGTGGGTCGTGCTCGCCGCCGCCGGCGCGCAGGTGACGCTGCGGGCACCCGCCACGACCATTCACGAGGGAGAGCGCCTGCGGGTGACCGTGAGCGTCCGTCGCGGTCCGCTTCCGTTCCCCGCCGCGACGCTCACGCCGTGGCCGGGAGGTCAGGCCGTCAGCGTCGCCGCCCGCCAGCGGCGCAGCGAGCTCGCCGTGTACGCCGTCGCACCCAGGCGCGGACGCCAGACGCTCGGCCCCGCCCGCCTGCGGATCGCCGATCCGCTTGGCATCTGCGTCCGCGAGCTGCGCTCCAGCGAGCACCAGCTGCTCGTGCTCCCGCGCGTGTATCCGATCCACGCGCTCGCGCTGCGCCAGGTCGAGCAGGCGGGCCGCGCGCAGCCGCACGGCGCGCTCGAGCTCGACTCGCTGCGCGCCTACGCTCCCGGCGGTCCCGCGGCGCGGATCCACTGGCCGACCGTCGCGCGGACCGGCGTGCTGATGGAGCGCAGCTTCACCGGCGAGGCGGACCCGCGGGTGCTCGTGATGCTCGACGCTCACGACCCGGAGTCCGAGGAGGCGCTCGACCAGGCGCTGCGCGCCGCCGCCTCGCTGTGCGTGCACCTCTCGCGGCGCGGGGGCTGCCTGCTGATGCTCCCCGACGACCGGCGAGCGGCGGTGCTCGCGCCCGACCCGCGCTGCTGGCCGGCGCTGCACGCCCGCCTGGCGCTGATCGAGCCGGGCGCGAGCCTGCCGCGCGTGCTGCCGGCGCTGCACCCGCGCACGGTGCTGTACGTGACGGCGTGCACGAGCGACGCCCCGGCGGTTCGCGGCGAGTGCTACCGCGTGGGTCCGCGGCCGCTGCCGGGGTTGGCGGCGGCGTTCACGGTCGCGGGCTGCACCGGTCAGATCGTCAGCGGCGCGAGCAGAGCGAGGACCGCGTGAGCGCTGCCGCGACGCTCTCGCGGCGCGTGAGCGCGCCACCCGCGTCGGGTTGGCTGGCGCGGCCGTCGAGCTCGCTGCCGGTGGGCGCGCTCGGCGCGTTCTTCGCGCTCTCGCTGATGGCCGGACTGTGCTTCGCGTCGCTGCTCGCCCACCCGCCGACGTGGCGCGTGCTCGGCGTCGTCGCGGCCGCGAGCGCCGGCGGGGCAGCGCTCGCGTGCACGCGAGCGCTGCCGGATCGCCTGGGCTTGGCGACGCTCGCCCGGATCGCGATCCTCGCGAGCGCCGCGTACCTCGCGATCCGCGCGACCGGGGCGCCGGCGCGACTGCTGTGGCCGTGGCATTGGGGCGCCTTCCAGCGCGAGGTCGCTCACGGCCTGGACGCGCTGGACGGACTGTGGCCGTACACCGGCGGCGCGCCGCGCGCGCGGCTGGCGTTGCTGCTTGCGCTGCCCGCGACGATCGTGCCCGCCAGCGCCCTCGTCTTCTGGCCGGGCGCGTGGCGCGCCCCGGCGCGCCGGGCGCTCGCGCTCGGGGCCCTGATCGGCATGTATGCGATCGCGGCGATGAACGAGCAACACGCCGCGTGGCGGGTGCAAGGCGTCCTGTTGCTCGGATTGCTGTGCGTTTGGGGCTGGGCTTGGCGCTCGCTGCCCGTCGAGCGCGGCCGCGCGGTCGCGTGGCTGCTGGTCGCGGGGGCGCTCGCGCTGACCGGCGCCGACGCGCTCAGCTCCGGCGCGCCGCTGATCGACTACCACGCCTGGAACCCTTTCGGCCCCGCGTTTCCCGCCACGAGCTTTAACTGGAATCAGACCTACGGGCCGCTGTCCTGGCCGAACACGACTGAGCAGATGGTCTCGGTGCGCTCCCGGGCCCCGTACCTGTGGCGGGCGACGACGCTCGATCGCTTCGACGGCGTCGACTTCGTGCGCTCGAGCGCGCAGCCGCCCGACGCCGAACAGCTCTCAGGGGCCGCGCGACACCCCGGCTGGGTGACGCGCACGACGGTCACCGTCCGCGGCTTCGCCAGCACGCAGCTGCTGAGCCCCGGCGAGGTGATCAGCGTGAGCATCGCGGGACCGCACGTGCCCCGGCTCGAGCCGATCGCGTCCGACGGGACGGTAGGCGTCTCCGCCAGGCCCGAGAGCGGGGTCCGCTACACGATCACCGCCTACGCGCCGCGCCCGAGCGCCCCCGAAATGGCCAGGGCGCCACGTACGCTCCCCGCGGCCTACCTGCCGTACACGCAATTCGAGCTGCCGCACGACGGCCGGCGGCCGGTGTCCGCTGCGAGCCCCGCCGGCGTGAAGCTGATCGAGGCCTCGCCCTACGCGCGCGTCTACGCGCTCGCGCGGCGCCTGGCGAGCGGAGCGGCCAACACCTATCAGGCGGCCGCGCGCATCGAAGCGTTCCTGCACGTCGGCTTCCTCTACGATCTCGACCCGCGGCGCAGCGCCTACCCGCTGGTCTCCTTCCTGCTGAGAGAACGCAGCGGCTACTGCCAGCAGTTCTCAGGCGCGATGACGCTGCTGCTGCGGATGGACGGGATCCCCGCGCGGGTCGCCGCGGGCTTCACCTCCGGCGCCCGCGACCCTGCGGGCGGCTCCTTCGAAGTCACCGCGCAGGACGCGCACGCGTGGGTCGAAATCTACTTCGCGGGGATCGGCTGGGTGCCCTTCGACCCGACGCCCGCCCGCCCGGCGACCGGCTCGAGCGACGGCCTGCTCGCGCGGGCGGCCGGTGGCGGCTCCGCACTGGCGCTGCGCCACCGTGCGCGCCCGACGCGAACGGGCGCCGCCGCGGGGCTTGCGGCGAGCCCTCGCGCGTCCGCAGCCGGGCTGGGCTTCGGCGAGCTGCTCGCGATCGTGATCGTGCTCGTGCTCGCGAGCGTGCTCGCGCTCGGCCTCGCCCGGCGCTCGCGCGCCCGGGGAGTCGCGCGCGCGTTCGCTGACGATGCCGAGGGCGCCGTGCGCGAGCTCACGCGGGCGCTTGTGCGCGCGGGGGTTCCGCTCGCCGCGGGCACGACGCTCGCCGAGCTCGAGCCCCGGCTGGCGCGCTCGCACGGAGCTGACGCGGGTCGTTATGTGCGCCTGCTGCGCGAGCGGCGCTTCGCCCCCGACCCCGATCGACGCTCGCCCGGCGCGCGCGATCGGCGGCTGCTGCGCCGCGCCCTGTGCGCGGGGTACGGGCCGAAGACGAGGTTGCGCGTGCTGCTCGCGCTGCCGCCGCTCAGGCTGCGGTCGCGCCCGCCGCGCCGCGATCGGCGTCGCCTGAGGACCGTTTGATGTGCGGCTTAGCTGCCGCTCAAGTCGGCGCGTAACTCTTCCGATGGGGGTTCGGATATCACGCCCACCCGAATCGAACCGACGGAGGTTTCATGGCCAGGATCATCGTGACAGCCGACCCGAGCGAACAGCGCGACAGCGCGATCGTGCTCGACGAGCGCGTCTACCCCGTGCATCTCGCGAGCGATCACGCCGCCGCGCAGCTGATGGAGCGGCTGGCCTGGGCGGTCGGCGACGCCGAGAAGACAGATCTCGCCGCCGAGCGCGTGGCGTAGTCCCGCCCGCACCAGAAGCGCGACATAGCCCCGACCTCGGGTGGCGCGCCGAGCGCGTCCGCCCGCTTGCGCGCGCTTGCTTGCAGGGGCTCAGGCCGCGACGGCCTGCTGGGGCTCCCCTGCGTCCTCGGTGAGCGACAGCGCGACCGGCGCGGGCAGCTGCTCTCGCGGCTGGCGCAGCAGCGCGGCGGCGAGCAGCGCGCCAAGCAGCGTGAGCGCGGCGCCGACCGCGAACGCCAGATCGAAGCCGTGCGTCAGCGCGTGCGCGATCCCGCTCGCGGCGTCGTTGCGCGCGGCGGCGTCGGCGATCGTGGAGAGCACCGCGAGGCCCAACGCTCCGCCTACCAGCCGCGAGGTGTTCAGCAGGCCCGAGCCCATTCCGCTCTGAGAGGGAGGCAGGCTGTGCATCGCGACGATCGTCGCGGGCACGAGCGAGAGCCCCATGCCGACCGCCGAGAGCACCGCCCCGGGCAGCACGGTCGGCAGATATGAGCCGTGCGGGTTGATCCCGACCAGCAGCCCCAGCCCGACCGTCGCGATCAGCATCCCGGCGCTGATCACGCGCCGCACGCCCACGCGCGCGACCAGGCGCGGCGCGAGCGTCGAGGCGGCGAAGATCGAGAGCGTCATCGGCAGGAATGACAGCCCCGCCTCGATCGCGTCGTAGTGGAGCACCTCCTGCAGGTACAGCGTGAGGAAGAACCACACGGGGAAGAACGCCGCGTACAGCAGGATCACGATCACGTTCGCGACCGGCAGCTGGCCGCCGCGCAGGACCCCCAGGGACACCAGCGGAACGGCCGCCACGCGCGCCTCGACGGCCAGGAAGGCGCCCAGCAGACCGACGCCCGCGAGCAGCGGCGCGAGCACCCCGAGCGAGCCCCAGCCGAGCGTGTCGGTGCGCACGATCCCGAAGGTGAGGCTGACGAGGCTCGCGGTCACGAGCACGGCGCCCGTGACGTCGAAGTGCCGCCTGGCGGCGAGCGCCGGCGAGGCCGGAAGCACGCGCAGGCCGTACGCGACCACGAACGCCCCGAGCGGGACGTTGACCGCGAAGATCGCGGGCCAGCCAAAGCCCTGGGTCAGCAGGCCGCCGAGCAGCACGCCGGAGGACGCGCCGAGCGCGCCCATCGCACCCCAGATCCCGACCGCACGATTGCGCGCGGGACCGGCCTCGAAGGAGCTCGTGACGATCGACAGCGTCGCCGGCGAGAGCACCGCTCCGCCGAAGCCCTGGAGCGCGCGCGCGCCGAGCAGCAGGTCGCGCGAGTCGGCGAGCGCGCACGCGAGCGAGGCGAGCGCGAACAGACCGGTACCCGCGAGGAACACGCGGCGGCGCCCGAGCAGGTCGGCGGCGCGTCCCCCGAGCATCAGGAAGCCGGCGAACGTCAGCGTGTAGGCGTTGACCACCCACTGCAGGCCGGTCGTCGAGAAGTGCAGGCCACCGCGAATCGACGGCAGGGCGACGTTCACGATCGACACGTCGAGGATGACCATGAACTGCGCGAGGCACACGACCAGCAGCAGCGGTGAGACGGGAAGGCGACGGTTTGTGGATATCCTCTCGAGTGCGCTCATGAGATCAGTTTGAGGCGTTTCTTATCCGGGTAGAAGAGGATCGTTTATCCTAGTAGTAGTTATGCCAGGCTCGGTTGTTGACATGACAGCGGCGGCGATTGCTGGCGAGGATCGCGGGGAGCTCGATGACGGCGCTCGGCGCGACGGCGCCGAGCCGCGTCGCAACGGCCGCGACAGCGCGGTTCGTGAGACGCTGCGCTCGCGCGAGCGCCGGCGCGGGGAGCTCGCCCACTTCCTGCGCAGCCGCCGGGCGAGCCTGAAGCCGCAGGACGTCGGTCTGCCCGACGGCGGGCGCCGGCGCACGCCGGGGCTGCGCCGCGAGGAGGTCGCGCAGCTGGCGGGCGTGGGGGCGACGTGGTACACGTGGCTCGAGCAGGGCCGCGACGTGCGCGCCTCGCTGGAGGTGCTCGAGGCGCTCGCGCGCGCCCTGCGCATGAGCAGCGCCGAGCGCACTCACCTGGTCCTGCTGGGACGCGGCGAAGAACCGGCCCCGTGCAAGGCGCCGGCCGAGCGCGTGTCAGCGACGCTGCGCCGGCTGATCGAGAACCTGGGCCCCAACCCCGCTTACGTGCTCGGTCGCCGCTGGGACTACCTGGCCTGGAACGACGCCGCGGCAGTGCTGTTCGGCGATCTTGCGCGCATCCCGCGCGCCACGCGCAACCACGCGTGGCTGACGTTCACCGATCCCGCGCGCCGGGTGATGTTCACCGACTGGGAGCGCAGCTCGCGGCTGCTGGTCGCGAAGTTCCGCGCCGACAGCGCCCGCCACATCGGCGATCGGGAGTTCGAGTCGCTGATCGCGGCGCTGCGCAACAGCAGCCCGGAGTTCGCGCGTGAGTGGGAGCGCCACGAGGTCTCCCAGAGCGGCGAGGCCCGCAAGGATCTGCGTCACCCGAGGGCCGGGATGCTGTCCTTCTCACACGCGGTGTTCCATCCCGTCGAGTTCCCCGAGCAGCGTCTGATCCTGTACTCGCCGCTGCCGGACAACGACACGCCGGCGAAGCTCGCGGGGTTGCTGGCCGGGCGGGCGCCGCAGGACACCGCGCCGGCCAGCCGCTAGAGGGGCCGCCGCGCGAGCGACTGCGCTCTCGCGCGGCCGAGGTCTCGGTGTGAGCGACACCCGGCTTTGCGCGGCCGAGGTCTCGGTGTGAGCGACACCCGGCTTTGCGCGGGTGAGGGCCCCACGCGAGCGACACCGGTCGAGCGGCCGGGCGGCCTACGGCTTGGAGGCGAGCGTCTGGCGCTGGATGTACCAGTCGGCGTGAATCGGGTTGAGGAAGTGCGGCGGCTCCTCGATCTCCAGGCGGTTGTCGTAGACCGCGTCATAGGGGTAGCCATGCACGATTTCGCCGTTGCCGCTGAACTGCCCGGTCAGTCCGTTGCTGAACAGGCCGGCCACGGCGCCGTACACGTTCAGGTGTTCGAGGTTGGCTGCACCGCAGCTGAAGTTGTCAACCACGACGGCGTGTTTGAGCGCGAGCATGGCCGCGTCGATCACGGGATTCTTGAGGACTTCCTGGAGGCCTTCGGCTTCGGCTTCGGTGGCGGTCATGTTGGGGGCGTCACATTCGCTGGCGCTATCCGTGTATTCGCACTTGTGCGAGCCGAGGTAGGTGTCCTTCCCTTTGCACGACGTGCCGCTGACCGGATAGGTTTTCGCCACGGGATGGTAGATGCGCACGAAGTTGTTGGCGATCAGTCCGAGCAGCGCGTTGCCGGTCGGCACCGTGCCGCTGCGTGGGAGCGACAGCAGGTTGCCGTTGATGACGACGTCATTTTGGGCGGCGACGGTCAATGAGTCATCGTATTCACCGCGGATGTACGCGTTGCCGCACTTCGTGTCTTCCTTGTATCCGGGCTTCGGCCCATACATCGAGTAGGTGTCCGGACAGCTTTCTTCTGAGACGTAGATCACGCCGTTCGGCGGGAAGGGGACGTTGGTTTCTTCTTCTTCTTTCGGCGTGCCGCTCGATCCTGCGCCCTTGTGCTTGATCACGGTCATCGTGGTGCCGTTGAGCACGATTTCCGTCTTGCCTTCGTAGTGGTATTTCGGTTCGACGATGTGCAGCAGTTCTTCATCGCCGGGCGGCGGTTCGAGCGAGCCGACTTCGCTGGCTGGGATCTTCGTGCCGACGAAGTCGGGATGGGCGCCTCCACTGCAGGACGAGTCTTCCTCGGTCGAATAGCCGAGCGATTCTGTTTTGAGCTGGCCGAATTCGATACGGTCGGTCGGCGAGCGACCGAACACCGGGTCGCCGCAAATACCAACGTGGTCTTCGGTGTGCATCGGGCCGTCGACGGTTTCGCCTGAGATGAAATAGTTGTTCGCGCATTCGTGTTCACCCGGCCGTTTACCATAGAAGTTTTCGCACTGCGTGCGAATCGGGGTCCCGTACATGGCCGGATCGAACGTTTCGTACTTCGTATACCAAACGAAGCTGACGAAGTTGGCGTTTTTGAACGTCGCGACGATCGCTGATTTCGCGTGGCCGGAGAAGCCGGTGGACTTGATCCGGAACGTGCCCGTCGCGGGAGGTTCCTCTTCGAGCATGCTTTCCACGAGGTTGTCCGGGTTACATTTCTTGACCGTTTCTTTGTCCGAAGCTGCGGGGAGCAGCTGGATCGCGTATTTCTCTTCGGATTTTTCTTTGTTTAGTTCCGGCACTTCGGCGGAGTGCGCCTCGAGTTCCGCGGTCGTCATCGGTTTGCCGGTCGTTTCGCTGAGTTCCTGGTTGAGGGCGGGATTGGCGGGCGTGGGGTTGGTGCAGTAGGTGAGGTAGTCGCTGTCCTGCGTGAGGTGATACTCGTAGTCCTCGATCCCGGCCTCGGCGGCGTAGTAGGCCTTCTTCTCTTCCGTATCGCTGTTGGTCAGGTGCACCTCCCCGCTGGCAGACGTGAACGCGGCTACCACCAACATCGACGTCACCAGCATCACTCCGAGCATGATGATCATGGAGATGCCGTCTTGCCGGCGGAGCAGGGAAGGCAGACGAGCGAAGGAGCGTTTGACGAGCCGTTTCATGTCTTGGGAGAGCAGGGTAGGTTGGTCGCCGTTTCGGAAGCCGGCGCGAGGCGAAAGACGGCCGAGTCTTCGAGTGCAACCGGCCGATCGTGGTTGAAGGAAACGGCTTCTTTGCCTTCGGGCGCAACCGTGAAGCTGACCGTCGCCTTCACGATGTTCTCCGCTTCCGTGGAGGACACGCTCGTGAGCGCGGTCGGGTAGAGTTCGCCGTAGGGGAGCGACGAATCGCCCGCGGGAATCGTGTCGCCCGCGTGGTAGTAGCGGTAGTAACGGAACATCGGCGTCTGTTCTGCGCCGTATTTGGTCTTCTCGACGCCGGTGAGCAGCTTCGTCGTGGTGGCCGTGGACGCCCAGGTGTAGCTCCCTTCCGTGCCGCCCGTGCTCTTGTAGGCCTTTTCGACGAGCGTCCCTTCGGTTGTGCCGGACGGTTCAGTGAAGATGAGTTCGTGCTTTTCCACGGGTTCGATCGCGGGCTTTTCGCCTGTACCGGTGATGAATATGAGTTCTTTTTCGTTGCTGCCCGCTTGGATCGGGACGGTGTTCGGTGCGACGCAGCTCGAGTGGAGCTCGGAGATGATCCTCTGCATCGCCACGCGTCCGTTCTGGTCGACGCCGACGCGTGCGGTGATGTGCGAGACGTCTTCGGTGGTGAACTGGAGGAAGGCGAAAGCGGCCATCAACAGAACCGTCAACGAGATCATCGAGACGAGCAGTTCGAGCAGCGTAAAGCCACCCTCGTCATCCCACAGTGTCCGACATGCCTGTCGCGGGCTCATGGACAACCCGATTTTTCTTCGCCTTCGCCGAGGTACATTTCCACGGTCTCTCCGGCCGGGAGGTTGTTTTCGACGACCTTCGTGAGCTTGCGGGGTTTTCCGCTGATCGTAGCCGTGACGCACAGTGAGTAGGTCCCGTAGGGGAAGTTGGGATCGGCGAGCTTGCCAGTGCTGGCGAGTGTTTTGAACGTCCGTTTCGCGGTTACGCCTTCTTTTTCACAGCCCGTGTCGATGAGGGTGCCGCTCGCTTCGATCGGCGAACCGTGGCTCGCGGACGTGCCGTTGGTCACGAGCAGGTTGATGGCGGGCTCTGCGACGGTGGCTTCGGCGCTGCCGCCGGCGGGTACCAGGCGCGTGGGCGGGGCTCCCTGGCCGTTGGCGGCCGGCGAGTCGGCGGGGCAGCTACCCGCATACACGGAGTATTCCGCGCCGCTGAAGGGAAAGAGTTTTTTCGCCGTCACGAGGGCTTCGGGTTTTCCGAGTTCGCCGAAGCTCTTGAAAGACGGGGACGGGGCCTGCACGTTGAAGGCCACGAAGCTTTCGCCGGTGACCGCGGCTTTTGTGCTCGGGTTTTCAAAGCTCACCTTGAGTTCGCCTGCGAGCCCGAACTCGTAGCTCTTCTTCACGGTGTTCTCCGCGACGACGAAGAACGAGGCGTTCGTGGCCGGGTCTTCGTCGGAGTTTTCATAGTCGCGATTGTCGATATAGCCGGGCTTGCTGACGTTCACCGTGTATTCGCCCGGCGCCACGGCGAGGCTCGCGCATCCGTCGCTGGTGGTTTCAGCGGAGAGGTCCGACGGCCCTTTGGTGGCCACGTCCATTTTGGGCAGCGGTTCGCCGGCCGGCCCTGTGACCTGTGCGATGATCGCGGATCCTGGAGGCGGGCTGATGATGCTCGTCTCGACCACGGGCTTGCCGGTGCCGAGCGAGCTCCACGTGACCTTCGTCGCCGTCTCGATGTAGTCCGCTTCTGGCGAGCTCGCCGAGCAGCTCGCCGTGCCGGACGCGGTGACGAGTTCGGCGGTCGAAGACAGGACGTAGCGAGTGCCGCTCGCGTCTACTTCGTGCTGGACCACGTCTTTCGTTTCGCTGAGCTGCGAGATCTTCTGGATGGGCTCGCTGCGCAGTTGATCCTCTTCCTGCTGGGCGAGCAGATCGGCCTGGGACCGCTCCCTGTCGAGCGAGGTGAAGCGGTTGGCGCTGTTCAGGCCGGTCAACGTGCCGACGACGATGACACCGAGTATGAGCGCGCTGACGATCACCTCGATGAGCGTGTCGCCGAGCTGCGAGGAGGGGTCGGGCAACCTTGCGTGGAAAGTAGCAATCATCACAAGCACGAAAATCGGCTGTACAGTCAGCGCTTCGGCATGCCGGAGGGCCGGCTTGAGCTTTCCTTCCGCGCTTAGAACGCTTGTGGTCGGGCGCACGTCCCGACGATCGGCCCGGCCGACGCGCGCCGGCTAGAATCGTGCACCCGATGGTCTGGCGCCGCATGGCGGGCCCAGGCGCGCTGCCGCCGTCGCGTCGGGGGACTGGTGTATCGGTAACACGGTGGTCTCCAAAACCGCAACGCGAGGTTCGACTCCTCGGTCCCCCGCCTCTGTTCTTTGGCTTTCCTATGCCGTTTTCCGCACGGTTGAGCGGGATACGGCGGGTTGGTCGCTAGCGTTGCGCGGCACCGCGAAGCCGCTGTGAACCGCCTGAAACCGCACGATCCGCGCTTGAACTGGCGCGAGTTTGGCGCGAGTCAGGCGGGGTTGGTTGAGGTTTCATCGGGCGTCGGACGGAGGTTCCCGGCGAGTCCCCGGCTTCGCAGCGAGGGGCGTTGCTCGGCTGCGCCGGCCAATCGCTAGCCTTGGGGTGCGGCCTGCGCCAGCGTGTCAGTGAGCGCGGTGAGTCGATGACTGCGCCCGGCCAGCTTGGCCAAGCCATGCTTCGAGGGAAGGAGCGGCGCTGCTCACGCTGGCGATGCGGCGGCTACTTCGACCGAGACGACGCGGTTGGGGGCGGCGAGCGCCGACTGGGCCGCTGCCTCGAGCGCTTCGCGGTCGAGGTCGTAGCGATCGGCCACTGCTGCGAGCGGCTCTGTGATCCCCATGTCTGGATAGAGCAACTGCACCTCGACGGGCCGGCCCGCAGAGAGGGCGACGATCGCCCGTGGATGTACCTCGTCGCTGTGCTCGGCAGTCTGAGTTTCGACGATCGCGATCGAGATCGCGTTGGCGCTGGTGTCGTAGTCGGCTCGCATGTCAGCTCCGAAGAAAGACTGTGATCACGAATCCGGGCTCGTTCCCGGCCACAACGACAAGGATAGGGCGGCCATCGCCTGTCTCGCCGGCAAGCCGAAGGTTGCCGCGTTCATCCAGATCCCGACCAGAGGGGTTGATGACCGTGCGCTCCACGTCATCGACGTCGATCCGGTAGAGCCGCATCGCGTTCTTAGCGTGCCTGCTGATCCTCATCGCGGGCATCAATCCTGACGCGCCTGGCGGCGGTCTGGGGGCCTCCTCGCAGAAGGAGACTACCGGTAGCTAGCGTTTGTTATTATCAATAAGCCACGGATGGTTGATATTGCTGTTGCGTCGTCGTCGGCGCTGCAACTCGATGGTTCTGCGAGCCCCGCTGTGGCGCTGTGGCGACTCGTCGGCACCCTGACGGCGGCGCAGGCCGAGATGCTCGCGGGCGAGATCAAGCTGCTGGCCGGCGTAGCTTCGCCTAATCGGCCGTCCGGTGGGTCTGGTGTGCGTATCGCGGAGGGCGTGCGCGAGCGGCATTCCAGCTGGTGTGCGGTTCATCATGGCGGTGCTTGTGGGTGCCTCCCGCGGTGGGAGGCGTGGGTGTATTCGCGCGCTGACCGGTGCAAGATCCGAAAGACGTTCGCGGCGTACTGGGAAGCGAAGGTCTGGCGCCACCAGCAGCTTGAGCTGGCGAGCATCCGGCGAGTGCGTGCGCCGAGCCGCTATACGCTCGCTGAGGCCGCGTCGCTGTGGGTCAAGATGGCCTGGGAGGGGCAGATACGCAATCGCTCTGGGCGGCGGTATAAGCCGAGCGCGCTGCGCACGATCGAGGCAGACCTACGCCTGCACCTCGTCCCGGCCCTGGGCACGAAAGTCATGGCCGCGGTCACCCGCGCGGACCTGCAACGGCTTGTGGGCAGCCGGCTGGCAGCGGGACTGAGTGCGAGCAAGACCCGGTCGATCGTCAATGCCGCACGCGTGCTGTGGCGAGACTTTGATCTCCTGGCCGGGCACGATGCCCCGCCGCTGATCGATCCGACACGTGGGTTGCGACTGCCCGCCAGCACCGGTCGACGCGGACGGGTCGCGACCCCCGAGGAAGCCCGTCGGCTGATCGAGGCGCTCCCACCACGGGATCGTGCGCTGTGGGCGACCGCGATCTACGCTGGGCTGCGTCACGGCGAGCTGCGCGCCTTGCAGGTCCGCGACATCGATCTCGAGCGACGCCGGATCGACGTGCGACGAGGCTGGGACGCCTACGAGGGCGAAATCGACCCCAAGAGCGAAGCCGGCAACCGGCCAACGATTATCACGGTGCCGCTCCAGCGACTCCTCACCGAACACCTCCAAGGCACCGCGCGCAAAGATACCGATCTCGTCTTCGGGCGCACCCCGACCGAGCCCTTCGCCAGTAGTACTGTCACCAAGCGTGCCCGTAGGGCGTGGGCCGCCGCTCGCGAGCGAGAAAACCATCAGAACAGCAGGCCCGCGACCGATCGGATTCGCCCGATCGGGCTCCAAGAGTGCCGCCACACCGCAGTCTCGCAAATGCTCGACGCCGGGATCACGATCGACAAAGTCAGCAAGCTCATGGGACACGCCTCAATCACAATCACAATCGACCGCTACGGACACCTCCTCCCCGCAGGCGAAGCCGCCGCCATCACGCTCCTCGACACCTACCACCAACGCCACGCGCACCAGTAGGCACGACCCACAACGGCTCATCGGGGTCGATCAGAGCGCGCACGAGCCCGCACCCGCGCGCACGAGACGCCTAGAACCTCGTCCTCAGCGAGCGTCAGCGAGGACTCAGTTAAGACGCTCGCTCAGCCGCGAGAAGCGGGCGCGGTGCGTCGCCCTCCTTCTGGCGATGAGTGCGACTGCGGCTGCCGGACCGCCGATGTTGCTTTGCGTGGACGGCGCAACTCTGAGCACGCGAACCTCGTTGCGCGCGGTGCGCGCCGGTGGTGTTTCAGGTGCTTGGGGCGCGGTCGCGCGATCGGTGGGCGGTCAGCGTGAGGGCAACGTACCGCATGGTGAAGGTACCACCGGACAGCTCTATGGCGGCTTTGATGCCGGATAGGAGCTGATCGAGCTTCTCGGGGGCAAGGGTGCTGTGGCCTCCGAATGTTGGTATCTGCTCCCGCCATTCCTCGGTTGTGTAGCGCCGTTCCCAGTCGACCCGTGACCGCTCAGGGTCTGTGAAGGCGCTGGTCGTTTTGATGCCGGCAGCGACGGTGTCGAGGAGCTGGCCGTAGCCGGCCACTGGGTCGCGTGGCGCGGCCGCGAATGGTGTGTCGGGGAGCACACGCTGATAGACCTCGGCAAACGCGCCCGCGAGCTCAGCTGGTGGCTGGTGGACGTTCCAGAACAGCGCGAGCAGCCCATAGGGGCGCAACACCTGCGCAGCTTTGAGTGCACCTGCCTCGGGATCGACCCAGTGCCAGGTCATGCCAGCGATGATCGCGTCGAACATCCGGCCGGCCGGATCCCAGTCCTCGAACTTCGCGGTCTCCACCACGAACCCGCGCTCACGCGCGAACGCGGCCATCCGGGGATCAACCTCAACGCCAAGGACTCGGCAGCCGGCCTCCTGAAATGGGCGGGCTGAGACCCCGGTGCCGATCCCGACGTCAAGCACATCACGCCCGGGGATCGCGGTGGTGATCTGGTCGATGAGCGCCTGTGGGTACCGGGGCCGGGTTCGGTCGTAGCGCTCCGGATCGGTGCCGAACGACTCCGCGACGTGCCGCGCTTGGTGTGGCTGTCGCGGGGTGGGCGACGGTATAGTGGGCATGCGCCCACTATACCGTGGGCAGCTGCCCACTCGTCAAGAAGCCTTGTGAATCGTGCCGACTGGAAGGCCTATCCACGACATCCGCGAGCAACTGTTCAAAGCAGCCGAGTGTGTTCTGCTGCGCGACGGGCCGGACGCTCTCACCAGCAGAGCGGTCACCACGCAAGCCGGCGTCGCAAAGGGCATCCTGCACCGTCACTTCCCCGACTTCGACGCGTTTCTTGCTGCGTTCACGCTGACCCAAATCGAGCGGCTCGACAGCCTGTCCGCCAAGCTCCGCGCCACCGCTGGCGCCGGAACGGTGCTCGACAACCTCGCGGACACGCTCGCCGCCGTCCTGACCCCCACAGCCATCCGCACCATCAACCTTGTCTGCTCACGCCAAGCGCTGCTCACGCGGCTGCGCCTCACGACTCCGATCGGGATCCCAGTAGCTGCGGAGATCACCAAGATCGTTGCTGCCTATCTCACGGCGGAGCGCGGGTTCGGCCGGATCGCGATCGACACCGATGTCGACGCCCTCGCCATCATCCTTGTCGGCGGCGCCCACCTCCGCGCAACCGAAAAAGACAACCTCCTAATCGATCCCGCCGATCTCCAAGACGTCCTAAAGGCCGGCATCGGTAGTGGCGTCACACAGCGACTCCACGAGGCGTGCTCCGCTTGACACCTATCGCGCAGGACCAGCGCGTCCTGCTCTGACTACACGACGGGCATCGCTGCTTCCTCGCCGAGACACCTGAGCGCGCGGGAAGCAGGTGTCCGCATCAGACGCGGCTCGCTGCCGCCGTGGACGAGCCGCGGGCGCGCCGGCCAGGGAGCGGCAGACGATCGCTTCCTCAGCGCATTGCGGGCGTCTCGGGGCCGGCGAGCATCCGTGCTCCTGCTCGTCCTTTGCGGCGCTGAGCTTCGCTGCTGTACGGGCTGTCGCTCGCGCAGGGAAGCAGGTGGCAGTTCGCCAAGTCGCCATCGGAAGACCGAGGTCCGCGACCGGATTACCAGGGCCCTCTGGAGGGCCTGTCAGGATGCGACGCGCTCGCTCGTGTGGCCGGGTCTCGCCGCGAGCGCGTGATGCGGGACGGATATGAAATCGAGCGCGTGCCCACGATCGTCGCTGATCTCGACGAGCGCCAGCTCATCGTTGGCCTCCACCACGGTGCCGATCGTCCCAGCCGGCCAGCGGCCCGAGTCGACCAGCAACTCGACCACATCGAGAATCGCGTATCGCGTGTCTGCCATCGCCCGATGATTTTCGCAGACCTACGGGATATCCACCCAGGTCGAGGTCAGCCGCGGCGGTCGATCGCCTTGACTGATCCACGTTGTGACTACGGGGTGCGTCGCTCCGTTCAGGCCGTCAATCATCACGACCACCTCGTATCCGACTCCGAACGGCGTGATCCGAGTCGCCCGGACCTCTGCCTCGGGCAGCGCCGCGAGGATCTGGTCGTGCAAGTAGCGCCAGTCCGACGCGGTGATTCCGAGCGCAGAGGCGAACACGCGCGCCTTGTGGCAACCTCGTTCGTGAGCGAGATCGAGCGCGTAGCGGACGAGCTTGTCCGTGGGGATCCGCGCCTCTCGAGCCCTCGGAAGACGCACCGGCCGATTCATCGCCAGACCGTATCCGCGAGCTATGACGTACGGAGCCGAGGCAACCCCAACAGTGATATGTCGTCGCGCCCCCTTCCACGGACGAGCAGGCGCGCGAGTCCTCTTGATCGAGGCTTGCGCACCGGACGAAAGGGGAGTATCGAGGCTCATGACCTGATCACGACTGCTTTGTCGGGTGTGAGCGAGCGTCTGCCGCCCTCAGACGACGCGCTCGGAGCTCGACGGGAGCGCTGCGTCCGCACATGCCGATCACTGGCGCGCGGCATGGCGCGAGAACCCAAGCAAGCACAGCTCTGTATCGCCGGAAGACCGGCCGTCGGCCCACCCAGACTCCGCCACGCATTCCCTGCGCCAGAGCCAGATTCCACGCCGATCCTGGAACCGCACGACACCGCTCAAGACCGCTAGAAACCGCTGGAGACCGTAGGACGCCGCAGAAGTCTCCAAAACCGCAACGCCAGGTTCGATTCCTGGGTCCCCCGCTTTGGCCAGGCCCCGGATTTCCGGGGTTTTTGGCTTTGTGGAGCCGATTCAGGGGCGATGTGGGCGCGGGCGGCGATCCGCATCGATCCGCTGGAATCCGCTCGGATCTATCCTTTTCTATCCCTAGGGCTATCCCTTGAGAGGTGTTGGGTAGTACAGGACACCGGAGCCCGCAGGCTCGGCTGAGCGCGGGGTGCGACGAGCATCGAACCTCGCACCCTCGTTCGATGCGCGGTCATGTACGACCAGCTCCCGATCCAGCATCGCGGGGTCGCTGACGACGTGCACATCGTGGCCGTAGATCGCTACAGCGAGGGGCCAAGCTCGCGGGTTATTCTCCGGAGGCATGGGAGTTACGGCTCCTTTGCCACGCCCCCGGCTGTTGACGCAGCGCGGGGGCACTATTTGCTGGACGCCGCCAGCCTACGCCTAAAGCTCTCCAGGGCGTCAATGCCAGGGAGCTTTAGCTATGGACTAAGCGCCCGGGCGGATGCGATGTTTTGTAGATGTCCCGTGCCCCCGCTCCAGACCCGGCGCTCATCGCCGTCCTCAAACGCCTACGCGAGGATCGCGGGCTCACGCAGGAAGCTCTCGCGTTCAAGTCGGGCGTCTCGATCAGCTCGCTCGGCCGGATCGAGACGGGCCATACGAGCGCCGCGTGGACAACCGTGCGCCAGCTCGCTGCAGCCCTCGATGTGAGCATGGGCGAGCTTGGCTCGATGGTGGACGCCGAGCGGTAGACGTTCGCCGAGCTGGCAATACAATCTGTCCGATGACGACGAAGGAGCGGCTACATCAACTCGTCGACACGCTGAGCGACCGGGAAGCCGAGGACGCATTGCGGCTGCTCGACGCCGAGCTTGAAGCGCAGGCGAAGGTCGAGCATCACGACGAGACCGAGATCGCAGCGCTGCCGGAGGGGTGGGGTACGACCCTCACGGGCGAGCCGATGCCCGATGTAGTAGCCGCCGTCCGTCGCTCGCGCGCAACGCACTGACCACGTGCTCGTCGTCGATGCCTCGCTGGTCGTCGAGTTCGCCTTGGACACACTCGGCGAGCAAGCCGGGCTCTCGTTCGGCGGCGAGCAGGAGTTGGTGGCGCCCTGCCTGCTCTGGAGTGAGGTGCCATCGGCCATCAACGAGATGGCCTTCCGAGGCGAAATCTCCCGCGCTCTGGCGACCCCCGCCATCGAGCGTTTCTTGGCCGGCAAGCTTCACGTAAGCGAGCGTCGTCACCCCGAGCTGACGATCACCGCGGTGAGTATCGCCTCAGAGCTTGGATGGGCGAAAACCTACGACGCCGAATATCTCGCGTTGGCGCGACTGCTCGACACACGTGTCGTCACGCTCGACCTTCGCCTACGTCGCGGCGCTGAGCGACTCGGTCTTGTCGTAACCCCGGACGAGCTGACGGGTGCAGCCGAACCGGAGTCGGCGGCAGCCCACGACGAGCCGCCACCGTCTGGATGAGACATCGATTCCCGTCGCGCCCTGTGGCGAGGGATCGGCCATTACAAGTTTGATATAGCTCGGGTCGTGAACCTCTCCGATCTGCCTACGCACGAGGCGGTGCTCGCCGCGCACCTGGACGCCGATCCCGAGTACCGTCGCAAATGGGAGCGCACGGCGCTTGCCCGCGCGGTGGCCGTAAAGCTGATTGCCTACCGCGCCGAGCACGGACTCAGCCAGACCGCGCTCGCCCGGCGCATAGGGATGAGCCAGCCGGCCATCGCGCGGCTTGAGAGCAGCGAGCACAACCCGACCTTCCCAACACTGCTGCGCCTCTCGAAGGCGCTCGGGATCGAGTTCGTGATCGACATCGCTCCCGGCGGACAAGAGCCGCAGCTCATCGGCAGCCGCGCGCGCCGTAACGCCCTCGAGTCGTTCCAGGGCAATGGTTGCGTCGTCGTCATTGCAGCCACCTGATCGCAATACAGTCGTGGACACTGCCTTGCTTCGGTCGGCGATCGAGAGGTTCTCAGCCCTCGCCGTCGGTGGGCGTCTCGCCGAAGTGCTGCTCGAACTCGTCGGGTGTCAGCTCGCGCTCGGAGTGGCGGGAGAGCATTGCCGTGACGCTCAAGTCAGGGCGCAGGACAAGATCGCGCGGATCATCGAGCCGCACGTCGCGCAGGTGCTCGTCGTGAGCCCGAGCGATACGGGTATCCGTCAGGCGCGTGCGAAGACCGACCGTCTCGACGCGCGGACGCTCGCGAGGCTGTTGGCGGCGGGGTCGCTGGACGAGGTGTGGATGCCTGACCGGTGGACGTGGGTGATGCGCCGGCGCCTGTCGCGTCGCTCGCAGCTGGTGTGGGCGCGCAGCCGCTCCAAGAATCAGATTCACGCGGTGTTGATGCGCCAGCTCGTGGGTCGCCCGCCGGTCTCAGACCTGTTCGGCGTTAACGGGCGCGAGTGGCTCCGGGGTCTTGAGCTGGCGACCGAGGAGCGCGAGACCGTCGACGCGCACATCCGTCAGATCGAGTTCCTCGAGCGAGAGCTCGCCGAGGTCGAGCGGCTGATCGCCCAGGCAGCACTGGAATCCGCAGAGGTCAAGCGGTTGATGAGCGTCCCCGGGGTCAACGTGATCGTCGCCGCGAGTTTCCTCGCCGCGATCGGCGACATCCGCCGCTTCAAGAGCCCGCGCAAGCTCATCGGCTACCTCGGCCTTGATCCGCTCGTGCGCCAGTCCGGTGCGGGGCCCGCAACGCACGGGCACATCTCAAAGCAGGGCTCGGTCCGCGCGCGCCACGCACTGGTCGCTCGCCCCGGCTGTGGGCGCCGCTCGGAGCTTGCAAGCTCGCGCTTTGTGCACGACCTCGTGGCGGTGCTCGCGAGCGTTCGCCCGTGAGCCGAGTCGCCTGCTAATCTACATAAAGTCGATCGAAAATCTTATGAAGGTAGACGTACACCAGCACATCTGGACCGAGCCGCTAGTGCAGGCGCTGGCGAGCCGTAGCGAGCTGCCGTTCGTGCGCCGCGAGCGCGGGCTCACGGTGCTGTACATCGCGGGCGAGCGGCCCTACGTGATCGACCTCGCGAGCGAGACGCACGAGCGCCGCGCGGCGCTCGTCGAGCGCGATGGCCTGGACCGGGCGCTCGTGTGCCTGTCGAGCCCGCTCGGGATCGAGTGGCTCCCGCGCGCGCAGGCGCACAGGCTGATCGACGCCTATCACGAGGGCGCTTTGTCGCTCGCGGACCCGTTCGGCGTGTGGGGAGCGATCGCGCTCGACCGCGCGGACCCCGACGACGTCGATCGTGCCCTCGCGCGCGGCTGTGTCGGCCTGTCGCTGCCCGCGGGCGCGCTCGCGAGCGTGCCCGAGCTCGCACGCCTCGAGCCGCTGCTCGCGCGCCTGGAGGCAAACGACGCGCCGCTGCTCGTCCATCCCGGTCCGAGCGCACGAGACGGCCTCGGCCGCGAGGTGCAGGCGGTGCTCGGCGATCCGCTGTGGTGGCCCGCGCTCACGGGCTATCTCGCCGGCATGCACGCGGCGTGGCTGGCGTTCATGGTCGCCGGACGGCCGCGCCATCCACGCCTGCGCGTCGTCTTCTCAATGCTCGCCGGGCTCGCGCCCGCGCACGCCGAGCGCCTGGCCTCGCGCGGCGGCCCCCGCCCGGCGACGCCCGACCCCCTGACCTTCTACGAGACCTCCTCCTATGGCCGATCGGCGGTGCGCGTGCTCGAACAGCTCGTGGGGCCGGCGCAACTGCTGTACGGATCGGACCGCCCGGTCGTCGAGCCCGGGGAGCTCGGCATGCCCGCGGGGCTCGAATGGGACGGAGTCCTCGAGTGCACGCGCCGCGCGTTCGGCGCTCCGGCGATCGCGGTCACACGATGAGCGCCGCGGCCGCGCGCCCGCTCGCTGCTCTGCCCATGACGCCGGCCGCCGCGCTCCAAGCCGACGGGATCGCCGAGGTTCCCCGCCCGCGCGGGCGCGACCTCTGCGGCCCGGAGCTCGAGGCGTTCGTGACCGAGCTCGCCGACCGTCCGGAGCTGTGGATCGAGCTCGTCAAGCACGACAGCTCCCAGCGGGTGTACGAGGAGCTGCTCAGCGACGAGCACCTGACGGCGTGGCTGATCTGCTGGATGGACGAGCACGACACGGGCTTCCACGACCACGACGTCTCCGCGGGTGCCGTCGCGGTCGTCGGCGGCGCGGTGCGCGAGCAGCGCCTGACGATCGAGGGACCGACGCGCACCGCGGTGTTCCGAGCGGGAGGCAGCTTCCAGTTCAGCGCCTCGGACATCCACCGCGTCAGTCATGCAGGCTCCGATCCGGCGGTCACGCTGCACGTGTACTCGCCGCCGCTGCTGCGGATGGGCTCTTACGTCATCGGCGAGGACGGCGTCCTTGCCCGCCATCCGATGTCCTACAAGCACGAGCTGCGCTCGTTCGCCCGCCGGCCGTGAGTGTTTCAGCGGCGCCCGGCCACCCGCCGGCCGTGAGTGTTTCAGCTGCGCCCGGCCGCCCGCCGGCCGTGAGTGTTTCAGCGGCGCCCGGCCGCCCGCCGGCCGTGAGCGTTTCAGCTGCGCCTGCTCGCCGGCCCGCGGTGAGCGTCTCAGCGGCGCGCGCTGCCGCGCAGCCGTACCAGCGGGCGCCACGGCGCCGAGGTGGCCGTGCCTGCGGCGCCGCGCAAGCGCACGCGCTCCGGCGAGGTGGGCCCGTGCAGCAGGAATCCCTGCCCGACCGTGCAGTCCAGCTGGCGCGCGAGCGCGAGCTGGCGGTTGGTCTCGATCCCGACCGCCACCGCCGTCACGCCGGCCTCATTCGCGAGCGCGATAGTCGCTGCGAACATCGCACGCCGTTGCTTGTCCTGGTCGAAGCTGCCGGTCAGCGCGCGGTCGAGCTTGACGAGGTCCAGCGGCAGGTTTCCGGGCAGACCGAGCGAGAGCTGGCCGACGCCGAATTTGTCGAGCGCCACGAGCACGCCCAGGCGCTTGAGGTCCTTGAGCGCCGCGCGCGCGCGCTCGGGGTCGCGCAGCACCGCCTCCTCGCTGATCTCCAGGCACAACGCGCGGCCAGGAAGCCGGCAGTAGGCGAGCTCCTCGCGGACGCGCTCGGCGAGGTCGAGCTCGGTGAGCTCGCGCGCCGAGACGTTCACGGACACCGGGATCGTGATCCCGTTTCGCCGCCAGATCTCCGCCTGCTGGCACGCGGTGTGCAACACCCAGTTGCCGATCTGCACGATCAGCTCGCTGTCCTCGGCCGGCGGCAGGAACGTCGACGGCAGCACCGTCGTGGCCAGCAGCGGGTCGCCGCCCGCGGGGCGCCAGCGCACGAGCGCCTCGGCGCCGATCGCCTGTCCCCCGGCGAGCCGCAGGATCGGCTGGTAGGCCAGCAGCAGCTCACGCTGGGGAAGCGCTTCGCGCAGGCGGCCCTCCATCTCCAGGTGCGCGCTAAGCTCGCGGCGCAGGCGCTCGTCGAACAGTTCCAGGCGGCGTCCGCCGGCGCCCTTGGCGCGGTACATCGCGACGTCGGCCTCGCGCAGCATCGCCTCGGGGTCGGCGCCCGGGTTGCGCGAGATCGAGATGCCGACGCTCGCCAGGATCGCCACTTCGGCCGAGCCGAGCGGGAACGGCTCCTCGAGCGCGTCGAGCACGCGCTCGCCGAGCGCGATCGCCTCGCCGTCTCCGTCGGTGTCCTCGGCCAGGATCACGAACTCATCGCCGCCCAGGCGCGCGACCGTGTCGCTGTCGCGCATCAGCTCGCCCAGGCGCTGTGAGACCGCGAGCAGCAGGCGGTCGCCGACCTCGTGCCCGAGGTTGTCGTTGACGGCCTTGAACCTGTCCAGGTCGACGAACAGCATCGCGACCACCCCGCTGCTGCGATGCAGGCGCGCGAGCGCCTGGCGCGCGCGATCCATCAACAGCAGGCGGTTGGGCAGGCGCGTGAGCGGGTCGTGCAGCGCCTGGCGCTCGAGCCACACGCGGTCGGTAACGTCCTTGGCGGCCGCGTACCAGCTGTCCCCGTCTCGTCGCGCGCTCCACAACAGCCAGCGCCAGCTGCCGTCGCGGTGCAGGTAGCGGGTCGTGATGTTCTGGAGCTCCGCGTGCTCGTCGCCCGCGTCGAGCATCGCCCCGAGGGTCTGCTCGACGTCCTCCGGGTGCACGAGCTCGCGGATCGGCCGCGCGCGCAGCTCCGCGGGAGTCCAGCCGAGCAGCTGCTCCCACGCGGGGTTCAGCAGCGTGAAGCGCCCGTCGAGCGAGATCGTCGCGAGCAGGTCGCTGGTCAGCTCGAACAGGCGCGCGATGCGCGCCTTGCCGTCGAGCCCTGACTCGATGCTCGCGTGGACCTGCGTGCTCGTTGCGTTCGCGCCCATCCTTGACCCTCACGTCGGCTCCGCGGAGCGGTTGCTCGGCCGCCCGGCGCGCCCGTTGGACGGATGAACGGGCCTCAGGAGGCGCTGCCCAGCGGCGTCGCCGAGTCGACGGCGGCGCCTCCAGCCTGGCCCGCATGGAGGCCGTCGGGGAGCAGCTCGCCGCCGTCGCCGCGCAAGAAGCGCCACACCGACAGGCACATGAGGACCGTCATGATCGCCGCGCTCGCCACGCAGTCCTCACAGATTTTGTTCAGCGTGAAGACCTCGCGGTAGGTCAGGTAGGCGCTGAAGCCGAAGCCGCCGAGCGCCAGCGCGGCGGTCGCGAAGCGCGCGCGTTCGCCGTCGGAGGCGAGCAGCGAGCCGAGGATCACGAGGTAGCCGATCGCGCCGATCAGCGCCACCGGTACGCCGAGGAGCTCCGAGTAGCGCGATTTCTGGACCGCGGCGCACGGGTCGCCCTTGAGCGAGCACAGCGGCGTCGAGCCGGAGTAGTGCACATAACTCAGATACGCCGCCCAGCCCATCCCGATCGTCGCGAGCACGATCAGCGTGATCCTGAGGGTCCGAGCGCTCATCGCGGTGCTAGCTCGCGAGCAGCTTTTCCACGGCTTCGTCGACGAAACCGGGTTCGCCGGGCGAGCCCGGGTACGTGAGCTTGCTCGTCGCGCTGCCCGTGTGGCCGATCAGGAACGAGGGCGTGCCCGTGAAGCCTTCGGTGTTGGCTATCTGGGTGTCCGTTTCGACCTCGTCCGCCAGTTCCGGATCGCCGCGGTCGCTGCTCCACTTCGTGAGGTTCAAGCCGGGCACCTGGCTGGCGATGCCCTGGATGAATTTTTCGGTCACGTAGCCCGAGTCCTCTTCGCCCTGCTCGTGGTAGAAGGTCTCGATGAAGTACCACGCCTTGTTCTGCTTGCCGGCCGCATAGGCCGCGACCTGCTGGGTCTTGAAGATTTCCGCGGGCTCCGCGCCATCCTTTTCCGCGTTACCCGTCGCCGTGGACATCGAGTGGTATTCGATGCGCAGCTTGCCCGTCCGCACCCACCGGGGGATGATCTTGGGGAGAGCTTCGACCGTGAACTCCCGGCAGATCGGGCACTCGAGGTCGCCGAAGTACTTGAGCGTCACCGGCGCGGTCGGAGAGCCGAGCGTGTTCCCGCTCTGGGGAATGCCGCCGATCAGCTTCTTGATCTCCGCGACCGTCGAGTTGGCGGCCTTGCTGCCGACCGCCGGCGGCTTCGACTTGCCGCCGGTGGCGATCAGGATCACGACGATCGCGACCACGACGACCGTCACGACCACACCCAGCTGCGTCAGGCGCATGCGCCGGGCGGCGCTCGCCGCGGCCGCCTCCTCCATCGCTTTGCGCTGCGCCCTCGCCTGCTCGCGCCGCTGCTTGCGCGTGAGGTCGCCCTCATCCCCTTCTACAGAGCTCATACGGGAACTTTTACAGATTTCTGCTCAACCGCGTCTAAGTTCGGCCAGCGCGACGCCCGCCAAGCCCGCGCGTCGGTCCTTGCGACGTGCCACGATGCACCATGCGAGCGGCGGTCCGCTCGCTGCCGGTGGGCCGCTCGCCGGCGCCTTCAGCCCCGGTAGCTCAGCTGGATAGAGCATCGGACTTCTAATCCGAGGGTCGCTGGTTCGAATCCAGCCCGGGGCACCTGATGTTCCTCGCGACCACGCTGCTGTACCCGTGCGTACTCGCGGTGTTGAGCCTCGGCGCGGGCCTCGCGGTGGATCGCGCGTGCGGGCGCTTCCTGCCCGCGTCGCTGCTCGTCAGCGTCGGCATCGCCACGCTGATCGGGCTCTCGCAGCTGAGCACCTACGCAAGCGGCCTCGCGCCCGCGACGCCATACCTGATGCTCGCGCTCGCGCTCGCCGGGCTCGCGCTCGGGTGGGAGCGGGCACGCGCGCTGCTCTACGCCTGCGCGCACCGGCCTTGGCTGCCCGCCGTGTCGGTGCTCGCATACGCGCTCGCGCTCGCGCCCGTCCTGCTCGCCGGCCGGCCGAGCTTCTCCTCCTACATGGCGCTGGCCGACTCGGCCGTGCACATGCTGGGCGCCGACTTCCTGATCCGCCACGGCCAGGACTACGCGCACCTGGACGTGCGCAACTCCTACGGCCAGTTCGTGCGCAACTACTACGGCTCGAGCTATCCCTCGGGCGCCGACACGCTGTTTGGCGGCAGCGCCTTCCTGCTCGGGCTGCCGCTCATCTGGGCCTTCCAGCCGTTCAACGCGTTCGTGCTCGCAAGCGCCGCCGGTCCCGCGTGGCTGCTCGTCCGGCGCGTCGGCCTGCGAGGGCTGTGGGCCGCGCTCGCGGTGCTCACGATCGTGTTGCCCGCGCTCGTGTACGCGTACGAGCTGATCGCCTCCGTCAAGGAGCTCACGGCGCTGTCAATGCTGCTCGCGCTCGGCGCCCTCAGCGTCACGCACCGCGACTGGCTGGGCGGCTCGCCCGCCCGCGCGATTCCCCTCGCGCTGGTGCTCGCCGCGGGCGCCTCCGCGCTCGGGCTCGCGTTCGGCGCGTGGGCGCTCGCGGCCGTCCTCGTGCTCGCCCTCGCGCTCGCGCTGGGGCCGCGCCCGCACCGGCGGGATGGCGGCGCCCGCGGCCTCGGTGCTCAGGGGTCCGCCGGCGTGCTCGCCGCGCGCGGGCCAGCGCCCGCGCGCGCTCGCTCGCCGCTGCGGCTGTCGAGCGCGCGCGGGTCAGCGCCCGCGCGCGCTCGCTCGCCGCTGCGGCTGTTTCTGTTCGTCGGGGTCGGCGCGCTCGCGCTGCTCCTCGCCGCCCTGCCCACGTGGCTCGACACCGGCGGCGCGCTGCGCGTCGCACAGGCGATCGCCACGACCAGCAACCCGGGCAACCTGCACGCGCCGTTGCGCGCGATCCAGGTGCTGGGCGTGTGGTTGGACGGCAGCTACAAGCTCGAACCGACGGGCGCGCAGCTGGCGGCCACGCGCGTGCTTGTCGCGCTCGCGCTGCTCGCGGCGCTGCTCGGGGCGGTGCACGTGCTGCGCGTCCGCGCGTACGCGCTCGCCGGCTGGCTCGCGCTGACGCTGCTCGCCTCGCTCGTCGTCAGCCGGTCGGTCACGACCTGGGCCGAAGCCAAGACGCTCGTGCTCAGCTCGCCGCTCGCGATGCTGCTCGCGTGGGCCGGCGTCGCCGCGCTGCTCACGCTGCCGCGGGCCGCGCTCGCGCGCGCCGGAGCGGGCGCCGTCGCGCTCGCGCTCGCCGGCGGCGTGCTGGCCTCCGACGCGCTGCTCTACCACAGCTCCGACCTCGCCCCCACGGCGCGCTATCAGGAGCTCGCCTCGCTGGACTCGCGCTTCGCCGGGAGGGGGCCGACGCTGTTCACGGACTTCGACGAATACGCGCTGTACGAGCTGCGCGATCTGGACATCGGCGGACCGGACTTCGCCTACCCGCCCCGTCCGCTGGCGAGCGCCGCGGGCGGCTACGGAGACCCGGTCGACCTCGACCGCCTCGCGCCCGACGCCCTGCGCGACTACCCGCTGATCGTCACCCGCCGCGACCCCGCCGCGAGCCGTCCGCCAGCCGCCTACCGCCTGCTGTGGCAGGGCTCCTACTACCAGGTCTGGGGCCGGCGGCGCGGGGCGCCCGCCGCGAGCGTCCACGTCGCCCTCGCGGGCTCGCCCGCGCAGCAATGCGCGCGGATCGCGAGCGTCGCCGCGCGCGCGCGCGGGGGCGAGGAGCTGGTCGCGGCGCAGGCGCCCGAGCTCGTGCGCGTGGACCTGCTGCGCGCGGCGCGTCCGGCGCGCTGGGGGCGGATCGTCAGGAGCACGCCGCCGGCGGGCGCGCACCCTGAAGGGCACACGCACGAAGGCGAGCTCGAGGGCCTCGTGATGAGCACCCCCGGGCGCCTGGCGGTCAGCTTCGCGCTGGCGCACGCCGGCGTGTGGGACGTGTGGGTCCAGGGCGAGATCATGCCCACCGTCACGCTCGCGCTCGACGGCCACCGGCTGGCCTCGATCGCCGGACAGCTCGACGGCAACTCGCTCGTGCCCAACACCGTCCCGCCGATCGCCGTGCGCCTGCCCGCGGGCGTGCACCGCCTGACGCTCACGCGTCAGGGCTTCAGCCTCGCGCCCGGCGAGGGCGGCGAGGCGGTGCTCGACGCCATCTTCCTCACGCCCGCCCACCTCGATCCCGAAGGTCCCCTGCGCGAGGCCCGCGCGCGCGACTGGCGCAGCCTCTGCGGACCCAGCTACCAGTGGATCGAGCTACAGGGGTCCATCGGCCCTCGAACGTAGGCTCTTGCCCGTGGTCGCCGGCGTCGATCCATCTATACCCGACCAGATCCTGCTCGGGGACAACCTGCAGCTGCTGGGCGCGTTCGCCGACGAGTCCTTCCAGCTCGTGTACGCCGACCCGCCGTTCAACACCGGCAAGCTGCAGGCGCGCAAGACCGTGCGGGCCGTACGCGACGAGAACGGGGAGCGCACGGGCTTCCAGGGCCGGCGCTACGCGACGCGGCTGCTGTCCGAGTCGAGCTACCTCGACAGCTTCGAGGACTACGCGCAGTTCCTCGCGCCGCGGCTTCAGCACGCGCGCAGGCTGCTCGCGCGCGAAGGCACGCTGTACTTCCACATCGACTACCGCGAGGCGCACCGCTGCAAGCTGCTGCTCGATCAGATCTTCGGCCCGGAGTGTTTCTTGAACGAGATCATCTGGGCATACGACTACGGGGCTCGGACCAAGCGCCGCTGGCCGGCCAAGCACGACACGATCCTCGTGTACGTAAAGGACCCTACGGCGTACTTCTTCGACTCCCAGGAGGTCGACCGCGAGCCGTACATGGCGCCCGGGCTGGTCACGCCGGAGAAGGCCGCGCGGGGCAAGCTGCCCACGGACGTGTGGTGGCACACGATCGTGCCCACCAGCGGACGCGAGAAGACCGGCTATCCGACCCAGAAGCCCGAGGGGATCGTCCGCCGCATGGTCCACGCCTCGACGCGCCCAGCGGACTGGTGCCTCGACTTCTTCGCCGGCAGCGGCACGCTCGGCGCGGTCGCCGCGCAGCTCGGGCGCCGCTACGTGCTCATCGACTCCAACCCCAAGGCCGTCGAGATCATGCGCGCGCGGCTGCGCGCCGTCGAGCTCGCGCGCGCATAGCGCGCACGTGCGACGCTTCGCGCATGTACCACGTCGAGCTCCGCCAGTTCCCGCACAACATGTGCCGCTTCAACCTCGACCAGCGGGCGCTCGGCGCGATCGTCGAGCCGTGGGTGCGCGACCAGCAGATCGAGTTCGGGGAACGACGCTGGAGCCCGCGCTCGGCCACGCTCGTCATCATCGAGGGCCCGCAGCTGCCGCTCGAGCAGCTCACCATGGGACGCGGCTGGCGCGCCGCCCAACGCCACGGCACCGACGTCACCGAGCGGGTGCTCGCGAGCGCGCGCCAGCACGCGAGCGCCGCGCTCGCTCCGGGCGTGCCCGCCAGCGCTGCTCCAGCCAGCGACCCGTTCGCGCTCGGCATGCAGATGGCGGCGCTGCTCGGCGCAGACGCCATGCGCCTGCTCGAGGCCTGGCAAGCCACCGCCGCCGGCTCACCCGGGCTCGCCCCCAGCGAGACGCTCGCGCTCGCCGAACAAGCGCTCCGGGATCCTCGTGCTGCGGGCTGACGCGCCGCTAGACTTCGCAGTCGCAGCACATGGTGGGCGTAGCTCAGCTGGTAGAGCTCCTGGTTGTGGTCCAGGCGGTCGTGGGTTCGAGCCCCATCGCTCACCCCTTAGAAAGGCCTGCAAATCAGCACTTTTTTGTACGCGTTCAGTTGGCCTGGGGGACATAATCTGGGCGTGTCGAGTCTGTTTGCGTGGAGCGCGCTGAGGCGGAGGCGATCTACGATCAGGGCCGTGAGGTCGTGGTCGCGGTTCTTCTTCGGATGGACGAGCAGATCCGTCGGTTGGGAGCGCGTGTTGCGCGTCAGGATGAGCGGATCGCGGTGCTGGAGCGCAAGTTGAATCGCAGCTCGAGTAACTCCTCTAGCCCGCCGAGCGTCGATCCGCCGAACGAGAAGCCCAAGCGGGGGAAGGACCCTTCCGGGCGTTCGCAGGGCGCCCAGTCGGGGCATGAGGGTCACGGTCGTGAGCTTTTGCCGCTCTCGGCCGTGGATGAGGTCATCGAGCACTGGCCTGAGCGCTGCGGGTGTGCTCACGTCTTCGCTGCGGGGGATCTGCTCGCGGTTGGCGACCCCCTTCGTCACCAGGTCGAAGAGCTACCTGTCATCTCCGCCCAGGTGATCGAGCATCGCGCTCAGCGGGTTTGCTGCCCGGGCTGTGGCAGGCGCACGCGGGCCGAGATCCCGAGCGATATCGCCCGAAGCGCATTCGGGCCACGCTTGCAGGCGGCTGTGGCGGCGCTTTCGGTGCGCAACCGCGTCAGCCGCCGTGATGTGGTGGAGCTCTGCGAAGAGCTCTTCGGCGTGCGCGTCTGCGCCGGCACGGTCGATGCGATCCTGACGCGTACCGCGGACGCGCTCGAGGACCCCTATGAGGATCTGTTGGCGCGCGTGCGCTCAAGCGAGAGCTTGAACATGGATGAGACTGGCTGGCGCTTGAAAGGCAGCCAGCGCACGCTGTGGGGCATGTTCACAGGACGCCACGCCTTCTTTCGGGTCGCGTCCGGCCGCCACGAGGAACACGCCAAACGGCTGCTCGCCGGCCACGAGGGGATTGTCACCTCAGACCGCTGGTGGGCCTACAGCCACCTGCCGCTCCCACGCCGCCAGCTGTGCTGGTCACACCTGCGGCGAGATTTCACTGAGAGTCGACGTCTGATCTGGCCCCACTGTCGACGTTTGAAGTGGCCCCACCTCTGTCCGATCTGAGCCGGACGCTGGGCGCTCTGTTGAGCGCTACGCGAAAGGTCGGAAGGAGTGAGCAGAGTGGAGCAGTTCGAG
>DATJTT010000063.1:0-99989 GCA_035503075.1 Solirubrobacteraceae bacterium
ATTCCGCCACGGCCTCAAGCAGCGCGCCGACAAGAAAGGAGGCTAACCCACCCCCACCACGATCGGCGCCGCGAGCATCGCCGCTCCGCCTCGCCTACGGCTCGGCTCCGCAACGACGCTCGCGAAACACATCAGGCACCAACAACACCAACAAAAACCACACAGAGGTGGGGCCACTTCAAACGTCGAAGCTGGGGCCACTGCAAGTGGCGACGCTCATCAACAACACCACCGGCACCGTCGAGTATTTGCACCACGACCAACAAGGCTCAACACGTCTCATCACCGGCAGCACAGGCAAAGTCGAAGGCAAATGCAGCTACAGCGCCTACGGCACGCCCACCTGCGAAGGCACCGCTACGACACCGCTCGGGTGGGACGGCCAATACACAAGCTCGGACACGGGCCTCGTCTACCTGCGCGCACGAGAGTACGACCCGAATACGGCGCAGTTCCTCAGCCGTGACCCACTGACCCCGATCACCGGCGAACCCTACAGCTACGCCGAAGACAACCCACTCAACGAGACCGACCCAACCGGGCTCTCGTCACACGAAGGACTCGGTGAAGGCTGTGCTATGGGTATTGTGGCCCACCCCCGTCACTGCCACAAGCAGGTAAAGAAGTGCTCGAAGGGGCCGAATGGCTCGGCAACGGCGTCGCTGAAGGCGCCAAAGAGAGCTACGAAACAGCAAGGGAAGGTGTCGAAAGCATCATCAGCTGGGCCAAAGGCGAATCAAGCGAGGAAAACAACGCACAAGCAGAGAACGCATGCGGCGAATCCGCGGAAGAACGGGCCAAGCGATTGAGGCGCGAAGGAGAAGAACTCCTAGGCCGACGCGGTGAGCGTCACTCAGAAGCTGCCGGCGAACGCTGGCAGGAATGGTACGACGAACTAAGTAAAGGCGACCGGCGGCTGTATAGGAAGATCAATGGGCCGCGGCAGCAGAGCGGTGGATAGAGCCATGCATAGACCGACCACAAAGCTGGCGTTCGTTCGCGTCCTATATTGGCTTTGCGGTTGGATTGATGAAGTGGCGTATAGGCCGGTGGTTGTGAAGCTAACCCATCGGCTTCCGTGGTTCTGGCGTTGCCAATTCTCGCTGCTCTCGATGAAGTTGGATCGTCGCTGGGGCACAGGCTTCTGGACCGCCCCAAATGCACCTCCCGCCCCCGACCGGCTCTGCGATGCTTGTAGACGACGCGCGGCGTGGTTGGAAGCTGGTGGACACTATGAGGGAATCGACGACGACGCAAGCGGCGAGCTAGGTTTTCTCGCATCGCACCCGGTGAATCTCTGCCGCTGGTGCCATCTTGATACTGACTTCAATGAGCCACCGCAGACTTCAGACGAGCTTGAACAGGTCCTGCGGGAAGCTGGCGCGCGAAGCATCGGATGGCGATGGCGATGGCGTCCTGGATGATCGGCGGGCCGAGTCGTCGCGAGCGGCCTACAGCGATGAGTTCCTGCATGTACGGTCGGCCCCGAACGAGCATCGAGCAAATCAACAACAGCACCGGAGCTGTCCTCTATCTACACCACGACCAGCAAGGCTCCACGCGCCTGATCACCGGCGAAAGCGGGAAAGTCGAAGGGAAGTGCAGCTACTCGGCTTACGGCACTCTCACCTGCGAAGGCACCGCTACGACGCCGCTCGGGTTCGATGGCGAATACACAACGCCGGACACGGGGCTGGTCTACATGCGGGCGCGCACCTACGACCCGGCGACGGCGCAGTTCCTGAGCGTCGATCCGCTGGAGATGTACACGCGCGAGCCCTACGGCTACGCCGGGGACAACCCGCTCAACTACGGCGACCCGAGCGGCCTCGCCGGCGAATCGATTGGCGAAGCCCCGTCATGTCCCCCCGGGCTGTGCTTCCCCTTCCCCAACACCAAAGAAACCGAACGCGCCATAGAAGCCGCCAAAGAACTCGGCCACGAAATCGGACACGGCATCGAAAGCGTGTGGAACGAAGTCACCGGCGAAGGCGAATCCAGCAAGGCGGGCACGCAAACTCAGTCGAGTTCGGAATGTGGAGAAGCGTACACCGGCGATCAAGATGCACTCATCAAAATCGCGAAAGAAGCGAAACGCAACGGACTGTCACCGGAAGACGCGGAAGTGTCAGAGAATGGGCCGAAGAGTACGACGTGCCATTCCGTGGAAACCGAAATCTGCAGTTTCGCCGTCACGTCCTCGAAGTCGCGCGTGTGGTGAGCGTCCGGCCTCGCCCACCCCACCGCCTCCAGGTGAACACCGCAGTCCGGGCAGCGCAGCCGGCGTAGCTCGCACTCGATCACGCAGCGCGTGCGGCCAAGGTCAAGGTGACGCCAGCGCTTGGTGCGCCGGTCGTGGATCTGCAGGTGCGGACCGGTCTGCCCGCAGCGCGAGCACACCCGCCGGCGCCGGCAGAGCCTCACGGTCACGATCACTCCCTCCGATCCGAAGCTGACGTCGCCATGCCGACCGCTCCGGCCAAGAGCGCGACAGTGCCGAGGCCGAGGGTGAGTTGCTTGGTGGAGCTCAGCAGGCCGTGCGGGCGACTGGCTTCTTCGTGCGTGTCGTGTGGGCGGCAGGGCAGGCTGCGGTCGGGCCGATCACGGAGACGTGTGTTGCGGCTCTAGCCGGGCGTGCGAGGCGCGCGGCTGTCGCCTCGACACCTAGCGGAAGCTGGCCCAGTCTGGTCGCCAACCCGGTGATCGTGAATCCGAACGCTTGGCCGCGGGCGAGGCGGGGCACGTCCAGGCAGTAGCGCCCGCGGTAGACCAACAGTCCCCGCCCGTGGACGTGGATGAGGCTGCGGGGCGGGCTCGTGCACAGCCGTACGGTTCGCGCCTCGCCGGTGACGGTGACGTGATAGCGCAATGTCGTGGCGACATGGACGACTGCGGGCGCGGTGATGTGGGGGCGAACGGCGGGCTTGGGCAGGTACGTGGTGACGGCGGCGATCGCCATTTTGTCGGCGGTGTTCGTTTCCTTGCTTTCGGAGGACACGACGACGATGCTGTGTAGTGCCGCGGCGACCAGGATGCGCGTGCGGGTGCGGATCGTGACTTCGGCTCCAGGCGCGAGCGTGCCCAGCTGGCAGCGGACCGGGCGACGCTGCGTGCACGTTCCCGCGGTGGTGCTCAGCGACAGCACGCGCGCGACGCTGTTGGGGTTGGACGGTTTGTATTGGGGCACCTCGCGCGCGGTCGCCCCGACCGCGGGCTCGTTTCCGATGTTACGCACGCGTGTCAGCGTTTCGACCGTCCCGCCAACCAACAGCCTCCGCGGCGTGATCTGGTGTGTGATCGTCAGGTCCGCACCGGCGGAGCCCGCTGAGAGCCCTGGACCTTCCGGCGGCGCGGGCGCTCCCGGTGGCAGCGTCGGCTCTTCGATGGGTGGGACGAGCGTCGGCGGCGGCTCGGGCGTACCCGGCGTCGTCGGTGGCGGTGGTGTCGGAGGTGGTTCGGTTGGAGGTGGGACGACCGTCGGGGGTGGTTCGATGGGCGGTGGTTCGGTCGGCGGCGGGACGACGATGGGGGGCGGTTCGGTGGGCGGCGTCGGGTAGGTGATCGTGACGATCACGATTTCGTTCGCTCCGTCGAGCACCTCGATAGGGTCGAGGCTCACCGTCGCCACGCCGCCGTGCGTTTCAGGGACGCTCACGATGTACGCTTCCCCGCCGGTCACCTGGTCGATCGGGGTCGCGCCTTCGAGATAGTCGCCGGGCACCGTGACGGTTTGAGAGTCGCCCTGCCCGAGCGTCAGTGTGCGTGCCGAGTCGGCTCCATCCAGAGTCACGTCCCAGCGGGTCGCGGTGTCCGGGACGGGGCCGACGGTCACGAGCTGGACCGTGATCGTGCCCGCACAGGGCCTGCTGGTCCCATCGGCGGTCACCTTGGCAGTTCCCGATGTGGCTTGGATCACGCTGCGTCCAGAGCCGCCGCTGACGTGGAAGTACTGGTCGCTTTCGGCAGGGACCGCGAAGGAGCCGAAGTCGCTGCCGGTCAGATCCACCCATTGGACCTTGCGAGGCGCGCTGCTCGTGTTGCGCAAGCGCATCGCCAGTTCGCCCGCAGCGTTGACGCACAGCGACGTCAGCGACAAGCTGGTGTCGGGCGCCGGCAGACAGACTGTCGATGTCAGCCCGCTGAACACCCAGTCGCCATCGCTGACCGATTCGGCGATCAGCTCGCCGCTCAGCTGAGGGCGCCCCTCGCCTTTTACGGTCGCGTTGGGGGCGAGGATCAGACCTTGCCAATCGACGGCGCGGGTCACGTCAAGGCCGGTGGCGAGCGGCAGGTTCCAGACGACCCCCGAGGCGGTGGCGGCGCCTGTCAGGCTCATGTATTGAGGCCCGACTGCCAGGTCCGTGTCGGTGGTGACGTTGATGAGCGCCGTCGCCCCAGGCTTTGTGAGGTCGACGATGATCCCGGCCGCCTGGGTCAGCTGTGCGGCGCTGACCGTGAACACGTTCAACCCTTCGGCGGTCCCGGTCATGACCAGCGCCCCCGAATATTTGTTCAGTTCGACGCTCGCCCCGGCGGTCTGACCGAGGCCGGCGAGCGACGAGCTCAGCTCTCTCAGCGACTCGAACTCGGCCGCGAACGAGAACGGGGGCGCTTCGTGGCGGACCGGACCGTTGACAGCGAAGTTCGCGGCGACGTTGATCGCCCCGCCATAGCTGACGCCACCGCTGACCGTGCCGCCCGCGCCGGTCACGGTGCCGCCGTTGAAGTCCCCGCCCGCTACGACCTCCAGCCCCGACTCGCCCGCCGCGGGGCCGACGCTCACCCCGTCCAGCGTCACGTCACCGGCGGCTCCGATCCGCCCCGCGATCGTCGTCCCCGGCGTCGCGGAGGCGTTGAACTCGCCATCGGAGAAGACCGCGAACCCGGCGGCTTCCCCAAGCGACGCGCAGTCGGAGGCGCTGCCGTACGCCCCGTGGACGTTGGCGACCGAGACCGAGAGGAGAGGGCTCGCAACGATGGCCGCCGCGAGCCCGACCACGCACACGATCAGCGCAACAACGATCCGATACGCGCACGACACCTGGCGCATGACAACGAGGTTACTCGCATCGGCATCATCTCGAATGGCTGACTAGGTCCAGCTATCCCAGCGAATCGCCTCACGGCCCGGGTACTGGGTCAGCCAGGACGAGCGGCACGACGAGGGCATCCTCATCGATGTCTGGCAGGAGGCTCGCCCGACACTGCGATGAGCCTCAAATCGCCGCGCTCGTGATCTCCGTCGCTTCTCGCTTTTTCGCGACAGCGAGCGTCTGCGTAGAGGGGGTCGCGTCCCTGGGCTGCTGTAATTCGCCGTGGCTCAGGTTCCCGTTGGTGGTCAGATTAGGCGGCCGTCACCTCCTCGTCACTGGTTTGTGCGCTGCCGGTGTATCTCGTCCAGCGTAGGCGTTGGCGGTCGAGCTGGCTGAAGCGGACGCCGTTCTTGGCGTGGGTGATGTAGAGGTCGAGCACGGCCCAGACGAGCGTGAGGCAGCTGCTCTCGCCGGGGAACCGGCCGATCACCTTGCTGCGGCGCTTGACCTCGGCTAGCGATCGCTCTAGCAGGTTCGTCGATCGCCACCGCCGGCGGTGAATGGTCGGGTAGCGCAGGTGCACGACGAGCGCGTCGCGGTCATCGGCGAGGCACTTTGCCGCTGCCGTGTAGCCACCGCGATCGAGCTCGCCCACGAGCGCGCGTAGCCGGTGTATTCCGTCGGTCTCGCTGGTGGCGTCATCGAGTGCCTCCCAGTAGACCCGCGAATCCGGTCGCGCTCTCGCTCGGGCAGGTTGCGCACGCGATGCACGGCGCAGTGCTGGCGGTCAGACCCCGGCCAGCATTGCTCGACAGCCTTGATCAGCCCGGGCGCGCCATCGGCGACGATCAAAAGCGGCGCCCCGAGCCCGCGGGCGATCAAATCGCGCCCCAGCTCCAGCCAGTCCTCATGCGACTCACGCATTCCCAACATCACCGACAGCAGCACGCGCTCGCCCTCTTCGGTGAATCCCCAGGCGACCAGCACCCCCTCCTTCGGCCCATCCGGGCGGACCGGCAGGAAGACCGCGTCGAGGAACAGCGCCGCCAGCTGAACCTCATACAGGCTGCGCGCCTTAAACTGCTCAAAGCGCGCCCGCAGCTCCTCGCAGATACGCGACGCGGTCGACTTCGAGAGCTTCGCGAGCCCCGCCTTCTCGCACAGCGACTCGATATCCCGCATCGACAGCCCGCGCACGAACGCGCCGATCACCATCGCCCTAGCGGCCGGTACGCAACAGCTTCCTGCTGCACGGGAACAGCTTCGAGACGAACGACTCGGCGGTCTCCCTGACCTGCGGAATATCGACCTGGATCTCCCCCTCGCCCGTCTGCACCCGGCGGGGGCGAAACCCGTTGCGCAAGCCCGACCCATAGTTGCGCAGCCCGCGCTGACACTCAGGCCGGCGCTCATAGCGAGCGCGACCCAGCCACGCGTCGAACTCATCCTCCACAGCGCGCTGGATGATCAACCGCGCCGAGCTTCGCGAGCGCCGACAAGGACTCCCGAGGGTCCTCACCGACCCCCACAGCCAACAACGCATCGATCTGACCTTCAATCTCCACGACTGCTTTGGTGGGAGGGCGATCGTAAGATATCGGTCCGCGCGAGCGCGATGGCTCGGCCAGCGTGTTGCCCGGTCGTCGAGCGTACGCGCGACCTACCAAGGCGGACGATCGACCAAGAGGCAGCTAAAGCGTTCCGTCCGAGGTCATCGCCACCGCCGGGCTGGTGCTCGTGATCTTCTCGCTCGCGCGCACCCGCCGGACGTCGATCGCGCCCGCAGCCGTCGGCGCGTACATCGGCTCCGCATACTTCTTCACGAACTCCGCCAGCTTCGCCAACCCCGCGATCAGCGTCGGGCGCATGCTCTCCGACACCTTCGCCGGGATCGCGCCCGCGTCGGTGCCCGGCTTCATCGCCGCGCAGCTCCTCGGCGGCGTCTGCGCCGTCCTTGCGATCCGGACGCTCTACCCCGAGATGACGCCCGCCGAGGCCGCCGAGGTCGTGGTCGCGCACGAGCAGCGAGCGCGCGCCGATCGCGCACGTGCGGGCGCCGGCGCCCGCTAGGCGCGCAACGGCCAGCCCAGGCGACCCTCGGCGGGTCGCCGCAGCCGTCGCGCGCCGCATCGCTTCCGTTTCTTCGGCTCACCGCAGGTTGCACGTGGTCGCCGCCCGCCCGAACGCCGGCGAGCCCGTGTCGATCGACTTCGGGATCGCGAGGTAGTACCCGCCGGTGTGGAGGATCGCGCTGTTGCCGGGGCTCGACGGCGGCGAGCTGCTCGGGTCGGGGAAGTCCGGGATCCCGTGCCGGCGCATACATCCGGACAGCGCGAGCATCCGGGCCTGCGCCCGTCCGGACGGCGGTTCGGGGCCCGGGGGACCCTTCGGCAGCAGACGCTCGCAGGATCGCACGGCGGACTGGAACGCGGGCGACTGTACGGTTCTCGGCGAGCCCATCCGGACCGCTTGGCCGCTCACCTTCGGGTCTGGAAAGTTCGGCTCCCCGTGCGAGCGGATGCACTGGGAGAACGCGATCCCGGATGCGACGGCGCTCGTCGCGGACGCCGACGCGCCCGCGCCGCCGAGCGGGCTTTTCGAGCTTCCCCCGCAGCCTGCCACCAGAACCCCGCCAAGGAGCGCTGCGCCGATCAGCAGCCCGGCCCCCGGCGTGCTCCGGCTCCTGGCCGGGGTGGTGTACGGCTGCGGCATTCGGTCCTCCTTCATCGCGTGCTTTCCGGGGTTCGCGTCCTCCTCGCCGATCGGTTCTACGGGGTGCGCTGTTTCAGGACGGTTTCGCCGTCGCCTGCCCGCCCGCGAGTCAGCGCCCCCGTGAGCGCGCTCGCGCGCGGCTTGCCAAGAGGTATTTCACGCCTTCTACCGCGAGGAACGTGGTGACGACGGCAACCAGGATCGGGGACGTCTGCAATGGGCCCACGCGGGTCAGGATCGCAGCCATCAGCACCATCGCGAACGGCGCGGCCGCGAGCGACCCCAGGACGGCGGTGAGCAGGCAGGTGAACGCAAGTCCCAGCGGGACGCCCGGGATGGCCTGGTGGACGACGATCCCGGCGGTTCCGCCGATGAACAGCGACGGGAAGATGGGCCCGCCCACGAACCCGCTGCCCTGGCTGACCGCATAAGTGAGCATCTTGGCGAGCAGGATCGCGGCGCACAGGCCCAGACCGAGCGTGCTTGCGCCTTTCAGCACGGAAGCGAGCTGGTCGCTGCCTGAGAACATCGTCAGCGGGAGCGCCACGCCGACGATGCCGAACATCATGCCGCCCAGCGTCGGTCTCGCGATCGCCGGGAGCCTCAGCCGGCCGAACAGCCGCGACGCCAGCGTGACGAACCCGGCCGCCACGGTCGTCACCAGGGCGCCGAACAGGCCAAGGGGGATGCCCGCGAGCAGTTGCCAGTCCTCGAACGTGTACCGCGGCACCTGGTAGTCGCCAAGGAACACAGCGCCCGCGATCGCGAAGTAGATCCCGAACGAGACGCTTCCCGCGACGATGTCCGTGCTCAGGGTCTTGCTGAACTGGCGTCCGCCCGGGCGGGCAACCTCGAGGATCAGCATCACCACGATCACCGGGCTGGAGAACAGCCCGCCGAAGACTCCGGCGATGCCAGCCAGGGTGCTCACCCGGAAATCCTCTTTGCACAGCCCTCGCCGCTGGGCCATCCAGCCGCCGGCGCCGCCGCCCATCGACGCCAGCAGCTTCTCCGGACCGACGCTCGCGCCGCCAATCAGTGACACTGCCGAGACGGCTATGGTGCCCGGCACCAGTCCCGGGTTCACGCGCTCGGCTCGCAGATCCTCGAACAAGCCGGGAACCTCCTCCTGCAGGCGCGTCAGCCGCCGCAGCAGCCCAACCGCGACGCCGGCCGCCGCGGTCACCGCGACCCACCACCAGTGCCCGCCGAACCAGCCCGGACTGGAATCGGCGCTCCACCGTTCCCCGAGCTTGATGATCCCCAGGGAAACCAGTCCGGCGAACGCGCCGAACACCCCGAGGGCGGCGGCGTAACCCATGAGCACCCAGAACTCCCGCTTTTGGGTGACCGGCGGATCTGCGGTCGGCCTGGGCACGGCGCCCACGAAACGCGACGCTAGCAAAACTAACCACCGCCGGCCGGCGGATCTTCGCGACGCGGCGCGGTTCAGGCCCCCGTCCGGCCCTCGCTCGCTCCTGCCCTGGGGTTGCGCCGAAGCACGTAGCTCGCGATCGGCACCGAGACCACCAGGATCGCCACGGAGAGATACGGAAACGCGCTGTACGGTGGCGGCTGGCCGGGTTGGAAGAGCTCCACGAACGGGATCGCAAGCGCCAGCGCGCCGAGCGTGGGCAGGCCGACGTAGCGCACGACCGAGAACGAGTCGCGGTGACGGCGCCACATGAACACCGGTAGCGAAAGCGCGGTGAGGACGTAGACGAAGAGCACGAGGATCGTGCCAATGGTCGAACACTCGGCGTACAGGTCGACCGGGTCGGTCGCCCCGCCGACGAGGCCCGTGACGTGACACAGCCACCACACGACCACGATCCCCAGGCCGACGACCGTCATCGTCAACAGCGCGTACACCGGCGTCTCGCCCGGTGGCCCGGACGTGCCCAAGCGCGCCGGCAGCAGTCCCGAGCGTCCGCCGTCGAAGATCACCCTCGCTTGCGAGTTCACGGCGGCGATCAGCGTCGAGAGCACCGCGGCTATACCCGCGAGCCACGCCAAGACCGCCGCCCCGCCGAGATAGCGATCGGCCAGACCCAGAAACGGAACAGAGGCGCGGCCTATAGAGGAGGTGTTGTAGTGAAAACCGGTGATCGTGGTGTAGGCGAACAGGACGAACAGGCCGGTGGTGAAGATCAGCGCGGAGTAGAGAGCTCGCGGCACGGTGCGGCGCGGCTTCGGGGTCTCCTCGGCCAGCGCCAAAGCGTTTTCCCAGCCGATCAGCATGTACAACGCGAGCGGGAATCCCGCGGAGAGCCCAGCGAGGCCGTGGTCGAGGTGCGACCAGGAGAATGGCGCACTGGAGAGGTGGTTGCCTCGGTCGACGAGCACGACGACGCAGACGGCGACCATGATCAGCACCTGTACGGCTACCGCGATGCCGACGGCCGTGGTGGACAGAACGACGCCGCGCAGCGTCAGCCACACCGCCCCGCCGCTCATCACGAGGGAGATCGGCACCCAGGAGGGATTCCAGGCGGTGTAGTGCTGGAGCGTGAGTGAGATCATCCCGCCGGCCATCGTGAACACCCCGGCGATCGCCACCGTGAAGCCCACGGCGAGCAACAGCGCCGTGACGACGCCGGCCTTGGGGCCGAGCGACGTCTCGACATAGGTGATGAAGCTACCCGCGGAAGGCTCGATCTTCGTGAACTCGGCCGCTATGAACGCGAGCAACAGGACGGCGACGCCGGCGGCGACGATCGTGAGCGGCGCCGCCACGCCGGCCGTCACGGCGATCACGCCGAACGCGAAGTAGAAGTCGATCCCCGGTCCGATGTTGGCGACCGTGGAAGCGGTCAGGTCAGCGAGGCCGAGCTTCTTTTCCGCCGCGTTGTGCTTTCGCCCCGAGATCGGGGGAGTCTAGGCCGGCACCGAGCTCGTGCGTGGATCGATCACCTAGCCTTTTTTCGAGTATTTCGCGACCGTGGCGAGCAGCTTGCCGCGCCCCCGCACTCTTCGCTGCCCTGGTCCCAGCTCCCGCGGTCAACCCTGCGGCGACTGCGACCTCAGCCCGCCGCGGGCGGGATCATCGACCTGCTCTCGGCTATGTCCAGGTTGCTTCGCGTCATCCATCCATGGCGCCCGCGCGCGGCGGCGAGCTTCGTCGTGGTCGCGCTTTTGCCGGTGGGCGGCTGCTGTGTCGCGGCAGCCGCCCGCGGATCGCCGCCACGTCCGCGCGCGTCGAGCGCTGCCAAGCCCGCGTCACCCGCGGGCCGGTCGCTCGAGCTGGTGGACGTCGCCGTGGCCACGCTGTGGATGGCGCCTGCCGAGACCCGGCCGCTCGATGCGCCCTCGCTCGCCAATCCGGTGCGACTGCGCGCCTGGCTTGACGCGATGGACACCGAACAGCGTCGCTGGTTGGTTGGGCGGCTGGTCACGCAGGCCCTGTACGGGCAGCAGGTGCTGGTGCTGGCTCGGCGGGGCGCCTGGGTCGAGGTCTCCCTCACCGGCCAGCCGACCGCCAACCATCTGAGCTACCCCGGCTGGTTGCCCGCGCGCCAGCTCGTCACGCCGCCCGTCGCCGCTTCCCCGACGTCGACCTCCTCGGTCTCGGGGCCATCCAGCTCGACCCCGGCAGCGTCCACGTCGGCGCCGGCGTCGAGCTCCCCGGCGCCCACGTCGGTCGCCCTCGTGACCCAACCCACGACCTGGTTGCGCCAGCTCACCGCGACGGGCTCAGCCGGTGCCCGGATGCTGCTCCTCAGCTACGACACGAGGCTGCCCGCGCTCGCCCAGAGCGGGGCCTGGACCGTCGTGCAGACACCCGCCGGGGGGCGTGCGCTGATCGCATCCTCGGCCGTCAGCGTGCGCTCGCCGGGCACGGCGCCGCCATCGCCCACCGGCGCCGAGCTCGTGTCCGCCGCCGAGCGGTTCCTGGGCGTGCGCTACCTGTGGGCCGGCACGTCGGCCTTCGGCTTTGACTGCTCCGGGCTGACGTACACCGTCTATGACGCCTTCGGCATCCTTTTGCCACGCACGGCCGCCCTCCAGGCCGAGGCCGGCTGGCCGGTCGCTCGGCGCGAGCTCCAGCCCGGCGACCTGGTCTTCTTCGCCACCGAACCGCCGTCGCGGGCGATCACGCACGTCGCCATGTTCGTCGGCGGCGGCCGGATCATCGAGTCGCCGAACTCCGCGGGCGCGGTGCGCGTCATTCCTCTGGCCGCCAGGGGCGGGGAGTACGTGACCGCGCGCCGCTACCTTCCCGCGGAATGAGGCTGGCGCCGCCCAGGGGCAGCGAGTCGATGCTGCCGGCGCCGCTGGCCATGCCGGTCGTCGTCGGCGTGCTGACGCTGGCCGGCGACCGCGCGCTCGCCGTCGGCTCCGCGACCGTCTCGAGCCGGCCCTCCTCGCAAGCGGGCGGCCAGCTGATCGTGGTGAGCGCGCCCGCCTACGGCGACACCTACGCGACGCTCACGGCCGCCGGCGGCGCTGCGAGCGCGCGCCCGCGCTCGTCAAGATCGTACGCTACAGCGTACCATTAGAGCAAGAATGGGAGGAAAACTGGCTAATATCGGCTCAATCCCTACGATGTAGCGTAGAGATATGTCCGAACAGACCCCAGCCTTTGCGGCCGCTACGAGTCTACGCCGGGGGACGATGCGCCTCGGCAGGAGGTTGCGGCTGGAGCGTCCCGAGCGCTCCGTCGCGAGCGCCGAGCTGAGCGTGCTGGGGCTGCTCCACCGCAAGGGACCGATGTCGGCCGGAGAGCTCGCGCGGGCCGAGCGCGTCCAGCCGCAAACGCTGACGCGGACTCTCGCGGCGCTGGAGCAGCGCGGTGAGATCGACCGCCATCCCGACCCCGCCGATCGCCGCCGCTCGGTCCTGTCGATCAGCCAATCCGGGGAGGCGATCCTGCACGCCGACGTCGCCCAGCGCGACAGCTGGCTGGCGCTGGCGATGGCCGAGCAGTTGAGCCCCGCCGAGACGCAGCTCTTGATGCTGGCCGGGGAGCTGATGGAACGACTCGCCGACGCCCGGGCCGGGGCGCTGCGCCGCGCCGCTTCGCCGCGCGAGCGGCCCGTCGCCGGGGCAGCGCAGCGGCGCCGCGCGGCGAGAGGCGCCTGAGCCGTGGCGGAACGCTCTCGGTTCGCGCTGCGGCGTTTGGACGGCAATCCGATCCTGCACCGCGACACCACCGCCGGGGTCGGGCGCAACGTCAACGGGCCGTCGCTGATCGCCGCGCCGTCGTGGCTCGAGCGGCTGCTCGGCCGCTACTACCTGTACTTCGCCCACCATCGAGGGACCTTCATCCGGCTCGCGACCTCCGATCTGCTGGAGGGGCCGTGGCGCGTCTACGAGCCCGGCACGCTCGCGCTCGCGCAGTCGCATTTCCCGACGGACGGCCGCCGCCCTCACATCGCCTCGCCCGACGTGCACGTCGATGAGGCGAGCGGCACTGTGCGGATGTACTACCACGGGCTCGACACCGCCACCCGCGAGCAGCACACGCGAGTCGCCGTCTCCGCCGACGGCGTCCACTTCCAGGCGCGCCCCGAGCCGCTCGGCCGGCCCTACTTCCGCGTCTTCCTCCATGACGGTTGGTGGTACGCGCTCGCGATGCCCGGCGTCCTGTATCGCTCGGCCTGGACGAGCTGGCGCGCCGGGCCGGCAATGGAGGTGCTCGAGCCCGGCGAGCCGTGGGAGGGTGCCGATCTGCCGCTCGAGCGCTCCGTGCGAGGCTGGGTGGACGAGCCGGTGCGCCAGCTGCGCGACCCGGCGATCTTCCAGGAGGGCGAGCGGGTCTACCTGCTCTACTCCGTCGCGGGCGAGTCGGGGATCGCAATCGCCGAGCTCGACCCGATCGGCGGGCCGGCCGGCTCGGCGCCGGCGGCCGCGAATAGCTCGAGAGCGGCGACGCGGTCAAAGCTCGCTGCCTTCGTCGCGACGCTCGACCCCGGCCTGCTCAACATGCGAGAGGCGGCGGTCACGATGGCCGCCACGCTCGCAAGCTTCGCGACGGCGCTCGCGATCGAGCACGAGACGCGGCTCTCGACGAGCGTCGCGATCCTGGCCGTCGCGCTCGCAATCTCGCTCGGCCGGGCGGGACAGCGAGAGGACCACCGCACCCGCGGGGGCCGGGCGCTCGCCGCCGTGGTGCTGCCGTTCGTCGCCGTCGCCGCCAACGAGATCGGCACCCGGATCTTCCGGCAGCCGGACCTCGGCGACGCGCTCTTCGTGCTCGCGATAAGCGCCACGATCTGGGTGCGGCGCTTCGGCCCGACGGCTCGCCTGATCGCGAGGTTCGCCACGTTCCCGCTGATCGCGATGCTGATCGTCCCGGCGCCGATCATCGCCGCCAGAGGCACGCAAGCCGACGGGCGCTGGTGGGCGGCCCTGATCGCGCTCGTCGCCCTTGGCTGGGTCACCCTCAGCCGATTCGCCGCCGAGCGCGGCGGCATCCTCGAGCCCGCCGCAGCTCCACCGGCGGCGTCGCCGCCGATGACATCCGCAGCGCGGCCCGGCCGGAGGGTCGCCCCAAGCACGAAGATGGCGCTCCAGATGGCCGCCGCGCTGGGCGCGGCATTCGCGCTCGGGCGCAGCCTCTTCGGCACCCACTGGACCTGGGTGGTGCTCACTGCGTTCATCGTCTGCGCCGGCAACCGGGGGCGCGGCGACGTCCTGCACAAGGCCGCGATGCGGATCGCCGGCGCCGCCGCCGGGACGCTCGCCGCGACGGCACTGTCCGGAGCGTTCCCCGCCGGCGACTCGTGGTCGATCGTCGTCATCTTCGCCGTGTTGGCCGCGGCGCTGTGGTTGCGACCGGTCAACTACGCCTTTTGGGCCGGCGGGATGACCGCCGCGCTGGCCCTGCTCTACGGCTACTACGGACGGCGCGGCGTCGGTCTGCTCGCGACGAGGCTCGAGGCGATCTTGCTGGGGGCGGCGTTGTCCGTCGCGGCGTCGTGGTTCCTGCTGCCGGTTCGCACGACCGACATCATCCGCCGAGACCTCGCCGCGGCGCTCGCGGCGCTCGACAGCTACCTCGCCGGCCTCCACGAGGACCCGGCCTCGGCGCTCGCGCGCCAGGAGCGGTTCCGAGGCGCGGTCGGTGCGCTCGCGCACGCCGGTGCGCTGCTGCGCGCGGTGCCCGCGCCGCTGCGCTCGCGCCTCGACCAGCTACCCGCTCTGCGGGCCCTCGAGCACTGCGCCCGCGAGCTGCCGTCGGTCACGGAGATACTGGTGGGCCGCCGCCCGGAGGATCACTGGCCTGAGCACCTCGACGGCCTTCGAGCGCGTGTAGCGGAGCTCCGCCGGGCGAACGGGCAGCGCCTGCTCCCGGACGCTCCAGCTTGGAACCGCCTCGCAGACGGCGTGCGGGAGCTTCCTCGAACCCTCGCCACGCCGGCGTCATCGCCGAGGACCGCCAGAGACGGACTGTGGGAGTCGAGCGAAAGGTCCTCGCCTACGCCAACCGCATCCACGCGACGGCGTACGAGATCGTCTCCGAGCTCGCCCGCGACGACAGGTCCCTGACCTACCTGGTGAAGGACGGCTCCGGCCGCCAAGCGGAGCTCGGGTGGAGCCGGGACACCGCCGCGGACGGCCTCCCAGGCTTTAGAGGTGGCTTACCTGCGGCAGTAGCCTCGGACGGCGTGAGCAGCGAGAGCGTCGGCGCGGGGCGCCGTCAGGGAGTCGATTGGCGGCGCGCGGAGTTCGTGCTCACGCTGCTCGGGTTCCTCGGCTTCCTCACCCTGCCGATCCGCATCACCACGATCTACGACGGCCTGCCCGCGCATCCGCTGTTCGTGCACGTGCCCGTCGTGCTGATCCCGACGACGGTCGTCGCGGCGGTCGTGTTCGTGTTCAAGCGCGAATGGCTCTCGCGCTACGGGATCGCGCTGGCCGTCGTGTCAATCGTCGCGATGAGCTCGATCTTCCTGACGATGCAGGCCGGGGCGGCCTTGCGCGCGGCGCTGCACCTGCAGGGGCAGGCCGCGAAACTGATCTCCGAACATTCGCAGGCGGCGCATATCCTCGCGATCGTCTACGTGGTCTTCACCGCGACGCTGATCGTGACGTTCGCCGCGCAGCGCATCTCCGGCGGGATGCCGACCGGGCTGGCGATCCTCGACGAGCTGCTCTCGCCCAAGCCTGTGCTCGCGGCGCTGCGTGTCGCGCTCGTCGCGCTGTCGATCGGAGCTGGCTACATGGTCTTCAGGACCGGCGATCTGGGCGCCAAAGCGGTGTGGGAGGGACGGATCCAGGCCGCCCAGCACAGCGGCCCCGGCCCGGGCGGCGAATTCGCGCCCGGGCCGCCGGCGGGCGGCGGCCCGCCGTAACGGCGACCGCGACGGCGTCTCACCCGTCCGCGCCTGCGCCCGCGCGCGCTCGCCCGGCGCTCGGATCAGCCCCGCCCGGCGGCGGCGGCCGCGGCGGCGGCCGGGCCGACGATCGCCTGCTGCAGCCGGCACGCCGCATCCAGGTGATCGCCCGTCCAGATCATCCTCACGGCTGTCGCGCTCGCCGTGCCGTCCTCGCCGGTCAGGTCGTGGCGCACGGCCTCGATCAGGCGCCCGTCCGCGGCGCTGTCGTGAGCGAGCGGCGCCGGCAGCGCCCGCCGGCCGAGGAGGTTGCCGGCGAGCTCCTCATACCAGCGCGTGACGCGGGCGCTGGCGCTCAAGAGCTCTTGGCGCGCGGCCGTGAGGTCGCCCGCCGGCGCGCTGTCCTCGCGCTGCCACAGGTCGAGGACGGCGTCCGCGGCCAGGCGCAGCCCGCCGACCCCGGTCACCAGGCTGGTGATGTCGGCGAGCGGCACCGGTTTGGCGCCGCGCTCGCTCAGATAGCCGCGGAACGCGTCGTCCAGGCGTCGCGCTGCGGCGGCCGCCCGGTCGGCGTGCTCGAGCGGAGCGAGCGCGGGCGTGGCGGCGCGCTCACAGCGCGCCAACCCGAAATCCACGGCGCGCCCGAGGTACTCCGCGCTGTCGGCGTACGCGCTCGCGAGCGCGCGGCGCAGCGCCGCCCTCGCGCCGCGCGGCCAGAACAGCAGCCCGACGACGACGCTCACCGCGCAGCCGAGCGCGATGTCCTCGACGCGCACCAGGCCGACCCGCCATCCGGCGGGCTGGATGATGTTGAACAGGAACACCAGCGTGAGCGTGAACGCCGCCTGCCCCGCCGCGAAGGAGATCGCCGCCGGCGCGAACCCCGCGAACAGGATCGCCACGGGCAGCAGCAGCCACAGCAGCGTGGCGTTCGTGCCGATCACCGCGACCAGCCCTCCCCCGGCGATGAAGCCGGCGACCGTGCCGGACAGGCCGCTGAGCGCGGTCTGCCCCGTGCTGAGCGCGTTCGAGCGCAGCACCGAGAGCGTCCCGAGCACGACCCAGAAGGAGTGCTGCACGCCGGTGCGGTAGGCGACGAACACCGCCAGTCCCAGCCCGACGGCGCCGCGCACGCTGTTGTGAAGCCACACCGAGTCGCGGTCGACGTACGCGCTCGCGCGCTCCTGGGCGGCGGACAGCCTGCCGGCGATCCCTTCCGGCTGGCGGCCGAGCACGCGCTCGCGCCAGCTGCGCCGCTCGGCCGCGGCCGTCAGATCGATGTTGTGCGCGATCGTCGAGACGGCGAACGCGAGCTCCTGCGCGCGAAAGCTCGGATCGAGCGAGCTGATGAGCTCGCTCGCGTCCTCGCCCGCGGCGTCCTCGCCCGGCGCCGCCGCGGCGTCTCCCGCCGCGGCGTCGTCTCCCGCCGCCGCGGCGTCCTCGCCCGGCGCCGCGCTCACGCGCGCGACGGGGAGCTCGCTCGTGGCGTGGTCCTCGAGCCCGCTCGACGCGCTCGCGAGCTGCGCGAGCGCCGCGCGCAGATCGCCGCAGTCCCCGCCCGTCAGCTCGAGCAGCTGTGCGCCGCGCTCGAGCACCGCCGCGGCGGCAGCCACGACGGCGCAGGCGGCGCGGTCGACCGTGGCCCGCTCGACTGGCCGGGCGGAGTCGACGACGATCGCGTTCAGCCAGTTCAGCTCGTCCACCAGACGCACGATCGTGCGCGCGGATGTGTCCAGGCTCGTCGGGCGGTACGGCGTCGCGAGGAAGCCGCGGTGCATCGCGGCGACCGCCGCGTCTGCCCGCGCGACCGCGCTGTCGCGATCGCGTGCCAACGCTTCGTCCCGGTCGCTCAAGTCGAACGCGACCTCCGCGCGCAGCCTCGTCGCGAGCGCCCTGCAGGCGTCGGTCGCCGCCGAGCGCAGCGCGCTGCGCGCCGGCGCAGGCCACAGCAGCCCGACCGCGAGCAGCGCCGCGCCGCCCGCGAGCGCCCATCCGGCGAGGCGATCCGGGATCGAGGAGACCGGCCCGGCGAGCGTCACCGGCAGGATGAACGCGAGCAGCAGCGAGGTCGCCGCGCTCGCGAGCACCGAGCTGACCACGCCGGCGAAGATCACGACGAAGCCCACGAGCGCGGTCGCGCCCGTCGCCAGCCAGACGTTCTGCGAGGCGAGCGTGCCGAGGCACACGAGCGCGCATCCGGCGAGCGCGAGCGCGGCCTGCGCCTGCAGCCGCTCGCGCAGCGGCCCGCCGAAGTCGACGAGCAGCAGCATCGCAAACGAGCCGAACGCCGCGAACGTCGCGAGCGCGGGGTTGGCGATCAGCTGATCGCCCACGGCGAACATCGCGGGCATGACGATCGCCGCGCGCCCCGCCCGGCGCATAGCGGCGAGGTCGCGGTCGCGCCCACGCAGCCACCGCAGCGGATGCGCGAGCGCCGACGCGGCCGGCTCGCGGCGCTCGCGGCGGCGAAGCCGCTGCGCCGGATGGGCAGGCGGCAGCCCGCTCACGCCGCCTTCGCCGCCAGCAGCACGCGCCCGCGCGCGGCGGTCACCGCGGCGCTGAGCGTGTGGATGTCATACACGCCGTAGTGGCGGCGCCCGTTGATGAAGAAGGTCGGCGTCCCCGAGACGCCGCTCTCGTCAGCGCTCGCCACATCCTCGCTCACGCGCGGCGCGTACTCGCGGCGGCGCAGCTCGGCTTGCATGCGCTCGGCGTCGATCCCGATCTCGCGCGCGTAGCCCGCGAGGTGCGCCGGGCGCAACTCCCCCTGGTGTGCGAGCAGCACGTCGTGCATCTCCCAGAAGCGCCCCTGGGCGGCGGCGGCCTCGGCGGCCTCCGCGGCCAGCTGGGCGCTGGGATGGACGTCGTTGAGCGGCAGGTGCCGCCACACGTAGCGCACGTCATCGCCGAATGAGGCGAGCAGCTCGCGGATGACCGGCTCGGCGCGGCCGCAGTACGGGCACTCGAAGTCGCCGTACTCGACGAGCGTCACCGGTGCGTCCTGGGCGCCGCGGATGTGGTCTCGCGAGGGGTCTACGTCCTCGGAGAGGTCGAGGATGTCTTCGGCCGTGCCCGCGATCTGGCGCGCGCGCACGCTCGCCGGCAGGCGCCGCACGACCGCCAGCACCGCCGAGGCGACCAGCGGCGCGAGCACCACCGAGCCGAGCGCGCCGAGCTTGGCCTCTTCCAGTCGCCGTCCGCTGAACGCGAGGCTCGAGATCAGCAGCGAGACCGTGAAGCCGATCCCCGCGAACGCGCCTGCGGCGGCCAGCAACGGCGGGCTGAGCGGCGAGCGCGGCCCGTGCAACGCCGGCCGCGAGGCGAGCCACGAGGCGGCCGTGATCCCCACCGGCTTGCCGACCACGTAGCCGACGAGGATGCCGAGCGTGATCGGGGAGCCGATCGCCGCTTCGAGCAGCCGGCCGGTGACGTGCACGCCGGCGTTCGCGAGCGCGAACAGCGGCACGATCACGTAGCCGGTCCACGGGTGCAGGTCGTATTGCAGGCGCTCGTTGGGAGAGATCGCGGACATGACCCCGAGCTGGGCCGAGCGCGCGAGCTCGGGAGTCGGCTGCTCGCGAAACGAGCGCGCCAGGTCGGTCGCGCGCTCGAGGTCCGCGCGCGAGGGCGGGTACGCGCTCGTCGCGAGCCCGATCGCAAGGCCCGAGATCACCGGATCCACGCCGGACTCGAACATCGCGATCCACAGGCCGACGCCCAGCGTCAACGACAGCGGCCGACGCCACTGCGGCAGGTATCGCAGCGCGAGCAGGAGGGCGAACAGGACCGCCGCGACCGCCAGCGCGAGCAGCGACACTCCGCTCGTGTACGCGACCGCGATCACGAGCAGCGCGCACAGGTCGTCCACCACCGCGAGCGTCAGCAGGAACACGCGCGTGCGCGTGGCCCGCCGCGGGGTCAGCACCGCGGCGGCTCCGAGCGCGAAGGCGGTGTCCGTCGACATCGCAGCTCCCCAGTCGTGCGCGCCGGGGCCGCCCGCGTTGAACGCGAGGTAGATCGCGACAGGGACGCTCATTCCTCCGAGCGCCGCCATCACCGGGATCGCAAGGCGCCGGCGCTCGCGCAGCTCGCCGAGGTCGAACTCGCGCTTGGCCTCGAGCCCGACGACCAGGAAGAACAACGTCATCAGCCCCTCGTTGACCCAGTGGCGCAGGTCCAGCGAGATCCCGCTGGCGCCGATCCTCACCGCGAGCCGGGTGCTCCACAGCGACATATAGGAGTGCGACCACGGCGAGTTCGCCCACAGCAGCGCCAGGATGGTGCCCGCGAGCAGCACGCTCGCGCCGCCCGTCTCGGTGCCGAGGAAATCCCGAACCGGCGCCGCCAGGCTTCGCGCCCAGGCGGTTCGGCCGGCGTAGGTGGCACCGTTGCCCTCCAGTTCAGTCGCCAAGGGCACCATAGGATGGCGCAAGCGGCGCCCGCGCAGAGGAGCGGGGGAGGCGTGCCCGATCAGTCGCGCTCGGCGGACGCGGCGATCCGCCGCTGTCCGTCTTCGTGCGAGCTCACAGCTGCGCGGTCTTCGTCGGCAAGCCGAGCAGCAGGCGCCCGGCGAGCTCCCAGGTGGCGGGGTTGACCTGGAAGTGCGCGCTCGCGGCGTGCGCGTCGCGGAAGCGTCGCTGCAGCGGCGAGTCCTCATAGATCGCCGTGCCGCCGCCCAGGTCGTACATCGTCCTGGCGACCTCGGCCGAGGTCCTGACCGCATGGGTTGCAGCCAGGCGCAGGCCCAGGCGCAGGGTGTCCGCCACCGGCCCCTTCTGTTGCGCTGCCGCCCACGCCTGCTCGATCGCCTCGTAGAACAGCGCCCGCGCGGCGCGCACGGCGGCCTCGGCCTCGCCGACGCTCGCCTGCGTCGCGGGGCGTTCGCCGAGCAGCCGGCTGGAGCCCAGCCCGGTCTTCCGCGCGGCCAGCTCGATCAGATCGTCGATCGCCCCGCGCGCATTGCCCAGGGCGGCGGCCGCGATCGAGAGCGCGAAGAAGCCGAAGATCGGGAACCGGTACAGCGGCGCGTCGATCCGCGGGCGCGCGCCTAGCAGAGACAGGACGCGGTGCCCGGGGACGAACAGATCGTCGGCGAGCGCGTCGTGACTGCCGGTCCCGCGCAGGCCGCTCGTGTGCCACGTGTCGAGGATCTCGAGCTCGGCGCGCGGCAGCGCGACCACGCGCAGCAGCGGCTCCCGCGAGCCGGCGTCCGCGTCCTCGAGCACGCATCCGGCGAACAGCCACTGCGAGTGCGAGATCCCGCTGCAAAACGACCAGCGGCCGGAGACCCGCAGGCCGCCGTCGGCGGCGCTCGCCCTGCCGCGCGGCGCCCACACGCCTGCCGCGATCGCGTGCGGATCGCCGAAGATCTCGAGCGCGCCCGCCTCCGGCAGGTAGGCCGAGAGCAGGCTGCTGGTCGCCGCGATCGACACGCACCAGCCGGCCGACGCATCGCCGCGCGCGATCCGCTCCGCGGCGCCCAGCGTCCTCGCGGGCGGGGCCTGCAGCGCACCGACAGCCGCCGGCGCCCCCGCGCGCATCAGACCGCTCGCGCGCAGCTCCTCGACGAGCGCCGCGGGCAGCGCCCGCTCTCGCTCCGCGCTCGTCGCGAGCTCTCGCGCGAGCCCCGCGGCGTGCTCGATCAGCTGATCCAGTCGGGTGCCCGCCGGTGTGTCGCTCGACGGGGCGGCGGCGGTTGACACGAGCTCCTCCCTCATAACTAAAAAATATTTATTAGGAGGGGACTCTTACAGCAAACCGCCGCGCGCCGCGCGCGGCAGTCCGGGGCGCGTTCAGCGTTCGCCCGCGCCCGCTTCGCCCGCGGCTCCTGCTTCTCCCTGAGCGGGTTCGGCGCGCCTGGCTTCCCGGTCGGGCCCGAGCACGAGGTATTCGCCCTGGCGCACGCGCGATTCCGTGCCGGCGTTCACTCGCGTGGGAGTCGCGGCGCTCTCGAGCAGGCGGAAGAACAGGACCAGCGTGAGGATCCCCGCGACCAGCCACGCGGCCGTGAACACGCTCCAGGACCCGCCTTCAAGGCCGCCGGCGCGCGCGCCCGTGCGCCCACGCGCGCGCAGCGGCCGCGCGGCGGCGGTTGCGCCCGGCGGGCCCGCCCGCGGCCTCCACGCGCCGTAGCCGCCCGGCGCCTCGCGGCTCGCGCGTCGCGCCGGCGACCGCAGCGGCGGGCGCGGACCGGGATGGCGGCGCGCGAGATGCTCGTCGGCGCGCACGCCCCGCAGCGCCAGCTCCCACTCGCGCGCCGCCGGGCGGCTTGCGGGCGCCGGGGACAGGGCGCGTTCGAGCATCCCGTGCAGCTGCGCGGGCACGTGCGCGCGGTGGTCCTCGAGCCCGCGCGCGTCGCTCGCGCGCGCGAACACGCGCAGCACGATCAAACCGAGCTTGTAGCCGTCCGCGGCGCGCGTCAGCGGCTGCTCGCCGAAGCTCGCCGGGATCTGCCAGTCGGCCGTCTGCACCGACGGCAGCGCCTGGCGACCGCGAAAGACCATCGAGTCGCAGTCGATCAGCGCGACCTCCGGGCCGGCGCCCGCGAGCGCGATCAACAGGTTGCTCGGAGAGACGTCGCTGACGACCACGTCGCGAGCGTGCAGGAACGCGAACGCCGCGGCGATCCGTTCGGCGATCGCCGCCCGCAGGCGGGTGTCCAGCCGCTGCGGGCGCCCGCGCTGCTGGAGGTAGTCGTCGGGGCCGAGCACGTGCTCGAGCGCCAGCATCACCGGCGAGACCCGCCCGCTCGGCATCACGAACGGCAGCTCGAAGCGCTCGCGCAGATCCTGCATGAGGATCCCCGCGAACGCCCCGTCCGAGCTCACGCTCGCGAGCGGCCACGCGCACGAGCGGTACAGCCTGCGCCGCTCCTCCGCGGCGAGCCCGCGTCCCCACGCGACCATCTCGCCGATGCGCGCGCCGCAGCCGGGGCCACGCGTCGTGCGGTACAGCTTGACCACGAGCGGCACGCTCGACAGCCGCGGCCCCTCGCTCGGCGCGTACACGCGCCCCTGCCCGCCCGCGCGCGAGACGGGCGTAAGCGCGCCCAGACGGGACAGCTCCACGTCCACGCCGCCGCCCGCGACGGCGCGCGCGGGCGTCAACACTCGCGCGGCGGCCATATCGCGACCAGCGTGCGGTCGTCGTCGTACGTGCTGCGGCTGAAGTCCAGCATCCGCGCGAAGTCGAGCAGCGCGGGTGGGCGGTGAAGCTCGCGCGCGAACACCGCGCCGACCTCGCCCTCGCCGCCCGCCAGCGGCAGGGCGAAGCCGTCGCTCGCGAGCAGCAGCACCTCGCCCGGCGCGAGCTTCAGCCGGGTGGCCGACAGCTCGCTCGCCGCGCGCGGCAGCGCCCGCACCGGGCCGCCGATCAGCCCCCGCTCGGACGGCCCGTCGCCCTGCACCTGCGTGAAGCGCCAATCCGCGAGCAGCAGCGCGCACGAGTCGCCCACGGACGCGAGCTGCGCCGAAACGCAGGGCTCCCCCGCCGGCCGCCCGCCGTCCGAGCCGCGTTCCGAGAGCTCATCGGCCGACACCTCCGCGGCCGACACCTCCGCGGCCGAGACCCCTGCGGCCGAGGCCGCTTCGGCTTGGGGCTCCTCGGCCGGGGGCTCCTCGGCGTGCTGCGAGATCGCGGCCGGGGGCTCCGCAGCCGGGGGCTCCTCGGCGTGCTGCGAGATCGCGGCCACGAGCAGCGTCGTCGCGAGCGATGCCGCCGCCTGCTCGGGACCAGCCTGCGGATCGCCGCTCGCCGCGCGGTGGGCCTCGACGAGCGCCCAGCTCGCCTGCGCGAACACCGCCCCCCAATCGAGCTCCGTGCCGGCGTCCAGCTGGCGGGTGACGGCCGCGACCGCGTGCCGCACGGCCAGCGCCGCCCCGAGCTGCGACCGCGCCGCTCCCGACACGCCGTCGGCGACAGCCGCCACCAGCGTGCGCGTCGGCTCGTGCAGTCCCAGGCACACGTCGTCCTGGCGCGGCCCGCCCGCCCAGCGCTTGGCCAGCCCGCGGACCGACGCGGCGCGCACCGTCAGCCCGAACGCCAGCCCGCCGTCAACCAGCGTGTCGCCCCTGTACGGGTCGCCGCCCGCGAGGCGCGGCTCGATGTGCGGTGACGGATCGCCGATCACCAGCGGGCCGCTCCCAAGTCGTGTGCGGCCCCCGCGCGCGTTCGCCGGCTGCGCCGGTCGCGTCGCCGTCGCCGCCGTCGCCGCCGTGCGCGAGCGCGTGCCCGTCCGGCCCGGTTTCGGCTTGCGCGAGCCCGCGCTTGTCGGGTCTCCGCGCAGAGACCCGGACCGCTCGCCGGTGCGTGCGGGGCCCCGTGGCTGACCGTCGCGATCCACGGCGCCCGTCTACAGCAGCGGCGCGTCCAGTTGGACGAAGCCCTCGGGCTTCTCGAACTCGATCGTCTGCTCGCCGCGGTCGAGCCGCTCGGCCGAGGCGACCATCGAGTTGAGCATCGAGGTCGCGAACTCCGAGATCGCGCCCGCCGTCGACGCGCCGTCGCGCATCATGAACGCGTACCGCGGAGAGCTCGCGATCTGGCGGATCACCTCGGGGTCCGCCTCGCCGACGCCGAACGCGAGAATGTTCGGGCGCTCCCTGAAGCCGTCCTCGCCCAGCTCCGACAGCCGTGAGCGCCACTTCTTCTCGCGCTCGGTCGGCTGGCCGTCGGTCAGGAAGAACACGACCGGGCGGTGCACCTGGTAGCCGCTCGCCTTCAGCGCGGCGATGTCGCCGGGGATCGTCTGGCGCAACAGCGCGAACGCGCTCGCATAGCTCGTCCCGCGGCCTCGCGGCGCGAGCGTCGGCAGCGCCAGGTCCTCGCTCAGCTCGGACAGCGGCAGACGCACCTCCGCGGCGTGCGCGAACGTCACGATCCCGAAGCGCACCTTCTTGCCGATCAGCGGGTGCTTTGCGACCTCGTCGCGCAGGTCGGCGAGGCCCTGGTTGACGGCTCCGATCGGATCGCCGGACATCGAGTGCGACTCGTCGCCGACGAAGTAGATCGGCAGCACCTGCCCGATCGCCACCCGCTGGGACTGCGGGGCCGGCGGCGGGGCGGCGGGCTCCGGCATCGGCGGCAGCGTGAGCGTCGGTGGGTCCGCGCTGGCGGCTGGCTCCGCTGGGGCGGCCGGCCCCGGTGCTGCGCTCTCAGCCGGCGGCGCGGCTTGCGACACGGCCGCCCCGTCCGGCTCCGTGTCCCGCGCGTGCCCGGCCGCGGCCGCGCTCGGGTGCTCGCCCGCGGCGGTCTCATGGGCCTCGGCGGCCGTCGGCGGGCTCGCCGCCGCCGGGGCCTCGACGGCGGTGGGCGGGGTCGCCGCCGGGGGAGTCTCGGGGGCCTCGACGGCGGTGGGCGGGGCCGCCGCTGCGGGGGCCTCGACGGCGGATGTGGGGGATTCTGGGCTCATGAGCCAAGATTGTGGTTTGCGCTGCTAACGAGCCACTAAGCCGGCGATAAGAATCGAGCGAGCTCGCGCTCCGCGCCGGCGGGATGTAACGCCTCGCGCGCGGATCGCCACCTATAGCCTATGGAGCGCTTGAGCAAGCAATCGGTGGCCGCCGTCGAGAAGCCCGCTCCGACGCCGCGACGGCCCGTCGAGGGCAACCAGTTCGAGGCTGTGTACAGGGCCCACGTCAGGGGCATCACCGCCTATTTCGCGCGCCGGGCGCGCGACCCCCAGACGGTGGCCGATCTCACCGCCGAGACGTTCGTGGAGGCGGTCGGCTCGTTTCGCCGGTCCTCGCCGCGCCGTGGAGCCGAGCGCGCGTGGGTGTTCGCGATCGCGCGACGCGTGTACGCGCGGCACTGCGAGCAGAGCTCGCGTCGCTTGCACGCGGCGCGGCGGGCCAGCGCCGGCCGCGAGCTTGGCGAGGAGGCCGTCGAGGACCTGCTTGTGCGGATCGACGCGGAGCGTGCCGCGCGTCAGCTGCTCGCGCGCCTCGCCGCGCTGCCGAGCGGCGAGCGCGAGGCGCTCGAGCTCGTCGAGCTCGCCGGCCTGACCGCGCGCGAGGCCGCCGACGCGCTCGGAGTGTCCGCGGGCGCGCTGCGCGTCCGGCTGTTTCGGGCGCGCGCCCGTTTGCGAAGGGAGCGGGAAGATGTCCAGATTCGAGGATGACCTGTGGCAGCTGCTCGTGCGCGAGCACGCGGCGGGGGCTGTGCGCGCCGCCGGCCCCGGGCGCGCCGCCGACCGCCGGCGCCGCGTGCTGACCGTGGCCGCGGCGGCGCTGAGCATCGCCGCGGTCACTGCCGCGCTCGCGCTGCTGCTGTCCGCCGGCGGCAGCCCGCCCGCGGCGTACGCCGTCACACAGAACCCAGATGGCAGCGTGACGCTGACGCTCGATCAGCTGATCGGCGTCCGGCCCGCCGACGAAGAGCTCGCAAAGCTGGGCGTGCGCGCGGTCGTTCGCAAGCTCCAGGCAGGATGTCGCGAAGTCGGCACGCTCGTCAGGCTGACGCACCCGGGCGCGATCTTCGAGATGGTCGAAACGGCGCGCGCCGGCAACGGCCTCGGGGGTCTGAGGTGGATCATCCATCCCGCGGCGATCCCGCGGGGCGACACGCTCGCGCTGTCGGTGCAGGTCGACCCGCACGGCCGCGTCCCCGCCGTCGGCGGGAGCATCGGGCTGTTCCGCGGCCGGGCGCCCGGGTGCTCACGGAGCGGCGTCCAGCGCTCGGCGTCGCGTGTGCCGCGGCTTCGCCGCAGGCCCGCGCGGTGAGCGGCGTCGGACTGGCGTAGGATTCAGGCTGACGGTGAGATGGCGGCTAGCCTGCCGCCACCTCCTTGACCGCGAAGCGGGGGGTTCTCGCCAGTGACGCAGTCCGAGCCGGTACAAGCGCCAGGCGCGCAGGCTGGGTGGGAGGGTCTCTTCTGGCTCGTGTTCGCGCGTTCGGCGAACCCGATTGTGCTGCTCGACGACCAGCGCCGCGTCGTCGAGGCCAACGACGCGGCTCTGAAGCTGTTTGGCCGCGAGCGCGAGGAGGTGATCGGAATGTCGATCGTCGAGAGCATCACGCCGGCCGACCGGCCGGCGGCGGCGAGAGAGTGGCAGGAGTTCCTGCGAACGGGGGAGTACGGCGGACGGCGGATCCTGATCCGCGGCGACCGCTCGAGGGTGGACGTAGACTTCGCGGCGCGGCTGGAGGTGATCGGCGGGCGGCGGCTGGCGATCTACGTGGCGACCCTCGACGAGCGCTCCCAGCGCTGGCCGTCCTCGCGCCGGTCCGCGGAGCTTCCGCTGACGAGTCGCGAGCGCGAGGTGATCACGCTGATCGCGCTCGGGCTCGAGACGCCACAGATCGCGCAGGAGCTGCACATCTCCGCGCAAACGGTGCGCACGCACGTCCGCAACGCGATGTCCAAGCTGGGCGCGCGCACTCGCGCCCAGCTCGTCGCGCGCGTCATCTGCAACGAGCGCGCGATCCACGTGCCTTGCCTCATGGAGTAGCTGGCCGGAAATCAGCCATACGCAGTATTGCCATAGGGCTGGGCTCAGCCGAGGATTCCGCGATGCGACTGACGCTCTCGATCGGCCGGCGCTCGAGCTCGCGGCGGCGGCTTCGCGAGGACCGAAGCCTGCTCAATGCGCTGCTCGAGACAGTTGACGTCGCGATCGTCGCCTGCGCGGCAGACGGCAGGCTCACGCACGCGAACAGGCGGGCGTGCGAGCTGATCGGCGCCGACTGCTCGCTCGGCACAGCGCCCGAGACCTGGATTCGAACGCTGCGACCTCGCACGCCTTCGGGGATCGCGCTGCCGTTCGAGGACCTGCCGCCGGTGCGCGCCCTGCAGGGCGAAATGCTCCGCGGGGTAGACGTGCTCGTCAGCATCAGGGATCGGGACGTGCTGCTGAGCGCGACCGCCAGTCCCGCCTTGGACCCGACGGGCCGCCCCGGCGGGGCGCTCGTGCTGCTCGAGGACGTGACCGAGCAGCGACGATCCGAAGCAGGGCGACGCCAGGGGGGTCCTTAGCTTGGAGAGCGTCCGGCGGGTTCGGTGCAGCGCGCCGGCGCGTGCTCGCGCCTGTCACTAGACTCGCGTCGGTGGACTTCGGAGTCGGATATTTCGCGACTCACGACGGCGTCGCCCCCGGGGCGCTCGCCCGCCTGGTGGAGCAGCGCGGACACGAGTCGCTGTTCTTCCCCGAGCACACGCACATCCCGGCCAGTCGCCAGACCCCCTATCCGGCCGGGGGCGAGCTGCCGCGCAAATACCTCCACACATACGACCTGTTCGTCGCGCTCACCGCGGCCGCGGCCGCGACCTCGAAGCTGCGCGTCGGCAGCGGCATCTGCCTGGTGATCGAGCGCGATCCGATCACGACCGCCAAGGAGGTCGCGAGCGTCGACCACCTCTCCGGCGGGCGCCTGGAGTTCGGCGTGGGAGCCGGCTGGAATCGCGAGGAGATGCGAAACCACGGCACCGATCCGCGCGTGCGGATGGCGATCATGGCCGAGCGGATCGCCGCGATGAAGGCGATCTGGACGCACGAGCAGGCCAGCTACCACGGCGAGCATGTCGACTTCGAGCGGATCTGGTCCTGGCCCAAGCCCGCTCAGCGCCCGTATCCGCCCGTGCTCGTGGGCGGCAACGGCGCGACCGTGCTCGACCGCGTCCTCGATTTCGGTGACGCGTGGATGCCCAACTACACCGGCGAAGACCTGCTCGCTCGCGCGCGCGAGCTGTGGGCGCGGGCCGAGCGTCCGATCGAGGTGGTCGTGATGGGCGTGCCGGCTAAGCCGGAGGTGCTCGAGGAGTTCGAGCGGGCAGGCGTGCGCCGCGTCGTGCGCTGGATTCCCTCGACGGGGCTCGCGCCGATCGAAGACGCGCTCGATCGCTGGGAGCGCGCGCTCGCCGAGCTGCACGGGGAGTGAGCCCGCAGCAGGCGCGACGCCGCTTTGCGGCGGCCAGCGTCGCGCGCCTGGCGACCGTGGACGTGCACGGGCGCCCGCATCTGGTGCCGATCGTCTTCGCCCTCGCGGGCGATACGGTCTACAGCGTCGTCGACGCCAAGCCCAAGCGCACGACCGACCTGCGCCGTCTGCACAACGTCAGGTCCAATCCGCGGGTCTCGCTCCTGGTCGACCACTTCGACGAGGGCGACTGGGGCGCGCTGTGGTGGGTGCGCGCCGACGGCACCGGCAGGGTGCTCGAGCAAGGCGAGCCCGAGGCGCGCGCCGCCATCGAGCTGTTGCATGAGCGCCATCCGCAGCAGCGCGCCACCGGCGCGGTGCTCGCGATCGACGTCGAGCGGTGGTCGGGCTGGTCGGCGGACGACGCCGCCGGCTACCCGTTCTCGTAGGCGCGCGAGCGGGAGCGCCGAACGCGCCTGCCGGGGAGCGTCGAGCGGGAGAGCCGAACGCGCCTGCAGGGGAGCGTCGAGCGCGCCGGAGCCAGGGCCATCAGCCGTCGCGCGACGGCGAAGCCATCCGGCGCACGAGCTTGTCGAGCAGCGTGTAGTAGTGCGTGGGGGTTATGCGCGTGAGCGCGTCGAACACGTAAGCGTCGGCGCCGACGAGGATCCGGGCCTTGCCCGCGTCGACGCCGCGGTGGATGATCTCCGCGGCGCGCTCGGGCGTCGTGCGCGACATCGCCTCGAAGTCCGCCGCGAGCTGGTCGCCCGAGCGTCCAAGCCCCTGTGGGTCAGAGCGCATGCGCCCATTGCGCACGATGTTCGTTTTCACGCCGCCGGGGTGGACCGTGATCGCGCGCACGCCCGTGCCCGCCAGCTCGTGGCGCAGCGACTCGGTGAAGCCGCGCACCGCGAACTTCGACGCGCAGTATGCGCTCTGGTGGGGAATGCCCGCCAGGCCGAACACGCTCGAGGTGTTCACGATCGCCCCGGAGTCCTGCTCGAGCAGCAGCGGCAGGAAGGCGCGCACGCCGTGGACGACGCCGTCGAGGTTCACCGACAGCAGCCACTCGTCGTCCTCGGGCGAGGCCTCCGCCACGCTCGAGGACAGCGCGACCCCGGCGTTGTTGAACACTGCGCCGATCGGCGCCGGCGTCCATGCCGCGACGTCCGTCGCGAGCACGAGGTTGCCCTGGCGGTCGCGTACGTCCAGCTGGCGCTCGAGCGCCGGCCCCGAGAGCATCGCTGCGGTGTCCTTGAGCGCCGTCTCGTTCGCGTCGACGATCACCACCGGGCAGCCGTGGGCGGAGAGGCGCACCGCGAGGGCCCGGCCGATGCCCGAGCCAGCTCCGGTGATCACGGTCGTCTGCCCGGCCAGCGGCGCCGGCGCCGTGCGCCCGGAGCGGAAGCGGAGCCTCGTCGCCATCAGCGGGCAAGCATCGCAGCTATGTCGCGCCGGCGCGGCCACGCGAGGGGCCCGTCAGGGATGCGGCGCGGCTATCTCGCGCGGGCGCTGCCACGCGCAGTGGAGCGATCAGGGGATCCGGATGTCGTGCACCGACGCCGCCGCCTTCAGCTCCCGGCGGGAGGCCTTGGTCCGGTCCAGTGGGCTGACGGTCGTCCAGTGACGACCGACCGGACAGTACTGATAGCGCCGGCCGCCGAGCCGCGCAGCCTTCAGCGAGCCCAGCGGTATCCAGATCGTCGTGAACAGATGGCCCGCCCTGCAGCGCACCGGCCGCTCGAAGCGCTCGAACATGCTCACGAGCCGAAGCGTACCTTCTCGGCTTTCGGATCGCGGCCGGCGAGCGGCGCGGAGCGCCGGCGCTCAGCATCTCGGCGGCCCGCCGCGGTTACGGGCGCGCGCGCCGGGACCCGATCGAATCAGCTCGAGCCCGACCCTGAGCCGACCGATCGTTCCCAGTGCGCACGTCCCCGCTGCCCGGCGCTCTGCGAGCGCACGGCCCCCCGTTTCGCGCCTGGCAAGTTATGGCAGCGGCGGCCGCTTAGCATCGGGCGAACGCCCTATTGCTTGCGCGGGTTGCCGTGTTGGTTGCCGTGTTGGTTGCCGTGTTGGTCGTTGGCCTCGTGGGTCGCGCGGCGGATGAGCTCGCGTCGCGAGTCGATCCCGAGCTTCGCGTACACGTGCTGGAGGTGATGCCCGACGGTCTTCGGCGAGAGGTGCAGCGCGGCGCCGATCTGGGCGTTGGTCATCCCGCTTGCGGCGAGCTCGCTGACGCGTCGCTCCTGCGCTGTGAGCTCGCGCGGATCGTCGCCGCGCCGCCTGCGCCTGCCCCCGCAGGCTGCGAGCTCGGCGCGTGCGAGCCTGGCGACGCGCTCCGCCTCGCACTCCTCGGCGAGGTCGAGCGCGTTTGCGAGCGGCCCGCGCGCCTGACGCGGCCTGCCGCTGCGGCGCAGGTGGGCGCCGTGGGCGATCAGCGCCTCGGCGCGCACGATCGGCATCGGCAGCTGCGCGAGCTCTTCGAGCGCGTGTGCGTAGCGGCGATCGGCCTGCTCGTCCTCACCGAGCGCAGCCGCGAGCCTCGCGCGCCCCAGCTCGAGCGCCGCGCGCGGCCAGCGACAGCCGAGCGGCTCGGAGATCGTGTCCAGTTCGTCGATCAGCGCGCGGGCGCGATCGAGCGCGCCGGCGGCGATGTGCGCTTCGATGCCCACGCTCGCCCACGGCACCACGCACGGCTCGCGCCAGCCGGTGATCTGCGTGACGTGCGCCGCATCCAGGGCGAGGTTCGATGCTTCGCGGGGCTGGCCCGCCGCGAGCAGGCGCCTGATCTCGAGCAGGTCCAGCCACAGCGAGACCGGCGCGTGATACTCGGGGGGCACCTTCGCGCGGAATCTCGCGAGCGCCTCGATGTGCGGCTGCGCGGCGTCGTCTTCGCCGAGCTCGCTCAGCAGCACGGCCTCGGAGAGTTCCGCCCACGGAGCCATCGCGAGGTCGCTGAGCGCCGTCGTGCGGCGCACCAGCGCGAGCGCCTCGCTTGGGCGCCCGAGCCGGTGCAGCGCGTCCGCGTAGGCGACGGCGAGGGCGTTCATGAGGATCGGAGCGCCGTCCTCGACCGCGCGCGCAAACTCTCGCTCGAACACCTCGCTCGCGCGCGCGAGGTCCTCGATCACCTTGCACGCGTTGAGCGAGTGCACGGCCATCGTCCAACCCCAGCCCTCGTCGCTGCCCAGCGGACGGGCCGCGAACCGGCGTATCCCGGAGTCGAGCACGTCGCGGCCGGAGGGGTCGGCGCCGAGCATCTGGGCGTAGGCCCGCAGGAATGAGATGCGGCTGCGATTCGGTTGGCCGGGCGGGATCAGGGCGAGCGCGCGCGAGGCGGTCTCGATCACCCACGAGACGGGCGAGGAGACCTGGCAGCTGACCGCCGCCTGCGCGAGCGTCGCGGCCTCGAGCTCCGGGCTGGCGAGCGCCGCGGCCCTAGCCGCCTCCTCGTAGCGCTGCTCCGCCTGGCGCGGACGGCTGACGAGGATCTCCATACGTGCGAGCAGCGCGAGCACATGCGCTCGCAGCGCGGGCTCGAGCGCCGGGCGTGTCAGCAGCTGCTCGCAGACGCGTTCCGCGTCGGGCACGCGCGCGTGCGCCGCGAGCGCCGAGGCGTAGTCGAGCAGCAGCGCGCTGTCGGGCTCCTCGCCCGCGAGCTCGAGCGCGCTGGCGAGCAGGGCGGTGGCGCTCTGCAACGCTCCCTGCGCGAGCGCCGCGCGGCCCGCCCGCGTCGCGATCTCCACGGCGCGCGGCTCGCCGATCAAGCGCGCCGCGATCGCGTGCTCGGCGGCCAGCGCGTCGGGGGCGCCGTCGGCGCTCAGCAGGTGGAAGGCCTCTGCGTGCAGGCGCTCGCGCTCGGACACGGGCTGGCTTTCGAGCAGCGCCTGGGCGAACAGCGGGTGCACGAACGCCGCGCGGGCGCGCCCGAGATCCTCGACCAGGCCGGCGACCAGCAGGCGCCTGTGCGCGGCCCTCGCCTCCGTGTCCGCCAGCCCGGCAAGCCGCCCGGCGAGCGGCGTGTCGAAGCGCACGCCGAAGATCGACGCGGCGCGCACGTACGCGAACGCGTTCGCGCCGAGGCCGACGAAGCGCTCGAGCAGCAGCGGACCGGCCACGGTGACGCCCGTCCCCGCGTCGCGTTCGCCGTCGGCCTGCGCGGGCGCCCGGCTGTCCGCGTCCGCAGGCGCGGTGCGAGCGCCCGCCGCGAGCGCGGGCGAGCCGCCCGCCGCCATGCTCCCCGCGACGAGCTCGAGCAACAGCGGTGTGCCGGCGCACGCTCGCCATACGCGCTCGCTCTCCTCCTCGTCGAGCCCGGCCGGAAGCAGCCGTTCGAGCAGGCTCCTCGACGCCCGCAGGCTGAGCGGCGCGAGCCGCAGCAGCCGCGCGTGGCCGGCGGCCGTCAGCTCGGTGGCGACGTCGTGTGCGCGCCGGGGCTGCGCTCGCAGCGAGCCGAGCACGGCGATCCGCGTGCCGCCCAGCCGGCGTGAGAGGAAGGCGAGCAGTTGCAGCGAGTCGCGGTCGGCCCAGTGCAGGTCGTCGAGCGCCAGCAGCAGCGGCGCCTCGGCGGCGATCTGCGTGAGCCAGCGGAAGGTGCGATAGAAGCGAGCCGGCTGACCTCCCAGCCGCTCCAGGTCGACGACGTCCTCGACGTCGCTGCCGCCGAGCGCGACGATCGCCTGGCCGATCAGCCCGAACGGCAGGTCCGCCTCCATCGGGCTGGCGACCGCCGATCCGACCTTGAAGCCGGCGGCTCGCGCGGACGTCCTGGCGAGCTCGAGCAGCGAGGTCTTGCCGATGCCGGCGGATGCGAGCAGGAACAGCGCCGTGCCGCTGCCGTGCGCGACGACGTCGAGCGCGCCATCGATCGCGTCTATCGCAGCGTCACGCTCGAGCAGGTCCCTCATGTATCGATCCGGCTTGCGCTTCGTGTTCGCGGCGCAGTCTACGCTTCGGCTACCGTGAGGTGCGATGCTCTTGCGCCGCCCGCGTTCGCTGATCAGGCTGGCGACGCTCGTGGTGACGGTCGCGTTCTCGTGGTTCGCGCTCAGCGGCGTGCACCTGGGCGAGGCGTGGCGCGCGCTGCGAGGCAGTGACTACCTGTGGCTCGTGCCCGCCATGCTGGTGCTGGCGCTGGCGATGGGCGCCCGCGCGCTGCGCTGGCGCTCGCTGTTCGCCCCGGGACGGCGTCCGCCGCTCGGCGCGGTCGCGAACGCGATGATGCTCGGCTACCTCTACAACAACATCCTCCCCGCGCGCTCGGGCGAAATCGCGCGCGTGCTGGTTCTGAGCAGGCGCAGCAGCGCGCCTCCGATCGAGATCGCCGGAACCGCGGCGCTCGAGCGGCTCTACGACGTGGTCGGCGTGCTGCTGATCTTCTTCCTCGCGACGCCGTGGCTGCCGGCGGTCGCCTGGCTCGGGCCGGCTGCGATCGCCGCCGGGGCGCTCGCGCTGGCGATCGTGGCGGCGGCGCTTGTGCTCGCGCGATACGGCGAGCGCGCGCTGCGCACGGTGCTCTCGCCGTTGCGCCGGCTGCCGCGCGTCTCCGATGCGCGGCTGGCGCGCACGAGCGCGGAGCTCGCCAACGGCCTCAGCGGCCTGCGCCACCCGGGAGTCGCGCTGCTCGGCCTCTTGTGGACGCTCGTCGCGTGGATGCTGACCGCGCTGCTCGCCTACCTGGTGAGCGTCGCCTTCCACCTGCAGCTGCCGTTCGCGTGCGGCCTGCTCGTGAGCGTGGCCGTGGGCCTCGCGATGATTCTGCCCTCGCCGCCTGCGGCGCTCGGCGTCTTCGAGGCCGCGGCGCTGATCGGGCTGAAGGCGTACGGGCTGTCCCACTCCGCCGCGCTCCCCTACGCGCTCGTGCTGCACCTCGTCAACTTCCTGCCGTTCATCCTCGTGGGCGTCGCGCTGCTGCACTACAACTCCCGCCACCCGCCGGCGCAGGCCGCCCCGGGCTCCTACCGCGGACCTTCCTTCGGCGGGCTGCGGCGCTACGTGCCGCGCTTTGCCTCGGGCGCCGCGCTCGTGCCGCGGCGCGCTTTGGAGTCTCTAGGCGACGGGCTAGGGCAGGAACTTGCGGCTGGGCAGCCCGAGCCGGTGCAGCTGCAGGCGAGCGAGCGCGCCGAGCGTCTTCAGGCCGTATACGACGGAGGCGCTCAGGCCGACGGATGAGGCCTCCTCGGAGTAGATCGTGCGGGCGGGGACCTCGGTGATGCGAAAGCCGAAGTGCACGACCTGCATGAGCAGCTCCGAGTCGAAGGAGAAGTCCAGCGAGTTGCGCAGGAAGGGGATCGACATCAGCAGCTCGCGCGAGTAGGCGCGGTAGCCGGTGTGCAGCTCCGACAGGGAGGTCCCGAGCGCCAGGTTCTCGATGCTCGTGAGCGCGCGGTTGGCGAGGTACTTGTACAACGGCATGCCCCCGGCGAGCGCGCCGCCCCTGACCATCAGTCGCGATCCCAGCACGAGGTCCGCGCGCCCCTCGAGGATCGGCCTGACCAGTTCGGGGATCAGCGTCGGCTCGTACTGGCCGTCGGGGTGCAGCATCACGACGACGTCGGCTTCGTCCTGCAGCGCCTGCAGGTAGCAGGTCTTCTGGTTGCCGCCGTAGCCGACGTTGTGCGGATGCCAGATCACGCGCAACGGGAGCGTGCGCGCGAGCTCGACCGTCCCGTCGCTCGAGCCGTCGTCGACGAGGATGATCTCGTCGACCCACTCGGTCGGGATCCCCGAGACGGTCGCGGCGAGCGTCCGCGCGGCGTTCAGCGCGGGCATCACGACGACCACCTTCGCGCTTCCCTTCTGAGTGGGCGCTCCGTGCACGTCCCCGGCGCTGGTGTCGGCAGAGGTTCTTCCCAGAGCGCGCGGGACCATACACGATGGTCGGGGGCTCACACTAAGGTGGCGGACCGCATGCCCCGCCTCGACCGCACGCGCGTTGATCGCTTCGACCTGGTCCTGCTGGCGATCTTCGCGGCCCTTTCGCTGTGGGTGCTCGCGCTGGCCCTGTGGCAGGTCCTGGCTCACGGCCTGGTCTGGACGGGCAGCGAATCCGTGTTCTTCGAGGACGGCTTTCAGTCGATGATGTGGATCCGGGGCGTTCTGGAGCACGGCGCGAGCCCCGACCTGTACGTGCTCGGCCCCACCCCGGCCGACTTCTTCCAGCCGCTGGTCGCGATCTCGGCCGTGCTCGCGGCGCTCGGGGTCGCGCCGTACATCGCGCTGCTGGTGTGGAAGCCGCTCGCGCTCGGCGCCGTGTTCTTCGCCATCCGCGCGTACGTGCAGCGCGCGGTTCCGGGGCGCTGGCCGCGCCGCGCGGCGCTCGCGCTCGCGCTGTTCTTCGGCTGGGGCGCGGTCGTGGGCGACTCGTGGCTGGTGTTCTGGTCGTGGGGCTACCCGTTCGCGCTGCTCGGGCTGGCGTGTGCGCTCGGCGCGCTGCTCGCGTACGCGCGCGATCGCGCCCGCGGGCGCCTCGGCTGGCTCGCGCCGCTACTCGGCGCGCTGGCGAGCTGGCTGCACCCGTGGCAGGGGGAGACGCTGATCCTGCTGTTGATCGGAACGGAGCTGTGCATGCTGCTCGCCAGGCGCGCGGCGCGGCTATGGCCGCTCGCCCTGACCGTCGCGGCGAGCGCCCTGCCACTCGTCTACTTCGGGCTGCTGGTCCGCTACGACCCGGTGTGGCGGCGCGAGCACGAAGTCGCGCTGACCACGTATCCGCTCTCGCACGTGCTCGGCACGCTCGCGCCGCTCGGGATTCCGGCGCTGCTCGCCTACCGCGTGCGACCGGCGAGCTTCCTCGCGCTCACCGCGCGCGTGTGGCTGCCCGTGACACTCGTGATCTTCCTGTTCTCGGAGTGGAAGGGCAGCGGGCCGACGCACGCGCTGCTGGGCGTGAGCGTCCCCCTGGGCGTGCTCGCGGTCGAGGGCGTGCGCTCGCTGCCGTGGCGAGTGCTCGGCGAGCGAGCTCCAGGGCTGCGCGCGCTGGCGCTGCCGCTCGCATGCTCGCTGGTCGCGCTGCTCACGATCCCGGGGACGATCTTCATGCTCGAATACGCGCAGAAGCACACCGAACCGAAAGCCGGTCGCTCGACGTTCATCCGGCCCGGCGAGAACGCGGCGCTTGCATACCTCGCGCACGACGCCCGCGCCGGCGGGGTGCTGACGCGTTTCTATCTCGGCATGCTCGTGCCGCCGGCGACCGGACGCCGCACGTACGTGGGCAACTGCTATTGGTCGGAGCCAAATTGCGACTACCGCATGGAGATGTCCGAGAAGCTGCTGACCGGCCGGCTGCGCCCGGCTCGGGCCCGTGCCTTCGTGCGCGACAGCGGCGCGCGCTTCGTGCTCGGCGACTGCCGCTCGATCGACCTGACGCGCGCGCTCGCGCCGCTCATCAGCGAAGTCCGCAGGTTCTCGTGCGCGACCGTGTACGTGCTCCGCTGAGCGGGCGCAGCGCCGGACGAGCCGGGGGCCGCGGGCGGCAGCGACACTCTACGCTGGGCGCTTGCTGTTGTACGACTCGAAGGTCTCCGGCAACTGTTACAAGGTCAGGCTGCTGCTGGCGCACCTGGGCTTGGGCTACGAACGCCGCGAGGTGGACGTCGTCGACCGCTCGGGCCGCGAGCAGCTGCTCGGCGCGCTGAACCCGGCGCTGAGGGTGCCGACCCTGGTTTTGGATGACGGCCGTCCACTGGCCGAGTCGAACGCGATCCTCTGGTATCTGAGCGAGGGCTCGCGCTACCTCCCCGAGGATCGCTTCGAGCGCGCGAAGGTGCTGCAGTGGATGTTCTTCGAGCAGTACAGCCACGAGCCGTATATCGCGGTCGTCAGGTTCTGGGTGGCGTTCGCCGCGGTCCCCGCGCCCGAGGAGGAGATCGAGACGCGGCGCGCGTCCGGCTACCGCGCGCTGGCGGCGATGGAGCGCGAGCTCGGCGGCCGCGAGTTCCTGGTGGCCGACCGTTACACGATCGCGGACATCGCGTTGTACGCCTACACCCACGTCGCGGGCGACGGCGGCTTCGAGCTCTCGGGCTATCCGGCGATAGGCGCGTGGCTCGATCGCGTCGCGGCCCAGCCCGGGCACGTTCCGATCACCGCGTGAGCGCGCTCGCGAGCTCGCTGTGGGCGTCGCTCGGCGGCGAGCCCGGCGCCTTGCGCCGCCTGCGGGTGACCGACGCGGGCGCCTGGCTGGGCGGCCCGCTGGCGGTCGACGAGCTGGCGGTGGGCGCGGTGGCGAGCGCGCTGCTGGCCGCGGGCGAGCTCGCGCGGGCGGGCGGCGGCGAGCCGCCCGAGGTCGAGCTCTCGGGGGAGCACGTCGCGCTGAGCTTCCAGTCCGAGCGACACGCGCTGCGCGCGGGCACGCCGGCCGGCGCCGGGTTCGCGCCGCTGTCGCGCTTCGTGCGCTGCGCCGAGGGCGGATGGGCGCGAACGCACGGCAACTATCCGCATCACGCAGCGGCGCTGCTCGGCGCGCTGGGCCTCGACGCGGACCTGCGCGGGGCGAGCGCCGTGCAGGCGCTCGAAGCGGCGGCGCTCGCGCGCGAGCCGGTCGCGCTCGAGGACGCGGTGGCCGCGGCGGGCGGCTGCGCGGCGGCGGTGCGCACCGCGCAGCAGTGGCGCGTGCACCCGACCGCCCGCGCGCTCGCGGGCGAAGGGCTCATCTCGTGGCACCCGGGCGCCGTGAGCGCCCCGCGGAGCGTCGCGGGGCGCGGCGATCCGGCGCGAGCGGCGGCGGGCGTTCGCGTGCTCGATCTCACCCGCGTGATCGCGGGCCCGGTCGCGGGCAGGACGCTCGCTGCGCTCGGCGCGGAGGTGTTGCGCGTCGACCCGCCCGCGATGCCCGAGCTCGAGGCCCAGCACCTCGACTGCGCGTCCAGGTGTGGCTGAGCGCCTGGGGCGTGAACGGCCCGTGGGCGCGAAGACGAGGGTTCGACTCGCTCGTGCAGGCGGCAAGCGGCATCGCGCGCGAGTGCGCGGCCGCGGACGGTGCGCCCGGTGCGCTGCCGGCACAGGCGCTGGATCACGCGAGCGGCCACCTGATGGCGGCCGCGGCGCTGATCGGGCTCGCGCGCCGCGCCCGCGGCCAGCCCGCGCCGATCGCGCGGCTGTCGCTCGCGCGCACCGCCCTGGAGCTGCTCGACGCGCCCCGACCGCGGCGGATCGCGCAGGAGCTGACGGGCCGCGCCGACCCGGCGCGCTATCGCGTCGCCTTCGGGACGCTCGCGCTGGTCGCGCCCCCCGGCAAGCTCGATGGCAGGCCGCTGAGCTGGCCGCACGGCCCGCGGCCGTTTGGCGCGGATGCGCCCGAATGGAGTGCGTAGGTCCGAGCGGCCCCGGCTCGGCCGGCCCGCCGGCGGCGCGCGACGTGGAAGTCCAGTCACGCTTGCGGCCAGGCGCGCGGCGTGAGCAGACGCTCGCGGCTCAGCGGGGCTGGAGCTCGAGGCCGTGGCCGAGGAGCGCGGGGACGCCGCCGTCGACGACGTGGATGACGTCGCGTGCGCCGTGATGCTCGAGCAGGCTGGCGGCGGTCGCGGCGCGCGCGCCGGCGGCGCAGATCACGGCGATCGGGCGCGTGGGGTCGAGACCGTCGGGGATCGCGCGGATGTCGTGCCAGGGCGTGAACAGCGATCCGGGCACGTGCCCGGCGTCCCACTCGTGGCGCTCGCGCACGTCGAGCAGCTGCAGGCTCGGCTCCTGCTCGAGCCAGCCGGCGAGGTCCCCGGCGGCGACGCGCTCGGTGTGCTCGGCGGGGCGGCGTTCCTGGCGCCAGTTGGTCATGCCGCCGGCGAGCAGGCCGGCGATGTTCCGGACTCCGACGGCGAGCGCGAGCTTGGCGGCACGGCGCCCGTCGGCGTCGTCGCGGCCGATGAACACGATCTCCCGGTCATGGTCGGCGAGCCACGCGAGCTTGGAGCCGAAGCCCGCGCTGAAGGAGGGGATGCAGATCGAGCCGTGGATGTGCACGTCGTCGAACTGCAAGTCGGTGCGCACGTCGACGAGCAGCGCGCCATCCTCGCGCTTGAGCTCGACCTGGCGGGGGTAGAGCGCGAGCAGCTCGACGCCGCCCGTGAGCAGCGGCCCGCGGTTGAGCGCGACGATCCGCTCGAAGTTGGGCGGCTGGGGACCAAGTCTTGCGATCGCTTGCGCGACGAACTCGTGCTCGTCGAGGATCGCGAGCACGGGGTTGTGCAGGCGCTCGAAGCCGATCGTCGAGCAGACCTTCATGTCGATGCCCGGGCCGCCGCACATCGAGCCGCCGAGATGCGCGGGCCACAGCTCGCACTCGGCGGGCAGGCTCAGCAGCCGCTCGCGCACCGAGGCGAAGATCTGCGCGGCGCCGGCGGACTTCTCGACCGCGAGGTCGGTGCGGGCGACGTCGCCGACGAACAGGCTGTCGCCGCTGAGCACGGCCCACGGCTCGGGGCCGCGGCTCGCGTCGACGAGCAGGAACGCGGTGTGCTCGGGGCGGTGTCCGGGGGTGTGCAGCGCGCGCACGGTGAGCGAGCCCAGCTCCAGCTCCCAGCCGTCGTCGAAGGGCTCGTGTGCGTACGCGGGCTCGGCGGCGCGGTGAATGTGGATGCGCGCGCCGGTGGCCGCGACCAGCCGCCCGTGCCCCGAGACGTGGTCGGCGTGGTTGTGGGTCTCGAGCACGTGCTCGATGCTCACGCCGCGGTAGCGGGCCAGCTCGAGGTACTCGTCGATCTCGAAGCGCGGGTCGACTACGGCGGCGAGGCCCGCGCGCTCGTCGCCGATCAGGTAGGAGGCGCAGCCTAGGTCGTCGTGGGTGATCTGCTTGAACAGCATGCCGCTTCGCTCCTGTCGCTCGCTCAGGCCCTGTCGGGCGCCCTGATGGCGATGTTGGCACAGCGCTGGCACACGTCGGTCGGTATAAACCCGACGCCGGCTGCGACCAGGCGCGCGGAGACCTCGTTGATCCGCCGGCGAGGCGTCAGCCGCTGTCGTCGGCGAAGTCGGTCGCTTCTACGCCGAGCACGCCGTCGATGCCCTGCAGGGCGAGCGTCAGCTCCTCGATCGAAGGTTTGCCATGGACCTCGAAGCTCACGGCGACCGCGGGGACGCCGGCGATGCGCCGGCCCTCGATCTGCTGGGTGACCATGCGATGTATCGCCAGGCCCAGCCCGGTGCTCTCGGTGACGATCTCGCGCAGGATTCCGCGCCCGTCCTCGTAGACGACGCGCATGCCGAAGCCGAGGTAGCGCGACGGCGGCAGCCGGGCGGAGAGCTCGGGGTAGAGGAACACGACGACGAAGTGCGCGGCGGTGACGACGAGTGCCAGCAGGATCAGCCCGGCGCCGCAGGCCATGCCGATCGCGGCGGTCATCCACACGATCGCGGCGGTCGTGAGCCCGCGCACGACGTCGCCGCGGACGAAGATCAGCCCGCCGCCGATGAAGCCGATACCGGAGACGACGCCGGCGGCGACACGCGAGGGGTCGAGCACCACGCGCCCCTGCAGGAGCACGTCGCTGAAGCCGTACTTGCTGATGATGATGAACAGCGCCGCGCCGACGCCGACAAGCGTGTGCGTGCGCAGCCCGGCGGACTTCTGGCGCCACTCGCGCTCGAGCCCGATCAACGAGGAGAGCACGAACGCCATGCCGAGCTCGCCGATCTGCTTCCAGCCCTGGCCGGTCACGGACGCGATCACCGAATGTGAACGCAACAAAGTCAATCGAAGATATCCAAATCTCTGTTTTGCGCTCGACTGAGCGGTTCGTCGATCGCGCGACTCGCCGGGCGCGCGGCGCTTGGGTAACGCCGGCGACCGTCCATGCTAGCCGGCGCCCGCGCCCGCGAAGCGCGCGAGCCCGGCGCGAATCCAGTCGGGCAGGTCGGTCTTCTGCCAGGTGTCGGTCGCGACGCACACGTGTCGCAGCTGCCCGGCGACGAGCAGCTGCCGCTCGCGCAGCACGTCGATCTCGGTGGTGATCGCGGTTTGCCCGAGACGCGTGATCTGGGCGCGCAGCTGCAAGACGTCGTCGTAGCGCGCAGGCGCGTGGAAGTGCAGGTTTGCCTCCGCGACGACCGCGTCGAGGCCGCGCTCGACCATCTCCTGCCACGGTCCGAGCGCCGCGCGCCAGAGCTCGGTGAAGGCGACGTCGAAGTACAGCAGGTAGTTGGCGTTGAAGACGATGCCCTGCGGGTCGCACTCGCCGTAGCGCACGCGCAGCTCGTGGACGAACGGGGTCGGCACGAGGCCGCACGCTATCCCGCTTCACGCGGGCGCGCAGCGCACCGTCGCGGCTCGCTGTCAGCGCGCGGCGGCGCTCAACCGGCGGCGATGCTCTCGCTCACGAGCTGCGCGAGCAGAGCGTCCATGCGCGCGAGCACGTTCGCGTGCTCGCCGAGCTCGTAGCTTTCGGCGAGCTCGCTCGCGGGCCGGTAGCCGATCATCGTCTGCCCGTCGCGCTCCCACACGAGCAGTCGCAGCGGCAGCTCGTAGCCGACGCGCGCGTCGCTTTGCATGAGCGGCGTGCCGGCGCGCGGGTCGCCGAAAACGAGCACCTGCTCGTCGGCCAGCTCGAGCCCGGCGGCGCGCGCGCCGGCCGCGTGGTCGATGCGCGCGAACAGCCGGATGCCGCGAGCCTCGAGCGCCGCGAGGACCCGCTCGGCGGTGGCGCTGACGCTGTGGGGGCTCTTGCTCGCGACCATCGACATGCGCGCCAGTGCAGTGTTTCAGCTGCGCTCGCGCGCGGCGGCGCGCCGCACGCTATCGCCGAAAGATCTCCAGGTCCGGCCGCGGCGGTCCGGGCTCGCCGGGGCGCAGGTCCAGCTGCATCCACAGCACGTCCTGCCACGCTCCGGCCTTCCAGCCGATCCGGCGATAGGTGCCGACGGGCACGAAGCCCAGCGCGCGGTGCAGGCCGTTGCTCGCGTCGTTGGGCTGTGTGATGCCTGCGCACAGCGTCCACAGCCCGGCCGCGCGCAGTCGCTCGAACAGGTCGGCGTAGAGCGCGCGCCCGACCCCCGCGCGGTGATGGGCCGCGTCGATGTAAACGCTGACGTCTGCCGACCAGCGGTAGGCGGCGCGCTGCTGGTGGCGCGTGCCGTACGCGTAGCCGATCGCGCGCCGGGCGTCGTGCGCGATCAGCCATACGTGCGCCGCGCGTATCCGCTCGGCCATCTCGCGGGCCGATGGCGGGCGCTCCTCGAAGGAGATGACCGAGTCGGTGACGTACGGCGCGTAGATCTCGGCGCAGGCCCGCGCGTCGTCGCTGTCGGGATCGGCGGTGCGGATGTGCACGGGCGTATCTATGACATCCTCGACGGCGCAAAGCGACGAGAGGACCTGCAATGGCGAGCACCGCAGCTGCGCCCGCGAGGATCGACCCGAGGGACTTCCTCGAGATCGATCACGTGCTGAGCGACGAGGAGCGCGACATCCGCGACAGCGTGCGCGCGTTCGTCGCCGATCGCGTGCTCCCGAATGTGGGCGAGTGGTTCGAGCGGGCGCAGGCGCCCACGCGCGAGCTCGCGGCCGAGCTGGGCAAGCTCGGCGTGCTCGGCATGCACCTGCAGGGATACGGGTGCGCGGGCGCGAGCGCGACCGCGTACGGGCTCACGTGCCTCGAGCTCGAGGCGGGCGACAGCGGCCTGCGCTCGCTCGTGTCCGTGCAGGGCTCGCTGGCGATGTACGCGATCTGGCGCTGGGGCTCGGAGGAGCAGAAGCAAGAGTGGCTGCCGCGGATGGCGGCCGGCGAGGCGCTCGGCTGCTTCGGGCTGACCGAGCCCGACGCCGGCTCGGACCCCGGCGCGATGCGCACGCGCGCGCGGCGCGACGGCGGCGGCGACTGGGTGCTGCACGGTCAGAAGATGTGGATCACGAACGGCTCGGTGGCCGACGTGGCGATCGTGTGGGCGGCCACCGATGAGGGCGTCCGCGGCTTTCTCGTTCCGGCCGGCACGAAGGGCTTCACGACGCAGGACATCCACCGCAAGCTCTCGCTGCGCGCGTCGGTGACCTCCGAGCTGTTGCTCGACGACGTGCGCCTGCCGGCGGGGGCGATGCTGCCGGAGGCCTCGTCGCTGCGCGGCCCGCTGTCCTGTCTGAACGAGGCGCGCTACGGGATCGTGTGGGGCGCGGCGGGAGCCGCGCGCGCGTGCTTCGAGGCGGCGCTCGAGTACAGCAAGGAGCGGATCGCGTTCGGCCGCCCGATCGCGGCGACGCAGATCCAGCAGCACAAGCTCGCGCACATGGCGCTCGAGGTCAACCGTGCGACGCTGCTCGCGCTGCACCTGGGCAGGCTCAAGGACGAGCGGCGCCTGGCGCCCGAGCACGTGTCGATGGGCAAGCTCGCGAACGTGAACGCGGCGCTCGAGGTGGCGCGCAGCGCGCGTCAGGTGCTGGGCGCGAACGGCATCACGCTCGAGTACCCCGTGATCCGGCACATGAACAACCTCGAGTCGATCGTCACGTACGAGGGCACCGCGGACGTGCACACGCTGGTGGTCGGCGGCGCGCTCACGGGCATCGACGCGTTTCGCTGAGCTCGGCCGGCGGCGTCTGCCGCGCGTGGTCGCCGAGGTGAGTCGCGGAGGTCAGCCGCCGGCGCGCGCGCGGAGCGCCCGCGCCGCCAACGGGCTCGGCCCGAGGCGCACGCGCGTGCGGTCGCCGCCGGCGAGCCGCAGCGCAGCGGCGATCGACACTGCGCCGGCGATCAGCTCGTCGAGCGCCGCGGCGGCGCGCTCGCCGGGGACCCCGTCGACGAAGTCCGCGGCGCTGAGGTAGACGGCGACGGGCGTGACGAGCGCTCCGAAGAACGACAGCACGTCGCGCAGGTGGCGCTCGGCGCCGAGGAAGTGGTGATCGCTGGCGCCGAGCGCGGCGAGCGCGGCGACCTTGCCGTGGAGCGCCGGGACGGGGAGCAGGTCGAAGACGTTCTTCAGCGCTCCGGTCATCGAGCCGCGGTAGATCGGCGTGGCGAACAGCACCGCGTCGGCCGCCTCGACGGCGGCGATCACGGCGGCCGTGTCGTCACTGAGCTCGCTAGGATCGCGGCCGTCGGCGAAGGACACCCGGCGCTCGGCGAGGTCGATCAGCTCGGCCTCGAGGCTCTGCTGCGAGGCGGTTCGAGAGAGCGCCTCCTCGAGCGCGCGGCGCAGCCGCCCGCGGGGCGTGACGCTGCCGAGCACGACGAGCAGGCGCACGGCAGCGCGAGGCGCCGAGCCGTTGCCCGACGCGGATGCCTCAGCGGCCATTGACCCCTCCGACCGCCTCGGCGGGCGCGCCGGCGAACGGGACGCGCGCGCGAGCGGCGGCGCCGGGCGCAGCGGCGTGCTCGCGGGCGGGGGGGAAGGGAGCCGCGCTCGGAGGGCCGGGCGTCGTCCAAAGCAGGCGCTGGGCGAGGATCGGCAGGACGCCCTCGGCGAACCAGTAGGCCTCCTCGAGATGGGGGTAGCCGGAGAGGACGAACTCGTCGATCCCGAGCTGGGCGTACTCGTGGATGCGCGCAGCGACCTCCTGGTGGCTGCCGACGAGCGCGGTGCCTGCGCCGCCGCGGGCGAGCCCGACGCCCGCCCACAGGTTGGGGGCGACCTCTAGGTCGGTGACGGAGCTGTTGCCGGGGCCGCGGAGCGAGCCGTCGTGCAGCGCGGTCATCCGTCGCTGCCCCTCGGACTCGCTGCGGCGCAGGCGCTCCTGGACGAGCTGGATGGTGCTCGCGTCGATCCCGTCGAGCAGTCGCTCGGCCTCGCGCCACGCCTCGGCGGCGCTGTCGCGGCAGACGACGTGCAGGCGGATCCCGAGGCGCAGCTCGCGCCCGGCGGCGCGCGCGGCGGCGCGCACCGCGTCGAGCTTCTCGCCGAGGGGCCCGGGCGGCTCGCCCCAGCTGAGGTACACCTGGGCGTGGCGCGCGGCGACGGCGAGCGCGGCGGGGGAGGAGCCGCCGAAGTAGATCGGCGGCGGGGGCGAGGGCGGCTGCTCGAGCTCGGCGGCGGCGACCGTCAGATGTCGCCCGTCCAGATCGACGCGCCGGCCGCGCCACAGATCGCGCACGACGCCGAGAAACTCGGCGGTGCGCTCGTAGCGCGCGTCCTTGTCGAGGAAGTCGCCGAGCGCCCGCTGTTCCTCGCGATCGCCGCCGGTGACGACGTTGAGCAGCAGACGGCCGTAGCTGTGGCGCTGGAAGCTGGCGGCCATCTGCGCGGCGAGCGTCGGGCTGACGAGCCCGGGGCGCAGCGCGAGCATGAAGCGCAGCCGCTCGGTCCTCTGGCTGAGCATCGCGGCGGTCACCCACGCGTCCTCGCACCACAGTCCGGTGGGGGTGAGGGCGCCGGCGAAGCCGAGCTCCTCGGCCGCGCACGCGACCTGCGTGAGGTACCCGAGCGACGCCGGCCGCGGGCCGCCGGCGATGCCGGCGGGGCGCACCTGCTCGATCAGCCGGCGGCCGTCGCCGTGCGTGGGCAGGAACCAGTGGAACGCCAGGCTGACGCTGTCACGATCGCCACTCACCGGATGACCATCGCTGTCGCTGTCTTCAGTGTGAATGCCACCGGGCGCCCCTGTCAGAGCTGTCCGTGCTGCGGGGGCAGGGTGCCGTTGAGCGTGTAGCGGCCGATGTGCTGGAGCTTCCAGCGCACGGGGTCGTGCAGCGTGTGGGTGCGCGCGTTGCGCCAGTGGCGGTGGAGGTTGAGCGGCTCGGCGGACGAGCGCGTGCCGCCGAGCTCGAACAGTGCGCTGCCGGTGTGCACGCTGACGCGATCGGTGAGCGCCTTGGCGGCGGCGACGGCGATGGAGGCGCGCGCGGCATCGTCCTCGGAGACGGAGCCCGTCTCGTCGGCCCCGCGCCGCTCGACGGCGTCGATCGTGCGGGCGGCGTCGCCGAGCAGCGCGTCGGCGGCGCGCACGTCCACGGCGAGCTCGCCGACACGTTGGATCAGCAGCGGGTCGTCGGCGGCGCGCTGGACGTCGGCCTCGAACCACGGTCGGCTCGAGCTGCGCACGAACTCGCACGCGTCCTCGAGCGCGCGGGCGGCGATGCCGGCGTCGATGGCCGCGTGCAGCAGCTGTGCGCGCGCGCCGTAGAGGTGCGGCGCTTGGAAGATGCGGTGATGGGGGATGACCATCTCGGGCGTGACGCGCACGCGCTCGAGGGTGACGGTGCCGCTGGCGGTCGTCCGCTGGCCCATCCCGGCCCAGTCGTCGAGCACGCTGACTCCGGGCGCGCCTGCGGGGACGATCGCGACGAAGGTGCGCCCGTTCTGGCCCTTGGCGAGCACCATCAGCCAGTCGGCGAGCAGCGAGCCGGTGCAGTAGAACTTCTGGCCGTCGAGCACGAACGCTCCCCGGCCGTCGGGGCGCAGGCTGGTGCGGATGTCGGCGATCGTCTTGGATCCGGCCTCGGACTGGGCGTTGGCGAGGCGCCGGCCGGCGAGCACCTCGCCGAACAGCAGCTCGCGCTGGGCGGCGCTGCCGAGCCGGCGCACGAGCTCGAGGTAGACGAAGTGGCTGTGCGGGATCTGGGCGACGTTCGGGTCGGCGCTGGCGAGCAGGCGCATGACGTGCGTGAGCGTCCGCATGGACACGTCCGCGCCTGCGTGCTCGGCGGGCACGGTGATCGCGAGCAGGCCTTCGCGCGAGAGCAGCTGGAGCTCCTCGGATGGCAGGCTGCGCCGGCGGTCACGCTCGGCGGCGCCGGCGGCGATCGGCTCGACGAGCGCGCGGGCGCGCGCGAGCGCCTCCTGATCGGAGGCGATCCGATGGGCGCCGTCCGGCGCTGGCGCGTCCGCCGGCGGGGCGGTGGCCGTGGCGGGCGGGGCGTGGGTGGCTCCGGCGGCGCTCATGCGGTGATCGGGGGTCGTGCGGCGGCGAGCTCGGGGGGCTCGTGGACGCCGAGCTCGGCCTCGAGCTCGCGGACGATGGGCAGCACGTGCAGGCCGAAGTAGTCGATCTCCTCCTGGAAGTGCAGAAAGCCGCCGAGGATGAGCCCGACGCCGAGCTTGCGGTACTCGAGGATCCGCCGGGCGATCTGCTCGGGCGTGCCGATCAGGCCGGTGCGAAAGCCGTCGTTGTACTGGACGAGGTCCTTGAACTCGGAGTCCTGCCACATGCCGCGCTTGTCGGCCGTGGACTGCCCCGCCTGCTTGACGGCGGCGCCGAAGCCCTCGACGGCCTGGCGGTCGGCCTTGGCGATGATCTCCTCGACGACGGCGCGCGCCTGCGCCTGGGTGCGGCGCGCGACGATGAACGCGTTCAGCCCGAAGCGCACGTCGCGTCCGGGCGCGCGACCGGCCTCGCGCGCGTACTCGGAGACCTCCTGGATCTGCGCGCGCACGCCGTCGAGCGAGTTGCCGTTCATGAAGTACCAGTCGGAGACCCGCGCGGCCATCTGTCGCGCGGCGGTGGAGTTGCCGCCCTGGAAGATCTGCGGGTGGGGCCGCTGCAGCGGCTTGGGTTTGAGCGTGTAGCCGTGCAGGTTGTAGAAGTCGCCGGAGAACTCTGCCTCGTCCTGCGTCCAGCTGGCCTTGAGCACGCGGATGAACTCCTCCGAGCGCCGGTAGCGCTCGTCGTGCTCGAGCCAGGGCTCGCCGAGCGCGTGGAACTCGCCCTTGAACCAGCCGGAGACGACGTTGACGGCGAAGCGCCCGCCGGAGAGCACGTCGGCGCAGGCGCCGAGCTTGGCGAACACGCCGGGGTGCCACAGGCCCGGGTGAATCGCGGCGATGACCTTCAGGCGCTCGGTGGCGAGCAGCAGCGCGAGGCTGAAGCCGGTGGACTCGTGCTGGTGCTCGGCGCCGTAGCTGGCCATGTAGCGGACCTGGCTGAGCGCGTACTCGAAGCCACGGAGCTCGGCGAGCTGCGCGAGCTCGCGGTTGTACTCGATGCCCCAGTCGGTGCGCTGCTCGATCTTGCTGACGACCAGACCGCCGCTGACGTTGGGCACCCAGTAGGCGAACTTGATCGGATCATCGCTGCTGACGGTCATCTAGCTGCTCGCTTTCTATATTTCTTCGATTATTTTTATGATGATTATGGGTGTGCGTTCGCTGTTGTCCTCAGGGGCAGGCCGCACTGTCAGCCGATGCGCTCGAGCACGGCCAGCCGCCTGCGAGTGGGGGCGCGTGAACGCTCGCTCGCGCGTTCGGGCCCGACTTGCGCCGATGCCGGCGGCGCGGGCGCGCCGACGGGTGCGGCCAGGTGCGCGGCGGGCCGCGCATGGGCGAGCTGCGAGTAGGAGCCGCGGAAGAACAGCAGCGGCGCGAGCGCGCGCTCGGCGCTGGAGGAGGCGAGCGCCTCGCCGATCACGATCACGTGATCGCCGGCGGGGTGGATCTGGCTGACGCGGCAGGCGATCGTGGCGAGCGCGCCGGGCAGGTAGGGCACCTCGAGCTCGTGTTCGCCGAACTGCACCTCGTGGGCTTTGGCATGCTCGCCCTTGGCGGCGAAGCGGATCGAGTGCTCGCGCTGGTGGGCGGCGAGCACGTTGACGGCGAAGCGCGCGCCGCCGCGCAGCGCGGCGAGCGTGTGGCTGTCGTGGGCGAGGCAGACGAGCAGCAACGGCGGGCGCAGCGAGACGGAGCTGACGGCGTTGACGGTGGTGGCGACGGGGCTGCCGTCGGGGCGGCGCGCGCTGATGACGCACACGCCGGTGGCGAAGTGGCCCATGACGGCGCGCATCTCCTGCTGGCTGGCGCTCATGCGACGCCCTCCGCAATCTCGACGCCGAGGGACAGCGGCGCGGGGGCGTCGAGCGTGGGCGCGCGGTGCTGCTCGAGCGCGAGGGCGGCGTCGATCGAGCTCAGCCGGTGCCCGAGCCGCTGGGCCTTGGAGCGCATGTACGCCTCGGTCTCGGGGTGCGCGTGCACCTCGATCGGGATCTGGCCGGTGACCTGCAGGCCGTAGCCGTCGAGGCCGATGATCTTGCGCGGGTTGTTTGTGAGCAGGCGGATGCTGGACAGGCCGAGGTCGGCGAGGATCTGGGCGCCGATGCCGAAGTCGCGCAGGTCGGCGGCGAACCCGAGCGCGAGGTTGGCGTCGACCGTGTCCAGCCCCTGGGTGTCCTGGAGCGCGTACGCGCGCACCTTGTTGAGCAGGCCGATGCCGCGCCCCTCCTGCGCTAGGTACACGATCGCGCCGGCGCCCTCCTCGGCGATCTGGCGCATCGCCTCCTGCAGCTGCGGGCCGCAGTCGCAGCGCAGCGAGCCGAAGACCTCGCCGGTGACGCACTCGGAGTGCACGCGCACGAGCACGTCGGGGACGCCGGCGACCTCGCCGTAGACGAGCGCGAGGTGCTGGCCGCCGTCGAGCAGCGAGCGGTAGCCGTGCAGGCGAAAGGCGCCGTGGCGTGTGGGCAGACGCGCGCTGGCGACCCGCTGCACGAGGCTCTCGCCCTGCCGGCGGTGCGCGATGAGCTGCGCGACGGTGATCATCTTCAGGCGGTGGCGGCGGGCGTACGGGATCAGGTTGCCGACGCGCGCCATCGTGCCGTCCTCGTTGAGGATCTCGCAGATGACGCCCGCGGGGAGCACGCCGGCGAGGCGCGCGAGGTCGACGGCCGCCTCGGTGTGCCCGGAGCGCTCGAGCACGCCGCCCGGGCGGGCGCGCAGGGGGAACACGTGACCCGGCTGGACGAGGTCCTCGGCGCCGCGCTTCGGGTCGATGGCGGTCTGCACGGTGCGGGCGCGGTCGTGCGCGGAGATCCCGGTGCTGACCCCGTCGCGCGACTCGATCGAAACGGTGAAGGCGGTCCCGTGCAGCGACTCGTTGCGGCGCGTCATCGGTCGCAGGCCGAGCTCGTCGCAGCGCTCGGCGCTGAGCGCCAGGCAGATCAGCCCGCGCGCCTCGCGCGCCATGAAGTTGATCGCCTCGGGGGTCGCGAACTGGGCGGCCATCACGAGGTCACCCTCGTTCTCGCGGTCCTCGCCGTCGCACACGATCACGGTGCGGCCCTCGCGGACGTCCGCGAGAGCGTCCTCGATCGAGTCGAAGGGCGAGCTCATGCGCGCCGTCCTGAGAGCATCGCGATCACGCATACGAGGATGGTGCGCGCGCGCGCGAGCGTCAAATAGGGATTCTGGAAGCGGCGATAGGACTTCCCTGTCGCCGCTCACGCGGCCGGCGCCGGCGGATGCTCGCGCGCTGCCGGCCGCCGGCGCGCACGGCGCGCACGTCCGGTCCCTGCGCCGGCGGCTGTCGGCGCGGGCGCCGCGGCGGCGCCGGGCGGCTTGGCGGCGCCGGGCGGCGTGGCGGCGCCGGGCGGCGTGGCGGTGGGCGGCGTGGCGGCGCTGGGCGGCGTGGCGGTGGGCGGCGTTGCGGCGCTGGGCGGCGCGTGGGCCTCGCGAGCGGCGGCGGCGCTCGCGAGGGGCGGCTCGGCGGTGTTGGCGGCGTAGGTACGCGCTTGTGCGACGAACAGACCGTGCAGGTCGCGGGTGGCGCGCGTGGGCGAGCCCGCGCGCCGGCGCTGGAGGACGAGCCGCACGCTGGTGTGGTCGTCGTGGATCTTGCGGTAGGTGATCGCGCCGCGCTGCTCGAGCGGGTCGCCGATGACGCTGTAGCTGGGAAGGACGGTCACCCCGAGCCCGGCCGCGACCATCAGCTTGCCCATCTCGGCGCCGTCGGCCGAATACGAGAAGGAGGGCTCGTGCCCGTCGAGCAGCCGGTCGAGGTAGCGATGCATCGCATAGCCGGCGCGCATCGCGATCAGCGGCTCGCCGGTGAGCGCGGCGGCGGGCACGGTCGAGCGCACGGCGAGCGGGCTCTCGCTGTGCATGCACACGACCGGATGGCCGCGCAGCAGCTCGACGGTGTGCAGCTCGGCGAGCGCCTCGTCGCCGTCGAGGTAGTTGACGAGCCCGAGGTCGAGGCCGCCGTCGAGCAGCGAGCGGTGCAGGCGCAGCTGCTGCACGAGCACGACCTCGATCTGCGTCGCCGGATGCGTCTCGCGAAAGGCGCGGATCGTGGCGGTGAGCAGCGGCGAGGTGGCGGCGCTGACGGTGCCGAGCCGCACCGTGCGAGTGCTCTCGTGCTGCTCGTCGGCGGCGTGGCGCAGGCGCTTGGCCGCCTCGACGACGTCCAGCAGGTGCGGCAAGAGCTCGCGTCCGGCGTCGCTGATGGTCGCCCCGGTGCGCTGCCGGTCGAGCAGGTCGACGCCGAGCTCGGCCTCGAGCTTGCGGACGGTCTCGCTCAGCGCGGGCTGGGATATATGCAGCTCTTCGGCGGCCCGCCGGAAGGAGCCGAAGCGCGCGACGCCGGCGGCGTATTCGAGCTGCTCGATGCGCATCCCGTCAGATCACCAGTAATTTCGATCATAAAACTGAGAAATAGTGGGGTGAGCGTACCACTTCGACTCGCCTCAGCCGACCGGAACCGCGACTCCGGCTTCGCGTGTGCGCTCGTTGGCGAGCGGCCGCGCGGTGCGCAGCGCGACGGGCAGCAGCACGGCGAGCGTGCCGGCGATCACGGCGAGCACCAGCCACGTGTGAACGCCGCTCCATTCGCCGAGCAGCAGCAGGAAGCCGGGGATCGTGCAGGTGGTGAACGAGAGGATCAGCGTGGCCCAGCCGGTGAGCGCGGTCAGGCGCTCGATCCCGAGCCCGAGCACGAGGAAGAACAGCCCCCACAGCACCGACCACTGCAGCCACAAAAGACCGATCGTGGGGTCGCTGAACTTAACGATGTCGGTGATCCCGAAGGCGCACGCCATGATCGCAACCCAGGCCGAGTACCAGCCGAGGCCGACCGCCTGGTAGCCGGCGAGGTTGCAGATGCCGACGTACAGGTAGGTGAAGCCGAACAGGAAGATGCCGGACGCGAGCAGGATTTCGTCGGTGCTCTTGGCGTGGGAGATCAGATAGAAGGGAATCGCGGTTTGCAGGCCGCCGACGAACAGGTTGAAGACCCCCGCGCTCTTCGCGTCGACCCTGCCGAGCAGCAGCAGCCCGTTGACGAACAGCACGGCTCCGACGAACATGAGCCCTACGGACGACATTTGATCTTTACCTCCATCGTGTGGTTTGCACGGTCCGACGGTCTTGGTGCTCGCGCCGCCTAGTTGTAGGAGTCGACGGGCGGGAGCCGGTCGTTGAGCAGATAGTCGCCCGCGTGCATCGACTTGAAGTCGAGCGGGTTGTGCAGCGAGAGCGTGCGCGCGTTGCGCCAGTGCCTGTCGAAGCCGTAGCGCTCGAGCAAGCTGCCGGCGCCGCAGACCTTGAAGAGCGTGGAGCCGGCCTCGAGCGCCGCCTCGGCGCCGGCGCGCCGTGCCTCGCCCGTTACGACCGACGCGAGGCCGCGCCGCTCGAGATCGCCCGGGTGCGCGACCGCGTCGTCGCACAGCTCGGCGGCGCGCATCGCGAGCAGGTCGGCGGCGAGCACAGCGGTCTTCATCTCGCCGACGCGCAGCTGCGTGTACGGGTCCTCGCCGGCGCTGGACCCGGGGCTCTCATACCAAACGCGCGCGCGCGTGCGCACGAAGTCGACCGCGTCGTCGAGAGCGTTCTGGGCGATCCCGACGAACACGCCGGTGTGCACCGCCTGATAGTTCAGCGAGGTGATCTGCCCGCCGCCGCCGCCGCCCTCCTGGGCAGTCGAGAGGCACAGCTCATCGGGGATGAGAACATCCTTGAAGTCGGTCGTGCCGCTCGCGGTGGTGCGCTGGCCGAAGCCGCTCCAGTCGTCGTGGACCCTCACGCCGTCGGCGTCGGTTTTGGTGAAGAACACCCGTACCTCGTCGGAGTCGGCGACGCGGCACGGCCCGAAGGTGACGTCGCCGGCGAGGCTCCCGGTGCAGTAGAACTTCGTCCCGTTCAGGCGCCAGCCGTCGTTGACCTTGGCGACGGTCGTGTTGAAGTCGTTGACGCTCGGTGTGCCGATCTCCGAGTAGGCGTTGGTGATCCACAGCTCGCCGTTGGCAAAGCGCGGCAGCCACTTCGCTTGCACCTCCGGCGAGGCGAACTCTTCGAGCAACCTGATGCCGCCCGTGTGCAGCTGGTACATCTGCCCGATGTTCGAGTCGCCGGCGGAGATCAGGATCACGACCCGCATGAGCTCGCTGAACGTGCCGCCGTAGCCGCCGAACTCGCGAGGCACCATCAGGCCGAGCAGGCCCGACGCGCGGAAGGCCGCGCACTGCTCGTAGGGGAATAGCCGCTCGCGGTCGCGCTCGGCGGCGCCGACGCGAAACTCGTCGCGCAGCTGAGCGGCCAGCGCGATCGGGTCCTCGAGATCGATGCCCGCCGTCGGGCGCGCGCCTGCGTGTTGGATCGTGCTCATCGCTTGGGTGTCTCCTTGTGTTGGGTGGTCGCGGGCACGAGACTCGCTCGCCCGCCGGTTCGCCCGCTCTCGGGCGGGAGCTGTGCCGCAAGCGCGGAGGGACCCAAGACCATGAAAGCAATCGACATAGTGAGGAAACTTGGCAGCGCGCGAATGGACAGTCAAATAGAGATTCGCGACCCCGCGATAGGGAAGGCCGATGCGGGCGCGCCCCGCGCCGCTAGGGGTCCCGGCGGCGGCGGACCTGGTCCTGGCGCGCGCGCAGCGCCTCGTGGCGCTCCTGCAGCTTGTGGCGAAACGCTTCGAATGCAGCCTGCTGGGCGAGCTCCTTGGCGGCTCGTCGCAGCTCGCCGGGCTCGCGCCTGGCGTCGGCCCGAGCGTTGCGCGTCTTGCCGCGTTCCTCGCGTCTGCGCCGGCCGCGCTCGCGCGGGCCATCGCCGGGCTCCCCCAGCGGCTCGCCGCGTGCCCCTCGGCGATCGCCCCGCTCGTGTCCGGTCAGCTCGTGCCAGGCGGAGCGCGCCTGCTTGAGCGCCTCGAGCACCTGGCGGCGCGCGTCCTCGGCGGCGGCCGCGGCTTCGCGCAGCTGCGCGCGCGTGCGCGCGCCCTGGGTCAGGAGGTTGAACGACCACAGCCCCGCGTCGAGCAGCCGTGCGGCACGCTCGAGGTCGCCGAGCACCGCCTCGCGGAGCCGCGCGCCGCGCAGGCCGTCTTCGATGTGACGCATCTCCGACGTGAAGGCCACCTCGTGCAGGGCGCCGATCGCGCGCGCGGCGATCATCGGCTCCGGGTCGCGCGGGTCGACGTCGGCGAGCGACGCGAGCTCCTCGGTCGCGACCTGCACGACCCGGCCGTTGAGCTCCAGCCAGGCCGCCCGCAGCGAGGGCGTCGCGGCGACCATCTCGTTGAACAGCGGCAGGAGCACGAACAGCTGGTCGGGCATGTCCACGACGTCGTCCATGTCCTGCGCGAACGCGCGCAGGATCGCCCTCGTCGGCGACTCGCCCTGCTCGCGCGTGCGCAGCGCCGAGACCATCCGCTCGAGCGCCTCGTCGGTGCGGTCGAACAGAAGCGACTCCTTGGTGGGGAAGTAGTTGAAGACGGTCTTCTCCGATACGCCCACGATCTCGGCGATCTCTGAGACCGTCACGCGGTCGAAGCCGCGCACGAGGAACAGCACGGTCGCCACGTCTGAGATCTTCTGGCGGGTGCGCCGCTTCTTGCGCTCGCGCAGCCCGTCGTGCGGATGGCGGCGGCGTTCCCAGCGCTCCTGCGTCTCGCGCGCGAGCAGGAACGCGTCCGCCAGCTCGCCGCCCAGCTCGCGTGTGAGCACGCGGTGGATGCGCGCCTCGTCGGAGAGCGTGGACAGGTCGCCGTCGTCCCCGGCCGCGTCCTCGGGCGGCGCGCCGTCGTCCCCGGCCGCGTTCTCGGGCGGCGCGCCGGCCGAGGCGAGGACGGCCGCCTCCGTTCCGGTGGAGCGCTCACCCCTCATGCTCGAAGTCTAGCAAAATACAGTTGCATAATTTCTTCAGTTACTGTAGAGTTGCTGTCCATGACCGATTTGATGATCGAAGCGAACGACCTGCGCAAGCGATTTGGAACGACGGTGGCGCTCGACGGGATCGACCTCGAGGTCCCCGCCGGCTCGATCCTGGGCGTGCTCGGACCGAACGGCGCGGGCAAGACGACCGCGGTGCGGATCCTGACGACGCTTTCGATCCCCGACGGCGGCCGCGCGCGCGTGGCCGGGCATGACGTCGTCGAGGAAGCCGGCGCGGTGCGCCGGAACATCGGGGTGACCGCCCAGGATGCGACGCTCGACGAGGTCCTGACCGGCCGCCAGAACCTGGTGATGATCGGGCGCCTGAGCGGGCTGCGCGTTGCCGAGGCGCGGGCGCGGGCGCACGATCTGCTCGAGCGCTTCGACCTCCTCGATGCTGCGGACCGCGTTCTCAAAGGCTACTCCGGAGGGATGCGCCGCCGTCTGGACCTCGCCGCCGGCCTCGTCACGCGCCCGCCGGTGCTGTTCCTCGACGAGCCGACCACCGGGCTTGATCCGACGAGCAGGGTGCGCATGTGGGACGTGATCAGAGAGCTGGTCGCCGACGGTGTGACGCTGCTGCTCACCACGCAGTACCTCGACGAGGCCGACGAGCTCGCCGATCGCATCGTGGTGATCGATCACGGGCGCGTGATCGCAGGCGGGACCGCCGGCGAGCTGAAGGCGCAGACCGGCGGCGCGCGGCTGGAGCTGACGCTCAGCGAGCCGAGTCCCGCGGCCTCGGAGGCGCTCGGCGCGTTCGCCGCCGGGGCGGTGCACGTGAGCCACGACAGGCGGCGAGTGCGCGCCCAGGTGAACGGCGCGCCCGGCCTGGCGACGACGGTGGTGCGCGCCCTCGACGCGGCCGGTGTGAGCGTCGATGACGTGCAGGTCCATCAGCCCTCGCTCGACGACGTGTTCTTCGCCCTCACCGGACACCCGACGGACGCAGGACCGGAGCACCCCGTCCCCGACGCGCTATCCGAGACAGATCTGGAGGTTGCCCGAGGATGAACGCCACCGCGTCCGCCCCGACGCTTGGCCGTGCGCCGCTCGCCGGCCAGCGGCGCTCGAGCCGCATGGCCCGTCGCCTCACCGACGTGCTGGTGCTCACGGGGCGCAACCTCGTGCACATCGCGCGCGAGCCGCTGCAGCTCTCCGACGTGACCGTCCAGCCGGTGCTGTTCACGCTGCTGTTCGTGTACGTGTTCGGCGCCGGCGTGGTGCTGCCGGGCGGCGGCAGCTACAAGAGCTTCGCGATCGCCGGCCTGCTCGCGCTGAACCTCACCACCTCGTCGATGGGTACGGCGGTCGGGCTGAGCACCGACCTCGGCAGTGGCATGATCGACCGCTTCAGGACCCTCGCGATGTGGCGTCCAGCGGTGCTGATCGGACGCACGTTCGCCGACCTGCTGACCGCCGTGATCTGCTCGGCGTTCGTCGCCGCGACCGGACTGTTGGTCGGCTGGCGCCCCGAGGGGAGCGTGCTCTCGACGCTCGCAGGCTTCGGCGTGTTCCTGCTGTTCAGCTATGCGCTGTCGTGGGGCTGCGCGTGCCTGGGCGCGATCAGCAAGGGCCCGGAGTCGGCGCAGAGCACCGGCCTGGTCGTCGTGTTCCCGCTCGCGATCGTCTCCAACGCGCTCGTCCCGACCGAGCGCATGCCCGCGGTGTTGCGCACGATCGCCGACTGGAACCCCGTGAGCGCCGTGACGTCGGCCTCGCGCGAGCTCTTCTCCAACCCCAATCCCTCGGCGAGCATCCACGCCTGGCCGATGCAGCACCCGGTGCTTGCGTCGGTTTTGTGGTCGGTGGCGCTGATCGCCGTGTTCGCGCCGCTTGCGACTCGCCTGTATCGCCGGCGCACGACCGACTGAGCGCCGCGCGCTCATACGATTGTCGATTGACCGCTTGACGTGTTCGGTGGTATAAGCGGGAGCCTTGGAGGCGGCTCGCGTGCCGTTGGCGGCGCGACCGGGAGACGCTGGAGGTCGTGGTGAAGCCGGGCAGGGACGCTGAACGAGAATCCAATCCAGGCTCCGCTGGCGGGCCCTCGCGCGGGCTTGCGGCGCTTGCGCTGCTGGTGGTTGCGCTCGGCGCGGCGCTGGTCGTGCTCGCGAGCGCCGCGAGCGGCTCGCCCGCGCCGGTGCGCGTAGGGCTGGCGCCGCGGGTTCCGATCGGCGCGCGTGCCGTCGGCGCCGTGCCCGCGTCGAGCGCGATCAGCGGCGCGGTCGCGCTCAAGCCGCGAGACGAAGCGGCGCTCACCAAGTTCATCGGCGAAGTCACCGACAAGAGCTCAGCGACGTTCGGGCAATACCTGGCGCCGGGCGCCTTCGCGAGCCGCTTCGGCCCGACACAGGCGACGGTCGCGGCCGTCGAGTCTAGCCTGCAGGCGGACGGGCTGCGCGTGAGCTCGGTCTCGGGCGACCACCTGCTGGTGGGCTTCAGCGGCTCGGCGGCGCAGGTCGAGCGCGCCTTTCGCACGGGCCTCGAGAGCTACCGCCTGGCCGACGGCTCCGTCACGCGGGAGGCGACCGCGGCGGCCGCCGTCGCGCCCGCGATCGCGGGCTCGGTCGTGGGCGTGCTGGGGCTCAGCGACCTCGTGCACGAGCACCCCGAGGGCCTCGTGCGCGCGCCCGTCTCGGCGGAGGGCAAGATCACGCCGGCCAAGAGCGCCGGCTTCGAGCATCCGGCGGGCTCGCCGACGCCGTGCAAGGACGCGAGCGAAGACGCGATCGAGTTCGGCGGCCTGACCGACGACCAGATCGCGCACGCGTACGGCGCCTTCGGCCTGTACTCGGACGGCGATCTCGGCGCGGGCCAGACGGTGGGGATATACGAGCTCGAACAGTTCGCGCCGTCGGACATTCGGCACTTCGACCAGTGCTTCTTCGGGGCCAAGCGGGCGGCGAGCATGGCCTCGCGCTTGAGCGTGATCCCGGTGGACGGCGGCCAGCCGAAGGGTCTCGGCGAAGTCGAGGCCGACCTCGACATCGAGGACGTCTCGGCGATGGCTCCCGGCGCGAGCATCGACGTATACGAGGCGCCCAACAACGCCACCGGCGCGATCGACGAGTGGGCGGCGATCATCGGCGCCGACCGCGAGCGGGTGATCACGACCAGCTGGGGCGACTGCGAGCAGGAGGTCCAGCTCGGCGAACCCGGGATCCAGCAGGCCGAGAACTTCCTGTTCGAGCAGGCCGCCGCCCAGGGTCAGACGGTCTTCTCGGCCGCCGGCGACACCGGCTCCGACGACTGCAACGCGTTCAGGACGCCGAACGTCGCGCCCGGGCAGAACCCGCTGTCGGTGGACGACCCCGGCAGCCAGCCGTATGTCGTCTCCGCGGGCGGCACGACGATCACCGACGCGGAAACGCAGCCGGCCCAGGAGCACGTGTGGAACGACGGCGCTGAATGGGGCGCCGGCGGGGGAGGCATCTCGATGTCGTGGGCGATGCCGAGCTGGCAGCTGAGCTCGAAGGTCCCCGGGATCGTGCTGCCGGGGAGCGCCGACTACACAAACGCGGACAGCATCGAGAAGCAGTTCGGCTACCCGCAGAACTTCTGCCAGGCGTTCCTGCCGGGGGCGACCGCGACGACGCCCTGCCGGACGGTGCCCGACGTCTCGGCACAGGCCGACGAGTTCACCGGCGCGGTCACGATCTACAGCAAGCTGTTCAAGTCCGAAGTGCCCGACGGCTGGATCACGATCGGCGGCACCTCTTCGGCCGCGCCGACGTGGGCGGCGATGCTGACCGAGGTGAACGCCTCCGCGACGTGCGCCGAACACCCGGCGACCGCCGACGGCGTCGGCTTCGCGGCGCCGCTGCTGTACGGCGTCGCGTCCAACCCCGCCGAGTACGCGGCCTCGTTCAACGACATCACCGAAGGCAACAACGACATCTACGGACTCGACGACGGCAAGACCTACCCCGCGACCGGCGGCTATGACCTAGCGTCGGGCCTGGGCTCGCCGCGCCTGACCGACGCGGGCGGCACGGCAGGACTCGCCTACTACCTGTGCAGCCTCGCGACCAGCGCCGAGCGGCCGGTCGTCTCGGGCCTCAGCCCGAGCAGCGGCAGCACCGCAGGGGGCGAGAGCGTGAAGGTCAGCGGCAGCGGCTTCGAATCCGCCGCCGGCGCCGACGTCGCCGGCGTGCAGGTCGGCAGCGCGCACCTCTCGGCAGCGGACTTCCGCGTCAAGAGCTCGACGTCGATCACGCTCACGATGCCACCGGCAAAGGAAACGCTGCCGCCCGAATCCCCGGGACCGCTGGACGGCGCCGGCCCGGCGAACGTGATCGTGACGCTCAGCGACGGAGAATCGAGCGCGCCCGGCCCCGGATCGACCTTCCAGTACGTCGACACGAGCGAAGGCGAAACGGTCCCGAGCATCACCGGCGTGAACCCGAGCGGCGGCCTGGAGAGCGCTCCGCAGGAAGTCACGATCCTCGGCTCGGGCTTCAGCGCAGCGAGCAAGGTCAGCTTCGGCGGCGTGCCGGCGGCGAGCTTCAAGGTGCTCAGCCCGTTCGAGATCGCGGTCACCCCGCCCGCGTTCTCCTCGCACACCGCCTGCGCGCCGCTGCCGAACACCGGCGCCTACGAAGGCGAGGACGCGGCCAACGACATCTGCCAGGCGCAGGTGCGCGTCTCGGGCCCGCACGGCGCGAGCGCCGCGAGCACGATCGTGCCACCGCTCGAGGGGCCGATAGCCGTCGACTCCGAGGGGGCGTTCGTGACGCCGCCCGGCTGTGGCTGCGAGGTGCGCCCGGCCCCGAGCGAGTTCGACTACGTCCCCGCACCGACGATCACCTCGGTCTCGACCTCCGCGGGCCCGGCGGACCTCGCAGACGAGCACGGCGGCACGCTGGTCACGATCCACGGCGCCGGCCTGAACTTCCTGACGATGGACTGGGCGAGCCTGGGCGATCCCGCGCGGGAGGCGGGACAGCTGACGGTGTTCCCCTTCTTCACGTTCCTGACGGGCACCGAGGCGCAGATCGTGCTGCCGGCGGTAGTCGCCCCCGGCGAAGCCACCGTCAACCCGGTGTCGCTGCCGTTCAGCTTCCACACCCAAGCCGGGCAGGGGCCGCCCGCGAGCGTCAGCTACGCCGGTGTTCCAACGGTCACCCACCTCACCAACAGCGCCAACCACCTACGCCTGAAAGGCGCGATCGGCGCGCTCGACACGGGCGGCACGCCGATCGAACTGAGCGGCGAAGGCTTCAGCGGCCAGCTCCTGCGCGTGCAGTTCATCGACAGCATCGGCCCGTACTCCGAAGGCACCCAGTACGTGTTCGACGCGAGCTCCGGCACGAGCCTCAGCACGCAGACCGTCTCGCAGAACCCCGGGCTCGACAACACCCAGGCTTGCACCGTCAGCGGCTGCAGCGAAAGCTCCTCCGCCAACCTGATCTATCTGTACCCGCCGGGCAACCCCCAGGTCGAATCGATCTCGCCGGCGTCCGGCAGCGCCGCGGGCGGGACCGAAGTCGCGATCCACGGCCAGAACCTCGGCTGCGCGCTGGGCGCGTTCTTCGGCGAAGCGCGAGCGGAAATCACCCCCGTTGAAACGATCCTCGACTGCGGCTCGACGACCGTCCTTTATGCCACCTCGCCGCCGGGCAGCCCCGGCACCAAGGCGCCCGTGACGGTCACCACGGTCGAGAGCTTCTTCACCGGCTCCGGGCACGGCTCGACGACGGCCGACTTCACCTACAAGAAAGCCTGACGGCGCGCGCAGCGCTCGCGCGAGCCCGCGCGGCGCTGATAGCTTGCGCGTGTGAGCCGCGGGAGGCCGCTGTCGCTGGACCCATTGCGGGTGCTCGTGGTCGAGGACGACGACGGCGATGCGGCGCTCGTCGAGGACCATCTCGCGGCGGCGCTGCCCCGCGCCGAGGTCACCCGCAGGCGCACCGTGGAGGCAGCGCTCGCCGACCTGCCCGCCGGCCGGGACTGCGTGCTGCTCGACCTCAACCTGCCGGACGCCGGAGGCCTGGAGGCGGTGGTCAGGTTGCGCGAGCGCGCCCCCGGGATCGCCCTGATCGTGCTCACCGGGCTCGATGACGAGGCGGCGGGGATCGCGGCCGTCGAGGCCGGCGCCCAGGACTATCTCGTCAAGGGCGCCGTCGACAGCGCCCGTCTGGGTCGCACCGTGCGCTACGCGATCGTCCGCCGCCAGGCCGACGACGCCCAGCAGCAGCTGCGGCTCGCCGAGGTCCAGGCGCGCGAAGTCGCCCGCCTGGAACGCGGGCTCGCGCCGCCGCCGCTGCTCGGCGATCCTTCCGTGTGGGTCGCCTCGCGCTACCGCGCCGGCAGGAGCCGGGCGCTGCTCGGCGGCGACTTCTACGACGTCGTCGAGACGCCCACCGGCACGTTGTGGGCGGTCGTCGGGGACGTCTGCGGGCACGGGCCCGACGAAGCGGCGATCGGCGTCTCGTTGCGCACGGCCTGGCGAGCGCTCGCGCTCGCCGGCGCGCACACCGAGCTGGCGCTGCAGACACTCGAGCGCGTGCTCGCGCACGAGAGCCAGCTGCCGGGCATGTTCGCGACGCTCTGCCTCGTCGAGGTCGAGCCCGCGCGGGCCCACGCGCGGGTGACGATCGCCGGCCATCCCAGGCCCGTGCTGATCGACGGCGACCACGCGACGGCCGTGTCCGCCGCGCCGGCCGGGCTGCCGGTCGGGCTGGCGAACGGGCGCTGGGTGAGCGAGCGCGCGCGGCTGCCGCCCGGCTGGACGCTGCTGCTCTACAGCGACGGCCTGATCGAGGGGCGCGTGGGCTCCGGGCCCGAGCGGCTCGGGGAGCAGACGCTGCATCGCATGGTCGGCGATTACCTGCGCGCCAACCCTGGCTGGCCGCGTGCCCCCGGGGACCTGCTCGACTGGCTGATCGAGCGCGCCGAGACGCTCAACGGGGATGCGCTAAGCGACGACGTGGCGCTGCTGCTCGTCGGCTCGCGCGCCGAGTGAGGCGCCGTTGCGCGAACGCCACAGGACCCTGCGCGTCGGCCAGTGGCTCGGGCTGAGCATCGGCCTGCTGCTGGCGCTCGCGACGCTCAGCATCGGCGTGGCGCTCGCCGTCAACCAGCGCCTGAGCGATCGCCGGCACGTCGTCCTCGACCAGATCGAGCCGGCGCTGCAGGCCGCGCTGCGCTTGGAAAACGGCTTGATCAACCAGGAGACGGGGATTCGAGGCTTCCTGCTCACCGGCGAGCCGGAATTCCTGCAGCCCTTCTACAAGGGCCACGAAGCCGAGAACAACGCGTACAGCGCTCTGCGTGCCCAGGCGATGGTCGCGCCGTCGGACCTGCTCGCCGAGCTCGAAGCGGTGCGCTCGCGGGCACACGCGTGGCGGCTCGAATTCGTCGAACCGGCGCTGCACCGCCAGCGCCGCGAGGGCCGCTCGCTGGCGGCGAGCAAGCTCGGCAAACAGCGCTTCGACGCCGTCCGCGCGGCGCTCGCCTCGCTGCAGGGCGATCTCGAGCGAAGGCTCGCAAGCGGCAATCGCGAGCTCGAACGCGACGCGCGCCTGCTGCGCCTGGTGCTGTTCGTGGCCGGCGGCCTGATCCTGCTCAGCGTGCTCGCCGCCGGCCTGGTGCTGCGGAGCATCATCACCAGGCCGCTCGCCCGACTCGGCGGCGAGGCCGGCCGGGTCGCCGCCGGTGAGTTCGACGCGCCGCTGCACAGCGCCTCCGGCGCGCGCGAGATCGTCGAGCTGACGGAGCGGATCGACGTGATGCGCCGGCGGATCCTCGACGAGCTCGGGCAGGTCCGGGTGGCGCGTGCGACGCTCGAGCGCCAGGCGCTCGAGCTGCAGCGCTCCAACAGCGATCTCGAGCAGTTCGCGTACGTCGCCTCGCACGACCTGCAGGAGCCGCTGCGCAAGGTCGCGAGCTTCTGCCAGGCGCTCGAGCAGCGCTATCGCGGCCAGCTGGACGAGCGCGCCGACCAGTACATCGAGTTCGCGGTCGACGGTGCGCGGCGCATGCAAGTGCTGATCAACGACCTGCTCGAGTTCTCGCGCGTTGGCCGCGGCGGCGCGCCGAGCGAGCGGGTCGAGCTCGACCAGGTGCTCGCGGAGGTCGAGCGCTCGCTCTCCGGGCCGCTGCGCGAGGCGCACGCGCGGATCGACGGCGGGCGCCTGCCGGTCGTGCGCGGCGAGCGCTCGCTGCTCGTCTCGTTGTTCCAGAACCTGCTCGCCAACGCGATCAAGTTCCGCGGCGCCGAGCCGCTGCTCGTGCGCCTGACCGCGCGGCGCGAAGGGCAGCACTGGCAGCTCGCGTTCGCCGACAACGGCATCGGCGTCGACCCGCAGTACGCGCAGCGGATCTTCGTGATCTTCCAACGCCTGCACACCAAGGACGCCTACGAGGGCACCGGCATCGGGCTCGCGCTGTGCCGCAAGATCGTCGATTACCACGGCGGTAGGATCTGGCTGGACACCGACTACCACGGCGGGGCGTGCATTCGCTTCACGCTGCCAATCGCGCACGAGGAGGACGAATGACCGACACCGCACTCTCAGTGCTGCTCGTCGAGGACGATCCCGGCGACGTGCTGCTCGTCAAAGAGGCGTTCGCCGGGCGCCGGGCGGCAGAGGCGCTGTCGGTCGTAAGCGACGGCGTGCAGGCGCTCGCGTTCGTGCGCGCCGAAGGCGACTATCGAGCGGCCCGCCGGCCGGACCTCGTGCTGCTCGACCTCAACCTGCCGCGCAAGAACGGCAGGGAGGTGCTCGCCGAGATCAAGGGAGACCGCGAGCTCGCGACGATCCCCGTGGTCGTGCTCACGACCTCCGAGGCCGAGGAGGACGTCCTGCGCTCATACGAGCTGCACGCAAACGCCTACGTCACAAAGCCCGTCGATCTCGACCGCTTCATCGCGACCGTGCGCCAGATCGACGAGTTCTTCATCGACCTCGCCAAGTTGCCTCCGCAGAGGCCCGCTCTGTAGCGCGAGCTCGGCCCGGAGGACCCGCTCAGTCCCCGCTCAGTCCCCGCCCTCGCGCTCGCTGCTGCGCTCGTGGTCACCGGCTTCCTGATCGTCTGACATGTCGGGCTCCTCCGGGGGGCCCTGGTGATGGAGGATCGCGTGCGCCGACTGCTGGTCGCCGTGCGAGGCGTGGTCGATCAGCTGCTGCTCGGCCTGCTCGAAGCCCTCGCTCTCGCCGCCGCCGCCCTCGATCACCGCGCGCTCGGCCGGCTCGAGGAACTCGTCACCCGAGATGCCGCCAATGCCCGCGGCTTCTCGCGCCGCCTCGTCCTCTTGTTCGGTCTCCCACGGCTCGTCCTCGTTCACGTCGCATCTCCTGCTCCTGGCGGTTTACCCGCAATGGGTGTCCGCCTACCAAAGCCGGGCGGACAGCCAACAGGGTATTGTCAGCCGATGCCCGGTGAGGCTGGCAGCGCGGGCGCCCACGGCGGTGCCGGCACGCACGGCCGCGCGAACGCCGCGCGAGCCGCCGGCGAGCACGCCACCGAGAGCCTCGTGTGCGTCGTGGAGATCCCCAAGGGGACGCGCAACAAGTACGAGCACGATGAGCAGCTCGGTGGCATCAAGTTCGACCGGCTGCTCATGAGTGCGGCCACGTACCCGACCGACTACGGCTACCTGCGCGGGACGCTCGGCGAGGACGGGGACCCGCTCGACACGCTCGTGTGCCTGTACGAGCCGACCTTCCCCGGCTGCCTGATCCCGGTCAAGCCGGTGGGCCTGTTCAAGATGCGCGACGAGAAGGGCATCGACGACAAGATCATCTGCGTGCCGCTGCACGACCCGTACTGGAACCGCTACGAGCAGCTCGAGCAGCTGCCGCTGCTGCTGCGCCAGGAGATCGAGCAGTTCTTCTCGATCTACAAGGACCTCGAGGAGGGCAAGCGCGTGATCATCGACGGCTGGCGCTCGCGCGAGGACGCGCTGGGCGTGATCGAAGCGGCGCGCGAGCGCCGCGCACGAGTCGCCCCGCCGTCACGCGGGTGAGCTGGCGCCGGCGCGAGCGCCATCGGCGGCCCCGGCGCGCGGAGGCCGCCGGGGAGCGCGCGGCGCGAGCAGGATCACGCGCGCGCCGGCGCGCAGCTCGATGTCAGGGCGAGCGGCGACGATCTCGCGACCGTCGGTGATCGCGACGGCGAGCGCGCCGCGGGGCCACTTGATCTCGCCGAGGCGACGACCGAGCGCCGGCGAGCGGGAGCCCACCGACAGCTCGACGATTTGATAGCTATGCAGCGCCGTGCTCGGGTCGTGCAGATGCGATTCGGGGTGCTCGACGGCGAACTCGGCCGCAAGCGCGCCGCGCTCGATCTCGCGCGGGGCCGCGCTGAGCCGCTCGTGGAGGGCGCGTAGCACGTTGTTGCGGGTGATCCAGCCGCACAGCCTGCGGCCGTCGTGTGAGAGCACCGGCAGCCCGTCGCGACCGAAGAGGACGAGCTGGCGCAGCGCTTGCTCGAGATCCTCGTCGGCGAACAGCGCCTGCGCCTCGCGGGTGGCGCTCACCGATCCGACGAGCCGCTCCCACGGCTCGCTCGCGGCGCCCGCGAGCTCCCGTCCGTCGGGCGCCTCGGGATCCGCCAGGGCGGCGCCGGCACCGTCGGCAAACGGCTGCATGACGTCGGCGACCGTCAGCTTCTCCAGCGCGCCGGTCGCGCGCGGACGCTCGATGTCGATGCCGCGGCGCAGCAGCTTGGTCGTGTAGATCGAGCCGTAGCTCAGCCGCTTGGAGAGGGCCGCGGCGACGCCCGCGGCGAGCATGATCGGGAGCGTGATCCCGAAGTTGCCGGTCATCTCGACGACGCTCGCGATCGCGGTCAACGGCGCCTGCGTGGCAGCCGCGAACACGCCGCCCATCGCCACCACGCCGTACAGCGCCGCTGGACCGACAGCCGGCCCGAACACGCGCCCGGCCACGATCCCGAAGGCCGTTCCACCCGCGGCCCCGGTGAACAGAGAGGGCGCGAACACCCCTCCCGAGCCGCCGATCGAAAGCGTGACGCTCGCGGCGAGGATCTTGCCGAGCATCAGCACGAGGATGAGCCACAGCGCTTCGTGCCCGGCGAAGACCTTGTCCATCACCGGATAGCCGACGCCATACATCTGCGGCAGCGCGAGCAGCAGCGCGCCGAGCGCGAGGCCGCCGACCGCGGGCCGCGCCCACTCGGGACGCCCGTGCCAGAGCTCGTCGGCGAGATCCTCGAGCTTGTACAGAACGGTCTTGAAGCCGACGCCCACGAGCCCCGCGCCGAGGCCGAGCAGCGCGATCAGCAGATACACGTAGTCGTGCGGCGCGAGCAGGTTGTGCGGGACCTCGGCGAAGAACGGCCCCGAGCCGAGGAACGCCCGGCTCACGAGGTCCGCGCCGACGGCCGCGAGGATCGTGCCGAACAGCGCGTCGAGCGAGAACTCGCGCAGCACGATCTCGAAGCCGAAGAACACTCCGGTTATCGGCGCGTTGAAGGTCGCCGCGATCCCGCCGGCGGCGCCGCAGGCCACGATGATGCGCAGCCGCGACTCGGACATGCGCACTAGCGCTCCGAGCGTCGAGGCGAGCGCCGAGCCGATCTGCACGATCGGGCCCTCGCGGCCCACCGAGCCGCCCGTGCCGATGCAGACCGCCGAGGCGAGCGCCTTGACGATCGTAACCTGCGGGCGGATGCGCCCGCCGTTCTCGGCGACCGCGAGCATCACCTCCGGCACCCCGTGGCCCCGCGCCTCGCGGGCGAATCGTTGCACCAGCGGTCCGTACAGGAGCCCGCCGATGACCGGGATCAGCAACAGGAACCAGATTCCCAGCCACGGGAGGTGCAGGCTCGCGACGCGGCCCTGCTGGCCGAATTGCCGATACCCGGTGGCCAGCCACGTGAACGCGTAGATCAGCCAGCGGAAAAGCACCGCACCGAGCCCCGCGACCGCGCCGACGAGCAGCGCCATCGCCACCAGGCCGAGGCGCGAAGCGCCGAGCCAGGCCGTGACGGCCCTGATTCTGGACGTGGACACCGAGGGTCTCACTTACCAACCGCTCCCCGGCCGGACAACGCGACGCGTCAGAAGAATGACCGCCGGCAATGCGCTGCCCGGGGCGCATACTGCGCGGGTGCTGGCAAACAGACGGCGGATTCGCGACTGACATGACGGGCGGCGAGATCGCGGCGCGGGCGGCATCCGCCGCGTGGGCGCTCGTGGGGCGCGCCGCCCGGCTGGCGCGCGGCCAGGTCGTCGAGGTCGTCGGCGGCCCCGCGCGCGCACGGGTGATCCTGATGTTCGGCGCCGTGCTCGGCCTGAGCGGCGCCGACGCGGCGACGGTCGGCGCGGTGGCGCCGCAGCTCGAGCGCGCGCTGCACATCGGCAACGCCAAGATCGGCCTGCTGAGCTCGGTCGCGCTGCTCGTCGGCGCGCTGTTCGTGATCCCGGTGGGCGCGCTCGTCGACCGCATCAGGCGCATGCCCCTGCTGGCGATCAGCGTCGCGTTGTGGAGCGTCGCATCGCTCGTCAGCGGCTTCGCGGGCAGCTACGGGACCCTGCTGCTCACGCGCCTGGCGCTCGGCGCGGTGACCGCCACCGCCGGCCCGGCGATCGCATCGCTGACCGGCGACTACTTCCCCTCCCACGAACGCGGCCGCGTCTACGCGTACATCCTCGGCGGCGAGATCGCCGGCTCGGCCGCCGGTTTCATCGTCGGCGGCACCGTCGCGAGCGTGATCTCATGGCGGCTGGCGTTCATCCTGCTGGCGATCCCCGGCTTCTGGGTCGCGCGCACGCTCTGGCGCACGATCCCCGAGCCGGTCCGCGGCGGCCAGAGCCGCCTGGAGCGCGGGGCGATCAGCCTGCGCCAAACGGCGGCGCCGGCGCCGGGCGCCCAGAGCGACGCGACCGGCGCGCACGCGGAGCAGGAGCTCGCGCCGGAGCGCGCGATCGAGGAGGCGGCGGTGCGAGAGGTGCTGCGCCGCGGCGTGGCGCCCGACCAGGAGCGCGTCCTCAGCGAGGACCCGCGCGCGATGGGGGTGATCGCGGCGATCCGCTACGTGCTCTCGATCCCCAGCTATGTGCTGCTCGTGATCAGCTCATCGCTCGGCTACTTCTTCTTCGCTGGTCTGCAGACGTTCGTGCTGCTGTTCATGCGTGGGCACTACCACGTGGGGCAGGCCACCGCCGAGCTGGTCGTGGCGCTGCTCGTGCTCGGCGCTCTGCTCGGCACGCTCGTCAGCGGGCGCCTGACCGACCTGATGCTGCATCGCGGCTTTCTGCGAGCCCGGATCGTCGTGCCCTCGGTCTGCTACCTCGGTGCCGTCGTGCTGCTCGTCCCCGGCCTGCTCGCCAGCCACCTGACGCCCGCGCTGTGGTTCGACCTCGGCGGCACGGCTTTGATCTCCGCGGCCAACCCGCCACTGGACGCCGCCAGGCTCGACATCATGCCCGCCGGTCTTTGGGGACGCGCAGAGGCGACTCGCACCTTCGTGCGCTCGCTCGCGCAGGCGCTCGCGCCGCTCGCCTTCGGCGCGCTGGCCGACCTGGTCGCGGGCATCGCGCCCGCGCAGGCGCCGATCGGCACCCACCCCAGCGGCATCTCCTCCTCGACCGCCACCGGCCTCGAGGTCAGCTTCCTGATCATGCTCTGCACGCTCGCCGCGGCCGGCGTCTTCATGCTGCGCGCACGCGACACATATCCCACGGACGTGGCCACAGCGGCGGCCGGCGCGGGACAGCCGGAGGTCTGAGCGGCGCCCGCGCGGGGAGCGGCGCCCGTCGCCCCCCGCGCGGCACCACTCCTGTTCCCGGTCGGCTTCGCGGCCCTGCCGGGCCGCTAGCACGAGATCCCCTCACCCGCCCTCACCGCGGCGAGGCTCAGCGTCTTGGTTGTGCGCCGTAGGTGATGCGTGGTGCTGATGTGACGATGCTGGGCCTTACCGTGAAGTGCGGGAATCGAACCCGCGGGCGCTGCCCCCGCGCCGCCCTGAGCCGGTTTCCCGGCGTGCAACTTTCGGGCAGTTGCCGCCCTGACGCTCGCCGTCTCTATGCGGCTACCGACTCGTGCTAGTCGTGTGTTTCGTTCAATTCCACCGTCCAATTCGCCGCCTGTATCTCGACGTCGAGTTGGCGCTGCTCCCGCGCGAGCGAATCAACGCGCTTACGTACGCAGGCAACATCGAAGGTGCGCACAAGACGGATCTCGGAGCGGCTATAGCGTGCCTGCTGTTGGATCGTCGCATCGGCCACGGCCTTGAGTGCGCTGTACTTCACACCGAGCACGTCCCGGTGCGCGAGCGCCTCCGTTAGTGTGGCGCCCGACGGAAGTCGCGTCTTTGCGTTCGTCCTGTTGATGTCGCTGATCAGGTGCTCGAGCTCGTCGGCGATCTGGTCGAGTTCGGCCAACAAAGGAGCTGGGTCCTCGGGTGGTTGGTCGCCCTCTTGGATCAGCGCACTGACTCGAAGGCGGTCGCGAACCTGTCCGAGACGGCTTTGCAGCTCAGCCCGTTTCGCGAGTGCCTCTCCTAGCTTCATGGATTACTCCGTTCGTGGACTGTCAGCGAGCTTACCGTGCCGGCCGGGACACCGACGTTTGGGAGTGTCCGGGCTGTCGCCGGAGGGCTTATGCGTAGCTGAGGGCGAGCGTGAAGTTGGTGCGCTTGCGGCGCGGGTGCTTGCCGCCATCGTGAGAGCTGATGCTCGCTGCCGTGAGAAGGCGGTGTGCTTTCCTTAGTTCCGCGAACAGGCCCGCTGCAAGGTTTATGGTGATCCGGTCGACGAACCCGGGCATGATTGTGAAGCGCTTGCGGATCACGATCGCCGGGTGGCGTCGGTGCGTGCGGATCAGCAGGCTGCCTGCGCACCTGCCCGTGGTTATCGCCGGGCATTGCAGCTCCAAGACGCCGCGGCCGGTGCCCGCCTTGGATCTGTGGCGCCGTCTGCTCGCCGCTGAGGCGGAGCTGCTCGACGCGCTGATCGCGACGGTGCGCGAGGTTGGCGTGACTCCGTAGAGGTTGTACTTACGCCCCTTCCCGCCGATCTGAAGGCAGGGCGAGAACTCGGAGGTGCTTCCGTCCGGCGCCGTCGCTGTCGCGGTGATCGCGTGCTGCCCGGCCGCAGCGGAGGGAATGTGGACGGTGAATTCCTTTTCGCCGATCACGTTGACGACCTTCGCGCTGCCGAGGAGGTGTTCTCCTTCTCCTGCGAGTTCTCTCGGGCAGGAGGTGCTCATGCTGTAGATGTCCACGGTGAACGTCGCGCCGGTCGGGACCGTCGGAGGTTGGGGGAGGCGGCCGGTGACCTCGATCCCGGAGTGCTCGCGCGATTCGTCGAGGATCGGGTACCACTCGTAGTCGTTCGGTGCATCGGCGTTCGGCTGCCTTTCGCCGTCGAGCCAGTAGCCTTCGCTGCCCAGGATGATCCCGTTGCTGTTGCCCATCATCTGATTGTCGGTGATAGTGTCACGGTCGCCGGCTTCGATCGTGACAGCGCCGTCGTTGCCGTTGCGTTCGAACGTGTTGTGTTCGATCAGCGCATAGCCGCCGTCGTGCGCGGTGTTGATCACGATCGCCGCCCTCTGCGCGGCGGGTGGGTGTGCTGACTCGGTGGCGGAGTCCTGGATGAGGTTCCCGAGGTCGGGCTGCGACCCGCCGACGGTTACGTGGTCGGTTCTGATCATGATCGCGGATTCCGACTCTTCAGCGATCTTGTTGCCCTGGATCACGGTGCCCTCGCCGCCTTCCTCGATTTCGTCACCCTCCGACACTTCGATCTGCGATCCCAAGAGCGTGTTGCCTGGTCCGGTCCCGGGGGCGCTGGTCTGCCCGCCTATCGTCGCTTTCCCGTACGCGCCGACGAGTGATCCTACGATCGTGTTGCCTTGCAGGACCGAGGCACCTCCGAATAGCACAGTGCCCCTGATCACGTTGCCGTCACCGGGCGCTGAGCCTCCGACGGTCGCGGACCCAATGAGCTGGAGTGCCAGCCCAGGGTAGCCGGGGGGAAGCGGGACCGTGCTCGCGGCGCGCACCCCGATCGCGTTCCCCTGGATCACGTTTCCGCTCTCGTGCACGAAGGGTTGGGCGTCGCTGATCGCCGCGAAGCCGATGGCCATGACGTTGCCCTGCTCCGGCCCGGGGCCGCCGATCTGGTTCCCGGAGCTCTCGACCTCTACGGCGATCTGACGCGACGGTCCCACAACCGGTGCGGGCGGGCCGCCTTCTTCTTCGCGCGTCCCGGACGTGTTCGTGCCGAGGTAGTCGCCCTGGATCTTGTTCGAATCCGCCATGAGCACGATCTGCTCGTGATACCCGTTGATCACCATCCCCTCGATGGTTGAACCGGCCGCGTCGGGTCCCACCACGATGCCCTTCGACGCCGGCTCATCCGGCTCATCCCATCCGGTCCCGCTCAGCTCGACGCGACCCGTTTCTGGCTGGCTGTAGCCGTCGATGACTACCGGTTTTTCGATGTCCACGCCGAGATCCGCACCACCGATCTGTGGCACGCCGGTGCCGGGGATGTCGAACCCGATCGTCTTGCCGGGGACGGGGGAGTGGTTGACGACTTCGATCGCCTGCGCCAGCGTGCACGTCTGCGAGGCGCCGCCCGGTGTGACGTCGCACACGCCCTGTTCGGCCTCGCTCGTGTTGGTTGCCGTTTCAGTGCTGTTGACGATCAGCGGGTCGCGCCGGAAGTTGGCGCTCCCTGTCGGCTGGCTCTCGGTGAGCGTGATTTCGCACGCGCCGGGCACGATCGTCCCCGAGCAGGAAGTCACGAGGATGCGTCCGAGCGAGGGTTCGCTCGGCTGCGTGGGCGTGACCGTATAGGTGCCCGTCGGCACCGCGAAGACGTAGCGACCCTGTTCGCTGCTGCTGATCGTCTGCTGGTCGATCGATTCGCCGGTTGCCGTCGTTCCGGTCAGCGTGAGCGTGATCCCGGCGAGCGCGCCACCACCTGCTTCGGTGACCGTGCCCGAGATCTCGCTGCCCTGCGTGAAGAGGAAGCTCGCCGTCGCTTGCTCTCCGCTCAGCAGGCCGATCGCGCAGGAGCCTTCGCCGGCGCGCCCGGAGCATTCGGTGACCGCGAAGTCCGACGCGGGTTTCGGTTCGACGTGCGGTTCGACCAGGTCCGGCCCCGGTTCGAACCAGAACGCGTAGCTGCCGTCGGCCGAGGTGTGGGCGATCGCCCGCACTTCCTGGCCCCCTGCCACGCCGGGCGCGGCCCCCCGAACCCCCACATCGGCGAAGGGCACACCCGGTGCGCGTTCAACGACCCCCGATATCGACGGCGTCTTCTGCGGCGCCGCGTTGACCATGACCAATTCGCCGCAGCCTCCCACGGGTTTTTCCGAACGCATTTCGAGCGACGGGCTCACGCGAGTCAACGTCATTCGCGGGAGTTCATAGCCGGACGGGTACACGAAGTCGCCTTCGTCCTTGCCTTCGACTTCCCAGTTCCCGCTTTCGTTCCGCCGGTCTTCGAAGCGCCCCTGTTCCAGCGGTTCGAGTTCGGTGTCGCCGGTGTAGCCATACCAGCCCCGAACGCTCAGCGTGTAATTGAATTCTTCCGCTCCGCAGACCAAGCTCGCCGCCCACGTGCCGTCCAGATCAACCGGGGCAGGGATCGCTGCAACGGCGCTGGGCGCGCGCGCGGCGAGGCACGCGAGCAGCACCGGGACGAGCACACCCGCACGCCGCCACCCACCAATGCGGCGCCCGCGGCCCTCCGCCTCGGTTGCCATCTGCCCAGTGATCTCACCCGCTACCTCGCGCCGCCACACCGCCGCTGAGTGTACTTGGATAAGAATACCTGGACCCACCAGATGCGCTCGGCGCCCGAACGCCCGACGACGGCCTCAGCGCACGACAGTCACGCCAGCGGACGATACCGGCGGACTTGCGTGCCGTTCGTGGCCGCGACGCGGTCCTCGAGCAGTAGGGTGCAACGATGGGAAGGCAGACAGGCGTCGTGCTTTACGTGGTCGCGCTCGTAGCCGTCGTGGTCGGCGTGGACGTCTTGTTCTTCAGGCATCGATTCTGGGCGCGCCTGATGGTGAACGTCGGGATTGTCCTGGTGTTCGCCGCGTTCTATTTGAGGTTCCTGAAGCGAGCGTGAGCGCAGCCGGCGTCCCGGCTGATGCCGCTCCGGCCGCTGCCCGGTCAGCCGCTACGCGGCCGACCGGCGTCGGCTCGTGTGGCCTCAGAACGCGACGGTGATATCGCGGCACCGCTACAGCCGAATCTCGATGCGCGCTGTCCACGGCGCGCCCGGTCACGCTCGAACCTGCGACGGACGAGCACCCGCAAGCTTGCGGGTGACGCGGCCAGCGAGGCAACGATCTGCGAGATTCAAGTGATGCATGCAGGCGCGCAGGCCTCACCGGAGCTGTGTCGCGTGCTCGAGGAGGACGTCGAGCTCGTGGACGCGATCCCGATCGCCCGCAGGGAGCAGGCCAGCCGCGAGTGCCTGGCGCGGGCGCTCGACCTGCCGGCGGGGCCGTGGCGCGCCTCGCAGGAGATCTCCGCGCGAGATGGCATCGGCCTGCTCGTGACCCGCGGGCTGCTGATCCGGCGCGTCGGCATCGACGGGCGCTTCGGCGCGGAGCTGCTCGGCGCCGGAGACCTCTTGCGGCCCTGGCAGGGCGAGGACGAGCCGCCCACGCTGCCCCTGACGACCGGCTGGCGGGTGATCGACCCGGCGCGCATCGCGCTGCTCGACGAGCAGTTCGCGCGGCGCCTCGCGCGCTATCCGCAGGTCACCGGACGGCTGGTCGCGCGCGCGCTCGAGCGCTCGCGAAACCTCGCCGTCAACATGGCGATCGTCCACCAGGCGCGCGTCGACGTGCGCCTGCACATGCTCTTCTGGCACCTCGCCGGGCGCTGGGGCAGGGTGCGCCGCGACTGCGTGCTGTTGCCCTTGCGACTCACGCACAACGTGCTCGCCGATCTCGCCGCCGCGCGCCGGCCGACGGTCACCAGCGCGCTCTCAGAGCTTGCCCGCCAGGGGCTCGTGCTGCAGGTTCACCACGGCTGGCAGCTGCACGGCAGGCCTCCCGGCGAGCTGCTCGAGCTCGGCGCGGTCACGCCGGCGCTCACGCCCCCGGGCGCGCCGGTCGGTCAGGGTGCCGACCAAGACCTTGACCGGACGCTCCCGGATGCTGTTTAGTTACTCGCCTTGATTGTCCTGCCAATCGCCGTCGACAGCGCCCGAACGGATCAGGGAAGCGAATGAAGCGCAGACCGAGTGCAACGATCCCCGCAGTCGCGCTCAGCGCGCTCGTGCTAGCAGCGATGCTCGCCGGGTGCGGCAGCAGCGGCTCCCCCTCGCCGAGCTCGTCGAGCACCTCCGCCACGACGGCCGCCGCGAGCCCCCCAAGCACGGCCGCCGGCGCGGCCGGGGTCTCCACGCGGAGCTTCGCCGGCCTCGGCGAGGCGCTCGTGAGCTCCAAGGGACAGACGCTGTACGTGTTCATCCCGGACGCCCACGCCAAGGTCACGTGCGTGGCCGCTTGCGCCCAAGTGTGGCCGCCGTTGAAGCTCGCGAGCGGGCGCGCCGCGAGCGCCGGCGGGCAGGCGAAGTCCTCGCTGCTCGGCAGCGACCCCGACCCCGAAGGCGGTCGCGTGGTCACGTACGCCGGCTGGCCGCTGTACACCTACACCGCCGACTCGGTCCCGGGCGAGGCGGCCGGACAGGCCATCGAAGCCGACGGAGGCCTGTGGTACGTGATCGCGCCGGACGGCAAGCCGATCACCAAGATGCGCTGAGCTCAAAGCCCGGCGCTCCGCATGCTCGCCGCGGCGATCGCGCGGCTGGGCGCGCACGAGCTCCGTTGCGCGCCCGCACGAAAACGAACCACCGGCCACGCCTTGGGCGTGGCCGGTGGTTCTCGCCGGCCTCCTCCAGCGCTGCTCCCGTCATGGGAGACCAACAATCTCGCAGGCTCCAGCCCGCTCGCCAATCCGTCAAACGGCGGACGTCAGAACTCTGACCGGTCGAAGCGCGCCGGCCGCGCGCGCGCTCACACTGTCGCCGCGACGATCTCGGTCAGCAGCTCGCGCAGGTCGTGGTTGGCCTCGAACACCATCCGCTGGCGGCTGGCGCCGTTGCCCGCGCGCAGCAGGTCCTCGACCCCCGCGAGCTGCCGCTCGCAGCCCAGCTCGCGCGCGTGCGGCGCGAGACGCTCGAGCAGCTCGTGGGCGAGGTCGCGCACGCCGCGGCGGGTGCCGCTCGCGAGGTCGAAGAGCTCGGCGTCCACGCCGTGGCGGGCGGCCAGCCAGCGGTTCTCGTCGAGCAGCTCCCACGGCGGGTCGGGCGCGGTCGCGCCCCCGCGAAACTCCTCGCTGAGGAGCTTGACGAGCGAGACCACGAGCGCGCACAGCGCGAGTGAGTGCTCGCTGCGCGTCTGGCAGTCCATCGCGCGGACCTCGACCGTGCCCAGGCGCGGATGCGGCCGCACGTCGTACCACAGGTAGGTGTAGTCCTCGATCAGGCCCGTGTCGCTCATCGCCTGCACGCGGCGCTCGAAGTCCGCCCAGTCGGCAAAGCGCGGCGGCAGCCCGACGCGCGGCAGCGCGCGGAAGATCGGCACCCTGCTGGACATCAGCCCGGTGAGCTGCCCGCGCCACAGCGGCGAGTTGGCCGCCAGGGCGATCAGCAGCGGCACGTGGACGCGCACGCCGTTCGCCACCCCGATCGCCTCCTCGGCGTCGGCCATGCCCACGTGCACGTGCATGCCGAACACCAGCTCCTGGCGAGCTATGAAGCCGAGCGAGCGCACGAACCCGCGATAGCGATCCTCGCTGACCACACGCTGGTCCTCCCAGCGAGCGAACGGGTGCGTGCCCGCCGCGCCGATCTGGAGCCCGTGCGCCCGCGCGCGCTCGCCGGCCAGCCGGCGGAGCGCGAGCAGCGCTGCGCCGGCGCTCGGCACGTCCGGGCACGGCGGCGTGGCGATCTCGAGCACCGACTCCAGCAGCTCCGGCTTGATCGCCCCCGCGGGCGGCTCGTCGGCGGTCATCGACTCGACCGCGCTGACCAGGTCCAGCGAGGAGGCGTCGAGGATCATCAGCTCCTCCTCGATCCCCACCGTGTACCGGGGACCTGTGAAGGCTTGATCCATGCCGGCACACTAGCGAGGCCGGCCGCAGTCGAGATTAGGGAGCAGGGCAAACGGGAAGATCTGTGGTGATGGATCGAGGGCGAGCTCGATCCAGCCCCGTCCCTGTGCTCAGTCCGCGTATACACGCTCAGATTGGCGCTGACAACCCCGCGACGCTTGACCCGTGACTTGAGCGACATGACGTGCATCGACTGCTCCGGAGTGCGGGCCTGGACCGAGCTGGACGAACGAGCGCGCGAAGGCGTCCGCGGCGCTGCGGCGCTGCGGCTGAGCCTCGAGCGCGAACCGCGGGCCGCCTCGCTGGCGCGCGCGGCGGTGCGCGAGTTCGGCGACGTGTGCGCGATCGCGCCCGCGGACTGCGCGACGCTCACGCTGCTCGTCTCCGAGCTGGTCTCCAACGCGGTCCGCCACTCGGATGCGCCGTCCGCGAGCGCGATCACGGTGCACGCGCGCGAGCTCGATTGCGGCGGGGTGCGGGTGGAGGTGATCGACCGTGGCAGCGGCTTCACGGTCAGGCTGCGCGAGCCGGGCGGGATCAGCGGCGGCTACGGCCTGTGCCTCCTCGACGAGCAGGCCACGCGCTGGGGGGTTGATCGCGAGGACGGGACGCGCGTGTGGTTCGAGCTGGAGGTCCCGGCGAGCGCCGGCTGATCGCACCCGGAGGCCGGACCTCGGGGCGCTCGCGTCGCGGGCCGGCCCCTGCGCGGGGTTCACGGTAAAATGCCCCGCATGGGGGTGTCCGATCAGCTCCGCATCGACCTGAGCCGCGAGCCGGAGCGGATCGTGCTTTCGCTCGCCGGCGAACTGGACATGGCCAGCGCCGAGCTGCTTGCGCAGGCGGTGGACCGGGAGGACGCGCGCGGCGCGCCGCTGCTCGTGCTCGACTTGCAGCAGCTGCAGTTCATCGACTCGACCGGGCTGCGCAGCATCCTCACCGCGCTCGAGCGCTGCCGCGAGCGCGAGCAGGAGTTCGCGATCACGCCCGGCTCCCAGCAGGTGCAGCGCCTGCTGCGGATCACCGGCGTGGCCGAGCACCTGCCGACGATCCCGCCGACCGGCGAGATGGTCGCCTAGCGGCGAGCGCGCCGAGCGAGCCTCGCCCGGCGACACGACCGAGCCGCAAAGCCGCGCCGCGCCGCCGCGAGTCGCTTACAGCCGCGGCCGCGGCGTAGCCTGCTCCGGCGCGCGATCCCGAAGCGCTGCCGACAGCCCTCGTTGAGCTCGCCCCAGCCCTCCGGCGGGCGCTCCCCGGCCGCTGCGCCGTGGGTCCTCGAACGGCCGAGGCCGCCGGACGCGGGCGCGCGTCACGGCAGGCGCTTGTGGACGCGCACCGTCGTGGCGCCCCTTGCGGAGCGGATCTGCACGAGATCGCACAGCTGGTTGACCAGCCACACGCCGCGCCCGCTGCTCGCGTCCGCCGCGGGCCTGCGACGCCCGAGCAGCGGCGCGTCGATCGTGCCGGAATCGCTCACCTCGCACAGCAGGCTGTGCCGCTCGCGCCAGCAGCGCAGCGTCCCCCCGCCGCCGCCGTGGCGGATGCTGTTGGCGGCCAGCTCGTCGATCGCGAGCACGAGGTCGTCGGTGCCGTCCACGTCGAGGCCGTGAGCGCTCGCCCACGCGGAGGTCTCGCGCCGCAGCCGTGAGAGCTCGCCGCCCGCGAACGCCAGCTCGCTGACCGCCCCGGCCGGCGCCGGCAGGGTCCCCGCGAGCGCTCGGGCCGGGTCGTGCGCACGCGCGTAGCGGTCATTCGCGCCGCTCGCGCGCGCCGCCGCGAGCGACGGGTGATTCGCACATGCCGCGTCGATCACCGCATCCTCGAGCCGGTCGGCGTCGTACGCGCACACGAGCTGCCACGCGGGATCCGCCGCGAAGGCCACGTTCACGAGCGTCTCGTGGCGCTCGCACTCTTCGAGCTCCGCTGTGCTGCGCTCCGGCCACACGTGCTCGCCGATGACCAGCGCGCGGTGCGTCTCGCGCTCGCCCGTCGCGCGTCCGTCGCCGTGCGCGGATTGCTCGCCGCCGTCCGCGGCCGGGCGCTCCCGCTCGCCACCCACGCCCTGCGCATCGACGAACTCGCGCCACGCGGGGATCAGGCGGGCGGGGTTGCGCGCGAGCTCGCGTGCGCCGGCGAAGCGCACCTCCGCGGCCTGCTCGCCCAGCGCCCGCGCCAGCGCGCACGCGCGCGCGTCGTCGACCGCTACCAGCACGCCCGCCCCGTCCGCCAGGGCCGCCCTGATGCGCTCGAGCGTCGCGTGCACGAACCCGTGGTCGCCGTCGGAGTACAGCAGCAGCTCGTGGCTGAAGCCCGCGCCACGCGTGTGCGCGTCTGCACTCGTGCAACTCGTGGCTCCTGAGCTCTGCGGCATGCCTTGTGAAAGCGGTCGGCTCGCGGACTTCCTGTCCTGAGGGAGAACCCTAAATGGGTCGCACGACGAACCAATGCTAGCCGTGCGCCGCGCCCGCCCGGACGGCCGGCCAAAAGATTTCCGCATTCGAGGTTTAGAGCCGCCGCGGCCGGGGCAACTCTACTGTTGCAGTGTCGTCTCACCGAGCGGAGTCGCTTTCCCCCGGCGGCGTTCGCCATATATATCGGGACGGCACGGCGGCATGCCGGCCTGGTTTGCCTCCCGACGGTTGCCGGCCGGCATGCCGCCTCCCTGACAAGGAGCGCAGAGATGAGGTTCCGAACAAGACGCGAAGCGGCCGCGGGGTCACGGCCGCGCAAACCGCCGCACGGCGGCCTGCCGTCGAATCGCCGGCTCGCCGCGCGCGCCGGCAACTGCTAGAGCACGGAGGGCGGACTCGTGGGCGCAGGGATGCGAGCGATGGTCAGCGGGCGGGCGCGCCGCGCGGCTCGGCGGTCGGGCATCGGCGGAGCGCGGTCGGGCATCGGCGGAGCGACGGCTCGGGCCGTGCCGCCGGCGAGGGCCGTGCCGGCGGCGAGGGCCGTGCCGGCGGCGAGGGCCGTGCCGACGGCGACGCTCGTCGGCGTGCTGCTCGCCGCGGTCTGGATGGCGTCATCGGCGCACGCGCTCGGCGTGAGCAAGTGGGAAGCCGGCACTTGCAAGGAATCGAGCTGCACCGACGGGGGACCCACATCGTCCTTCTACACGCAGGCCGCGGGGCATCCCGACTTCGGGATCACTGACTTCAGGTTCAAATCCAAGGTGGTGGGGCCCGACCACGAAGAACCGGAAGGCAAAGTCAAGGACGTCCGTGTCGATCTGCCCCCCGGCCTGGCGATCAACCCGGAAGCCACGCCGAAGTGCAGCGAACAGCAGCTGAACGACCTCGAATGCCCCTCTGACACGCAGGTAGGCGAAGACGAAGCCACGGGGACCGCCTCGCTGCTCTCGCTGCTCGGGTTGGGGCTCACGGTCACCGAAGACTTCCCCGTCTTCAACATCGAACGCCGGCCCGGCCAGCCGGCGCGCTTTGGCGTCGAGATCAAGAGCCCGACGCTCGACACCCTCGCGGCGCTCGGACACGACATCGAGGGCCACATCTACCTCGAAGGCGGCATCAGCTGGCATCACGAACCCGAAACGAGCGAAACCAGCGGCGTCCCGAGCGGCGACTATCACGAGTTCTTCAAGATCCAGGACATCCCCGAGGAACCGGAAGTGATCGAGTCCAGGCTGATCTTCTGGGGCGTGCCGCAGGACCACCAGGAAGCACCGACCGAACCGCCGAGCGCGTTCATCACGCTGCCGAGCACCTGCTCGAGCAGGCCCGTGACCTATCTGCACGTCGACTCCTACGAAGAACCCGGCAACTTCCAGCGCTACACGAACGAAACGCCGGTCGCGGCCACCGGCTGCACGAGCCTGGCGTTCGACCCGACGCTGTCGCTGAGCCCTGAAACCAGCCAGTCCGACGCGCCCGACGGCGTCAGCGTCGGTCTGCACGTTCCGCAGAGCACCGCCGAACCAGCCAAGCCCAGCTCGCCGGACGTGCAGAGCGTGCAGGTGACGCTGCCGGAAGGCATGACGCTCGACCCGTCGGCGGCCAGCGGCCTGGTGGCGTGCAGCGACGGCGAATACGAAGCGGGCGGCTGTCCGGAAGCCGCGAAGATCGGCGCAGTCAGCGTGGACGCGCCGGGGATCCCCCCGGGCTCGCTCGCCGGCGGCGTGTACGTGGGCGCGCCCGAAGCCGCAATGGGGCCCGAATCGGGCGGCATGTACCGACTGTTCGTGATCGCCGACGCCAGCCAGTACGGCGTCGGGCTGCGCCTTGAAGGACGCGTCAGCGCCAATGCCCGGACCGGCCGCCTGACCGCGACCTTCTCGGGCGCGCCGCAGTTGCCCTTCGAAGACTTCACCCTGCACTTCGACGGCGGGCCGCGGGCGCCGCTCGCCAACCCGTTGAGCTGCGGGGCGCTCGCGCCCACGGGAGCGGTGCTGCCCTACGGCGGCGAGCCGGCGAAGGCGCCCGGCGCGAGCGGGTTCGCCGTCGGCGGTTGCGCCTCGCCGCTGCCCTTCTCGCCAAGCCAGAGCCTCACGCCGCTGACCGCGCGCGCGGGCGCGTTCAGCCCCTTCACGTTCGACCTCGCGCGCGCCCCCGGCCAGCAGTACCTGTCGCAGATCACCACCACGCTGCCACCGGGGCTGGTCGCGGCGATCCCGTCGGTGGCGCTGTGCGGCGAACCGCAGGCAAACGCCGGCAGCTGTCCCTCGAGCAGCCGGATCGGCACCGTCACCGTTGCCGCGGGCGCGGGCAGCGCGCCGTACACGTTCAGCGGCCAGGCCTACCTCACCGGTCCCTACGGGGGCGACCCGTACGGGCTGTCGGTGCTCGTGCCGGCGAACGCCGGCCCGTATGACCTCGGCGACGTGGTCACGCGCGCGGGGATCGGCGTCGGCCTGTACAGCGGCCGCGTGACCGTCACGAGCGCGCTGCCGAGCATCGTCGGCGGCGTGCCGCTGCGCCTGCAGAGCCTCCGCGTCGACGTCAACCGCGCGCGCTTCGCCTCGAACCCCACGAGCTGCTCGCCGCTGGCCGGCGAATCGACGCTGCTGTCGACGTTCGGCGCCAGCGACAGCCTGTCGAGCCCATTTCAGGCCACGGACTGCGGCGCGCTTGCGTTCAAGCCGAGCCTCGGCATCCGCACCAAAGCCCACCCCACGAAACTCGGGGGCGCGAGCATCGAAGTGACGCTCACCCAGGGCGCCGGCCAGGCCAACATCCGCGAGCTTCAGATCCAGCTGCCAAAGCAGCTCGTCGCGCGTTTCGCGACCCTGCAGAAATCCTGCCCGGCCGCGACCTTCGAAACAGGGCCGCCGCCCGGCGGCTGCGCGTCCGGCGCGCGCGTCGGAACCGTGTCCGTCACCACGCCGGTGCTGCCGGGGCGGCTGACCGGCAGCGCGTGGTTCGTCTCGCACGGCGCCGAAGCGTTCCCCGACCTCGACCTCGTGCTCAGCGGCGACGGAGTCGAGGTGGTGCTCGTCGGGCACACCCACATCGCGCACTCGAGCGTCACGACCTCCACCTACGAAGACCTGCCCGACGTTCCGATCTCCGACGTCACCGTGAGCCTGCCCATGGGCCCGAACTCGGCGCTCGCCGCCAACGGGCAGCTGTGTCGCGCCAAGCTGCTCGCCCCCAGCACGATCGTCGGCCAGGACGGCGCGAAGCTCGCCCGCAGCACGCGGGTCGCGGTCAGCGGCTGCTCGATCGAGCTGCTCTCCCACCGGATTCGCCGCCGGCGCCTGCAGCTCACCGTGTGGGCGCCCGAAGCGGGGCGCATCAGCATCGGCATCCCGGGCATGCGCACCCTGAAGACGGCGCAGGTGCGCAAGCCGGGCGACGTGAAGCTCGGCGCGCTGTTGCCCCCGCGGGCGATGACCGCAGCGCCCGGCCACCACGGGCCGAGGCTGCGCATCGACTTCGCCCCAAGGTCGGGGCATAACGGCTCCGCGGTGCAGCTCGTGCTGCGCTAGCGTGCGCCCACGCGGCGCGGGGCCGGCTGGCGGCGGCCTTCAGCGCTGATCGATGAGCCGCAGCTCGAGCGTCTCGCCCGCGTCGCCGACGGCCACGCGCGTCGAGTCGGTCAGGCGTTCGACCACCGGCGCCAATCCGTCGGCGGCCGCGGCCATCAGGCTCTCGCCCCGACCCGTCTCCAGGGGCCCGATCCGCAGCTCCAGGCTGCGGGGCGCCACCGAGACGCCGACCGCCAGCGTGTCGCCCGGCAACGAGTCGCCGGCGTTGCTCGCGAGCACGTCGGCGACGATCTGCACGTCGGAGATGCGATCCGTCGTGAAATGCGCACGCACCGCGAGCGCGCTCAGGACGCGCGGCAGCACCGCCGGCGCGAGCGCGCCCGGCACGACGCACAGCTCGACCGCGCTCGCCGCCTGCGGGAGAACCTGCGCTTCGAGCTCGCCCGCAGCGTCCGCGACCGCTGGCAGCGTCACGCGCGCCGGCGCCGGGAAGCACATCCTCACCTCCGTCCCGCCGCCCGCCGGCACCGTGAACTCGACCGCCCGCGCCAGCGCGTCGATGACCGCCAGGCCCATGCCGCCGCCCGGTCCCGCCTCGCCGCCGTCGCTGGCGAGGCTCTCACGCTCGTGCGCGTCGATTCCCACGCCGCGGTCGCGCACGACCACGGCGAGCGCGTCCGCGTCGATCTGCACCTCCACCTCCAGCGGGCCTTCGTCACCGTCGTACGCGTGCATCACCACGTTGTTGCACGCCTCGGTCACCGCCGTGTTCAGGTCGTTCGTCTCGATCGCGTCGAGCGCCAGGTACCTCGCCAGGCCGCTCAGCGCCTGGCGGACGACCAGCACGTTCTCCGGTCTGCCCGGGAGGCTCAGGCGGACATTCGGCGTGGCGGCCATCCGGCGGCGATCGCCCGTTTGCGCTCAGTCGGAGCTCGTGCGCCCGCGGCGGCTCGTGTGCCCCGGAGCGGAGCGGTCGCGATCGAGACTCCTCTCCGCGGCGCTGTTCTCAGCCGGCATGCGCGAGCGTCCGCAGCTGCTCGAGCGAACGCCGCAGCAGGCGCGAGACCTGCATCTGGGAGATCCCGATCCGCTCGGCGATTTCTGTCTGCGTGAGGTCGTCCACGAAGCGCATGCGCAGGATCGCGCGCTCGCGCGCGGGAATGTGGCCGAGCACCGCCGTCACCGTCGCGTCGAGCTCGACGAGCTCGTAGCGCTCGTCGTCCTTGCCGACGGTCTCTCCGTACGCGACCACCTCGCCGTCCGCTCGCGGGCGCGGCGCGTCGAGCGAGAGCGTTTCATAGGCCCGGATCGCCTGCAGCGCGTCGACCACGTCCTCGATCTCGAACTCCAGGTACTCGGCGAGCTGGCTCACCGTCGGCGCCCGGCCATAGGCGTTCGCCAGGCGCTCCTGCGCGTCGCGAATCTTCAGCGCGCGCTCCTGCGCCCCGCGCGGCACGTGCACCGCCCAGCCCGAGTCGCGGAAGTAACGGCGCATCTCGCCGAGGATCGTCGGCACCGCGAACGATGCGAATGGATGCCCGCGCTCCGCCTCGTAGCGGTCGATCGCCTTCAACAGTCCGAGCGACGCTACCTGAAGGAGGTCCTCGAACGGCTCGGAGGAGCGCCCATAACGGCGCGCCAGTCCGCGTGCGAGCGGCATGTACTTACGCACCAGCGCGTCGCGCGCGTGCGTGTCGCGCTCGCGCTGCCAGCGCACGAAAAGCTCGCGCGAGGGCTCGCCCTTGCCAGGTGCGGCGCACGATGTCGACGGTGGATTTGCGGCCACTGCAGGCATTCTCGGCTCCTTCCTGATCGCGATCGCGTACGACGACCCCGGTCCGAGCCGCCGACCCCGGATGATACCCCGTTTGCGCCGAGCTCTCTCCCGCGATCGAGCGTCCGTCCAGCCGCGAGCTAGGCTCAGGTCATGCCCCGCGAGCCGCCCCCCGGCGTGCGTGAGATCCTGCAGGCGCGCGCGGGCGAGGAGCTGGCGCTCAACGATCGTCACCTGAACCCCCAGATCGGACGGATCCTGCGCACGCTCGGGTTCGACAAGGCCTGGAGCGGCGGCGAGGGGGCGCACCTGATCGACGCCGACGGCGAGCGCTATCTCGACCTGTTCGGCGGCTACGGCGTGTTCGCGATCGGCCGCAACCATCCACAGGCGATCGCGGCGATCCAGGAGCTGCTCGCGGCGCGCACCGGCAACCTGCCGCAGCTCGGGGTGACGCTGCTAAGCGGCGTGCTCGCCGAGCAGCTGCTCGCCCGCGCGCCCGCGAGCGTCGCGGCGATGGTGCCCGCGAACACCGGCACCGAGGCGGTCGAGGCGGCGATCAAGATCGCGCGCGCCGCCACCGGGCGCCCGCGCGTGCTCTACGCCGCCCACGCCTTCCACGGGCTGACGCTCGGCTCGCTCTCGCTCAACGGCGGCGCCGAGTTCCGCGAGGGATTCGGCCCGCTGCTGCCCGGCTGCGCGGAGGTCGGCTTCGGCGACCTCGACGCGCTCGCGCGCGAGCTCGAACGCGGCGACGTCGCGGCGTTCGTGGTCGAGCCGATCCAGGGCAAGGGCGTCAATCTTCCGCCCGCGGAATATCTGCAGGGCGCGCAGCGACTGTGCCGCGAGGCGGGCACGTTGTTCGTGTGCGACGAGGTGCAGACCGGCGTCGCTCGCACCGGGCGCTTTCTCGCGCTCGAGCACTGGGGCCTCGAACCGGACATGGTGTGCCTCGCAAAGGCGCTGTCCGGGGGGTTCGTGCCGATCGGCGCGCTGCTCGTCTCGCGCCCGGCGTTCGACGCGGTGTTCGACGGGATGGAGCGCGCCGTCCGCCACGGCTCGACGTTCGGCGGCAACGACCTCGCCGCCGCGGTCGCGCTCGCGACGCTGCGCGTGATCGAGCAGGAGCGGCTCGTCGAGCGCGCCGAGCGCGTCGGCGCGCTGCTGATGGAGCTCACAAGGCCGCTCGTCGACCGCTTCGAGGTCGTCAGCGACGTGCGCGGCAAGGGCCTGATGTGGGCGATCGAATTCGGCCCGCCCGCCGGCGCCGGCGCCCGGCGGCTGTGGGAGACGGTCGAGCGCCGCCAGCCCGGCCTCTTCTCCCAGCTCGTCACCGTGCCGCTGTTCCACGAGCACCGGATCTTCTGCCAGGTCGCGGGCCACCGCATGAACGTCATCAAGGCGCTGCCCGCGCTGGTCGTCGAGGAGGAGGAGATCAGGCGCTTCGCCGCCGCGCTCGAGGACACGATCGCCGCCGCCGAGCGCTACCCCGCGGCGCTCGCCCGCTTCGGGCTGCGCGCGGGGTTGCGCGCGGCGGGCGCGCGTCGCTAGACGCTCGTCGCCGAAGGCCGGCGCGCCCACGCGGGCCGGGTCGCGCGCCCGCGAGCGGCGCCCGCGAACCGAGGCGAGCCGCTCTACTTGGCGGCCGTGAACACGTCCGCGCCGAACGTCGCGGGCACGCTCGCGGCGTACGCGAGCCGCGGCAGTCCCAGCAGCGACTCGAAGCTGGCGAGCGCCGAGTAGTGGTTGTAGGACACGTCGCTGACCGTCCCCGGCTTGATGAACGGCGAGAGCAGCACCGCGCCGATGCGCCCGCCGCCGGGGCCGGTGATCCCCGGCAGCGGCGAGGCCGGGCCGGGCTTCTCTTCGCAGCACGAGGAGGAGTCCGACTGGGGCCCGTCGGACTCGTCGAAGGTGATCATCAGCAGGCCGTTCTTCTTGAACGCCGGCGAGCTCGTGATCTTCGGGACCCACGTTTCCAGGAAGCGGTCGATGTCCGCGAGCGCCGACGCGCCGCTCGGCTCGTTCTTGCACGGGTAGTCGTGGCCGTCTTCGCACAGGTTCGGGGTGATCAACGAGAACGCCGGCGTGCTCGACACGTGCTTCAGGTCCGTCGCGAGGCCCGTCTCGCCCTTCAGCGCATCCGCCGGCATTTCCCCGTTCGGCCCGCCCAGCGCGACCACGTGATCGTCGCAGTAGCGCTGGTCGTCGATCACCGAGTGGAAGTACACGAACGGGTCGTGGCGGGCGGCGTAGCCGTCGCCTTCGACCGCGTCCTGGGTTTCGTCTTTGCCTTCCAGCGCCGGGTGCCCGCACGCCGCGGCCTCGCGGTCGGGGTCGTTGCCCATGTCCTGCTCGTACGCCTTCCACGTCTTCTTCGCGGCGCTCAGCTGGGTGCCGATGTTCGCGATCGCCGCCGGGTACACGCAGCCCACGCCCGTCTCGACCCCGTCCGCTTCGGTGCCCGGATCGAGGAAGTTGTCGTAGAGCTGGCAGTCCGCCTGGTTCTCCGGGTTGGGCGGCTGCCCGGAGACGAGCGCCACGTAGTTGTCGTTGCTCTCGTGGCCGATCGCGAAGTACTCGCTCAGCAGCGCACCCCGCGAGGGCAGCGCCTGCGCCAGGTACGGGTCGGCCGACGGTTCGCCGAAGGTGCTCGCGTAGTCCTCGTTCTCCTCCATGATCACGAAGATGTGGCGCACCGGCGGGAGCTCGAAGGGCTTCGCACGCGCCGAGCGGCGGGCGAGCGCGCGGGTCCCGCCCACGGCGTGCGGCGTGCGCGCGGCGCGCTGCGCGCGCGCGGCGCGGGCCGAGCCCGAGGCGCGCGCGGTGCGCGCGTCGCTTCGGCTGCGCGCGGCGCTCGAAGCCGAGCCTGCGAGCGCGAGCGCCAGGACCGCCAGCCCGGCCGCGAGTCCCGCGAGGACGCCCGCGCCGCGCCGTCTCACGCGCTCGCCGCCGCTTCGCTCGGCACCGGCGGTTCGGCGATCGCCGGCGGTTCCAGCAGCGCGGGAGGACCGACCAGATCGAGGAAGTCCTCGACCGTGCGCGCGTTCGCGTCGCGGTAGGTGAGCGCCGGCAGGTTCCACTTGGCCTCGATGCTCGCGAGCACCGAGGTGTGGTCGTGGACCACGTTCGTCACCGCGTTCGGCTTGGAGTAAGGCGAGGCCACGATCCCCGGGACGCGCGGGCCGTACAGGTCATAGCCGCCCGGGTAGTCGCCGGGTTCGAGCTCCGGCTGGATTTCATCCGGCGGGATCGCCGCCGGCGGCGGTACGTGGTCGTAGTAGCCGCCGTGCTCGTCGTAGGTGTAGATCAAAAGCGTGCGCGGCCACGCCGGCGAAGACAGCACCGCGTGCACCACCTGGTAGGCCCAGTACTCGCCGTAGCCCATGTTCTGCGGGTTCTCCTCGTCGCCCCCCGTTTCCGTCAGCTTCACGCCGAGGGCTTCCATGCCCGGGACCTTCGTCAGCGGTTCGCCGATGTCCGACAGCGCGCCGAACTCCGGGTCCACGAAGCTCACCGACGGCAGGCCGCCGCTCGCGCACGCCGCGAAGAACTCGGCGATCGGCGTGATGCTCGTCGGGTATTTCTCGATCACCGACGGGATGATCCCCGTCTGCGGCAGGTCCGTGAAGTAGTTGCGCCAGCTGATCCCGTACGCGTTCAGGCGATCGAAGATCGTGCCGTTCGGCGGCGGCGGGTCCTCGAGGCTTTCCTCGTCCGTGGCGATGTCGCCGTACGCCGTGCCCGCCATCAGGAAGCGCCGGTTGGGATATGTCTGGCAGGGGGCCGAGCAGAACCAGCGGTTGGCCAGCGTGAAGCTACGCGCGAACGAGTACGCGAACGGCAGCACCTCCTCGGTCCAGTAGCCCATCGGCTGAACGGATTGCACCGAGCGCACGAAGCCGTCCATCCTGCCGCCGTCGATCTGTTCGTGCGTGTGGTTCCACGTCTGCGACACGCTCGGCATCTGCGCCGTCGTTCCGATCACGAACGAGCGCACCGGCCCGTCCGGGCCGGGGTTGCCGTTGAGCGCTTCGCCCGCGCGGTCGAACTTCAGCCCGTGCGCCCTCGGCTGGCCCGAGCGCGCGATCTCGCCGAGCAGGTTGTCGAACGAGTGGTTCTCCATCATCACCACCACGATGTGATCGAACGGCAGCGCTTCGTTCACCGTGCCCGCCGGCACGCGCGGGTCGGGCAGGCTGTCGGGGGCGCGCAGCCGCTTCGCCGACGCGGCCGCCGTGCGAATCAGCCCGCCCGCGCCCGACAGGCCCGCCACCGCCGCGCCGAGCGAGCCGCCGTAGCGCAACAGCGCACGCCGCGTGAGCGCGTGGTCATGCAGCCTGCGCAGCGGGTCGCTCATGCGCACCGATGTTTCCCGCGCGCGAAACCCCTACTCGTAAAAATCTGGTTATCGAGCACCCGGCGGGGCGTCGCTAGCCTGTGCGGCCGTGCTCGCAACCCGGGAGGACATCCGCAACGTCGCGATCGTCGCGCACGTCGACCACGGCAAGACGACGCTCGTCGACGCGATGCTGTGGCAGTCCGGCGCGTTTCGCGCCGGCCAGGACGTCGCCACGCGCGTGCTCGACTCGATGGACCTCGAGCGCGAGAAGGGCATCACGATCCTCGCCAAGAACACCTCGCTGCGCTACCGCGACGTGAAGCTCAACATCATCGACACGCCCGGGCACGCCGACTTCGGCGGCGAGGTCGAGCGCGGGCTGACGATGGTCGACGGCGTGCTGCTGCTCGTCGACGCCTCCGAGGGGCCGCTGCCGCAGACGCGCTTCGTGCTGCGCAAGGCCTTGGAGGCCAGGCTGCCCGTCATTCTGGTCGTCAACAAGGTCGACCGCTCCGACGCGCGCGTCGCGGAGGTGATCGACGAGGTCTACGAGCTGTTCCTCGACCTCGACGCCGACGAGCAGCAGATCGAGTTCCCGATCGTCTACTGCAACGCCAAGGCCGGCATCGCCTCGCTGGACTACGAGCCCGGCCACGAGCTGCGCGGGAGCACGCTCGCGCCGCTGCTGGACCTGCTGCTCGAGCGCATCCCCGCGCCCACCTACGACACCGAGCATCCGCTGCAGGCGCTCGTCACCAACCTCGACGCCTCCCCGTACGTCGGGCGCCTGGCGATCTGTCGCGTGCGTCACGGCACGATCCGCAAGGGCCAGCAGATCGCCTGGTGCCGCGCCGACGGCGCGATCCAGCGTGCGACCGTCGCCGAGCTGTACGTCACGCAGGCGCTCGAACGCGTCGACGCCGCCGAGGCCGGCCCCGGGGAAATCATCGCCGTCGCGGGCATCGCCGAGGTCACGATCGGCGAGACGCTCGCCGACCTCGGCGACCCGCGGGCGCTGCCCGTGATCACCGTCGACGAGCCCGCCATGTCGATCACGATCGGCATCAACACCTCGCCGCTGGCCGGCAAAGACGGCGACAAGGTCACCGCCCGCCAGATCCGCGCGCGGCTCGACCAGGAGCTCGTCGGCAACGTCTCGCTGCGCGTCATCGACACCGACCGGGGGGGCGGGGATCCCAATCAGTGGGAGGTCCAGGGCCGCGGCGAGCTGCAGCTCGCGATCCTCGTCGAGATGATGCGCCGCGAGGGCTTCGAGCTGACCGTCGGCCAGCCGCACGTGCTCGAGCGCCAGATCGACGGCAAGCGCTGCGAGCCCGTCGAGCGCCTGTCCGTGGACGTGCCCGAGGAGCACGTCGGCACCGTCACCCAGCTCCTCGCCGCGCGCAAGGGCCGCATGGAACACATGACCAACCACGGCATACCCCCTTCGGGGCACAGGCCGGCTTGGGTGCGCATGGACTACCTCGTGCCGGCTCGCGGGCTGATCGGCTTTCGCACAGAGTTCCTCACCGAGACCCGCGGCACCGGCATCATGCACCACGTCTTCGAGCGCTGGGAGCCGTGGGCCGGCGAGATCCTCACGCGCACCACCGGCGCGCTCGTCGCCGACCGCCGCGGCGAGACCGCCACCTACTCGCTGATGACCCTGCAGGAGCGCGGCTCGCTGTTCGTCGGCCCCGGCGAGGAGGTCTACGAAGGCATGATCATCGGCGAGAACGCGCGCGCGGACGACCTCGACGTCAACCCCACCAAGGAGAAGCATTTGACGAACATGCGCTCCTCGACCGCCGACGTGCTCGTGCGCCTGGACACCCACCACAAGCCCACGCTCGACGAGGCGCTCGAGTTCGTGCGCGAGGACGAGGCCGTCGAGGTCACGCCCGCGACCGTGCGCCCGCGCAAGCTCGTGCTCTCCAAGATCGAACGCCAGAAGGCGCTCAAACTGGCCCGCAAATGACGGCCTGCCAGCCCGGATCCGGCGCGAGCCCGGCCGCGCGCCCGACGCCGCCGGGGGCGCACGCCCTCGCGCACGACGCTAGGGTACCGGCGATGCTCGTACAGACAACGGTCCCCGCCGCCCGCAAGCTCGGCCTCGCGCTCCTCGTTCTCGCCTGCGCGTCGCTGTTCGCGCCGGTGCTCGCCCCCGCCGGGGCCGCGACGCAGATCCACTACAAGAAAGAGACGCTCGGCCAGTACCAGAAGCAGCTCGCCGAAGCTCAGATCCAGTCGATCCTCATCAACAAGCGGATTCGCTCGCTGCGCATGACGCTCAAGGACGGTCGGCACGTCGACATCAAGTACAACGCCAAAGAAGAGAAGAAGTTCGCGGCCTCGCTGAGGGCGCACCACGTCCCGTTCAGCGTGCTCTCCCCCGCGGCCGCGCTCGCCGAATACAACGCCAAACCCGTCCACCACAAACTGCGCTACATCGTCGGCGGGATCGTGATCGTCGTGATCGTCCTCGTCGTCGCGGGCCTGCTCTTCTACCGCCGGCGACGGTACTCCGAAGAATAGGCCCGTTTGGCGGTGCGTCGGTTTCGCCAGGCGGCGCACAGGCGCCCGACGGTGTAGGAGACGGCGCTCCCGGCGCCGACGAAGAACCCCACGGGGTAGTTCGTTCGATAGGAGGCCGCGATCGCGATCCACACGATCAGCAGCGCGATCGCCACCGACAGGCCCATCGCCACGAGCGGGCGGTCGGTGAACGAGCGCGCGGCTGCCGGGGCGCCGATCATCAGGCTGAAGATCAGCAGCGTCCCGACGACGGGCACGGTCATCGTCGTCGCGAGGGCGAGGACGGCCAGGAACAGCATCTCCATGCGCAAGCTGCTGATGCCGCGCGCCTCTCCCACCTCGGGGAGCAGGGAGGAGAGCAGCAGCGGCCGGTAAAGGACGGCGGTGGCGATGATGCACAGGGCGCCGAGGATCGCCGTCGGTGCGATCTCGTTGGGGCTGATCCCGAGGACCTCGCCGAACAGCAGCGAGTAGACCTCGGGGGCGTACTCGACGCTGAAGCTGAGGAACAGCGCGCCGAGGGCGAGCATCGCCACGAGCGTGAGGGCGGTCGCGACGTCGTGGCGTCCTTTGCGGCCGAGCAGGCCGATCGTCATCGCGCCGCCGAGCGAGAAGACGCCGAGGCCGAGGAGTGTGCTCGCGCCGATCAGGATCGCGCCGGCGGCGCCGGCGAAGGACCCGTTGGGGATCGCGTGCGCGGCGAACGCCGAGCCGCGCATGACCGTGAAGAAGCCGACGACGCCCGCGACGACCGCGACGATGCTCGCGACCTCCCAGGCGTTGACCATGAAACCGGCGAACATGTCTGTGAGCCCGCTAGCTCGCTGTCGCCGGCTGCACTGCCGAGGACTCGCGCGGGGTGCGGTCTGTGCGTCGGCGGCGTTTGGCTTCGGGGAGCCCGGAAAGCAGGTAGATGATGAACACGAGGGTCACGACGAAGAAGCTCACGGGCCAGATGGTGCCGTGCGGCGGCCAGTAGTAGCTGTCGTACGCGAGCACCACGCCGAGCCACATCGCGCTGATTCCGATGCCCGCCGCGACGGCCAGCGCGGTCAGCGGGCGCCTGGTGAGGCGTAGCGCGCTCGCGGCGGGCCCGACGATCAGGGCTGTCGAGAGGATCGTCCCGATCGTGATCGCCGCCAGGGCCGCCGCGAGCGCGAGCGCGAGCAGGTACAGCACGCCGATGACGCGCACGGGGATCCCGCGGGCCGATGCCATCTCGGCGTTCACCGAGCTGAGCAGCAGCGGCCGGTAGATCGTGAGCGTGATCGCGAGCACGACGGCGCTCAGGAGCACGATCAGCGGGATCGTGGTGCTTGAGATTGCGAACACCGAGCCGAACAGGATCGTGACGGTCGCTCCGGTGGTGCTGTGGCCGGTCGTGTACAGATGCAGGAACAGGGCCGCGAGGCCGATCCCGGCGCCGAGCACGATCCCGGTGGCGAGATCGCGTCCGCGTGCGCGTTGCACGCCGATCGCCTCCATCGCGCTCGCGGCGATCACGTTGCCCAGCACGAACCCCCACAGCGGCCCGACGCCGACGAGGTACGCGCCCGCGCCGCCGGTCGTCCCGAGGTCGCCGAAGGCCTCGCCCGCGAAGGACTGGCCGCGCATGACCGTGAACACCCCGACCACGGCGGTGACGATCGCGACGAGCGCTCCGACGGCGAGGGCGATGTGCACGGCTTCGCTTTCGAAGAACCCGGACGCGAAGATCGGCGACAGGAAGCGGCTCACGACAGGACCCCCGCTCCAGGGAAGACGCCCTCGTGCCCGGCCAGGTCGGTAGCCTCGCCGGCGCCGGCGACGATCAGCACGCGACCGTGTACGTGCAACACGTCGACGTGGTGGCCATAGAGCTCGCTGAGGACGTCGGGGCGGACGACCTCTTCGGTGCTGCCGCTGACGGCGCGCCCGGCGGCGAGGTAGACGATGCGGTCCATCACGGGCAGCAGCGGGTTGATCTCGTGCGCGGAGATCAACACCGCGATCTCCTGCTCGCGGGCGATCCGCGCGAGCAGCGCCACGACTTCGTTGGCGCTGCCCAGGTCGAGGTTCGCCAGCGGCTCATCGAGGAGCAGCAGCCGCGGCCGGGCGATCAGCGCATGAGCGATCAGGATCCGCTGCTGCTCGCCGCCCGAGAGCTTGCCGACGCGCGTGTCGGCGAAGCGGGCGGCGTCGACCGCGTGCAGCATCTCCTCGACACGCGCCCGCCTGCTCCGGGAGGGCCGTGGCACCCCGAGACGCTGCGCGTCGATCCCGAGCGCCACGAGATCGCGCGCGCGCAACGGGACATCCGGGTCGAACAGGAACTTCTGCGGCACATATCCGATCAGGCGGTGGCGGCGTGCGTGCTCGCGGGAATCGGCGGGCCCGCCAAAGAGCACGCGTCCCGCGCTCGCCGCCTGCAGCCCGAGGATCACCCGGAACAGCGTCGTCTTTCCCGCCCCGTTGGACCCGATCAGGCCCGTGAACTGGCCCGCCGCGATCTGGAAGCTGACCCGATCGAGGATCGTGCGGCCGGACAGCCGCACGCAGACGCCGTCGACCCGGAGGACCTCCTGGCTCGGGCTGGCCGGCGGCGCCTTGTGCGGCGCCTGGCTCGGGCTGGCCGGCGCCTTGTGCGGCGCCTGGCTCATGGCACGAGCTTCTGCGTTGACACCTTGTCCTTCACGGCCTTTTCGAGCGCCTTTACCTCGGCGAGCATCCACGACTGGTAGTCATAGCCGGGGACCGGCATCGTCTCGTACACGCCGACCACCGGAATGCCTTCCCTGAGCGCCAATTCCCTGAAGGAGTTGGTCAGCGAGTCGGTCACCTGCTGGTTGTAGACGAACACCTTGACCTTGTGCCCGGTGAACAGGCCGTTCTGGAGCGTCACGTCCTGAGGCGCCGGGTCGGTCCCGTTCATGATCGCGGCCTGCAGCGAGAACGGCGTCATGTTCTTCGTCTCGGTGGCTTCGAGCATGTAGTCGCCTACCGGCTCGGTCGTCGCGACCGGCGTCCCCGGGTAGGCGGCCTTGAACTTCGCGATCGCCGCGTACCACGGCTTCAACGCTTCTTCGAACTTCGTCGCGTTGGCCTGGAAGTACACCGCGTGCGCGGGCGCCAGCGCCGAGAGGTCGCTGACCAGCGCCTTCGCGACCGCGGGCATCGTTTCCGGTTTGTACCAGAGGTGCGGGTTCGGGGTCGAGTCCGGCAGACCGAGCAGCTTCTGGACGTTTATGACCTTCCTCGAAGAGCTCGGCGACGCGGACTCGATCTTTTCCATCCACGTGTCGTAGCCGACGCCGTTTTCGATCAGCAGAGTCGCCGCGCTGACCGTCTGCGCGACGCTGGGGCTCGCTTCGAAGGTGTGCGGGTCTGTGTTCGGGTTGCTCTCGATCGCCGTGACCTTCACGTACTTGCCGCCGATCTGTTCGATCACGTTCGCATACTCGTTCTCGGCGCCGACCGCATCGATTGCGGCGTTCGTGGAGCCGGCGCCCGAGGACGCCGAGGGGCTTCCTGCGCATCCGGCGAGCAGGACGGCGAGGAGAGTCGCCGCGATCGGCACGGCGAGCACGACGAGACGGGACCTGATGCGGCGAGCGGCGATCATCATTGGCAACCTCGATCGGATGGTGGACAGCGCATCCGGCCCGCAAGCCGGGCCGGCGGGCGAGACCATAACATAGTATTGAGTCTGATTCTTATTTAGCTTCGCGTGGACGGCCACGCGGCCGGCTGGTGTGTTCGCGCCCCCGCTCAGCCTTGGCAGGCCGTGCAGTCGCCGCGGAGGACGACCTCGTGATCGTGCGTGCGAAATCCCAGGCGGCGTGCGACGCGGTCGATCGAGCGCTCGAGATCGCCGTCGTCGAACGGCACGAGGTTTCCGCAGGAGTCGCAGACCAGGTGATGATGGTGACCGCCGGCGGGATCGACCAGCTCGTAGCGGGCAGTGGCGTCACCCAGCTCCAAGCGCGCGACCAGCCCACGCTCCTGCAGCAGCTCCAGGACACGGTAGATGCTCGCGCGGGCCACCCGACGTTCGCGCTCGCGCAGACGATCTTCGATCTCAAGCGCCGTCAGCGCACAGGTCTGCTCGGCCAACAGGTCAATGATCGCGTTCCGTGCGCCACCCTTGCGGTGCCCCGCTTGACCCAGCACCAACCGAGCGTGCTCGGCCCACTCCGATCTGGCGATAGCTGCCACGGCCTGCCATTCTAGGTCCCGACGCGTCGAGTAGCCGGGAGTGAGAACCACTCTCGCGACGCGGGCGACCCCACAGGTAGCTGAGCACGCACCCCAGCGCGAAGGTCGCGACCACCAGCAGCACCGGCCCCGAGTCCTCTACGAGCGCGCCTACGATCCCGGCCGCGAGCCCGCCCGCGAGCGCCGCAAGCCACGCGGGATCGCCCCCGACGGGCGCCAGCAGCCGCTCGCGCCGGAGCAGCGCGAACGCGGCGCACACGAGCGCGAGCGCGGCGGCCACGGGCATCGCGTGGTTGTGCAGCTCGTCCCAGGCGGCGCCGTAGCGGCGCACGATGATGTCGCGCACGTCCCCCACCGAGCGCGCGTCCAGGACGCTGCCGGTGAAGTGCCCGGCGCCGTGCGCGGTCGCGAGGTCGAGCGCGGCGAGGGCGACGAGCCCGACCACAGGGCTGATCAGCACGAGCAGGGCGCGCCTGCGCGTGAGCGCCCCCGGCGCCAGCATGACCGTGGCGAGCGCGAACGCGAAGCTAACGAGGATCACGCCGCCGACGCCCGCCCCGATCCGCGCCGAGCCCTCGATCAGCGCGAGCAGCACGCCGGCGCCCGCCATCGCGAGCGCGGCGCGCGAGCCCCGCACGGCCGGGTACAGGGCGGCGGCGACCGCTGCGGCGACGAGCACCGCGAGCCCGGACTTGAGCTCGTTGCCGATGCCGTAGAAGCGCGCCCCGAGGATCGGGTCGGGGCCGAGCAGCGAGCGCATCAGCAGCTGCGTTCCGGCGAGCGCGTCGACGCTGAGCGCGAGCAGCGCCGCGAGGGCCGGGAGCAGCGGCGCGCGCGGCCAAGGCAAGAGCGCGTCGGTGAGCGCGCCGAACGCGATGCACGCGAGCGCGATGATCGCGTACTCGACCGGGGCGCTCGGCTCGAGCGCCGCCGGGATCAGCACGGCGACCGGCGCCCACAGCACGCCGAGCGCGCCGGCGCGCAGCGCCCACGCGCGGGCGCGCGCGCCAGCGCGGTCGCGCTCGCGGCCCGGTGTCCGCTCGCGCGCCCTGCGGCTCGCGCGCGGCCAGCAAGCGGCCCCGACGAGCAGCAGCGCCCAGGCCCCCAGCAGGAATCCGAGCGCCTTGAGCCTGCGGGCGCTGATCACGCGCAGGCGCGCCATCAGCGCGCGCAGGCTCGCCGAGCGCAGCGGGCCGTCGGTCTCGATCGGCTTGCCGCGCACGTCCGCCGGGATCGCCAGGCCGAGATGCACGAGGATCGTCGGCGCGAGGTCATACGCGGCGATCAGCCCGCGCTCGTCGGTGCTCTGCGAGCTGAGCTCGCGTCCGCCACCCCCGGCCAGCCCGGCGGCGGCGCTCCACAGCAGTTCGTGCCCTGGAGCGTCGGCTGCGCGCTGGATCACGAGCAACAGCTCGCTCGCCGGACGCCGCCCGGCGAGCGCACGCAGGTCGGCGTCGCCTTCGGCGCCCCCAGGCAGATCGGCGACGATCAGGCGCGCGTGCCGGCGCAGCTCGGCCACGCGCGCGAGCAGCGTTGCGCCCGATCCGAGCGACACGGCGGCGATCCGCCCGTCGCGGCCCGTCGCGAGGATCGCGTCGAGGTGATCGGCCGCGGCGATCCCGGCATAGCCCGCGCCGCCGGGGACCGCGCTCGCGAGCAAGCCGGGCTCGAGCAGCTGGGGCGCGTCCCGCGCGCGCGCGCGCGCGGCCGGCCAGCCGGCGATCAGCCCGCCGGCGCCGGAGAGCTCGAGCGAGAGCGACGGTGGCGTGGGGCGCGGATAGGAGGAGGTGGCCACGCGTGCGCCCTGGCTCGCATCGAGCAGGAACTGCGCGGTCGAGTAGCTGCCCTGCGCCGCGGACATGATCCCGACGGACAGGCCGGGCGCCGCCGCGAGCTCGCGCTCGCCGAGCGGTGCGAACACGACGAGCGCCGAGCGCGCGCCCCCGGCGACGGTCGCCTCGCTCGGCCTCGCCGCCACGCCGAGCGCCGCCGCGCACGCGAGCAGCGTCGCCGCCAGCCGCCGCGTGGTCGACCGAACGGCGGGCGTCAGCACGCAGCTAAGCCTAGCCGCAGGCTCGAGCGCGGTTCGCCGCCGCCGCTCTCCGCCGTGCGCGCGCAGCTTCAGTTGACGCTCGGATCGGGCGGCATGCGCGCGACCAGCGCGTAGCCGCCGCCCTTGCGCGTGAGCACCTCGCTCCAGAGCTCCCCGGGGATCTCGGTGAAGACGTCGCGCGGCTCGGCGGGGTGCGAGATCCAGTCGCCGTCTGCGATCTCGGCGTCGAGCTGGCCCGGTCCCCAACCGGCGTGTCCTGCGAACAGCCGCCGGCGCTCGGTCGCGCCGGCCAGCTGCTCGAGGTCCGTGTCGGGCGCCGGGAAGCCGATGCGGCCGAGCACGAGCACGCCCGCGAGCGACGGGTCGAGGAACTCGGCGAGGAACACCACCGAGCTGGGCTGCACGGGGCCGCCGACGTACAGCGTCTCGGACTCCCCGATCACCTCCTGCAGCTGCGGCACGGCCTCGCCGACGGTGAGCGTCGACGGACGGTTCAGCACGACGCCCATGGCGCCGTCCTCGCCGTGCATGCCGACCAGCACGACGGTGCGTTTGAAGTTGGGGTCGTGCAGCGACGGGGCGGCCAGCAGCAGCTGACCGCTCAGTGAGTCCTGCATGATTTCACCGTAGCGGCCGGCGAGCGCTCAGTGCGCGGCGTTGCGGCCCGCGAGCGCTCGGTGCGCGGCGTTGCGGCCCGCGAGCGCTCAGTGCGCGGCGTTGCGGCCGGCGAGCGCTCACTTCGCGGAGGCTGGCACGCTCGAGAAGATCGTGAGCGAGCCCGACAGCTCGTGGTTGTTGGCGTCGCCCTGCGGCTCGACGATACGCCCGTCGACCACGATCGGGCTGTTCCAATGGCCCGGTGCGCCGGGCAGCTTTGCGATCGGGCGCGGCGAGCCGGGACGGTAGACGTAGATGCCGCCCGCGACGTAGTCATAGACGTACAGCAGCCCGCCGACCATCACCGGACTGGTCCCCGGCGTCGAGCTCTGCCATGCCAGGTACAGTCGCCCGCCGCGCAGCACGTACGCGCCGGTCGCGTGTTCGTCGGCGACGAACAGCGTCGTGCGCCCGTCGCGTCGCCACACCGCGGGCGCGCTGAACAGCTCGCCGCCGCCGGGGATCGACAGGCGCTGGACTTCGCCGCCGAGCGGATGCACGCGCGCCCGGGCGCCCGACGGCGGGTGGCCGTCGAGGCGCGAGAGCACGAGCACGCGCATGATCCCGTCCTTGCCCGCCAGCACCACGCGGTCTTCGCCGAGCAGCGCCGGGGCGCTCGAGCCGAGGTCGACGTCGCCGGTGTTCAGTTCTTCCTGGTTGGTCGGCGTGAACGACTGGCGCAGGCCCAAGCCGGGAACGGTCAGCTCGAGCACGCTGTCGCCGAAGTCGGTCGTGCCGTTCCACGGGCCGTTGCCGGTGTCGATCAGGATCCGCCGTCCGCCCGGCTCGACCACGGGGCCGCCGCGCGAGAGGATCGCCGAGTCGCTCGCCGGGCAGGTGCTCGGGACCTGCAGGTAGCGGCGGTTGGCGCACAAGGTGTTGAACACGCTCAGCAGCCGTCCGCTCGCGCGGCTGATCAGCACGACGTGCCCCTGGTAGGGCGGGATGTCGCCGATGTAGCCGCTGGTGGCCGCGACGAGGTACGGCCCGTCGATGTTGAGCGCGGCGCCGAGCTTCTCGTGGACGGGTTCGCGCGTGATCCGCGCCGGCCAGCCGCCGCTCATGTCCTCGCGGCCGTCGGCGAGCGAGAGCTTGTGGATCAGCCCGTTGGGCGAGGCCGCGTACACCCACTGGTGGTCGGGGTCGGCGAGCGGGCTCGAGACGGTGATCTGCGCGCTGCCCGCCCAGCTGCCATAGCCCGGGGGCGTGAACGTCCACAGGATCTTGCCGCTGCCGGCGTCGATCGCGAGCGTCTTGCCGTACGTGGTGGTGACGACGATCGCGTCGACCGTCGCGCCCGCGACCGAGACTTCGTGCAGATAGATCGGCGAGGAGTCGACGGTGCCGGGCAGCGAGACGCTCAGCTCGCGCAGGTGCCCGAGCTCAGATCTCGTGATGCCGCTGGAGAGTTCGCTCACGTCGCTGCGCTGCGGGTTCAGGCCGAACTCCGGCCATTCGAGCAGCTCGACGGTGGCCGCGCGCGTGGCCGCCGGGATCGCGCCGACGCGCGCCCTCGGCGTGCGCACGACGGCGCCGACGCCGCCGCCGCAGGCCGCGAGCAGCGCGCACGCGAGCCCGCCGAGCGCGCGACGGACGGGCGCGGCCCGTCCCGTGCGGATGAGGCGACGCGCGCGCATCCGCTCAGGTTCTAGTCAGTATGGATGCCGAAGGTGGGGCTGGCCCTCGGCGTTCGTAGGTTCGCGGGTTAGCCTCGCGGTTGTCAAAGACCGCCGCGGCCAGTGCCGCATACGAAGGAGGACCAGCCATGCCAGACGTTAGCTCCGCCGCG
>DATJTT010000064.1:0-34752 GCA_035503075.1 Solirubrobacteraceae bacterium
GGTATGACGTGCGAGAGCCAAGCGAGGCAAGGACGCAGTGAGCGAAGTGTGCTCCGCACACGAGCGACCGAGGACGCCGCCTCGCGCCGGCTACCGCTGTCAGACGCGCTGAATCAGCGTCGCGGTGCCCAGCCCGCCGCCGCAGCACATGGTCACGAACCCGACCTCCTTGTCGGAGCGCTCGAGCTCGTGCAGCAGCGTCGTGATCAGGCGTGCGCCGGTCGAGCCGAGCGGGTGCCCCAGCGCCATCGCGCCGCCGTTGACGTTCACGCGGTCCATGTCCGGGTCCAGCTCGCGCCGCCACGCGGCGATCACCGGCGCGAACGCCTCGTTGATCTCGATCAGGTCGATGTCGCCCATCTGCATGCTGTTGCGCGCGAGGATCTTGCGGGTCGCGGGGATCGGGCCCTCGAGCATTTTCACGGGGTCACAGCCTACGGTCGTCTGGTCGACGATCCGCGCCCGCGCCGTCAGCCCGAGATCCTTGGCCTTCGCGGCGGACATCAGCAGCACGGCGGCCGCGCCGTCTGAGATCTGCGAGGCGTTGCCCGCGGTGATCTTGCCGTCGGGCTTGAACGCGGGCTTCAGCTGCGAGAGCGCCTCGAGGTTCGTGTCCGGGCGGATGCCCTGGTCGGTAACGTATGTGTCCCCGTTGACGCTCATCGGCACGATCTCGCGCTCGAAGCGGCCCTCCTCGGTCGCCTGGTGGGCGAGGCGGTGCGAGCGCACGGCCAGCTCGTCGAGCTCCGAGCGGGGGATCTCCCACTCATCGGCGATCATCTCCGCGCCGAGGCCCTGGCCGACGATGTTGTGCTTGGCGAGCAGCTCGGGCGGGAACGCCACGCCGAACTCCTGCTGGGTCTGGGCCACGGCCGCGAACGGCAGGTGGCCCATGTGCTCGACGCCCGAGCCGATCATCGCGTCGTGCACGCCCGCGGCGATCAGGCCGGCGGCGAAGTTCACGGCCTGCTGCGCGGAGCCGCACTGGCGGTCGACGGTCGTGCCGGGCGTCTCGATCGGCAGGCCCTCCTGCAGCCACGCGTTGCGCGCGACGTTCAGGCCCTGCTCGCCGAACTGCGAGACGCAGCCCGCGATCACGTCCTCGACCTCGCTCGCGTCGACGCCCGCGCGCTTGATGACCTCCGTGTAGCACGTGCCGAGCAGCTCGTTCGGGTGGGTGTCCTTGTAGTAGCCCTTCTCCCTGTGGCCACGGCCGATCGGGGTGCGCACCGCCTCGACGATCACGACCTCGCGACCCTCTGGTTGCCTCATGTCAACAAGCCTCCTACGGAGTGTTTCGCAGCGATTGATAGGGAGGAACCGGTGCGCTCCTGCGATCGGCGCGCGTCTGAATAAGATGCCCGGACCCTGCATCCCTACTGTACCGCGTCGCTCGATTGACTGGTCAGTCAGCCAGGACGCGGCTGATCACGGACGAACGGAGAGGAGCGAGTTGACCAAACGCCTGGGCATCGCCGGTAGCGGCGCGATCGCGTGCGGCCTGGCGGCGACGGCCGCGCATCATCACCCGGTTCTGCTGTTCGCCCGCTCGAACACGTCGGCGAAGCGCGCGCGCTCGACGGTCGAGAAGACGCTCGCGCGCCTGGGCGCGGAGGTCGACCCGGAGCACGTGCAGATCGTCACCGACCCGCAGGCGCTGGACGCGGCGACATTCGTGGTCGAGGCGGTCGTCGAGGACCACGACGTCAAGGCTCAGCTGCTCGGCGAACTGGACGCGATCGTCGGCCCGCAGGCGATCCTCGCGAGCACCACCTCCTCGCTGTCGGTCGAGCGCCTGGCGCACGCAAGCGGACGCCCCGAGCGCTTCGTCGGCCTGCACGTCTTCAACCCCGTCACCAAGATGCAGCTGGTCGAGCTGATCTTCCCGAGCGCCGCGAGCGCGGACACGCGCGAGCGCGCGCTCGCGTTGTGCGAGGAGATCGAGAAGACGCCGGTGCAGGTCCCCGACGTGCCGGGCTTCGTCGTCAACCGCCTGCTGTTCCCGTACCTGTTCGACGCCGTGCGCCTGGTCGAAGAGACGGGCATGGACCCCACGGACGTGGACACGTGCATGAAGCTCGGCGCCGGCCATCCGATGGGCCCGCTCGCGCTGCTCGACCTCGTCGGCCTGGACGTCGCGAAGGCGATCGGCGAGACGATCGGCGCGCCCGTGCCCGCGCGCGTGCAGGAGCTGGTCGCGCAGGGCGCGCTCGGGCGCAAGAGCGGACGCGGCATCCACTCCTACTGACTTCTTCGCCAGAATTTATTCCGCGCGATCCAACTTTTAGCTGCTGTTGATCAACATCGCGATACTGGATCGTGCGACGTTTCAATCGTCGCATCGCACACCCGCCTCCTCCCAGTGCGCACGATCCGGTCCGCTCCCCCCGCGGGCCGGACGTGTTTAAGGGACGGGCCGGCGCTCGCGGATGCGCACGGCCTCGATCCGGTTGTCGCGCACGGACTCCACACGGATCGAGTAGCCGTCGGCGCTGACCGTGTCGCCGCGCCGCGGCAGGCGCCCGAGCTGGGCGAACACGAAGCCGCCGACCGAGTTGTACGCGTCGCTGTCGACCGGGAGCTCGAGACCGTAGTCGGCGAGGTCGGTGACGGCCACGTGGCCGCGCACGAACCAGTCGCCGTCGGCCAGGCGGCGAACCTCCCCGGCCGCCGGGTCGGTCTCATCGGCGATCTCGCCCACGACCTCCTCGATGATGTCCTCGACGCTCACCACGCCCACGACCCGCCCGTACTCGTCGACGACGACCGCCATCGAGCTGCGCTGGCGCTGCAGGTCGGCGAGCAGGTCGTCGAGCGGCTTTGTCTCGGGCACGATCAGCGCGTCGTGCACGAGCGGCTGCACCGGCGCCTTCGGTCCATCGCGCATCAGCGCCGCGGCCAGCGTGCTCACGTGCACGAGCCCGCGCACGCGGTCACGGTCGTGCTGCTCGGTGACGAGCAGGCGCGTGTGGCCGCTGGAGACGCACAGGTTGAGCGCCGTCTCGACGTCCTCGGAGGCGTCGATCGTGACGACCGCGGGGATCGGGGTCATCACCTGGCGAGCTTCCTGTTCGTGCAGGTGAAAGACGCCGGTGAGCATGCCCGCCTCGCCCTGGTCGATCTGCCCCCCGGCCTGCGACTCGGCGATCAGCAGCTTGAGCTCGTCCGTGGAGCCGCTGCGTCGCTCGAAGTTCATGTCGACCCCGAGCAGCCGCAGGATCCGGTCGGCGACGAGCGTGAGCGCGCGTATGAACGGCCTGAACAGGCTGCTGAACGCCTGCAGCGGGCGCGCGACGCGGCGTGCGACGGCCTCGGCGCGATCGATCGCATAGAACTTCGGGACCATCTCGCCCGCGACGAGCTGCACCGAGGAGATGAACAGGAACGCGACGATCACCGCGATCACGACCGCGACGCCGTGGCCGAGCACTTCGCCGAGCGGCTTCTTGAGGATCGCCGCAAGCGCCGGCTCGCCGAGCGCGCCGATCCCGATCGAGGTGAGCGTCACGCCGATCTGCACCGCGGAGATGTACTCGTTGACGTCGTCGATCTGCGCGAGCGCCAGCGCCGCGCCCCTGACCCCGTCCTCGCGCATCACCTCCAGGCGCGCGCGGCGCGAGCGCACGAGCGCATACTCGGCGATCACGAAGAACGCATTGACGGCGACGAGCAGCGCCGTGATGATCAGCTTGAGCCCGTTCACGCGCGCTCGGCGTTCCTGAATGCGCGCTCGCGGCCCTCGCCGCGGCCCCGTCGGGCGCGACCCCGCCGCCGGCCCGCCGGGGCCTGGCTACTTCGAGGAAGATCTTCGTCGTCGTTCACTGGCGCTCGACGGCTCAACGGTAGCAAGCGCGCTGGTCGCCTACGCGAGCCGGTCGATCTCGCGGGCGAGCGCGAAGTCGGCGTCGGTCAGGCCGCCCGCGGAGTGCGTGGAGAGCGTCAGGCGGAGCTTGTTCCAGCCGTGCACGAGGATGTCGGGGTGGTGGTCGGCCGCCTCGGCGAGCTCGGCCACGCGGTCGACGAGGGCGATCGCCTCGGCGAAGCTCGCGAGCGCCAGCTCGCGCTCGATCGCCGCGCTCCCCGGCGGGGCGGAGCCCGCGGCGCGACGCCACTCGGGGATCTCAGCCAGGCGCCGCTCGACCTCGCCGTCGCTCAGCACGGTTGCCATGCGCCGAGCTTACCCGCCGGACCGCGCTCGAATCACGCCGACCGCGAGCGCGCCCGCCGGCGAGGGCATCCGATGGTCCGTCGCGAGCCCTCGCGGCGTACAGTCACACGATGCGGATCGTCAGCCTCGTCCCCCACGCGACTGAGCTGCTGTTCGCGCTCGGCGCCGGCCCGGAGGTGGTGGGCGTGACGCACGAGTGCGACTTCCCGGCCGCCGCGCGGGAGCTGGCGCTCCTGACCCGAGACGTGCTGGCGCCGGGCCTGGGCGCCGCCGAGATCGACGCGGCGGTACGCGAGCGCACGCTCGAGGGCCAGGCGATCTACGAGCTCGACCACGACGCGCTCGCCGCGCTTGCGCCGCAGCTGATCGTCACGCAGGCGCTGTGCCCGGTATGCGCCGTCTCCTACGAGGAGGTCTCCGAGCTCGCGAGCACGCTGCCGTCCGCGCCACGCGTGATCGCGCTGGACCCGAAGACGCTCGGCGAGGCGATGGGCGACATGCGCACCCTGGCCGAGGCGACGGGCAGGCGCGAGCAGGGCGCGGAGCTCGTGCGCCAAGCGGCCGCGCGCGTCGAGCGCGTGCGCCTGGGAGTGCGCGGCCAGCGCCGCCTGCGCGTGGCGGCGCTCGAGTGGCTCGATCCGGTGTACGTCGCCGGACACTGGACGCCGCAGCTGATCGAGCTCGCGGGCGGCGAGGACGTGCTCGGCCTTCCCGCGCAGCCGTCGCGGACGGTCGGCTGGGAGGAGCTCGCGACGGCGCAGCCCGAGGTGGTCGTGGTGATGCCGTGCGGCTATGACGAGGAGCGCGCGCGAGCGGAGGCGATCGCCCAGGCGAGCGCGCTCGCGCGGCTGGGCGCGCGGCGGATCGTCGCGGTGAACGCTTCGGCGTATTTCTCGCGGCCCGGGCCGCGTCTGATCGACGGCCTCGAGCTGCTCGCGCACGTCCTGCACCCCGAGCGCGTCCCCGAGGCTCCGGCGTGCGCGGTGGCGCTCGAGCTCGAGCTCGTTTAGCTCGTTCAGGCGAAACCGCTGCCGGTGGCGCCCGACACGGCGATCGCGCCGAACACGGCGGCCGCGGCGATCAGCACGCACGCGGCGATGCCAAGCCACGACAACCGCCGCTCATCGGCGGCGTGGATCGCGTAGCCGGCTATGAAACCGCCGATCAGCCCGCCTATGTGCGCGCCGATCGAGATGTTGGGCACCAGGAAGCTGAACACGAGGTTGATCACGATCAGGCCGCCTATCCCGGACTGCTGCACGCTGATCCCGCGCGCACGCAGCTCGACGACCGCGGCGCCCATCAGGCCGAAGATCGCACCGGAGGCGCCAAGGCTCGGGGAGCTCGTGGCGAACACGACGCCGAACGAGCCGACGAGCAGCGCCGTGAAGTAGATCACGCCGAAGCGCAACGAGCCGATCGCCGGCTCGAGCATCATCCCGAGCAGGTACAGCAGGTACATGTTCAGGCCGATGTGCAGGAAGCTCTCGTGCAGGAAGCCGCTGGTGAGCAGCCGCCAGTACTGGTCGTAGCCGTGCGCCAGCGCCGCCCGGTAGAGCACGCCTTCGTCGATCACCGGGCCGTGGATTTCTGAGCCGGCGAGCGTAAACTGCCCCTGCTCGGTCAGGAATGCGACGACGTTGATCGCGATCAGCGCGTAGGTCACGCGCGGCACCGTCGTCGTGTTGCGCAGGCGCACCACCCGCGTGCGCTGTTTGGCGCACTCCGGGCAGCGCATGCCCACGGGCGTCGTCGTCATGCAGTCCGGACAGATCGGCCGCCCGCAGTTCGAGCAGGAAACCCCCGTCTCGCGCGAGGGGTGGCGGTAGCAGGTGGCCATGTTCGGGAGTCAGAGCCTAGCTCGGCCGCGCGCGCGAGCCCGACGCGAGCGCCGGGCGGTCGGCTGCGCCCGCCGGCGCACGCGTGCGCCGGAGCGCCAACGGCCGGCGCTCGCGCCGGCCGGCGCTCAGGCCGGCCGGCGCTCAGGCCGGCCGGCCCTCAGCGATCGCCGAGCAGCTTCCGGGCCTCGCGCTCGAGGTCGTGGATCGCGCGCTCAGCGACCTCGCGCACGCCGTCGAGGCTCGCGGGCGAGCCCTGCGTGCGCCGGCGCGCGCGCAGCAGCACGAGCGCGGCGCCGGCCGTGCCGCCGACCACGAGCGCGGTCGCCGGGCGCACCCAGTTGCGCGGGTCGCGCATCGCCGAGAGCTCCCACGCCTCCAGCTCGTCCGCGGCGAGCTCGGTGATGCTCGTGAGCGCGCCCTCCAGGCGCTCGACCAGGTCGGCGGGCGGCTCGACCGGCGCGAGCGCTTCGCGCAGCAACCCCTCGAAGTTGGACACGGCCTCAGTCATGGACGAGCTCCTCCAGCTGCTTGATCGCGCGATGGATCAACACCTTGGTCGCGCCGTCGGAGCGCCCGAGCGCACGCGCGATCTCGCGGTTGTCCATGCCCAGCGCAAAGCGCATGATCAGCGCCTCGCGGCGATCGTCGGGCAGCAGCTGCACACCGTCGAGCACGCGGCTGAGCTCGTCGCGGCCCTCGACCAGCTGCTCGGTCGTGTGCGTGGCGGTCAGCGGCGTCGTGTCGTCGATCGGCGAGACCGGCTTGCGCGAGCGGTCGCGGTAGAGGTTGGCGGCGAGATTGTGCGCGATCCGGATCAGCCACGGACGCAGCGGGCGCCCGTCGGATTCGCGCTGCGCGCGCTCGAAGTGACGATACGCCTGCAAGAAGGTCTGCTCGGTCAGGTCCTCCGCATCGTGGTGGTCGCCGACGCGGTAGTAGGCGTAGCTGTACACGTCGCGCAGGTGCGTGCGATACAGCTCCGAGAACTCCGCGTCCACCTGCGCCTTCGGCTTGTGGGTCCCCTCCACGCTCACTCATTGCACCCTAGCCCCGCTCCGACCGCCTCGCGCGCCGCCGGCTCATGCCGCGCGCGAGATCCGCCCGCCGGCGCCGGGCTCCGCGGCCGGGCTCGCCGCCGCCTCGCCGCCCAGCCACTCCCACTGCAGCCTCACGCACGCCCAGATGCGCTCGGTGACCGCGCCGGCGAGCGCGGGCGAGCCGTTCTCGACGGTCGGGTAGCGGAGCGGGCGCCCGACGCGCAGGCGCACCTTGCGGGGGCGGATGCGCCAGCCGCGGCGGACGGCGTCGCTGCCGATCACCGCGACGGGCGCGACCGGCGCGCCGGTTTCGAGCGCCAGGCGCCCGACGCCTCGCCGCGCCTCGCCGAGCGGTCCGGGACGCACGCGCGTGCCCTCCGGGAACACGACCACGCAGTCGCCCCGTTCGAGGATCGTGCGGGCGGTGGCCATCGCGTCGCCGTCGCCCGCCCCGCGGTCGACGGGAAACGCGCCGAGCGCGTTCAGCGCCCACGCCTGCCAGCGCTTTTCGAAGAGCTCGCGCTTGGCCATGTAGTAGACCGGCCGGCGCACGAGCGTGCCGATCACGAACGGGTCGAGGAAGCTGCGGTGGTTGGAGGCGAGCAGCAGCGGCCCGCTGCGGGGAAGGTGCTCGCGCCCGACGCGCTGCATCCGAAAGTACACCAGGAAGAACGGCACGAACAGCGCGCGCACCGCCCAGTACAGCACCGGGTTGACGCCTCGCTGCAGCGAGCGCTCGCGAAACGCGCCGAGGTCGACGCGCGCCTGCGCCGGCACGCTCTCGTGTGCGCCCGCCGGTCGCTCGCGTGCCGGTCGCTCGCGTGCCGGTCGCTCGTGGCTTTCGAGGGCTTGGCCCATGCCCTGAGATACACCGTCCGCGAACGCGCCGTTACAGTCCAGGGATGAGCTATCTGCTCGACCATTGGTCGGTCGATCCGCTGATGCTCTGTGCGCTCGTCGTGGCCGTCTGGCACGAGCTGGGCCTGCGGCGGTTGCTGCGCCGCACGCGCCGCGACCGCGTGCGCCGGCGGCGACTGCGCTCGCTGTGGTTCTACGCCGGCCTGGGAGTGCTCGCGATCGCGGTCGCCTCGCCGCTTGAACATTGGGGGTACGACTACTTCCTGATCCACACCGTTCAGCACCTGCTGCTGATGTTCGCCGCCCCCACGCTGATCGTCGCGGGCGCCCCCTCGCAGCCGCTGCTCGTGGCGCTGCCGCTGCGCGCGCGCCGCGCCGGCCTGCGCGCGCTGCTGCACGAGCGCTGGGCGCGTCCGCTGCGCGCCGCGGGCCGGCTGCTCGTGCGCCCCGCGGTGATCGTGACCGCGTTCAACCTCGTGATGGTCGGCTGGGAGATCCCCGGAGCGCTCGACCTCGCCGAGCGCAATCGCTTCGTGCACGTGTGGCTGATGAACGGCAGCATGCTCCTCACCGGCGTGCTGTTCTGGCTCTTGATCATCCCCTCGGCGCCACTGCGGATGCGCATCGCGCCCGCCGGCCAGGCGGTCGCGCTGCTGGCCACCAACTTCGTCATGTGGGCGCTCGCCCTGTCGCTGACGCTGTTCACGCATCACTCCTGGTACTCCGTGTACAGCCACATCCCCGGGGTGACGCTCTCGCCGTTCGCCGACCAGCAGCTCGGCGCCGGTCTGCTGTGGGTTTGCGGGGACCTGTGGGCGGTGCCGGCGCTGATCATCGCCCTGCGCCGGCTGATCGCCGAGGAAGCGGGCGTGGTCGACGCTGCGCTCGAGCGACTTCTCGGCCAGCGCTCGAGCAGCCAGGTCGGCCGGGCTCGGCCTTAGGCCGTGGGCGACGGGCGCAGCCGACGCTCATTCCGAGGAGCCAAACTCGATCTGGACGTCGATCGTCTGCCGGCGCACCCAGGCGTGCGCGTTGGCGCCCAGCCGCCAGACCGTCAGCACCGTTTCGCGAGCGGCGAGGGCATCGACGCTCGCCGACTGCCCGAAGGCGACGGTGGCGGTCCCCGCGGGCGGCGGCGCAAGCTCGCTCCAGCCGGCGTCCGGCGCGCTCGCGACCGCCAGCTGCGGCGCGCCCGCGGACCGGGCGAGCAGCACGAACATGCCGTTCGCGCTCGCCGGGCCGAACGACGAGACGCGCTCGGATGCGCGCAGGGGCAGCGGCGTCGAGCTGCTCCAATGACCGTCCGTGTACCAGGCGGCGACCAGGCCGACGCCGCCCGAGCCGGCGACGCCGAGCAGCGCGCGCGCGCCTTCGCCGTCGCCCTGCAGCGAGAGCACCTCGATCCGATCGTTGCGCAGAGCCGTGGGCGGCGCCGGCGCGAGCAGGCGCCAGCTCCCGGAGCGCTCGATGAAGACGCCGACCACGCCCGCCCGGCTGCAGCTGGCCCCGATGAGGGCGTCTGCCGCGAGGTATCCGACCGCCGTGATCGACCCCAGGCCGCACGCGCGTCCGGGGAGCGAGGAGCCGAGCGCACGGGTCGTCGTCGACGTCCTCCACGCGGACAGGCCGGCGACGCTGCTCAACACCTGGGCGCTCCCCTGGGCGCCGACGAGCGCGAGGGTTCGCCCGGCGGGACCGGCGGCGAGCGCGTCGGGGCGCGCGGCGAGGCCGTCGTCGAGCAGCCCCGTCGACCACGAGCGTCCGCCGTCGGAGGTCGCGATCAACGGCGAGAAGGTGAGCAGGTTCGAGGGCCGCACGCCGGCGAGCACGGTGCGCTCGGGCGCGCTCGCGAGCACGATGCCGCCGTTTGTCGCGACGGCCGTCGCCTGGACCTGATTGGACCACGATTCGCTGCCGGCGGGCCGGAACAGCAGCTGCCAGAACGTGTTCAGGGGCTCGTCGAGGCGGCCCATGGGCAGCGTCGCCCAGACACCGGCCGAGGTCTGGATCGACGTGGCCAGCGGCGTCGGGATCGAGGGGGCGCCGGCGGCGCCACCGTGCTTGCCCGCACCGGCGCTCGAGCAGCCGGCGAGCAGCGCCGTCAGGAGCATCGCTGCGGCGAGGCGGATCATCCCCGGCGGCGAGCGGCGCCCGGACGCCCGCGCCTGCATCATCGCTGCGCCCGCGTGTCGATCACGAAGCGCGCACGGTGCTCTTGAGAGCGTCGGCGAGCTGCACCGCGAGCGAGGATTTCGAGGCCTCGGTCGCCGGGCCGGGATCGGTGCCGAGGATGTAGCGGACGCGCCCGCTCGGGTCGATCACGTCGGCGTACTCGCTGTGGTCGATCATCGCCCCTCCCGGCGAGTATTCGACGGTCGCGCCATACGAGCGCCAGGCGTGCTCGAGCTGGGCGAGCGAGCCGGTGAGGTAGAGCCAGTTCGGCAGGCCTTCGAGGTGCTCCTGGCGGTCGAACGCCGCGAGGTACCCGGGGGCGATGTAGCGCGGGTTGGCGTCGATCGCGACCATCTCGACGCGGCGGGCGTCGGCGCCGAGCATGCTGTCGGCGACGCGGAACTCCTGGGCGATGAGCGGGCAGTCCGAGGTGCACACGGCGTCGAGGAACGTCAGCGCGATCGTCTTGCCGCGCAGGCTCGCGAGCGAGACCGGCCGGTCGTGCTGGTCGACGAGCGTGAACGGGGTTGCGGGGAGGTCGATCAGGTTGGGGGCGCCGTCGACGGCTTCGGCGATGATCGGATCGGCGTGCGGCTCGGTCGCGGCTACCGCCATCGGCGCGGCGCCCACGACCGTGATCGCGAGCGCGACGAGCGCGGCGAGCGAGCGGAACACGTACGCCGGATCCGTCCACAGCCGCTCGAAGCGCGGGCGAGCTCCGGCGGAGCGCACGACGCCGGGCTCGCTCGCGGGCACGGGCACGCGCGTGATCGCGACGTAGCCGGCGATGAACACGAGCGCCATCGGGATCATGCTGTTGGGGTCGGTGCCGACCCCCCCGAAGAAGCCGAAGTCCTCGACGAGCACCCAGTCGGCGAGGCACAGCGCGACGCCCGCCAGGACCCCGGCGCGCACCAACGAGGGTCGCGCCGTGAGGAACAGCGCGCCGATCGTCGCCAGCGCGAGCACGGCAAACAGGTTGACCTCCCAGCCGTGCGCGGCGACGAACCCGTCGAAGCTCGACAGCAGCGAGGACAAAGCGTGCGGCTGGGGCGTCTGGGACATTTCCCTGATCATCGCCGTGAGCGTCCCTGAGCCGGCGCCCGGCTTCAGCTCGCCTTGCCAGAAGCCGCGGCCGGGCCAGGCCTGCAGCACGGCCATGCCGAGAAAGAACGCGCCCATCCCGCGGATCACGACGCGACCGAGCCGCGGCGCGGTCCAGGCGGTTTCGGGGAGCGCCACGAGCGCCCCGGCGACGCAGTAGAACACGGCCGCGCCGGGCGCGCCGAACAGCCAGGTGAGCGCCGGCGCGAAGATGCCGCCGAAGGCCTCGCCGAAGGCCCACACGCTCAGCCCCCAGAGCACGCTCGCGAGCCCCGCCAGCCGCGACCAGTTGCCGCGCGGCGCGGCCAGCAGCCACACGCCGATCCCGAGCTGGATCCAGACCGCCGCGGCGGCGGCCGTGACCGGGTGATAGCTCCACACGGTCACGAGCGCGTTGTCCAGGTGCTGCACCCAGCTCGGGGACGCGGCCGCGGTCGGCTTGATCACGTCGGGGCCCATGCCGAGCGGCATCGACGGCTGGGCCTGGAGGATGCCGTCGAGGATCCACAACAGGCCGAAGGAGGTCCGCAGCAGGCGCCGGGCGGCCGGCTCGGGGAAGGCGAACCCCGAGGAGCGTGTGCGCTGGGCGCCCGCCGCGGACGCCTCGCCGTGGGCGAGCTGCAGCGAGCGCAGGATCAGCCAGGCGGCGCCGATCAAGACGATGATCAGCACGATCACCAGGCCCTGGTGCAGGAGCGCGCTGTGGAAGGCGGCGACGACCGTGGGGTTGTTCGCTTCCAGCCCTGTGCTCATGCCTGGCATTGCGTGTCAGCTCCTCGCTCAGCCGGGCTGAGCCTCCCGCGGGCTCAGCGCTCGCCGATGCCGCCGCGGACGAGCACCAGGTACCAGGCGATGACGACGATCAGCACGCCCAGCGGGAGGACCAGGCTGAGGATCGATCCGGCGAGGAAGTGGGTGGCGATCGGCGTGTCGAGGTTGGGCATGCAGGCTCTCCTACAGGAGGTATAGCGTGACATACGTCACCACGCCGATCGCCGCCAGGAAGCTCCAGTAGAACACTGCCGCGTCGAGCGCCGGCGCGATCAGCCGGTCGGGTTCGTGGACGTCGCCGTGGCTGGCCGCCGGCGCACCCCGCGCGCGCAGCTCGGTCGCCATCTGCGTCTCGAGCCAGTACATCGTGGCGAGCACCGCGATCAGATAGAAGCCGCTCCACGCGCAGAACACGCTCGCGTATGCGCCGTTGGTGGGCCCGAAGTCCTGGACGGTGTACTCGATGCACTGCAGCGCGACGGCCGCGAGCCCGAGCGCCACACTTGCGATCCCGGGAGCGAGCCACGCCCGCGAGCCCGCCTTGGTCCGCCGTCCGGCGAGGATCGCGAGGGCCGCGCCGAGCACGATGCAAGCGATGAACGCCGCGCCCAGCCCCTGGCTCGGGTGCACGTGGGCCGGGCGCCACATGTGGTCCTGGTTGAGCGAGCGCAGGTAGAAGTAGGCGAACAGGAAGGCGAGGAAGAAGAACGTGCTCGCGCCGCACAGCAGGCGCGAGGCGACGCTCAGCGCGCGCGCCCCGACGTCGGGCGGCTCGGGCGGGATCTCGACCCCGTGCGCCACGGCCGGGACCCTCGCTCCGAGCGGCACGGGCTCGCCGGCGGAGGACATCGCTCAGGCTCCCGCCGGCGCCGCCTGGCCGGGGCCGAGCGGCAGCGGCGTGCCGTAGCCGTAGGGGTCGCTGTCGAACACGGGGATCTGCTCGAAGTTGTTGACGGGCACCGGCGTGGGCAGCTGCCACTCGATCGACTTCGAGCGCCACGGGTTCTCCTGCACGCGCACGCGCGCGAAGATCATCGAGTAGACGGTGTTGGCGATGAAGATCAGCATCGAGAAGCCGAGCACGAAGGCGGAGATCGAGACCCACGTGTTGAGCGGCACGAGGTTTGGTTCGTAGCTGCTTACGCGCCTGGGCATGCCCATGATCCCGAGCGCGAACAGCGGCAGGAAGGTCGAGTTGAAGGACAGGAACATCAGCCAGAAGTGCCACTTGGCGAGCAGCTCGTTGAACTTGAAGCCGGTCATCTTCGGCACCCAGTAGTAGATCGCGCCGAAGAAGCTGAACACCAAGCCGCCAACGATCGTGTAGTGGAAGTGGGCCATCACGAAGAAGCTCCCGTGCAGCTGGGTGTCGGTGGCGACGTCTGAGAGCACCACCCCGGAGGTGCCGCCGATCAGGAAGTTGAAGGCCCAGGCGAGGCAGAACAGCATCGGCACGGTCAAGGTCATCCGCCCCTTCCAGAGCGTGCCCATGAAGCACAGGAAGATGAAGCCGGTGGGTATCGAGATGATCTCCGTGGAGAGCATGTAGAAGGGCCGCAGGTCGGCGTTGATGCCGCTGACGAACAGGTGGTGCTGCCACACGAAGAAGCTCAGCAGGCTGACGCCGAGCATGCCCGAGACCGCCAGCCGATAGCCCCACAGCGGCTTGCGCGTGAACACGGGCAGCAGCTCGAGCACGATCCCGAAGCCCGGCAGCGCGAGGATGTACACCTCGGGATGCCCGAAGAACCAGAACAGGTTCTCGAACAGGAAGGAGCTGCCGCCGCCGCCGACGATGAAGAACGAGGTGTCGATCGAGCGGTCCAGCGCGGCCATCAGCAGCGTGGCGATCAGCGTCGGCGCAGCCAGCACCATCAGCACGGCGGTCGCGAGCACCGACCACACGAAGATCGGCAGGCGCGACCAGCTCATCCCGGGCGCGCGCATGGTGATGATCGTGGCGATCATGTTCAGGCCGAGCAGCATCATCGAGAGGCCGACGAGCGCGAAGAAGCAGATGTAGGAGTCCATGCCCGCGACCGCCTGGTCGTTGAGCGGCTCATAGCCGGTCCAGCCCGTGGGGAAGCCGCCGAAGAAGATCGTCGAGACCAGGATGAAGGCGGCGGCCATCAAAAGCCAGAAGGTGAGCGACTCGATGCGCGGGAAGGCCATGCGCCTCGAGCCGATCATGATCGGCACGAAGTAGTTGGCGAACGGGCCGAGCACGCCCGAGGTCATGATCCCCATCATCATCGAGCCGTGTATGCCCACGGTCGTCAGGTACTGGCTGGGGCCGAGGATCGTGGGGGTGTCGTGCAGCAGCTCGGCGCGGATCAGCATCGCGTTCGCCGCACCGACGAACAGGAACACTCCGACGCCGATCAGGTACTGCATGCCGACGACCTTGTGATCGGTGCACAGGCCGAAGTAGCGGCCGATCCCGTGGTCCTCTTTCTCGCGCAGCGTGGCGGGGCGCCCGAGCAGCCGTTCGATCGGGTAGTTGGCGAAGCCCATGCCGATCAGGAAGCCGATCACGCCGCCGGCGTAGGCGAGCAGCAGGGCTACGTCGTTCTCGTCGCTGGAGCTCTCGTACGCGAAGGACGGGCTCTTGATCAGGTGGCCGATCCACCACCCCAGGTAGTAGCCGCCGACGCCCAGGATCACGGCGGTCAACAGGTTGAAGCCGATCAGCCGGCGCCAGGCCGGCCGTTTCTCGACGGCGCGCGACATGCTCGCGCCAGTGCTCGGTATCTCTGCAGCGCTCATTCTCCCCGCCTTGAAGGTTCGGGTATATAGGTCTTGCTGTACGTGGGAAGCACCTTGGTCGCCGGCGCCAGCTGCCTGCGCTGTTCGTGGATCCACGCGTCGAACGCGCTTTCGCTGACGACCCTGCCTTCGTTGGTCATCGCCGCGTGCCAGATCCCGCACAGCTCGGCGCAGCGCACCTCGAAGGACTCGAGCTTGGTCGGCTTGACGTAGGCGACGTTCTCGACGCCCGGGTTCGCGTCCGCCTTGACGCCCAGCTTGTAGGCCCAGAAGGAGTGGACGACGTCGAGCGAGGTGACCTGGAATTCGACATATTTGTCGACGGGCAGCACGAGCTGGTAGGTCTCGACGCCGCCGTACGTCGGGTAGCGGTAGGTGAACAGCCACTGCTGCGCGATCACCTGCACGGGCAGCTTGGGCCCGCCGGGGCTGGTGAGGGGGCTCGGCCCGCTGCCCGAGCCATGACCGTAGTGGACCTCGAGTTCGTAGGTGCCGTAGGCGGCGAGCCCGAGCACGATCAGCGACGTGACGACGATCCAGACCACCACCAGTCGTGGATTGCCGCGGATCGCGGGCCCTTCCAGCGCCGCGCCGTTCTCCTGGCGGAAGAACACCACCGCGTAGACGATGAACAGCAGGACGAGCATGAACACCGGCGTCGCCACACCCGCCAGCACCGTCATGATCGTCTGCTGGCCAGCCGTTTCTTCGCTGCCGGTCGAGGGCCCGAGCAGCGGGCCGACGAGCAGGACGATCAGGGGCGTCCCGATGACCGACGCGGTCAGCCAGACGAACAGGAAGCGGCGCCAGTGGTTGGGCTCGCCCGGCGCCCGGCCGGACACGACCGCCGGCTCAGACGACATCGATGAAGCCGTCCATATAGCCGAGCGTCTGCATCGGGCCGCCGTTGCCGTTGATGAAGCCGGCGCCGCACGGCACGAAGCACTGCCAGCGATAGCGGCCCTTTTTGCCCGTGCGGAAGCTGAACTTGATCGTGTTGTGCTCCTGCGTGGCCGGTTCGCATGGGCCTTCTTCGCAGAAGTTCTTGGCTTCTTCGTTGACGCCCGGGAGCGGCACGAACACCCCCAGTTCCGGGATCGCGAACGTGTGCGCGGGTTCTTCCGGCCCGACCGAGTTCACGGTCTTGCCGTTGATGGTCATCGTCCCGCCGACAGTGCCTCGGACCTCGGAGAAGAGCGGATTGCGCAGACCGGTGGGAGAGTCGAACTCATACAGAGTGACGTGCACGACCGAGTCGGCGGGCACCGTGTAGATCGTGCTGTGCACCCATTGGCCGTGGCTGCGGATCAGATAGGAGACCCAGTCGGGATCGCTGCCGTATTTCTTGCCGACGGCGCCGACGGTCTCGAGCGTCAGCTTCGTGCCGCCGCCCGCAGAAGCGGGGTTGACGCTCGCGCTGACCGCCGTGGGGAAGCTCGTCGCCCAGTCGGCGACGTACAAGGCGATCAGCAGTCCGACTACGGCCACGGCCAAGGTGACCCCCACGACCTTCTTCGCGAACAAGCTCATTCGGCTCTCCGCTCCTCGACCTCTCGGACGACGCCAGTCTATCCCCGCGAGCGGATCTTCGTCAATCCCAATTTTGGTAATCGGCCGCGAGTGTTACGCCGCGCGGGCGCGGGCGCGGGCGCGGGCGGGGGCGCGGGCGCAAGCGCGGGCGCAGGCGCGGGCGCAGGCGCGGGCGCGGGCGCAGGCGCGGGCGCGAGCACGGGCGCAGGCGCGGGCGGGGGCGAGCCCGATTCGCCTCGCCGGTGGGCTCCTGCGCGGCGCTAGGGTTCGCGCCGTGCGTGTGCGTCAGATCCAGCGGGGGCTCGGCGCGGTGGCCGCTGCCGCGACGCTCGGGCTGGCGGGATGCGCGTCGAGCAGCGTGCAGACCGACGCCGCGGCGTTCGTGGGCGAACACGCGACCACCGCCGCCCGCGCCGCACGGGCGATGCGGGTCGTCGAGACCGACATCTCGCGGCTGTCGCGCCCGCCGCGCCTCGCCCAGCTGGAACGGCTGGCCCTCGCCGCCGGGCTGGCGCGCCGCAGGATCGTGCCGGCGAGCGAGTGGAACATCGCCAAAAGCGGCGAAGGCGGGGAAGAAGGCGTCGAAGAAGAAGACCTGCCGCGGGCCGAGACCGAAGCGACCGAAGCGGCCACCGAACTGGCGAGCGCGATGTCCGCCCTGCAGGCCTATGTGCGCGCGCCGAGCGCGTCCGCGCTTGCGCGATACCGGAGCAAGCTCGCCCACGGGCGGGAAGTGTGGGACGAAAGCATCTCGCAGCTGTGGTTTCTGGCCCACAAGCGCCCCGCGCCGATCGTCTAGCGCGAACGCGCCGGCGCGCGGCGTGACCGGAAGCGGCGTTCCGGCGGTGGGTCGCGCCAGGGCGCGGGCGCTCAGCCGATGAGCGCCGTTTCGATCCCGCTCAGGCCGACGTCGAATGTCGTCGTGCGGCGCTTGACGCACGCCGGGGATCGCGCGCTTGCGGCCTTGTCGACGAGCTCGCCGGCGGCGGTGCCGTAGATTTCCGGACCCCATTCCATCTGTGCGAACGTGGCGGAGATCTCCTTGAATTCGTACACGCACGGCCCTTCTACGTCGATGCGCATCGGCGCCAGCTTCACGATCATCTTCTTGGCGCTCGTGATTTCAATCGCCTTGGTGCCTCCGGCGCAGCTTTCGAGCTGCCCAGCTTCGCCCGTCCTGACGAGCTTGTCGGCTTTGGAGCGGTTCACAGCCACCTTGAAGTCCTGTTCTTCCCAATAACACGGGCCCAGCGAGTATCCGGCGACGAGCAGGACTTCGCCCCCGACCGCCAGCGGCTTGCCTTCCGCCTTCAGCTCCAGCAGCGTCCCGCCGGACGCGGCGCTTGCGCACGCGGTTGACAGCGCGAGCACGATCGCCGTCACACCCAGCAGGAACCCCGGCAGCCTCGTCTTGCCCATCATCAACCCATCTTTCAACCGCGGTACCCCGCCCGTGTGCGTGGACGGGCAGCCGGCGAGCGCCGATCGGACGCTCCTTCGCAGCCTAGCCGTTGCCGACGGCCGAAGCGCCGCTGCGACGGTAGGATGCGCGGGCCACGCCGACGTAGCTCAGCTGGTAGAGCACCGCTCTTGTAAAGCGGATGTCGCCGGTTCGATCCCGGCCGTCGGCTCTCCGGCAGCCGAGCTCGCCGTCCGGGCGCCCGCGCCGCCGCTGCGGTGCTCGCCGTCCGGGCGCCCGCGCCGCCGCTGCGCTGTCAAGCTCAGGGCCGGTCTCGCGCGCGCGATCGTGAGCTGCGCGGCGGTTCGAGGCTGCGGGCCATCCCCGAGGAGGCGACGATGCGGGCGGCCTGCTGAGCCAGCCGCGCGCGCTGGCCGGGTGTGAAGTCCTCGACCAGCTCCGCGAGCTCGCGTGCGACCTGCTCGGCGGCCTGGCTCGCCATTGTGTGTCCGAGCGCCGTGAGCAGCACTCTGATGGCGCGCCCGTCCGCGCTGTTCGAGGAGGCGCGTTCCACGAGGCCACGTCGCTGCGCCCGGTCGACGAGGCCGCTGACGCTGGACTTGTCGAGGTTGAGCGCGTCGGCGAGTTCGACGATCCCAGGCTCGCGGTCCCGGAGTATCCCGAGCAGCCGCACCTGGGTGAGCGACAGGTCGTGCTCGTTGGCCAGGCGAGCGAGCTTCGCTTGGATCACGAATGAGAGCTCGACGAGCGCGTCCGTGAGGTTCGGCGCGTGGGCGCGGTCCGCCATCGGCGCATCCTAGCTTGACCTGGTACGTGATACCAACTAATCTAGTTTGTATCACCAACTACTTTTAAGCCTCCCTACTACCTTTGGAGCCCTTCATGCATGCCGCAGTCGTCCGGTCCTTCGATGCGCCGCCCCGCTACGAAACGTTCCCGACGCCCGAGCCGAGCGGCGAGCACGAGCTCGCCGTCGAAGTCCTGGCCGCCGGTCTTCACCCACGGGTGCGCTCGGGCGCGTCGGGCAGCCACTACACGAGCACCGGGGCGCTGCCGCTGATCCCTGGGATCGACGGAGTGGGGCGCTCCGCGGATGGCCAGCTGCTGTACTTCGCAGCACTCGACGGCGCGCTCGGGACGATGGCCGAGCGGACGGTGATCGACCGGCGGCGCGCGGCCGTGCTGCCCGCTGACGCGGACGTGCCGGCGATCGCCGCGGCCATGAATCCGGGCATGTCATCGTGGCTTGCGCTTCGCAGGCGGATCTCCTTCGAGGCGGGGCAGAAGGTGCTCGTGCTCGGCGCGACCGGCAACGCCGGGCAGATGGCGGTGCAGATCGCGAAGCTGCTCGGAGCCGGCCACGTGACCGCAGCCGGCCGCAACCCGCAGCGGCTCGCACAGCTCACGAGCCTCGGCGCCGATCGGACCGTCTCGCTGGCGGGCGACGGCGAGGAGGTCGCTCGCGCGCTTGCAGCAGCGGGGGCCGAGGTGGACGTCGTGATCGACTACCTGTGGGGGTCGGTGAGCGAGCGGGCGATTCCCGCGCTCGTCGAGGGCCGCACACAGCGCAGCAGGCCGCTCTCATGGATAGAGATCGGCTCGATGGCCGGCACGACGATCGCGCTGCCGTCGGCGGACCTGCGCGCTGCCAACCTGCGGCTGCTCGGCAGCGGCCAGGGCTCGCTGGCGACGGCCGAAATCCTCGCGGAGCTTCCCGGGCTGGCTGCGCGGATCACCGCCGGCACCTTCCGGGTCGACCCCCTTGCTACGCCCCTCAGCGACGTCGAGTCCGCCTGGCGGGCCCCGAGCGCGCCCGGACAACGGATCGTCTTCACCCCCTGACGCGAGTGCGACAGGCGTCAGGGCGACCCGGGAGGCCGGAGAACTGAGCGTAGCCTCCCGGGGGTCGCCCTCTACCCGGATGACCTGTCGGTCTTCCGGTGTTCGCTATCGGCGCGTGCTCCGGCTTGCTTGAGGCCTCAACGCAGAGCTGCGCTCGACGCCAGCTCGTGCCTGCGCGCCTTGGCCTCGTTGCCCGCACCTGCAGCGCGCCCTCGGCTCGCGTCATACTGCATGGATGGATCCGCGGCGCGCTGATGAGCTGCTGGCCCGGGAGCGTGCGCGCATCGAAGGCGCGCTTGCCGAGCTGGCACCCGATGACAGCGACGCGCCCGCCGATCCGTTCGAGGCGTCGGATGCGGGCGAGAACCTGTTCGATGACGAGCTCGCGGAGGAGCAGGCCGAGCGGCTGCGCGCGGAGCTCGGCGCGATCGAGCGGGCGCAGCGGCGCCTGGCCGAAGGACGCTACGGCGTCTCCGTGGAGAGCGGCGAGCCGATTCCCGACGCGCGCTTGGAGGCGATTCCGTGGGCCGAGCGCACCACCACGGAGCAGGCGCGCTACGAGGCCGGCGGGCGCTAGCGAGGCTCGCGAGACTAGCCGGCGAGCGGCTCGGCTGGGTGCGCGACGGTCGCGGCGCCCCCTAGCCCGCGTACATGCCGTCGATCGTCGCTGCGTACTTCTCGGCTATCGGCTTGCGCTTGAGCTTCATCGTCGGCGTCAGCTCATCGCCGCCGGGCAGCCAGTCGCCGGGCACGATCTGAAAGCTCTTGATCTGTTCGACGCGCGCGAGCTTGGCGTTGGCGGCGTCGACGCGCGCTTGGATCGCCGCGTGCACGCTCTGCTCGGCGGCCAGCGAGGCCAGCGAGGCGTCCCGGATGCCGTGCTGGGCGGCCCACGCCGGGGCGAAGTCGGCGTCGAGGACGATCAGCGCGGTGTTGTATGGGCGGCGATCACCGATGCAGCACGCCTGTCCGATCAGCGGCGAGGCGCTCTTGAGCGTGGCCTCGATGTTGGCGGGCGACATGTTCTTGCCGGCGGCGTTGATGATCAGCTCCTTCTTGCGATCGACGATCCTCAGATAGCCGTCCTCGTCGAAGCTGCCGATGTCGCCGGTCCGCAGCCAACCGTCCTCGGTGAACGCTTCGCTGGTCTTCTCCGGGAGGTTGCGGTAGCCGAGCATGACCGCGTCGGAGCGCACCAGCACCTCGCCGTCGGAGTCGAGCCTGATCTGGACACCGGGAGCGGGCGGCCCGACGGTGCCGAGCTTGATGCGCTCCTTGGGGTTGACCGCGCCGGCGCCGCAGGTCTCGCTCATGCCCCACAGCTCGGCGAGCGGCAGCCCGATCGCGTGGAAGAACTCGAGCACCTCCAGCGGCGTGGGGGCCGCGCCGACGTTGATCGCCTGCACTTGGTCCAGGCCGAGCATCGCGCGCAGGCCGGAGAAGATCTCGGCGTCGGCCTTGGCGGCCTGCGCGGCGAGCTCGGCCGGGACCGGCTCCCCGGCCTGCTCGAGGCGCACCTTGCGCACCCCCGCCTCGAGCGCCGCGGCGAGCTCCGCCCGGCGCTCCTCGGGCTGGCTTGCGACCATCGCCTCGAGGCCCGCCTTGAGCTTCTCCCAGATGCGCGGGACCGCGAAGAACCAGCTCGGGCGGACTTCCGGCAGGTATGAGAGCACCTCACGCGGCTCGTGGCAGCAGGTGATCTGCAGTCCGAAGACGATCGGCAGGTAGTGGTGCGCGTTGCGCTCTGCGATGTGCGCGGCGGGCAGCCAGGAGATCACGCGGCCCTCGCGCGGGAAGTCGATCATCTCGCGGGTGCTCTCGATCAGCGCGCGTATGTTGCGATGGATCAGCTGGACGCCCTTCGGCGGACCCGTGGTTCCGGAGGTGTAGATCAGCGTGAGCACGTCGGCGGGCTGGATCCGGGCGACGCAGGACTCGACGTCGAAGCCCGGATTCGAGGCCTCGACCTCGGACAGCGCGAGCGTCCCCAGCGGCGCCTCGCCGTCGACCACGATCACGTACTCGAGCTCCGGCAGCTCGCGCCGCGCCTCGCGCACCTGCGCAAGGTACTGCTGCTCGCAGATCAGCAGCTTGGCCCCGGCGTCGCCGACCAGGTAGCGGATCTGCTCGGGCGTGTAGGTCGTGTACAGCGAGAACGGGGTCGCGCCGAGCATCATCGCCGCGAGGTCGCACAGGTGGAACTCCGGGCGGTTGGCGAGCATCAGCGCGACCGTGTCGCCGCGGCGCACGCCGAGCTTGGCCAGGCCGCCGGCGAGCGCGTCCACGCGCTCGCGCAGCTCGCCCCAGGTGATCGTGAACTCGTCCTGCCTGGTGCGGATCGCGATCTCCGTCTCACGCTCGGCGGCCGTCAGGCGAAACGCGTGCGCGATCGTGCTGGCCGCCAGCCCCGCCGGCTCGCCGCCCCTCGTTTGTGTCGCACTGGCCTCCATCGCACCTCTCTCCGCTTGCAGGTTCGCCCCGTCCCCATGGGGTCTGACTGGTGAAACCCTGACCGTCCGCGCTCGATCATACATCGCGGGCGATTAGGCGCAAACGGATGCGTACGGGCGAGCTCGGGTACGTGCGAGCTCGGCCACTGGCGCCCGCGAGCTCAGCCACTGGCGCACGCTCGCCGGAACCCCGCCGCCACGCGCGCCGCCGTGGAGCCGGATCCGAGCTCCGGCCTTGCGTGGGCGGTGGCGAGGTGGGCGAGGGCGTGGCCGCGTCGAACCTCGTGGCGAGGAGCCTGTGCGAGCCGATCGTAGGCGAGCAGGCGGGCTGCGCTCGCTGGCGTGGGTCGCGCGCCAGGCCGCGCCGCTTGGAGCCCGAGCCGTGGCGGCGGGCGGCGAGCGGCGCGCGCGCGGCGTTCGCGGATCGCCGGCTGGCGCACGTCGAGCAGGCGCGCGGCGGCCGGGGCCGAAGACATACCTAAAGACCGGACCGCAACCAACCGCCCGGGTTTGGGTTAAGGGCGGCAGAAACCCCCGTACAACATTCCGCAGACAAGGAGAAGGCACAGATGCGTTCAATCAAGTTGCCCGCGGCGGCGCTCGCCGCGGCGGCCTCGCTCGCGCTGCCGGGCGCCGCCGCGTCGGCGGCGCTCAGGCACGTGCGCAGAGACGGCGTTCCCGCGCACGGCTGCCGCGTCACCCTCGAGTTCACCCAGCGGGTGATCACGTCCACCGAACCGACAGCCGCGGTCGGTTACCTCGCATGTGCCACCAAGAGCGAAGAGGAAGGTCAAGCGGTCACGCTCTACCAGCGGGCCGCGGGCACTTCGACCTACACCGCCGATGGCACCGGTACCACCGAAAAAGAACCCAATCCGGGTGCTTACTCGATAGACGTCAGCAGCGTCACTAGCAACAGCGTCTTCTACGCGCTCGCGGGCGGTATCCGCAGCGCGCTGCGGCCGGTCAAGGTCGTCGCCGAAGTCAAGCTCGAAGGCCCGCCGGAAGGCGTGCAGTTCGTGACCACGAGCATCGCCGGCCGCAGGCATGCGCCGGCCATCTTCAAAGGCTCGACCAGCCCCCTCGACAAAGGCGCGCTGGTGGTGCTTCAGCGCCAGAACGCGATCACCGGCAACCGCTGGCTCCCGATCGGCTTCACCAGGGTCGGCGAAGGCGGCAGCTTCACGATCTACCACAATTTCGTGATTCCCGGGCCGGCGAACATTCGCGTGATCGTCAAAGCCACGAAGTACAACGTGACGAGCCCGTCGAACATCCTCAGCTATGAGATCTCCCAGGTGCAGAACCGCATCGTGAAGATCGAAAGCGCCGCCAACCCGATCTCCTTCGGGCAGTCGACGTCGATCAAGGGCACGGTCGTGGGCGCCAGCAAAGGCACGCCGGTCACGCTGTTGGCGCGTAAAGGCGAATTCGGCGCCTTCAAAGCAGTGAGCGCCTCGACGGTCACGGGAGAACACGGCGAATACAGCTTCCTGCCGCAGTCGCCGGCGACCGACATGTACTACAGAGTCGAGGGCGACGGCAGGTACTCGGCCGAGCTGTTCGAGGGCGTCAAATACGTGCTCAGCCCGGTCTTCGAACCGTCGGCGACGCCGGCCGTGGCGGGCAGCACGAAGCTGACCTTCACGGGTACCGTCAGCCCGGGGGTCCTCGGACACCTCGTGTACCTCGAGCGCGAAGGCGCCAGCCATGTGGGTTTCCACATCATCGGCATCGACCAGCTCAAAGATGAAGCTGGCGTGTACAAGTACAAAATCGAATACATACCCACGGTCCCCGGGACGTACAAGCTGGAGGTGAAGGTGCCGGGCGACCCGGATAACGCGCCCACGGAGAGTGAACCGCTCACGGTCACGGTGAATCCCGGCCCAGCGTGGCTGCTCAAGCCGCAAACGCCGGTAACGCTCCCCGAAGGCCAGGTCTAGGCCGGGGGACAGCTCCCGAGTACCCGAGGTCGCCCACCGCGAGGTGGGCGGCCTCGGCGTGCCGGGGCTCGAGCGCTCGGGCGCCGGCGCGCGGGCACGGTCACGGTGCGCGGCGTCGTGTCCTTGCGCGCCGTCGTCCTCGCGCGCCGGGTTCGCGCCCTCCGAGCGCTCAGGCGGCGACGGCGCGCGACTGCAGGTGCGCCCCGACCTTGCGCTTGACTCGCTGCAGCGCGTTATCGACGGTCTTGGTGTCGCACGTCAGGCGCATCCCGACCTGCTCGTAGGAGTATCCGTCGAGGTACAGCGAGAGCACGCGACTCTCGAGCTCTGAGAGCGCGGTCGACAGGCAGCCGACGAGCGAGCGCAGCTCCTCCGAGGAGATCACCTGGTTGACGGGGTCCTGGACCGTCGGCCCGGGGAGCATCTGGTCGAGCGTCGGCACGTCCTCGCCGCTCCCCGCGGGGGTCGAGGAGAACGAGACGTACTGGTTGAGCGGCGTGTGCTTGTTGCGCGTGGCGGTCTTGACCGCGGTGATGATCTGGCGGGTGATGCACAGCTCGGCGAAGTTGCGGAAGCTCGACTCGCGATCGGTGCGAAAGTCGCGGATCGCCTTGTACAGCCCGACGAGCCCCTCCTGGATCAGATCGTCCGCGTCCCCGCCGGCGAGGAAGTACGAGGACGCCTTCAGCCGGACGAAGCCGTGATAGCGCTTGACCAAGCGGTCGTAGGCGTTGCGATCGCCCTGCTTGGCGAGGGCGATCAGGAACACATCCTCGACCTTGACTTCAGGGTTAGAGTTCTGGGAGATTCGTGCCACGAGCAGATCCTTTCTTCGAGATCGCCTCCGTGGCGGCCTCAAAACGTCGCTCAGTGGCGCACTCCTCCCCTGGCGCCAACCGCTATGTAGTTGTTTCGCTGTCCCCCAACAAGGCTCTTCTCAACCTTAGGTTCAGCGTTATGGCGTGGCAGCGTTGCACAGTTATGACACCTTGTCAAGGCCGCTGATGCGGCTCTGCAAGATCTCGTACAGGAGCGCCGCGGCGGCGGCGGCGACGCCGAGCGACTCGACCTTGCCGAGCAGCGGCAGCGCGACCAGCTGATCGCAGGCGCCCGCGACGCGCGGGCGCAGGCCGCTGCCCTCGCTGCCGAGCACCAGCACCACGCCCGAGCCCCGGTAGTCGAGCGCGTCATACGCGACCGTGGCTGGCTCGCGCGAGCTGGGCGCGCGCGCTCCCGCGGTCGCGCTCGCCCCATAGCACCAGCAGCCCGCCTGGCGCGCCTGCACGAGGAAGTCGGCGAGGTTGCGCACGCGCGCCAGCGACAGGTGCTCGACCGCCCCGGCGGAGGCCTTGCAGACGGCGGCGGTGACCTCGGCGGCGCGCCGCTCGGGGATCACCACGCCGGCGGCGCCGGCGCACTCGGCCGTGCGGCAGATCGAGCCGAGGTTCTGCGGGTCCTGCACCCGGTCGAGCGCGACCAGCAGCGGCTGCTCGTGCGCGAGCAGCTCCACGGCGCTCGCGTACGGGTATGAGCCGGCCTCGGCGCAAACCCCCTGATGCTCGGGCGAGCCGCAGCGCCGCTGGATCTCCGGCGCGCTCGCGATCCGCACGGGCACGCCCGCGAGCCACTGCTCGCGCGCGGCGCCCGCGCTCGCCCAGACCTCGCTGACGCTGTGCGCGCGGCGCCCTCGCAGCGCCTCCCTGACTGGGTTGCGGCCGTAGAGGATCACTGCGGGAGCAGGTCAAACCCGCCCGGCCCGTCGCGGACCTCCCAACCCAGCGCGGCGATCTCCTCGCGCAGCCGGTCGGCCGCGGCGAAGTCACGCTCGCCGCGGGCGTGCTCACGCTGCTCGGCGAGCTCATGGACGCGCTCGGGCGCCTGCTCGCCCGGCGCGAGCAGGGACTCGAGCCCGAGCACGGCGAGCATCTCGCGCAGGTGGGCGTCGCCGGGGGCCTGCCAAGCGCCGCCGCTCGCCTCGCGGGTCCACTCGTTGAGCGCCGCGAGCGCCTCCGCGGTGTTGAAGTCGCGCGCGAGCGCCTCGAAGAACCTGTCACGCACGCTCCCGAGCTCCGCCGGCGAGTCGCCACGGGACAGTCGCCTTCCGGCCTCGCGGATGCGCTTGACGTTCGCCTGCGCCTGCTCGAGCGCGGCCTGCGAGAACGCGAGCGGCTGGCGGTAGTGCCCGGAGATCAGGTACATGACGAGCGCCTCTCGCCCGTAGCCCTCGAGCACCTCGTGCAGCGGCGCGATGTTGCCGAGCGACTTGGCCATCTTCTCGCCGGTGAACTGGATCATGCCGTTGTGCATCCACAGCTTCGTGAGCTCCGCGCCGCGCGCGGCTCGCGTCTGCGCGGCCTCGTTCTCGTGGTGGGGGAACACCAGGTCAGAGCCGCCGCCGTGGATGTCGAAGCCGACGCCCAGGAGCTGCTCGGCCATCGCCGAGCACTCGATGTGCCAGCCTGGGCGCCCGGGTCCCCAGGGCGCATCCCAGACGGTGTCCTCGCCCGGCTTGTGCGCCTTCCACAGCGCGAAGTCCAGCGGGTCCTCCTTGCGCGCGGCCGGATTGGCGGGGTCGGGTCCCTCTTCGCCCTGGTCCATGCTCTCGAGCTGGCGGTGCGAGAGGCTCCCGTAGGAGGGGTCCGAGCGCACCCGGAAGTACACGTCGCCGCCGGCGGCGTACGCGTGCGCGCGCTCGATGAGCGCCGTGATGTAGTCGCGGATCGGGCCGATCGTCTCCGATGCGAGCGGCTCGTGATCGGGGCGCCCGAGCCCGAGCGCGTCGGTGTCGGCGCGGTAGTGCTCGCTCATCCGCGCAGCCAGCTCGGCGCTGGGCTGGCCGAGCGCGCGCGCCGCGTCATAGATCTTGTCGTTGACGTCGGTGATGTTGATGACGAGCGTCACTGCGTAGCCCTCGTGTCTGAGAAAGCGCGCGAGCAGGCTGAAGATGACGAACGGCCGCGCGTTGCCGACGTGGATGCGGCCGTACACGGTCGGGCCGCACGCGTAGACGCCGACGCGCCCGGGGTCGCGGGGCAGCAGCGGTTGCAGCTCGCCGGTGAGCGTGTCGTGCAGGAGGATCTCTCTCATGGCGGGGCAACCCTAGCGCCTGGGCAATTGGGCGCCGCGCGAAACGGCCGCTCAGGCTGCGGGCTCGAGGCTGGCGATCGCCAGCGCCGCGACGCCCTCGCCGCGCCCGACGAAGCCGATGCGCTCGCCGGTGCTCGCCTTGACGTTGACGCGCTCCGTCGCCAAGCCGAGCGTCGCGGCCAGGCGCTCGCGAATCGCTTGCCGGTGAGGCGAGAGCTTCGGCTGCTCGATCAGCAGCGTGCAGTCGACGTTCGCGATCCGCAGGCCCTCCGCGCCGACCAGGGCGACGGCCGCGCGCAGCAGCTCGATCGAGTCGGCGTCGCGCCAGCGCTCGTCGGTGTCCGGGAAGTGCTCGCCGATGTCGCCGAGGCCGGCGGCGCCGAGCAGCGCGTCGATCACGGCATGAGCGAGCACGTCCGCGTCGGAGAAGCCCTCGAGGCCGCGCTCGAAGGGGATCTCGACCCCGCCGATCACCAGCCTGCGCCCGGCGGCGAGGCGGTGGGAGTCATAGCCGATGCCCACGCGGCTCATCTGGCGGCGGCGTCGCTGTCGGGCGTCGCCGCGCCGATCGGCCGCAGGCGCCGAGCGCGACCCTCGAACACGCACAGCTCGCGGACGCCGAGCTGGGCGAGCAGCTCGAGTGCCTGCTCGTAGCTCGCGCCCACGTCCTTTGGGCGGTGTGCGTCGCTCGAGAGCGCGAGCGGCACGCCCGCATCCACGCACATTTCGAGCAACGCGCGCGAGGGGTACAGCTCAGCGACGGGCTTGCGCAGCCCCGCGGTCGAGATCTCGACGGCGACGCCCGCGTCGGCGAGGCCTTCGACGGCGGGCTCGTAGTAGCGGCGCAGGTCGCCGTCCGGCTGGCGCCGAGGGTCGCCCCAATACTTCACCAGGTCAGGGTGGGAGATGATGTCGAACAGCCCGCAGCGGGCGCTCTCGGCGATCGTCTCGAAGTAGCGCCGCCAGATCTCCTGCACGCTGCGCCCGCTGTTCCACACGCTGTAGTCGTCCATGTCGAGCGCGCCGTCGGCGAGGAAGTGCACGGAGCCGACGACGTAGTCGAAGTCGCGGGCCTCGAGCAGGTTCCCGATCCGGTCCTCGCGGCCGGGTATGAAGTCGGCCTCGATGCCGAGCCGCAGATCGGTGGACTCGCGCACGAACGCGCAGTAATCGTCGAGGTCGTCGGTCGCGAAGGCGACCCACAGCGGGTGCCGCCACACCTCGAGCGCCTGGCTGAAGCGGTACACGTGTTCGGAGACCCCCAGCTCGGCGATCCCGCGTTCCCGGGCGACGGCGCGATAGCGCTCGGCGTTGGTCTGGGTGTGGAACTCGGCGACGCTCGCGTCGCGGTCGTCGGGGCGCAGGTGCAGGTGGTAGTCGGTGAGCATCTGGCGGACTGCGATTCAAGCAGGATTCAAGAGCGCGCCGGGGGGCCGCCGGGCGAGGCGCGCGCGAGCAGCAGCAGCTCGGCCAGGCGCAGGTCGAACGGGCTCGTGACCTTGAGGTTCTCGCGGCTGGCGCTCACCACTATGACCCTGCCGCCGGCGCGCTCGAGGAGCCACGCATCGTCGCTCGCCAGCGCGAGCTCCTCGGCGGAGACGTCAAGCGCGTGTTCGAGCGCCGCGCGGCGGAACACCTGCGGCGTCTGCACCGCCCACAGCTCGGAGCGGTCGAGCGTCTCGCGCACCGCGCGCGCACTGTCGACACGCTTGACGGTGTCGGTGACCGGGATCGCGGCGATCGCCGCGTCGGCGGTCGGATCGCGCACGAGTGCCGCGATCACGCCAGCGGCGAGCGCGGCCGTGACGAGCGGGCGGGCGGCGTCGTGCACTACCACGAGGTCCGCCTCCCCGCGTCCGCCGGCGGGAGCGTCCGCTCGCCGCTCGCCCACCGCGGCCAGCGCGTTGCGCACCGACTCCGAGCGCGTGGCCCCTCCGTGTACCGCGATCACCTCCTTGCCCGCGCCCGCGCCGCCCGGCAGCTCGGCTCCTGCGGGCAGCGCGAGCACGATCCGCTCGATCCCCGCGAGCTGGGCGAGCGCGTCGATGCTCCATGCGACGAGCGGCCGCCCGGAGAGCTCGACGAACGCCTTCGGCCGGCCGGCCCCGAGCCGCTCGCCGCTGCCCGCGGCCACGATCAGCGCGACGCTCATCGGGCGTGGGCGAAGCTCATCGACGCTGGGCGGCGCTCATCGGAGCCCGGGCGCTCGTCGCGTCTGGGGCGCTCGCGCACGCGGCACCCAGATGCCGCGTGCGCGAAAGCCTCGCTACTTGCCCGCGGCGGCTGCCAGCTGATGGTTGGCCGAGTCTTCGAGCAGCTCGTCGAGATAGCTCTCGGCCTCCTCCTCGTCCTTGTCGAGCGCGTACATCAGCTCGGAGGCGAGGATCTTCTTGGTGCGCGTGAACATCTGCTTCTCGCCCGTGGAGAGCCCCTTCTCGTTCTCGCGCAGTGAAAGGTTGCGCACGACCTCGGCCAGCTCGTAGATGTCGCCCGTCTTGATCTTGTCGCGGTTGTGCTTGAACCGACGGTTCCAGTTCTTGGGCATCTCCGAGACTTCGTCGCGCAGCACGTCAAGGACCTTCTTGACCGTTTCCTCGTCGATCACTCTACGCAGGCCGGCGAGGGCCGCGTTCTCGGTGGGAACCCGCACGGTCATGTCGTTGTGCAGGATCTTGATCGTGAGGTACTCACGGCGTTCGCCGAGAATCTCCATCTCTTCCTTCCTGAGGACCTTGCCTGCTCCGTGATGGGGATACACGACGTGGTCTCCGAGCTCGAACTCGACAAACTCGACTTCACGGGTGACCTCGAGCTCCTCCGTGAGGGCTGGTTCTTCAGTTGCTTGTGCGGAAATGATGTCCTCCTTCGTTGCGAGCGACCGGTCGGCCTGCTCTTGAATCAAGTCTGTAGGTAGCGATCCACGAGGTTCAGCTCCTGCAGCCGGCGCAGGCCCTCGCGGATGTCCTTGGCGCGGATCTCGCCGACGCCCTCGACGGCCTCGAGCTCGGCGTCGCCGGCGGCGAGCAGCTCGTCGAGCCCGCCGAACTCGGCGACGATCTGTGAGACGACGAGCTTCGGCAGCCTGGGGATGCGCCCGAGCACCCGGTAGCCACGTGGGGCGACCGGGTAGTCGAGCGTGTTCAGCTTGCGATCGTAGCCGAGCAGCTCGGCCAGGCGCCCGAAGTCGAGCAGATCCTGGTGCACGAGCCGGCCGATCTCCTCGAGCGCGGCGGAGAACGCCTCGTCGGAATAGCTCGAGAGGTAGTCGCGCACGAGCGCCGACTTTTCGGCCGCGGCGCCGACCATCGTCTCCTCGAGCTGCATCTCGATCAGCCGCCCCTCGCTGCCGAGCTCGACGATGTAGCGCTCGATCTCGACCGCCATGCGCGTCACGAGCTCGGAGCGCTGCAGCACGGTGAGCACGTCGTGCAGCGTCGTGCCGCCCTCGAACTCGAGCGCGGTCAAGCGCGTGGACACCTGGTCCAGGCGCGTGCGGAACTTGTCGAGCGTAGCGAGCGCCTGGTTGGCCTTGGCGAGCACCACGGGAATGTCTTCGAGCACGTACTTGACGCCGTCGACGTACACGGAGACGACCTCGCGGCGCTGGGAGATCGCGATCACGAGCGCGTCGGTCTGCTTGGAGACGCGCTCGGCGGTGCGGTGCCGGGTGCCGGTCTCGTGCGAGAGGATCGTCGGGTCGGGCATCAGCTGCACGTTGGCCATCGCGATCTTGGTGGCGTTGGCGTTGAGGATGATCGCCCCGTCCATCTTTGCGATCTGGTAGAGGAACGCGGGCGTGTAGTCGATGTCGAGCTTGATCCCGCCGGAGTTCAGGAAGCTCAGCTCGTCGGGCTCGCCGATCACGATCAGGCCGCCCGTGCGCGCGTGCAGGATGCTCTCGATGCCCTCCCGCAGCGCGGTCCCAGGCGCGATCATCTCGAGCGCCCTCATCAGCCCTGGATCCGGTCGTACCTCGTTGTCTAGGTCTTCGCCGGATCGTGGGGCCACGGTCTTCAATTCTAGGGCAATTAGCAATCCTTTAGCACCGTCACGCGAGCGCGACGGGCTCGGAAACGGGGCGTAGACGACCTTCGCGGGGCCCTCCGCCGGGCAGCGCGGCTGCGAGCGCTGCGCGCAGCGTCGCCACCTCGTACGCGCCGCGACCGCTGCCCGGCGGCGCGATCACCTCGGCGAGGCCGTGCTTGGCCGCCTCTCGCAGGCGGCGCTCGGGATGGCCGACCCAGCGCAGCTCGCCCGTGAGCCCGAGCTCGCCGAAGCAGCCGCGCGGCGCGGGCGGGTGGGCGCCGGCGATCGGCACGCCGCGGCTGGCGCTCGCGACCGCGAGCGCGACCGCCAGGTCGCAGCCCGGCTCATCCACGCGCACGCCGCCGACGACGTTCACGAACACGTCCGCCCCACCTGTGCGCACGCCGCCGTGACGAGCGAGGATCGCGAGCACGAGCGCCAGGCGATTGCGGCCGAGCCCCGAGACGACGCGGCGGGGCTGCTCGAGCTCGGAGGGCGCGACCAGCGCCTGGACCTCGACGAGCAGCGGCCGCGAGCCCTCCATCGCCGCGAGCACGACGCTGCCGGGCGCGCGCGTGGCCTCGCCGACGAACCGCGCCGACGCGTCGAGCACCTCGACGAGGCCGCCCCGGCGCATCTCGAACAGGCCGGCCTCATTGGTCGATCCGAAGCGGTTCTTGAGCGCGCGCAGCTCGCGATACGGTCGCTCGCGCTCGCCCTCGAACTGCAGCACGCAGTCGACCAGATGCTCGAGCACGCGCGGTCCGGCGAGCGCTCCCTCCTTGGTCACGTGCCCGACGAGGATCACCGCGATGCCGCGCGCCTTGGCGAGCTCCATGACGCGGGTGGTGACCTCGCGCACCTGACCAACCGAGCCGGGCGCGCTCGCGAGATCGCCGGCGCGCAGCGTCTGAACCGAGTCGATCACGCACACCCGCGGGGCGTGCCTCGCCAGCGTTTCGAGCACCGCGTCGAGGTCCGTCTCGGCGAGGATCGGCACCTGCAGCGCCGGATTGGGGGCATGGGCGCGGCGCCGTTCGACCGGAGCTATGCGGCGGCCGCTGGCCCCGACATCGCCGCTCGCGTCGGGCGAAGCGCCTGCGAGCGTCAGCCGCTCCGCGCGCAGCCTGACCTGCTCGGCCGACTCCTCACCGCTGACGTACAGCGTGCGGCGTCCGGCCTGTTGCAGGTGCGCGAGCACCATGTTGGTGAGCGTCGACTTGCCGATTCCGGGCGACCCGCCGAGCAGCACGAGCGCGCCCGGCACCAGTCCGCCGCCGAGCACCCGGTCGAGCTCGCCGATACCGGTGGACATGCGCGCGAGCGGCATCGCGCCCACTTGTTCGAGTGCGCGCGGGACCGTCACGGGGGCGCGGATCCGCTGATCGCCGGCGGCTGCGCCTCGCCGGGAGCCGCCGCCTCGGGCGAAGCCGGCGCCGGCTCCCGGCGTGGCGCCCCTCGGCACGCGTTCCTCGACGAGCGTGTTCCACTCGGCGCACTCCGGGCACCGACCATGCCACTTCGCGGACTGAAAGCCACACTGCGAGCACACGTGCAAGGTCGTCCGCGGCATTGTCCGTGAGCGTACGCGGCGGCGTGGATGGACCTCCCTCGCGAACTCGGTGCGCGAAGGTATACACGCGCGGATACCATCGCGCACCGATCACGGAAAGCGCCCGACTGCATTTGGCCGGCCGGCCGAACAGCCCGGCGGGGCGCGAAGGCGCGTCGCCTGGAAAGCGCGCGCCTACCCTGCTACTGCTCGTCGGGGCCGCCCAGCTCGGGCAGCTCGTGGCCGTCCTCGCCCAGGTCGGCGGGGCTCTCGCCGCCCTCGGCGATCTCCTCTGCGTCGGAGCCGCTCTCGGTGGCGCCGACGCCGACGGGCGTCTTTTGCTTCTTGGGCTGCACGATCGACAGGCTCACGCCCCCGTCGTCCTCTCCCTCGCCCGGGTTGATCACGACGGTCGCGCCCGGGGTGAGCTGCTCGCGCAGCACGAAGTCGGCGAGCGGGTCCTCGATGTAGCGCTGGATCGCGCGGCGCAGCGGGCGCGCGCCCATCGCAGGGTCCCAGCCCTTTTCGACGAGCATGTCCTTGGCGGGCTCGGTGAGCTCGAGCTGCAGCTCGCGCTCGGCCATCGACTCGCGGATGCGCAGCAGCAGCAGCTCGACGATCTGCTTGATTTCCGCCTTCTGCAGCTTGTGGAAGACGATCACGTCGTCGATCCTGTTGAGGAACTCGGGCCGGAAGACCTTCTTGAGCTCGCCCATGATGCGGTTCTTCATGTCCTCGTAGGAGATCCCGGTCTCGTCCTCGGAGACCGCGAAGCCGAGCGGGGTGTTGCGGGCGATCTCGGCGGCGCCGATGTTGGAGGTCATGATCACGATCGCGTGGCGGAAGTCGACGGTGCGGCCCTGGGCGTCGGTCAGGCGCCCGTCCTCGAGGATCTGCAGCAGGATGTTGAAGACATCGGGGTGGGCCTTCTCGATCTCGTCGAGCAGCAGCACGCTGTAGGGCTTGCGCCGCACGGCCTCGGTGAGCTGGCCGCCCTCGTCATAGCCGATGTAGCCGGGGGGCGAGCCGACCAGGCGCGAGACCGCGTGCTTCTCCATGTACTCGGACATGTCGATCCGGATCAGCGCGTCGTCGTCGCCGAACAGGAACTCGGCGAGCGTGCGCGCGAGCTCGGTCTTGCCGACCCCGGTGGGGCCGAGGAAGATGAACGAGCCGGTCGGGCGCTTGGGGTCCTTCAGGCCGGCGCGCGAGCGGCGGATCGCCTTGGAGATGACCTCGATGGCGGGGTGCTGGCCGATGACGCGCTTGTGCAGTTCGTCCTCCATGCGCATCAGCTTCTGGGTCTCGGCCTCGGTGAGCTTGAACACGGGGATGCCGGTCCACATCGAGACGATGTCGGCGATCTCCTCCTCGCCGATCGAGGGGCGCTCGCCGGACTCGCCGGCTTCCCACGCCTGCTCGAGCTCGCGTTTCTTGTTGGTGAGCTTGCGCTCCTTGTCGCGCAGCGCGGCGGCCTTCTCGAACTCCTGGGCCTCGATCGCGGCCTCCTTTTCGCGGCGCGTGGACTCGACTTCGCCCTCCAGCTCGCGGTTGGCCGGCGGCGAGGTCATCGACTTGATGCGCATCCGCGAGGCGGCCTCGTCGATCAGGTCGATCGCCTTGTCGGGCAGGAAGCGGTCGGAGATGTAGCGGTCGGCCAGTTCGCCGGCGGCGCGCAACGCCTCGTCGGTAATCTGCACCTTGTGGTGCTGCTCATAGCGGTCGCGCAGGCCGGTCAGGATCTCGACGGTCTGGTCGATCGTCGGCTCGTCGACGCGGATCTGCTGGAAGCGGCGCTCGAGCGCCGAGTCACGCTCGAGGTACTTGCGGTACTCGTCGAGCGTCGTCGCGCCGATCGTCTGCAGCTCGCCGCGCGCCAGCGCGGGCTTGAGGATCGAGGCCGCGTCGATCGCGCCCTCCGCCGCGCCTGCGCCGACGAGGTTGTGGAGCTCGTCGATGAACAGGATGATGTCGCCGCGCTGGGTGATCTCCTTCATCACCTTCTTCAAGCGCTCCTCGAACTCGCCGCGGTACTTCGAGCCCGCGACCAGCGCCGCCAGGTCGAGCGTGTAGATCTGCTTGCCCTTCAGCAGCTCGGGGACATCGGCGTTGGTGATGCGCTGGGCCAGGCCCTCGACCACTGCGGTCTTGCCGACGCCCGGCTCGCCGACGAGCACGGGGT
>DATJTT010000065.1:0-9197 GCA_035503075.1 Solirubrobacteraceae bacterium
CGTGCTGCAGTTCTCGCGCAAGAAACCGCCGTTCGGGATCGCCCAGGTGGGCAAGTCCTTCCGCAACGAGATCACGCCCGGCAACTTCATCTTCCGCACGCGCGAGTTCGAGCAGATGGAGATGGAGTTCTTCGTGCCGCCGCAAGAAGCGCGGCACTGGTTCGAGCACTGGCTGAAAGAGCGCGAGCGCTGGTACATCGACCTGGGCATCCGCCCCGACCACCTGCGCCTGCGCGCGCACGAGCAGGAGGAGCTCTCGCACTACTCCTCGGGCACGAGCGACGTCGAGTACCTGTTCCCCATCGGCTGGTCCGAGCTCGAGGGGATCGCCAACCGCGGCGACTTCGACCTGACCCAGCACGCCAAGCACTCGGGCGAGAAGCTCGAGTACTTCGACCAGTCAAGCGGCGAGCGCTACGTGCCGCACGTGATCGAGCCGGCGGCGGGCGCGGACCGCGCGACGCTCGCGTTCCTCGTCGACTCCTACGACGAAGAACTGGTCGAGCGCGAGGGCGCGGGCGAGGGCGAGACGCGCACGGTGCTGCGCCTGCACCCGCGGCTTGCGCCGGTGAAGGCGGCGGTGCTGCCGCTGGTGAACAAGGACGGCCAGCCGCAGCTCGCGCGCGAGGTCCAGCGCGCGCTGCGCGCGCGTGTGCAGTCCGAGTACGACGACGGCGGCGCGATCGGCCGGCGCTACCGCCGCCAGGATGAGATCGGCACGCCGTTCTGCCTTACTATTGACCACCAAAGCGTCGAGGACGGCACGCTGACGTTGCGCGACCGCGACTCGCTGGCGCAGGAGCGGCTGCCGATCGAGGGAATCGCGGAGCAGATCGAGCGGCGCGTGAACGCGCCGTGGCGATCACCGAAGCTGAACGCCGCATAGCCGTTGGCCGCTCGCCGCCCGCGTGAAATCGACACCCACCGACCCTCGATCAATTTTTATATATATAAAAGATGCCGTATAGCGATCGTGATACGGACTTCGCGAGACGTGTCATGCGGCCCGGCGACCTTCACACCACGCACGAGCAGATAGGAGCGCAATGGACTTCGACTTGACCGACGAGCAGCGCCTGATCAAGGACACCGCGCGCGAGTTCGCGGACAACGAGATCGTGCTGCAGTCGCGCGAAAACGCGCGCAACCACCACTTCGACATGGAGATGGTGGCGAAGGTCGCAGCCCAGGGCTACCTCGGCGCGGTCGTCCCCGAGGAGTACGGCGGGGCGGGCCTGGACTACCTGAGCTACGGGCTGGTCGTCGAGGAGATCGGGCGCGCGGACTCGTCGATCCGCACGGTCATCTCCGTGCAGACCTCGCTCGTGTGCTCGGGCATCCTCAAGTTCGGCAGCGAGGAGCAGAAGCGCACATACCTGCCGAAGCTGTGCTCGGGCGAGTGGCTCGGGTGCTTCGGGCTGACCGAGCCGGACACCGGCTCGGACGCGGCCAACCAGAAGACGCGCGCGCGCAGGACGGACTCCGGCTGGGTGATCAACGGCTCGAAGATGTGGATCTCGATGGGCGACTACGCGAAGGTCGCGGTGATCTTCGCGCAGACGGACCCCGAGCTCGGGCACAAGGGCATCGCGTGCTTCCTCGTGGACACCGAGCAGCCGGGCTACCAGGCGCAGCCGATCGAGCACAAGATGGGCCTGCACGCCTCGGACACCGCGTCGATCTCGCTCGACGAGGTCGAGGTCACCGACGAGCAGCTGCTGGGGCGGGTCGGCGACGGCTTCAAAATCGCGATGTCGAACCTCGACTCGGGGCGCTACTCGGTGGCGTGCGGCGCGGTCGGCATCTGCCAGGGCTGCGTCGATGAGTCGGTCAAGTACGCGCGCGAGCGCGAGCAGTTCGGGCGTCCGATCGCGAGCTTCCAGCTGGTGCAGGCGATGATCTCCGACATGGCGCTCAAAACGGACGCCTCGCGGATGCTCGCGTGGCGCGCGGGCTTCCTCAAGGACAGGGGCCGGCCGAACACGCTCGAGACCTCGATCGCCAAGCTGCACGCGACGGAGTCCTCGCTCGAATGCGCCAACCTCGCGATCCAGGTGCACGGCGGCGCGGGCTACGTGGACGACCACCCGGTCGAGCGCTACTTCCGCGACGCGCGTGTCACGACGCTGTACGAGGGCACCTCGCAGATCCAGAAAATGATCATCGGGCGGGCGCTGACGGGCGTGAACGCGCTCGTGCCCGCCTGACCGAGCGGGAGGAGCGGCGGCGATGGCCACCCAGCAGGAGCGAAAGACCGCGGATCGAGCCGGCGCCGCCGGCGCGAGGAGCCGCGCGGCGTCGATCGTCGGCGTGCTCGGGGCGGGCACGATGGGCAGCGGGATCGCGCAACTGGCCGCGCGCTCCGGCGCGCGCACGTTGCTGTACGACCCGTTTGCACAGGCGCTCGCGAAGGGCACGCAGAGCGCGCTCGACGGGCTCGCCAAAGAAGCGCTCAAGGGCAAGCTCAGCGACGAGCACGCCGCCCGCGCGGCCGAGCAGCTGCAGCCGACGGAGGACATGGCGGCGCTCGCGGACTGCGAGCTGGTGATCGAGGCGGCGCCCGAGCGCCTGGAGCTCAAGCACGAGATGTACGCCAAGCTGTCGGAGATCGTCAGCGAGGAGTGCGTGCTCGCGACCAACACGTCCTCGCTGCTCGTGACCGCGATCGCGACCGGCGCGAGCCACCCCGAGCGCGTGGTCGGCATGCACTTCTTCAACCCAGCGCCGCTGATGGCGCTGCTCGAGGTGGTCGCCGGCGTGGAGTCCTCGCCGCAGGCGCTCGCGCTGGCCATCGCCACGGGCGAGGCGATGGGCAAGACGGTGATCCTCGCCAAGGACGGCCCGGGCTTCATCGTCAACCGCTGCAACCGCCCGTTCGGCCTGGAGGCGCTGCGCCTGCTCGCCGAGCAGCTCGCGGACGTCGAGACGATCGACCGCATCTGCCGGATGGAGGGCGGCTTTCGGATGGGCCCGTTCGAGCTGATGGACCTGGTGGGCGTGGACACGGGCTTTGAGATCTCGAAGAGCTTCTACGAGCAGAGCTTCGGCGAGCCGCGCTGGCGCCCGTCGATGATCGCCGCGCGCCAGGTCGCGGCGGGGCTGTACGGGCGCAAGAGCGGGCGCGGCTACTACGACTACTCAGCGGGCAAGCACCGGGCCGACGACCCCGCCCCGCTACAGGTCGGAACGCCGGGCCACGGCGAGGGCGTGGTCGTGATCTCCGGCGAGAGCGTGCTCGCGGACGAGCTGCGCGCGGCGGCCGGCGCGGCGGGCTACGAGGTGCGCTCGCCGCACGCGCCCACCGGCGGCGTGCTGCCGGCGCTGTTCGTCGATTGCGAGGGCGCCCCCGCGCCGGCGCGCGCGCGCCGGCCGGTCAGCGCCGGCGGCCAGCCCGACCGGCGTGGCGCCCCCGCCCCGGCGCACGGAGGCGCGCGCTTGGTCCTGTGCGCGGGCGGCTCGCTGGGCGCGCTCGATCCGGGCGGAAGCGCGGTCGGCTTCCACGCGCTGCCGCCGCTCGCGCAGTCGCGCCTGGTCGAGCTGACGCGCTCGGAGAGCTCGTCGCCGGTGGCGGCCGCGCGCGCGGAACGCTTCTTCCAGGCGCTCGGCAAGCACATCGCGTGGGTCGGCGACGCACCGGGCCTCGCGCTCGGGCGGATCGTCTGCCAGGTGATCAACGAGTCGGCGTTCGCGCTCGCCGAGGGGGTCGGCAGCGCGCACGACATCGACACGGGCATGGTGCTCGGGCTCAGCCACCCGCGCGGGCCGCTCGCGTGGGCCGACACGATCGGCCTCGAGCACGTGCTCAGCGTGCTGGGCGCGTTGTGCGCGGAGTACCGCGAGGAGCGCTACCGCCCGGCGCCCGCGCTGCACCGGCTGGTGCGCGCCGGGCGGCTCGGGCGCGCGAGCGGCGCGGGCTTCTTCGAGTACCAGGACTGAGGACCTCACGTCCGCGCGCCCGCGCGCGTTCTACGCACGTGAAGCAGCGCCCGCCCGCTCCGCCCCCCGTGCCCCCCGGGCCCCCCGGGCCCCCCGTGCCCCCCTTTCAGCGCTTCCTCGATGCGCACCGCGACACGGTCTGGCGCTTCCTCGTCTCCTCGGTCGGCCCGGGCGACGCGGAGGACTGCTTCCAGGAGACGTTCATCGCGGCGCTGCGCGCGTACCCGCGGCTGCGCCCGGGCTCGAACCTGCGCGCGTGGGTGCTCACGATCGCGCACCGCAAGTCGCTTGACGTGCACCGCGCACGCGCGCGGCGCGCGCTGCCCGTCGCGGACGTGCAAGCGCTCGACGGGCGCAGCGCGGGCACTTCGAGCGCGCCCGATGAGACGCTGTGGGGCGCCGTCGAGGAGCTCCCCGCGCGCCAGCGCTCGGCGGTCGTCCTGCGCTACGTCGCCGACCTGCCGCACAGCGAGATCGCGCAGGCGATCGGCTGCTCGGAGGAGGCCGCGCGCCGATCGCTGCATGAGGGACTCGTCAAGTTGAGAAAGGTGGTGAGCGCATGAGCGCCGCAGCTGGGGGTCGGGACGGCGGGACGCTGGAGCGGGCGCTGCGCGGCGACGCGCACGAGCAGCGCCGCCAGCGGGAGGCGGCGGCCCAGGCCGCCAGGCGCCTGAGCGAGCGCATCGCAGCGGACGGCCTCGCGGAGGTGAGCTACGCGACACTCGACTCGCCGCTCGGCCCGCTGCTCGCGGCGGTCACCCCCCGCGGACTCGTGCGCCTGGCGTATCCCGACGAGCACGCAGACGCGGTGCTCGAGCGCCTCGCGCGCCTGATCTCGCCGCGGATCGTCGAGGCCTCCGCGCCGCTCGATCGCGTCCGGCGCGAGCTCGACGAGTATTTCGCGGGACGCCGCCGCACGTTCGAGCTGGCGCAGGACTGGCGCCTGATCGGCCCGTTCGCAAAGCGCGTGCTTGGCGTCACGTACGAGATCCCCTACGGCGGCGTGCTCAGCTACGCGCAGGTCGCCGCCGAGGCGGGCAGCCCGCGCGCCTCGCGCGCGGCCGGCAACGCGCTGGGCTCCAACCCGATCCCGATCGTCATCCCCTGCCACCGCGTGCTGCGCAGCGGCGGCGCGCTCGGCGGCTACGGCGGCGGCCCGCAGCGCAAGCGGTGGCTGCTCGAGCTCGAGGGCGCGCTCCACAGGGGCCGCTGAACTTCGCGGGGCGGCGTCCTCGGTCGCTCGCGTGCACAGCACGCCACGCTCCCTGCGTCCTTGCCCCACTCGTCGTCCATCGACCCCTCTGGGGCCCGTTGCTGCTACGCAGACTCGGCGGCGGGCGCCCACTGCGCTTCGGCGGGGTCCCCGAGGGGCATGCCCACGGGGACGGGGATGCCGGGGGTGTCGCGCAGGTACCACTCGGCGTCGAGCGCGGCCTGGCAGCCCGAGCCTGCGGCGGTGATCGCCTGACGATAAGTGCGATCGACGAGGTCGCCCGCGGCGAACACGCCGGGGAGCTTGGTGCGCGTGGACTTGCCGTCGGTGAGCACGTAGCCGTTCTCGTCGACGTCCAGCTGGCCGCGCACGAGCGCAGACTGGGGCTCGTGGCCGATCGCGATGAACGCGCCCGAGATGCGCAGCTCGCGCTCCTCGCCCGTCTCCGCGTTGATCAGCGTCGCGTGGCCGAGCGCTCCGTTCCCGGCGGGGCGCAGCTGCTTGACGGTGTATGGCGTGAGCAGCTCGATGTTCGCCTGCGCGCGCGCTCGCTCGAGCATGATCTTCGAGGCGCGGAACTCCTTGCGTCGGTGCACGACGGTCACCTTGGACGCGAACTTCGACAGGAAGATCGCCTCCTCCATCGCGGAGTCGCCGCCGCCGACGATGATCGTGGTCGCGTCGCGGAAGAACGCCGCGTCGCACGTCGCGCAATAGCTGACGCCGCGCCCCGACAGCTCCTCCTCGCCGGCCACGCCGAGCTTCTTGTGCTCGGCGCCCATCGCCAGGATGACGGTGCGAGCGCGATGCTCCGTGTCCCCCACCCATACGCTGTGCACGCCGGGGCGGGCGGGATCCGAGCCACGCGCGAGCTGCACGCGCTCGGCCTGGTCGGTGATCAGCCGCGCGCCGAAGCGCTCCGCCTGGTCGCGGAACTTCTGCATCATCTCCGGGCCCATGACGCCGTCGGGGAAGCCCGGGTAGTTCTCCACGTCGGTCGTCTGCTGCAGCAGCCCGCCCCACGCGAAGCCCTCGATCACCAGCGGGCGCAGGTTCGCTCGCGCCGTGTACAGGGCGGCCGTGTACCCGGCCGGCCCGCTGCCGATGATGATCACGTTCTCCACGTCGCCCATTTTGCGCTCCTGACCGCGTTCCCGGACGACTCTCACGCTACACGCCGCCGCCGTCCGTTCGGCACTTTACTTTGTATAGTATAGCAATCGACAGCCCCGCAGCGCACCCGCCGCGCGATCAATAGCCGTGCAGCGCACGCGCCGCGCGATCAATAGCCCTGCAGCGCACCCGCCGCGCCGCTGCAGCCCGCATGCGCGGCTCCTGCGGGGAGGGCACGCTGCTCGTCGCGCCAGTGCGCGACCGTGCGTCGCAGCTGGAAGTACGCGATCGCGCCGGGGATCGTCGGCAGCCAGAACGAGATCGCGCGATAGGAGAGCACGGCGAGCACCGCCAGGTTGAAGTTGACGCCGAATGCGGCGAACGCGCCGATCATCCCGCCCTCGACCCCGCCGAGGCCACCGGGCAGCGGCAGCAGGTTGCCGAGCATGCCTACGAAGTAGGCCATCCAGATGACGGTGAACGGCGGCGCGGAGCCGAATGCGTGGAACATCCCCCACAGCACGGCGATGTCAAAGCCCCACCACGCGGGGGCGCCCAACAGCCCGGCGTCGCGTGAGCGGATCAGCTCGATCGCGGTGCGCACGCCGCCGGCAGCGAGCGCGGGCGCGGCCGACGCGCGTGCGACCCAGTGCGAGAAGCGCCCGGCGCCCTCGGCCCAGGCGCCGAGCCGGCGCTCGAGATCGCCCGGCAGCAGCGTCATCGCGCCCGCGAGCGCAAACAGGATCGCGGCGACGATCGCGGGCACGATCGTGATCGCGAACGAGCCGCCCCCGGGGAACAGGCCGGTGCCCAGGCCGAGGCCGTCGAGCAGCAACGAGCCCGCGTAGATGACGTACAGCAGCACCATGAACGCGACCATCCGGCTCGCGACGAGCCGCGGCGCCATGCCCGAGCGGCGCAGCGCCCACGCGGTCAGGGCGACGCCGCCGGCGCCGGCCGCGGCGAACAGGCGCGTCGCGACCAGGCCGGCCATCGTGACCTCGTAGCTCTCGCGCCAGCCGATGCGAGCGGGCGCCGGCGCGCCGGGGTCGGCCGCGACGACGAACACCGAGCGAAACAGGAGCACGTAACCGGCGAACGACAGTCCCTCGAGCACCACGCCGATCGCGATCCACCACTTGTCGCCGCCCTCGAGGTGGTGGACCGTCGCGCCGACGCCCGCGAGCTTGGGCAGCACGAAGTAAAGGAAGCCGACGACAACGAGCACGAACACCCCGAAGACGACGACCTGCCGGCGCGTGAGCCGCACACGCGGCATCTCCTCCTCGCTCGCGCCCCGCACCTGTCCGGACGCTGGCGTCCACGCCGCGGCCGCGTGCGCGTGCGCCTCGCGCCGGCCGTCCGCGTGCGCGTCAGGCCGGCCGTCCGCGTGCGCGTCAGGCCGGCCGTCGGCGCGCGCGTCAGCCCGGCCGTCCGCGGGCGCGTCAGGCCGGCCGTCGGCGCGCGCGTCAGCCCGGCCGTCCGCGGGCGCGTTCGGTCCGCCGCCCGCCGGCGCCTCGGGTCCGCCGCCGGCGCCGTCCGCGGGCGCGGGGGTCGCGGGGGCGACCGCCAGGCACCCCTCGACGCTCTCCGCCTCCCCCGGTTGCTCGCCGCCCTCCGTCTTGCGCGTCCCGCCACCCTCCATGTTGCGCGTGCTCACCCCCTCCTCAAGCCGCCGCGTGGGCCATCTCCTCGAGCGCGGCGACGGCGCGCCCCGCGTGGGCCAGCGCGGGGCCCGCTCGCGGCCCCGCCCGCCGCACCGCGGCCGTCAGCGCGACCCCGGCTAGCAGATCGACGACGTAGTGCTCACCGAGGTACACGAGCGCGAACCCCAGCGTCGCCGTATACGCGAGCCCGAGCGCGCCCGCAACCGGTCCCACCTCGGCGAGCAGGAGCGCGGCCATCACGGATGTGGCGAAGTGCAGAGAGGGCATCGCGGCCAGGGGATTGCCTCCGAACACACTGTAGAGCGAGCCCCAGCCGTCTCTCCAGAACGACTCGCCGTACTCGACCATCAGACGCCGCACGGCGGGCGGGCGGCCGTCCTGCGCCGCGGCCAGCTCCTGTGCGCACCACGGGGGCGCGGTCGGCAGGAACCAGTAGACGCTCGCGCCGAGGTCGAAGACCGCGTAGGTGAGCACGGCGGCGCGCGGGAAGCGTTCGCGCTCGCGCGCGAGGATGACCGCGAGCGCCGTGTGCGGGAAGGCGAACCAGCTCCAGTGCGTCCACACGAGCACGCGGTCGAGCGCGCGCCACCGGACCGCGCCGGGAGCGCCGCGCGCGAGCGTCCGCTGCAGGCGCACGGTCGGCAGCTCGCCCAGCCCGAGCACGCGGTCCGCGATCATCGGGTAGCGCACGAACACGCGCGCGGCCTGGGCGTCGGCGTCGTCGTGCGGCGCCTTGTACTCCGCGATGTATGCCCACATCTGCAGCACGCACACCGCGACGTCGCGCGAGCGCGAGCGGCGCATCGCGACGCACAGCCCGAGCGGCGCGCCGAACGCGACCGCCTGCGACAGCAGCGGCGGCGCGGCGAGACGCTTGCGCACCAGCGGCGCCGCGATCCCGGCGAGCACCATCCCCCAGGCGGTTGCTCTGATCGCCTTCGACAGCCGCACTGGGCGGGCAGTATATGTCTCGCCCGCCGCGGCTAGTCGACGATCCGGGCGCCGGCCGCGACGCCGACGAGCGCCGCGACGACGGAGCTCTCGACGTCGGCCTCGGGGTGCCACTGGACGCCGAGCACGAAGCGTGCGTCGGGAAGCTCGATCGCCTCGGGCAGATCGTCGAGCGTCGAGCGACCGCTCACGACCAGGCCCGCTCCCAGGCGGTCGACGCCCTGGTGGTGGTGGGACTTGGTCGCGTGGCGCAGCTCGCCGGCGGCCTTCGCGGCGAGCGAGCCCTCGCTGAGCAGCACGTCGTGGTCGGCTCCGTC
>DATJTT010000066.1:0-8847 GCA_035503075.1 Solirubrobacteraceae bacterium
CTCGAACTGCTCCACTCTGCTCACTCCTTCCGACCTTTCGCGTAGCGCTCAACAGAGCGCCCAGCGTCCGGCTCAGATCGGACAGAGGTGGGGCCACTTCAAACGTCGACAGTGGGGCCAGATCAGACGTCGACTCTCAGACGACTCGCGAGGGGAAAAGGGATCGTCGGGCGATGACTGAGTCCGGCCCCAGCGAAACCCAGCAGACCTCGGCGGGCGCACGAGCGCCCGTCGGTTATGGCGCGGAAGTGGACCCGGATGCACTAGCGTCGGCGGGCGATCGCAGAGGCTCGACAAGTCGGCTCCCGGTCGTGCGGTCGAGAAGATGGCTGCAGGTGGATCACCGGGCAACGATGCCACGCGGCGATTCGTCGTGGCGCGGGCGCACTCATCTGGCTGACATCCGGGGACGGCCGAGGGGGGCCGGTGGGACTGTCGGTCGGCCGCTTCCTGTTTTGCGTCTCGCGACGTTCAAGGGCACGCCGGTGATGCTGCCGGGTGACGCAGGCACCGGTGTCGTGATCTATTTCTTTCCTGGCGATCAGTGCAGCGCGGACGCGGACGGCGCCCAGCACAGGGCCTTCGATCGTCGTCGCCAGGACCTGGAAGCCTATTCCGTGAGTGCGGTCGGGGTAAGTAGTGAGAACCCGCGGGCGCAGTTCCTGAGAGTGGGCGAGAACCGCATCTTCCATGAGCTGTGGAGTGACCCTGACTTGCTCCTCGGCAAGGCGCTGGGGGTGCCCACCTTCGCCTATCAGGGGAGGGAGCTCTACGGCCGCGCGATGGTCGTCGTGCTCGGTGGATTCGGCGAAACCGGCATCATCAGCAGCAGCAGCCCCTCATACATCCCGCAACTCGGCCTGCACCTCAACTCCCAGGAACTCTCAGGCGCCGCCGCCCAGGACCCGCCCAACGAATACACCGCCAACCAGCCGCTCGCACAGCCACACCAGGAAGGCCCAGAAAACGGCCCATACCCCGCACCTCCCTCGCCAGTCGAAGCAGTCGCGGCACCAGTCCTCGAAGAACCACCCGTGAACGAAACCGAAATGACCGGTTTCGGAGCAGAAACCGATCCGCGCGTCCTATGGTGGAAAGCCGCGAACGAACTGGCCACAACGTTTCTACGTTGGGCAGGCGAAATAGGCACGGGCATGGAAACCTGGGAAGAAGTTTATGGGGACGAAGGCGCGATCGGGCTACTAAATGGAGACGCTACCGACCTACGTATCGCAGCGGAGCAGCTGAAATCGTGCGCGACGGCCGTGGAGAAGATGAAGCCGTGGCCCGGTGAGTGCTACGTCGACTATGCAACCGAAGAGCAAGGTACGCTTACATTGGGGTTCTACCACGTCCTAACGCTCTGGGAACGGCCGGAAGCGTGTCCGTGGATGGCCGGACATGAAGAGAAACGCGAGGATTTCTACTGTCGAGGACAAAAAGACAAAGTGCAGGTCGGGTGATGTATCGGAGAGCCGCGCACGGGAGCCTCGGCAGCGGCGCCATGCTAGCTTCGCGCACAAGACAGCTGCTTTGGAATTTGACCTGGTGCTATGTTGGGCCGTAGATTGAGGAGGCTACTGATCGTCACGGCTCTTTTTGGTTTGGTCGCGGCAGGCGGCGCGCTAGCAGTTATGGTGGCGCATGACTCATCGCGCTCGACGAGCCGTGACGGGCGTGCGACGAGCGGGTATCTGCAAGCTCGCTATGAGCTTGAGCGGGCCTTGCGTAACGATATGGGTCGTACACAGGTCGTCGTTGAACGTGTTGGAGACGAGATGAGTGCGACGTGTTCGCACGTTTTGCGAGGCTCACCGAGCGGGGGAGCGTCTCGCGTCGGCGAACCACCAGCACGAACTGTGCTGCTTGGTTTGGTGTTCAAGGCATTGGAAATTACACGTATCCGCTCTCAGGCCAACGTGCGACATGTGTTTGTCACTGCGGTGGATCGACTGCAGTGGAGTGAAGGGACGATCACAAGACTCATTCACTCGATTGTAGATACCGAAGCTGTGTGGCTGACTGACGCAGTCCCCAATGTGTGCGAAGACATGCGTGCCTGGGTTGCAAGCGGGTATCGCGCGCTACCCGCCGCGGAGCGGCGGGCGCCATTTGGGCTGCAACCTATCCCAGAACGAGCATTCGACGACCTATCCGCGCGCGGCTATCCCAATGATCATCCGGAACGGGATCTCCTTCAGTTGCTCCATCGCTATGAAGTGAGTGACTATCGACCCACGGGCCACACCGTCGCGCATCTCGAACTCGAAGTGTCTACCGAGGAAACTCGGCTACTGCTGAGCACGCTGCTTCGAACGGAACGAGCATTGGGTGCGTCGTCAGCTCAGCGAGTGGCCGGGCTTACAAAACACCAAATACTACAGATAGCTCAGGAACACCTACATGACTATACCGAATGTATGAAGGCTCACGGTATCTCTTTTCCTAACCAATCCGACATCAGCGGATGGATAAGAGGGGGCGTACCGCTTCCTCGAGGTGTTACGCGTACGCTCGCTGAACGCGCTTTGAAGGAATGCCACGCGGGCAGGAGAAGGGTTGTAGGTTCGATAGTTACAGAGCCTACGGCCATGGCCGGAAGTGCTAGGTTCGCAGAATGTTTGCGAGAGCGGGGAGTTGTTGTAAAGGGACCAAGCTTCTCCGGTCACGGTCCAGCACTTACTATTACCAATAATCCACAAATAGCACTTACCAGTATTGAGCGTAGTTGTGCGCGACAGCTACTCCACCCGTCAAGCCGGCACAGGAGCGTTATTGAAGCGGGCAACGCGCCGTAGTGCCAAGGTGTGTGTGGCGCCGCCGCGCAAGAACGCGACCGCCTCCGGGGCGACCGCGAGTCATCGCCGCTACGAGATGTCTTGCCTCTGACCCGTATCTACGTCTTACGATCCCGGGAACCAAAGTTCGATGCCGCGGATGAGCCGACTTGCCGGCGGGGCTCGAAGCTAACGTTCCCCGCCGAACTCTCGTTCGACGGCGGCGGTATTTGAGCTTTCTTCCGTTGGTGGTGTTTGCGTCTGCGGTAAGCCGCTCAACCATCTGGCGCTCGCGGCCGTGCTCGAATGCTCACCGCGGGTGACATCCGTCGCTGTCCCTGCGCGGGTCCCTAGGGAGACGGCCGAGCGTACCGACTGCGCGCAGATGCCTGCGCTCGCCGCCGCGCCCGCCGGAACACCCTCGGCGACCCGTCCGCAGAACGGTAGCGCCGCGCCCGCGAGCAACGGCAAGGACGCTCAGGTTGCGAGCGGATCGCCAAGCGGCTCCCCGGCGCTGCTCGCCGCATATCCGGTCGTGTACTGCGTCTTCGACCTGCTCGCGCTCGACGGCGGGGATCTCACGGGCCGGCCGCTGCGCGAGCGCCGCGCACGGCTGCGGTAGACGATCCGTACGAGCGAGGCTTTGCAGCTGACCGAAGCCTGGAGCGGCGACTCCCAGCGGCGGTTCGCGCAGGCGTGTCGGTCCGGCTGGGAGGGACTGATCGCCAAGCGTGCCGGCGCCCCGTATCGGGCGGGCCGCTCGACGGATTGGCTGAAGCTGAAGTGCGCATCCGAGCAGGAGCTCGTGATCGGCGGCTTCACAGAGCCCGCGGGCGGCCGCACGGACTTCGGCGCCCTGCTCGTCGGCTACCACGAAGGCGGCCGGCTGCGCTACGCCGGGAAGGTCGGCACCGGCTTCAGCGCGGCCAGGCTCGCCGACCTCGGCGCCAAACTGCGCAAGCTCGAGACGCATGACTCGCCATTCGTGGACGCCCGACCGATCCCGCGCGGCACGCACTGGACCCGGCCGCAGCTCGTCGCCCAGGTCGGCTTCGCCGAGTGGACGAGCGACGGTCGCCTGCGCCAGCCGCGCTTCCTCGGATTGCGCGACGACAAGCGCCCGGCGGAGGTCGTCCGCGAGGCGCCGGGGTGAGCGCGGCGCGCGGCGCGTGCCGTCGGCTTGCGCGTGCTGCGATCGTGGAAGCGCGCCGGCAGCTACCTGCGCCCGGGTGGCGCAACCCGGTCTCGCAGTGGGCGTGGCGCTATTCTCACACCGTATGCGGTGTACGAGAGCGGCGGTGCTGCTTCGCGAGGCGCGCGCGCGGCACGGCGTGAGCCAGCGCCGGCTGGCGCTGCGAGCGGGTACCAGCCAGGATGCGATCAGCCGCATCGAGCGTGGCGTCGAGTCCCCGACGCTCGAGCGCCTCGGCCACCTGCTCATGGTGCTCGGCGAGCGCCTCGACTGCGAGACGGTGCCGCTTGCCGAGATGCAGCGCGAGGTTGCGGGACTTACGGCGCGCGAGCGCCTGCGCGAGGCTGCGTCGTGGAACCTGGTTGCGAGCGAGCTGGAGATCGCGGGCGCGCGGGCACGGAGGGCGGGCCACCCTGCGACGCGCCACGTGCGCTCATGAGCGACGCCTTCGAGCGTCCCCTGGACCTCCGAGAGCTGTTTCGGGTGCTCGCAGAGCACGCCGTCGACTATCTCGTCATTGGCGGGGTTGCTGCACAGGTGCACGGACGGCGGCGAACGACCAAGGATCTCGACGTCATGCCCGCGCCCGAGGCGGAGAACTTCAAGCGACTGGAAGCCGCGCTCGTGGCTCTCGACGCCCACCCGCTGGAGTTGGGCTCGAGCGCGCCGACCCCAAACGCCGAGCAGCTTCGCCTCGCACCGATCGTGCCGCCGCTCGCCACACGACACGGGGAGCTGCACATCCTCAATGACGTCCCCGGCGCCACCGCGTACGCCGGGATGCGTACGCGCGCATTGACCACCGAGCTCGACGAGATCGCCATAAACATAGTTGGTGTGGACGACCTGATCCGGATGAAGCAGACGACCGCAAGACCTGGGGACATTGAGGACATCAACGCGCTGACGACGGTGGCGCGGCGCGAGGCGCGCAGCATCGACCCCGCCGAAGATGGCACCGCGGCAGACGCTTCAGAGCAGCCTGTCTCGGACAAGTGAGATTCGCCATCTCCGACCGGGTGTGCGCGGCGACGCTCGGACATCGCCGCGCCAACATCCTCTCAGCTCGCGGTAGGAGCTCCCGGAGGGGCGGCGTCTCATCCATGTGCGACCGGGGCGACTATCGGCCCGCTGTAACGGCTCTGAGCTCCTCGAGCGACTCTCGGATGAGGCGCGGCAGGTCTTGCCCGTCGGGCTCGCCGACATAGCGTTCGAAGGCGACCCTGAAGACGGCGATCCCCGCCTCGGCGGTCAAACTCGCGGCCGGGTCCTCGACGCCGCGCCCCCGCAACGCCTCGGCGAGCGCCGTCGCCAGCGATGCGAGCTTGATCAGCTCGCGCTCGCGAAGCTCGGCGCTCGCGGTGATGATCGCCTGGCGCTGACGCGCGAACTCGCCGCCCTCCTGGATGAGAGCGCCGGCGGCCTCGAGACCCGCGGCTGCCGCGTCGATCGGCGCCAGTGACCCGGGCGCTTCGGCGACCGTGCTGACGAGCAGCTCCTGCAGCGCGTTCGCACCGGCGAATAGAACCTCGCGCTTGTCGGCGAAGTGCCGGAAGAACGTTCGCTCCGTCAGCCCCGCCCGCTCGGCGATCTCGGCGACCGTGGTCTGCTCGAACCCGCGTTCGCGATACAGCGCGAAGGCCGCCTGCATCAAGCGGCCGCGTGCGTCTGGCTCCCATCGACCCATGCCGCGATTCTAACGACGACAGCGGCTGACATCATACGCCCGCCGATAGGGCGAGTGGATCCACTTCGAGTCGGACTGATGGAAGATCTCAAGCAGTTGTTCAGCGAGCTGATCCGGTTCGAGACCGAGCTCTGGAACGCGATCGATGCCCGACTGCGCACCGAGCACGATCTGCCGCTGCACAAGTTCGAGCCGATGCAGATCATCGCCGGCCGACCCAACTGTCGCGTGTACGACATCGCCGGCGCCCTTTCGCTCAGCACCGGCGGCGTCAGCAAGCTGGTCGACTCGATCCAGGCCTCGGGATATTGCGAGCGGCGCCCGAACCCCGACGACAGACGCTCGTCGATCATCGAGCTGACGCCGGCCGGGAGGAGGGCGCTGGCGCGGGCCACGAAGACGTTTGAGCGCGAGCTCGAGCTACGGCTGCGTTCCTGCGTGCCCGCTCGGACGCTGGCGCAGTTCTCCTCCTCGCTGAGGGCTTTGCGAGCCGCCTGCGCGCTCGATGAGATCCGTGTCGACGCGCTCGGCGAGAATCACGACGAGGCGCTGAGGGCTGCGCGTAGACCGCCGGGGAGGGTCGCCTGTACGCTGGCACCATGCCGATGCCGAAACGGTCCAGCGTCGATGACTTCTTCGCGCAGCTCGGCGATGTCCAGCGCCCGCACCTCGAGGCGCTCAGGGAGCTGAGCCGCGATGCCGACCCGCAGGCGCGAGAGGAACTGAAGTGGAACCTGCCGGTGTACGTCCGCGGCGAGAAGACGAGCCTGTGGATGCTCCAGAACTTCAAGAACCACTGCTCGCTGCGCTTCCCACCGCGGTTCTTCGCCACCCAGAAGGCCGCGGTCGAGGCCGCCGGATACGAGGCCGGCGAGGGCTTCATCAAGCTCCCTTACGGTCGCGTGCTGCCGACCGAGCTTCTGAAGGCGCTGATGCAGGCGCGGGTGAAGGAGTACGCCGCGACCGGCGCCGGCTGGAACGACCGCTGACCTCGGCTGGCTGCCGTGAGGGCGGCCGTCATCGAGGTAGCGGTTCACTCGGTCAGGTGCGGGGCTGGCGCCGTGCGACCACCAGACAGGCGACCGTGCTGGAGCGGATCGGGCGGCCGATCCGCCGGTGGAAGGCTTGGTTTTCGGCGACGAGAGCGTCGCGCTGTCGGGGTGACAGCCCCGCCCAGAACGACATCGTGCCCAGCAGCGCGCTGAGCTCGTCAGCGGTGTGCTCGAGCAGAATCGGCACTGCAGCGAGGTGCGCGTCATCGAACAGGTCTGCCGCATACCCGCGCGCGATCTCATAGCCCCCCAGCCACGCCCACACTTCCGAGACGTTCCGGCGGCGGGCCGCGACGCCGGCGAGGGTGCCCGCGAGGTCGCGGTAGATCGGCCGAGCGTCGGCAGCTGCGGGCGCGACCGTCCTGACGGCAGCACGCAGCGCCTGCTGATCGTCGGCGCTGCGGGGGTCGTCGAGCCCGAAGTAGGAGACCAGAGCGAGGCTTCCGCCGTCCACCAGCGCGTCGGCCGCCTTGCGCCAGCTCACATCCGGGTCGATCCAGTGGATCGCCGACGCCGAGAACACAGCCGAGTACTGGGCACGCTGCAGCGAGGCGTCCTCCAGGCACGAGTCGACGAACTGCACGTCGCCGAGGCCGTCGCATCGATCGCGAGCCCGCACGATCAGTTGTTGGCCCGGCTCCACGGCTCGCACCCGCAGCCCGCGGGCCAGCAGGCTGCGCGTGAGCTGTCCCGTGCCGCAACCGATCTCGAGCACCGCGGCGCCTGGGCCGATGCCCGCGCACGCCCGGTCGACGAGCACGTCCGGGTAGGTCGGGCGATGACGGTCATAGTCCTCGGCGACTTCATCGAAGACCCGTCGGTAGCTGCGGGCGTCGACTTGACGCGGCACGGCTTCACCGTAGATGACAGCGGGGACGGCCGGGCGGCGAGCAGGGGAGACGCCCGAAGCAAACATGAGCCACGAATAGTGACCGGATGAGACAAAGCCGTCTCGCGTGAGCTGGTGGTTCCACGTAGTTCGGTCCGGTGCCGGCGGGCGCGTGAACGCCGTCCGCGGATCCCTTATACGAGACGACTGAGCGCTGCGTCCGCGGGGGGGTGTGACGGTGACGGCCCGGGTTCCCGGATCGTGCGGCGTTCCGCTGAGCAGCCCTACGGCGTCAGCCTCGGACCGGCGATGGGTCGATCGACGAGTCGGCTTCTGCGCGACGGCCACCGCGGGCAGTCACGAGGCCGGAAGCGCGGAGCGGTAGGCGCGCAGCGCCGCGCCGGTGGGGCTCGCTCCATCCGCTGCGCGGTCGCGGGCGGATGGAGCGAAAGCTCGCCTTCGGTGTCGGTGTGGCCACCCGCGGCTTCACTCGTTGGTGGCCGCCGGACGGTCGGTGTCCGTAAATGTGCGGTAATCGCCGATCAGCTCCGGCTCGGTGAAGCTGGCCGGTTGTTCGTGGCGATCCTGGGCCGCGGTCACGAACGCTTGGAATGCCGGTAGCTGTTGCAGCGCTCCGGCTGGGGCGCCTTCATTGGTGTAGAGGTGTACGAACTGGCGTGAGTCCGGCAGCTGGAAGGCCGCGTAGCGGAATCCCGCCGGTCGGGTCTGCGCGAGTTCCTCGAAGACGGCGCGCATGAGCGCGGCGTTTTCCTGCTCGTGTCCCGGCTTTACGGTGTAGGTGACTAGCGTGTGGCTCATTGTCGACAGACTCCCTTTTTCGTCGATGGTGGACATGTGTGTCTCGCTTTTGTTTGGGTTGTGTGGTGGTTTTGCTTGGTCAGTTCGCGCCGGCCAGTGCGGGCTGCGGCTCGCGGATCGTGCTCTTGGCGAGCGCGTCGGAGAGCTCGTCGCGGCGGACGAGCGCGAAGATCGCCGGGATGGCGAGCAGCGCGATCGCGCCGAGCGCCCACAGCGCCTGCCGGAAGCCGCCGGTGAGGGCCGCGGGGGCGCCGGCGCCGGCGTGCGCGAGCGTCTGGGTGTGGCTCGCCGCCAGGCTCGAGGCGATCGCGATCCCGATCGCTGCGCCGAGCTGCTGGCTGGTGTTCAGGAGCCCGGACGCGAGCCCGGCCTTTTGCTCTGAGACGCCGGCGAGCGCGGCGATCGAGATCGGGATGAACGCGAACGCGGTGCCGGCGCCGGCGATGACGAACGGGCCGGCGAGGTTCGCGAGGAAGTGTCCGTGGACGGGC
>DATJTT010000067.1:0-42785 GCA_035503075.1 Solirubrobacteraceae bacterium
ACCGGCAACACCGCCGGCAAAGCCAAAGTCATCGTCACACTCCCCGACGGCGTCCAATCAACCGGCACCACCGAATTCACGTATGTCGCGCCGCCGACCGTGACCTCGATCAGCCCCACCGAAGGCTCCAGCGAAGGCGAAACCGTCGTGAAAATCAAAGGCACCGGCTTCATCAAAGGCTCAACGGTGAAAATCGGCGTCTCGGTAGCGGCCTTTGTGGTTGTCTCGGCGACCGAAATCATCGCCGAAACGGCCGCTGAGACGGCGGGCAAGTACCCGGTCGTGGTCGCCGACAAGTTTGGAACCGCCGACGGCCCCGTGGAATACACATATGTGACGCCCGCGCTCGATGCCGGGGCCATGGGCGATGCCGGCTCGAATGCGGTCACTCTGGGGAGCGTTGCGTCACCGCCCGCCCACGTGGCCACGTCGAAGCGAAACGCGATCCGGCTGACGGCTACCGTCTCGGACGGGGTGGCCCACGTACACGTAACGCCGACGGGCTCACGCACTGGCCGGGTGCGCGTCCAGTTGCGACTGGTCCGCGGCCAGCAGTCGCTGGCCGTGCTCACGCACACCGTCACGATCGTCGGCACGAAGTCGCTGACGTTCACGATGAAACTGCCATCGGCCGCGAGCCGCCTTGCGAACAAACTGCAGGCGAGCGCCGCCTACGTTGGGAGCCCTGGCGTCGGATCGCCCACGGTCACCGTCGCGCTCGCACACACGACCCACAAGTCGCGCTGACTCGACCGGCTGGTCTGCGGCGGCGCTTCCCGAGGCCGGCCGCCGAGGACCGCCGGGCCTCGAAAGCGAGCGGAACTGCGGGCGATACCAGTGGGCGCCGCGGTGAGCACGGCCGCGAGCTACGCCTGCTCGACGTCGGCTCCGGTGTGCGAAGAGGACTCCGAACCGGTCGCTCGACAGCCGTCGCGGCCTTCACTGCGCTCACCGTCGCCTCCTCGGCGTCGGCCGGCTACTCGAGCGTCGCTCACGACGTGGGCCGGCTCTCCAACGCCAGCGCGCGCTCCATCAGCAAAACCGCCGCTTCGGCTGCCGGGCCCGTCGAGCCCGCGCCCTCGTGCAAGGCCCGCAAGCTGAGGCTCACCGACGTCCTCGAGCGAGGCGGGCACGTGCTGCTCGCCGGGACAGCCGCGAGAAGCCTCGCCGGGCGCGAGGTAGAGATCATCTTCGCTGGGCGTCGGCAGGTCGCTACGGCGCGCGTCGGCGCGAGCGGCCTGTTCTCGGCGATCGCTCCGCTGCCCCCGAGGACCATGCGCGAGAGCAGCAGCGCGCGCTACATCGCCGAGGTCGGCGCAGAACGCTCCCTCAGCCTGAAGCTCACTCGCCGCCTGGTCCTCGATCCACCGGTCGCCAGCGCGACCGCGGTCACGCTGAGCGGCGAAGTCATCGCGCCGTTGACCGATCCAGCCGCCGAGATCCTCGTCCAGCAGCGGTTGTCCTGTTCGAAGCTTGTCCCGCTCACGCGCGTGAAGCTGAAGCCGAGCGCGAACGGGCGCTTTCACATCACGCTGAAGGCGCCCAGTGACCGGCGCACCGTGACGTACGAGCTCAGCACCGTCGTTCGCCGGAGCGCGCACAGCATGGCCCACTACACCACCTACAGCCTGCCCCAGACTGTGAACCTGGCGCCTACGGTTTCTTCAGTAGAACCCGCTGTGGGCCCGACGCCCGGCGGCACGACCGTGACGATCCGCGGCTCGGGCTTCGCAAGCGGCGCGACGGTCACGATCGGGGCGGCCGCCACGTCCGTGGACGTGAGGTCCGAAACGGAAATCTTGGCGCAGACGGCGGCTGGGACCGGTGGGCAGGAAGTCGTCGTCAGCGATGTCGGTGGGTCCTCGAACAGTGGCGTCGAGTTCACGTACGTCACGCCGCCCACCGTCACGTCGATCGTGCCAGCCCAGGGTTCCGCGCTCGGCGGCTCGGAGGTCGTGATCAAGGGCACTGGCTTCGTCGACGGCTCGACGGTCACGATCGGCAACAGGGCGACGGTTCTCGAACAAGCTTCGGCAACCGAGATCAAGGCTGACACGGCCGCTACCGAGGCGGGCGAGGACCAGGTCGTGGTGACCCTTCCTGATGGTGTCGCTTCCACGAGCGCCCTGGGCTTCACGTATGTTGCGCCCCCGGCCGTAACTGCGATCTCGCCGAGTGAAGGCTCCACCGAAGGTGGCACCGTGCTGAGAATCACGGGCACGGCGTTCACCAAAGGCTCGACCCTCACAATCGGTAGCTCAGCGGCGGCCTTCGTGGTCCTATCGGCGACGGAAATCGTCGCGGAAACGGCTGCGATGTCGCCTGGCATAGACGAAGTGGTGGTCAGCGACCAGTACGGTAGCTCTCGCGGAGGCCCGAGCTTTACCTTCTACTCCGGCCCAGAAAATGTCCAACCGCTATCGTAAGCTCTCCCTTCGTCGAGGTTCGGCTCGCGAGCCCATCCGATCGGTCTCGAGCTATTGCCATGAGAGGCAGGTCCGCGATGGCGCCTCGTGCGTTCTAGCTGCACCTACCGCGTCCGGTCGGCATGAGCCGCGGTCAGGAGCCGTCGTTCACGAATGCCTGGTAGGGACGACAGGGCTCGTTGCGTAGGCTCGGGCACGGAGGCTCTTCCGTGGGCACGCTGACGCCGGGCACGATCGGAAGAATGAGGCTCGACGTTTGCTTGGGCGAAAACGCGATTTCCACTTGCGAAGTGGTGCCCACTGGTTCGGTCTGGCTGAACGACCACACCGGTTGTGTTCCGTTGGGCGCGGCAATCGTGACCCTGATGCGCGATCCGGCCCGGTAGGCGTGGCCCTCGAAGTACAGTGGGATGACGACGGGGAGGAACTTCGTCTGGCTCAGGGGCCGAACGTCCTTCTCGAGGAACGTGGGGATCGGCTGGAGCAGCGTAGGGCTCTGCTTGAACATGTTGTCGGAGCTGGTGGCGAGCTTGCGCTCGCTCGCCCGTAGATAGCCGTTCTGCACGAATGTCTCGTTGCCGTCAGGACGCACTTCGCTGACCGTAGCCAGGAGGTCGACGTTCGGGGTGGATGCCCTGACCCACAGGTGGACGGCGCCCGCACCGATGGCGACTGTGTTGGCCGAGAGCGGCGCCGACACGTAGGACACAGCGCTGCCGGCTGGATTCTGTTCCCATCTCCATTCCCACTTGGACGCGTCGCTCCAAAGCCCGCCACTGCCCGTGTTGCCCGAGTAGTCGGTCAGCGGCAGGGCACTCGCGTTCGAGGTGTATGAGTCGACTCCCTTGCCGGTCGCAGGCTGTTCGCCGAGCGTGCCGTGGGGTCCGAGATACCAGGTGCGAGCGACCGTGCCTGGGATCGGGAATTCGGAGAACGTCGCTTCGAAGCCCGGATAGGGATTGCCGGGCGTCGCTTCGCCGAGTGGCGACTTGCCCGCGCCGTTGTCGAACAGCACCCTGATCTCGGGGAGCTTTTCGAATTCAGCCAGCGCCATTTCGTAGGTCGGCTGCTCCTGGATCGGTTCCAGCGGCAGCGTGACTAGGTCTTCTTTGGGTAGCCCCATCGCTTCCTGATAGATGACGGGCGCCGTGGCGTCTACGACCGCCAAGTTTTCGATCGGCGCTTTATGGGCGACGTAGAGCGACAAGAAGTCATACCAGCGGTCGTAGGTGTCCGGATCGAGCGAGTCGATATGCGCGCCGTTGGTGAACGTGAACCACTTCTTGCTCGTGCCCGTGAAGTGCTGGGCGAGGTCGGCACAATGACCACCGGTCTGCTCGTCCTCCCACTGGCACGCCATGAACACCGGGACGTTGATCTTCTTGACGAACGTGATCGGGTCCAGCGGGTCGGCGACCGACGGGTGGTATGTCGCGTTTTCTTTGATCTCCTGCAAGAGGTTGAGGGCCTCTTCATGGAGGTCCTGGTTTTCCGCACACGTCTGGTCGCCTTCTTCGATCCGCTTGTACGCCCACGCCTGGCCATGGCCTGGGCTGGCCGGTTCGGCGTTCTGCTGGCGTTCTTCGGCCCATTTGACCGCGAACCCGGTGTTGAGGATGCCGCCGGGGTAGAGCGTCGTCGCCGTCGCATCGATCGTTGACAGCGGCGCGATCGCCTCAAGAGCGTGCGGCTCTGTCTGGGCGGTGAAGAGCTGGCTGATCGCGCCGTAGGAGATGCCGAGCATGCCCACCTTGTGGCCGAGCACCCACGGCTGTTTGGCGATCGTTTCGATCACGTCGTAACCGTCGAGGTTTTGGAGTGGTTCGAAGAAGTCATAGGCGCCGCCCGAGCAACCGGTCCCGCGCATGTTCACGTCGACCACGGCGAAGCCCATCAGGTTGGCGAGCACTGCGATGCCGTTTTCCGGGCCAGCCGGGTTCGCATAGCCATAGCCGGAGTACTCGATCAGTGTCGGGTACGGCGGCACGTAGCTCGCCAACGAAATGCCTTCGATCGGGAAGCTCGGGAAGTGGAATTCCGAGGGCACGCCCGGCTCGCCCGCTGGGCTGGTCGGCGGGTGGATGTCGATCGCCAGCTTGGTGCCGTCACGCGTCGTCAGATACGTGTATCCGTTATCGGGGATTTCCTGGTTGTAGATGCTGGGATCCCACGGCTCCGAGGCGTCCGTGTGGACGGTGATGGGTTCCGAGAGATCCCCGTTGGAAGCCAGGCGAACCCGGTAGCCACTTCCCGGCTTGACGTTGCGGAACAGCAGCGCTCCCAGCGAGTCCGCGCTCTGCGTGTTGACGGTTGCGCCGCTCGAGTTCAGCAGTGACATCTGAGCATCGGCCGCCAAGCCAGTGACGTAGACCTGTTCCACGCTGCCATGCGCGCTGAACGCGGACGCGCCCGACGCCGCCACCAGCCAGACAGAGAATGGGACGAGCGCAGCGACGACGCGCATCCACGGGCCGCCCCACAGTACGGATCCTGCCCCGAGGCGACGAGCCTTTCCCCCATGACCTACGCCCGCTCGATTGGCACGCATCGACTCTCCCCACCTGCGCGCATGCGCAGAAACTCGGTCTTTCGCCGGTCCGGTCCCTTGGTCCCCGCCCTAGGCTGGCATGCGCACGTATCTACCCGTGCACGTGCGTTCTAATCATCAAGGCGACAAAAACGCGGCCACCGGAAGCAGCCGGGCCTGACGAGTCAACGCTCCTGCTCGCTGTCGGGAGGTGTAGCGAAGCAACGCCGAGCCGCTCGAGGATTGGGCTGACTAGTGTCGATTCGGCGCGGTCCCGTTGGTCTCAAGGGCGGACGTTCAACCAAGGAGGAGCCGATGAAGTGCGTGATGCTGATCTACCAGGGCTCCACGCCGCCGCCTGGCTCGGAAGCGTCGAACGCGCTGGGCGAGGACGCGCTGAAGCAGATCTACGCCGATTACGCGGCCGTCAACCAGACCCCCGGCGTCACCGACGGCCCTTTCGGTGGCATGAAGGAGGTAGCGCCGTTCGAGCGGGTCTCTTGCGAATGAGGTCGCGTATTCGTCACGGTGATCGGCCTCCTCGGCGACTTCGACCCCGCCGAGGAGCCACACACCAGGCCTTCACGATCGCCGCCGCGCACTGGCCGCGCGACGGCGGGCTCGGCCAGCCCGCGGGCGTGGACGATTGACGACCGCGCGCAATCGCGCGGTCGATCGCAGCCGCCGCGAGCGGGCGTCCGAGACGTGGCACCGACCGTCCTCGGTGCGGGTGCCGCTTCTATCCCGTCGGCAACGCCGGCGCTGCCGCAAGGCGCACGAGCGTTCGCTCACCCTCGGAGTCCTCGACCTCGATGGTCGAGGGCAGGATGGCATCTGAGGACTCGACGCGGATTCGCTGCGGCATCGAAACAAGATGCTCCAGCGACTCGGTCGCCCCTCCGGGAGACAGCCCGATCACCAGGACGTCGTCGCGATCGTCGTAGGAGATGCCGCCGAGCACGAGGCCTTCAGCCTGCACTTGGGCGCCGAGATCGGGGCCGTCGATCTCGACGGTCGCTTGCATTGTCGCCAGCCCCCGGCTGAGGTCGTCGAAGTAGATACGCCAGCGCTCGCGCGGCAGCTCGTCGGTATCGGCCACGGTGCGTCGCAGCATAGCGCCCAGGCAAGGGCCCGGGTCGGGCCGGCATCCCGGGTCAGCGAGCGCGGCGCGGACAAGGCTCAGTCGGGCATCGTCTCCGGCGACGCGTGTGCGCCGAGCTCGGCGACTTCACCGTCAGCCGACTCCGGGACTCCGGTGTCACCGTGTCCGCCGCTGTCCCTGCGCAAGTTCCGGAGCTGGCGCGTCAGCAGCAGATAGGCGACGAGGCCGCCGACGAACGGCACGATGAGCCCAATCGCGCCGTAGATGACGGCCGCGCCGACCGCCACGTTGTGCCCGGCACCGTAGAGGACCAGGCAGCCACCTATCCCCCCGATCGCGCCAAGCCCCGCCGGCAGCGGCAGCGAACCGCCCAGCGCCCCGATGATGTAGGCCATCAGCACTGGGGCGAAGGCGGGCACGCTGTGTGCGTGCAGCGCAAAGAACGCCGTCCAGAGCACGAGTACGTCGAAGAAGAGGTAGGCCAGAGCGCCGAAGAGACTGCGCCATTCGCCTCTGTCGAAGACGAGCGCGTTGGTGTCCTCGACGGCTCGGGCGACGGTTCCGATCCCCGCGGCGATACGTGGACGGCGGGGTTGGAGCTTTGCGGCGAAATGGTCCGCGCGGTGGGCGACCACGATTGCCGCGGCTACGCCGGCGCTAGCAGCCACCGCGGGCAGGATCGTAAGCGTCAGATCGTTTCGGCCGGCGAAGACCCCGAGCCCTAGCAGGACACCGAATGAGATCAACGCGAGCGCGTCGATCGCTGTGTTAAGGAAACTGAGATTGAACTCGCGCTCAGCGACTGTCTTCAGCGGCAACCCACACCGGTGCAGGAGAACGGCACCGGCGCCGACCCCAGAGAACGACCCTGCCGGAACGAGCAGGCCACCGCCGAGCTGGGCCCAAGCGAGTCGAGCGTCAAGCCGCCGGCCGCGTCCCTCCTGCTCGAGCACGCGCTCGGGGTCGACGATCTGACGCCAAACGACGACGTATCCGATCTCAGACAGCGTCTCAAGGCCAAGCGCGGCGACCAGCCACGGCCAGCTGACACCTTCGAGATCGTGTAGCGCCTGCTCCAGGCTTGGGACGAGCCGCAACAGCAGGAACGCGAGCACGCCGAAGAACACGAGCCTGAGCGCAAACTTGCGCAGGTGGCCCCGTGCAGATCTCAGGGCGCCCGCCGTGTGGTGGGACACCGCGTGCGGCACGACTGCCTCGGTCTCGGGCGTCACGCTTAGAAGTTAGTTGCATGCCGGCGCTCGCTGAGCGACCCTCCCACACAGGAGAGTGGATTGTCGCCCCAACGACGAACGTGCGCACGCTAAGGGGACAGCTTTCATGCAAGCCGGAAATACGCGAACCTCCGTCAAGCCCGGGCGACGGGAGCAAACCAGGTCGGTCGGCTACGCCGTGCGGCCCAGGCGCCTCCCGCCGACCCTATCGCCACCCGATCCCCGTTGCGCCGCTGGCTCGGAGGAACTCTGCGATCTCGCTGCGCGGCGCAGCGCTACGGCCTCCGAGAGCAAACCGGCCACGGCGCCGGCGCGGGCGCGGCGCCGCCCGGTGCGGAGCGGCCACGCTCGAGCCGCCACATTACGACCACCCGAGAACTGCCTTCGTGGTCGGACGCGCATCTCGCCGGCGACGTGACGCATCCTGCTCGGCGCGCTTATGTGGAAGGGCGCGTCAGGCGAGGCCCATCGCCGTCATCGTGCCAGCCGTCGGACTCGCTCGCGGCGAGGAGCGCCGCAGCGACGACGGGCCGGCTGGTCGTGCTTCGTTGATCGCGCAGAATCAGCCGACCGGCGTCACGACCCGGTGTGGACTGCGCTGCTCGGCCGGACTGCGGCAGCGGCTCGACGCCGTCGCGTGCTTGTGCATCCAGTCCAACTCGAGCTTGCGGGGTTCCGCTCGGGTCGCGCCAGCTTGCCATCGAAACGTGGTCCTGCAGGCGTAGCCGTGGAGGTTTGTCCCCTGCGGCGGTGTCTGTTCGTCGTAGGGTTGATAACGATCTTCAAGGAGGGCGTATGCAGTTCGCGGTGTTGGTCTATGAGAAGCCAGATGCCTATGACGCGCTGAGCGCTGCGGAGCTGGAGCAGATGACTGCGGAGTATTTCGCGATCGCGGAGCTCCCGGGTTACGTTGGGGGTGCTCGGCTGCAGTCGATCGAGACTGCGAGCGCGGTGCGTGTCGAGGGCGGCGAGACGTTGATCACCGACGGCCCCTTTGCGAATACCAAGGAGGTCTTTGGCGGCTTCTACCTGTTTGAAGCGGAGAATCTCGACGCGGTGCTCGAGATTGCTGCTCGCTGCCCCGCGGCTAGGCTCGGCGGGGTGGTAGAGGTCCGTCCGTTGGTGCATGTCCACGGGTTGGAGGGTACTGTTTGATCGAGCGTGTCTTTCGCGAGCGGTGGCGGCGCGTGCTGGCCAGCCCGGTCGGCCACGTCGGCGCCTCGATCTTGCTGAGGAGTCGACCAGGAGGCGTTCGCGATCGAGCTGAGGCTGCCCTCGCTGAGGCTGCCCGCGACGACCGCGACGATCAGCGGATGGTCTTCTCGGTGGCCCGGTAAGCTCGGCCTCGCGCAGGGCACAGGGTCCCTTCGAGTTGGTGGCCCACTCAAGGACTACTGACGATCGACGAGTGCTTTGAAGTTGCTGAGAGCTTCTCCGAGACTCTTCGCGTTCATGCGCTTGACCATGAGCGCATCAGCGATCTTGCCGAAAGCGCCGCCCGGCAGCGCGTAGTCAAACGTCGTGGTCAGGCGTGTTCCGTCGCCTTGCGGCGTGAGCTCCCAGCGAGCGCGCCCCGACAACATGCCGTCCATCTGGAAAAGGTGCAGCTTTTCCGGCTGGTAGTCGAGAACCGTCTCGGTGATCGGCATCGACACGCCCGCCGACTTCACCTTGAACATCACCTTGCCCCCCTCCTCGGGGAAGGGAGCGGCGATCTCGACCTTCGTCATGCCCGGATACCATTCCGGCCAGCGACTGGCATCGCTGAGGAGCGCCATAGTCTCCTGCGGCGAGGCCTTGATCTGGACACTGCGTTGCACAACCGCCATCGTGGATCTCCCCGCTTTCTGCCGTCCTTATGCCAGCATTGGGGCCAGCCGCTTGATGCTCCGTGCGCAGCGAGCCCGGGACCCCCTCGGTCGCTCGGCGGCGACCTGCCGCACTCATGGTGACCGTACCCCATCGCTGGTCCTGCAGTCATCAGCCACCAGGCACGCAAGTGCCCCCGTGCCCGCCACCACTGCTAAAAGAGATGCCGAGCGAGCGTCCGCGCCAGACCCCAGCAGACGCCCGCCTGGGACGAAAACATCACGCTCCCCGGCGACTGCCGAGACGAGCGCCTTGCTTGCGATGGAGCAGTAGCGCACACCGTCGCCAACGGCCAGTCTCGCGCTCCACCATTGCAGATAATTGTCTACACGAGTCGGGGAGACAGGTTCAAGTTGGCTTCCCAATGCGGATTTTAGGGCCTCTGCGATCGGTTTGCGATCCCCAGGCCACCCAAAGAGCCGGGCTTTCCGCGATCGGCGACCGCGTATGCCTCGTGAACATCTGTCAGCCAGCCCATCCTTAAGCGCATCGTGTCTACGGACGCTCGTCTGTTCTGTATGGCGCCAGGATTCTGCCGGTTTCGCGCCGACCACGATGCTAGACTTCCGCACATGACTCTTGCGTATGCCGAAGAGGCGATCCACATCCACGACACCGGCCACCTTTCCGACCGCGACATCGCCCGCGCCACAGGCGCAGCGCCGAGCACCGTCCGCGAATGGCTCGCGCGTCGCAGCGCTCCAAGCGGAGTCCGCGCCGAGCGGCTAGCCGAGCTCTCCTCGCTGGTCGAACGACTCGCACGCGTCATCCGCCCCGCCTACATTCCCGTATGGCTCAGCAAGCCTATTCCTGCGCTCGACGACGACAAGCCTATCGACCGCATCGCCAAGGGCGACTACCGAGCGGTCGCCCGCCTGATCTCCGGCCTCGAGGATCCAGGCGCGAGCTGACGCGCCCCTCCAGGTCGCAGCGGTCGCCGTGCGCGGGCGCTGGGTCAAGCACGCCTACCCCGGATCACCACCACTACCCGAACGCGACCCGCGACCGGACAGCCGCTGGCAGCGCGGCGAGACAGTGGACGCGCTCTACCTGGCCGACAGCGACGACACCGCGTGGGCGGAGTGGTACCGACATCTCGCCGAGCGAGCAATCCCGCCCCTCGCGCAAATGCCGCACGCGTTGTGGACGTGGCAGGTCGATGTCGAAGTTGCCGACCTCTCGTCACCGGAGCGCCTGGCCAGGGTGGGCCTCTCCCCACCTCTCCCCGGCCGCGCAAGCTGGTCCGCCTTTCAGCAGGTCGGCGAGCAGCTATCGCGCGCAGGCTGGGCAGGCCTGCTCGCTCCAAGCGCAGCTCGGCCCGCCGGACGAGTGTTGTGCCTCTTCCGAGACGAGCATGGCGTACATGGAGCGAAACCCGTCTCGCCACCGCGTCGTATCGCGGAGCCGCCTCCGCCACCAACAGGACTCCGCACATAAACCGTCATACGCTCGTTTCGACACACGCAACCGATCTCGCGGCTACGGCTGGCCGCCCCAGTGACGGGCCGCAGGTCGCGGCGGAACGCGTCGGAGCGCTCGGCCTCGCAACGCGCAAGCCAGTCGGCCGCTAGAGGGCGGCCGAGTTTCGCCTCGGCGCGAGCGAGCACGTCCGCGAGCAGCAGCCCTTGGTATTCGCGGCGTGCCTGCGCCAGCGTGGTCGGCAGACCTTGCTCAGTGAGCATCGCAGCGAGCACCCTGTTGGAGATGACCTCGCTGTCGACAAGCACGCCATCGCAATCGAAGATCACAAGCTCCACATCCACGGCCAATGCGACGCCCCTATGCCCCGCGCAGCCAATCGACCCAGCCGCCAGCGATGACACAGCCCGCCAGGGCTTCGTAGCCGTTGGCTGCCGGGTGGGCACCGTCCCCCGCCGCGACCTCCTGCATCCATACATCCGAGGCGAGCAGCGGCTCGACCACCCTTACGAAAGGCACGCTCGCCCGGCGGCACACCTCAGCGAAGGCGTCCGACAGCCTCCGGATGCGCACGTTCTGCTCGCGATCGTCCACGGGTGCCGGGCCTACCATCAGCACGGGCAGGCCGAGCGACGCGGCGTCTCCCAGGATCGCGGCGAGCGCAGCGCAAGAACGTTCGTGCTCGACACGGGGTCGGCCGTGCTCGGCGGTCGTGTCATTCGCGCCGAAGGACAACACGACCCCTCCCTTCGGTGTCCGGCGCGGGCCGTGATAGCGCCTCCGCGCGCCAGCGCGCGGCGACCTGCTCGGAGGTCTCCCCTCTAACGCCAAGGTTGTACGCCGTCAGCGGGAGCCCGAGCGCGAAAGAGGGGCGGCCACCACGCGCCCCACCCAACCGATGCCCCTTGGGTCGCCTACGCCAGCGACCGGTGAGTCGCGGGGGCGCGAGCTGCTGGTGCATGTGAGTGGCCCCGCGAGCGGGACGGTTCGTGTGGGCTTCATTGGCCGGCTGCGAGGCCGGACGGTTGCCTCCGGCGCGAAGACCCTGGCGCTCAAGCGCGGGCGGCTTACCGTCGTCTTCAGGCTCGGTCCCCGCACGGCGGCGCACGCGGTAATCCGCGTCAGCGCGAAGCTCGGTCACGAGCTGGCGGTGACGAGCATCCTGCACGACCCTGCCACGCGTCGGAGCCGCTGACGCTGAGGCGACCCCGCGGAAGACCGTCAGCGGACGGGGACCTCGGCAATCAGCCGCTCCCAATCCTCTCGCAGCGGCTCAGCCCCAAGCTCCGCGATAGCCAGCTTCACGACTCGCTCGAGGCCGACCGGCCCCGTCGGTAGGTGGACCTTCCCGAGCCACCGGTCGCCGACGCGGATGTCGGGCCGACGTGCATGTGCGGCCGGGTGATCGGGCTGTCGCCGTGCGGATGCCAGTGGTAGGCCACAAGCTCGCGGCCCTCGTACCCGATGGCGTACAGGTAGCCGACGATCTCAACGCGCCAACCGTCGGCGTCCTCGTGTACCCGTTACTGCTCTGTGGCGTCGAGAGTCAGGCGCGGCTCGCCGCGCAGTCGCACAGGGTCGCCGTCAGCGAGCGATAGGCGGTGCGGCAGATCCGAGGCGTGATAGCCGCTCACGGTGGTGTGGGCGCTCGTCACGCAGGACAGCAGCCGCACTACTTGGCCGCGGTAGTGCTCGACCGCTTCGGCTGGCGTTCTACTTGCGTGGGGCATGGAGCGGGAGCATCATCGCAACGCGCGTCACGTCGGGGCTGTCGTCTATGTCGATCTCGCCCGCGTTCAGGCGCCGCTCGAACTCCGCGCCGCTCATACCGAGGTACTTGCGTGCTTTTTCATCGACGAGCTGGTCCCATTCCTCGGGGCTCAGCTCGCGGATTTCGTTGTCAGTTCGGGTAGCCATTGCAAACGCTCCTTGAGGAGGATCGGCCCCGGGGGCCGGCTCCTTGACTGTTCATGGTAGGCCAGGACGCGGGCGACGTCCATCGGTCGGCCGCGGAAGGCCCGGCGAGCATAGGACACCCGCCGGGCCTCGCCATCTCAGGCTGCTGCGACGAGCTGCAGCGCGCGGGTCTTCTCGGGTCCATCGTCGAGCGTGCGAGCGAAGCGCTGGCCGCTCGAGCGCAGCGGGCGCAGCCAGTCCCCGTACTCCACGATCGCGTTCACGGCCGCCCACTTGGAGCCGGGCGCGTTGCCCTGCGTCTCGCCGCGCACGAACAGCTCTACGATGCGGTCCTTGGTCTGTTGGCGCGAGCGGCGTGTGCGGCCGCTCACCGCATCGCCCGTGCCGTTCGGATAGAGCTCGTCGAGGACCGCGCGCAGCTGGCGCTCGGTACAGCGCTCGGAGGCGAGCCCGTCGCCGAAACGCTTGAACTGCGCGTAGTAGTCGATCGAGAGATCGAGCACCCGGCGAGCCTCATGGACACGCTGCGTGACCGCTTCGGTGTGGCGGATCGAGAACTTCTGCTGGGCACTGCGGAGACCCCAATTCAGGGTGTTCTGGCAGACCACCCTGACCGGCGTGGTCGCGGCGATCACGGCCGTCGAGCCGTCGTGGCTGTTCATCAGCAGCACGTACGGGCGCACGTCGTCGCCCCCCACCTCGACGTGATCGGGCAACGTCGCGAGCACCCACACGCGCCGGCCGCCGTGCAGGCTGCCCGCCGTCTCGAAGTGGATCGAGCTGCCGAGCAGCCCGTCGATGAACGCGAACGCCTCGTCGTTCTGCACGATGCGATAGCGCTCGCCGACGATCCCCAGCACCTCGCGGGTGTCCTGACGCACTGTCGCGAAGAAGCCGGGGATCTCCTCGCACCGCGGCTGCCACCAATCGCCGCTGGGCGCCTCGCCGCGATCGATCGCGATTGGCTCCTTCGCAACGCTCCAGCCGAGCCCCGACGCGTCGATCGCCTCCGCGACCGTCGCCGGCGGCTCGTCCAACACGGCACCCAGGCCGTGCCACGGCGTCTCGCGCACCGAGAACATGCTGTCCGAGTCTGTAAGTCCAGCGGACATTGTGAGCTCCTTTTCGGATGAGGCCTCGCCCGGTGCGGGGCCGGTCGCAGCCCCGGCCGCATCCCCGTAAGGGATGCGAAAATGGCCGGGCAAGCCGGCTCCCGCAGCCTGGGTCGCAGATTGATTCCTTCGCTGGTGCGCGCAGCGCGCGCGTAGGCGAGGGCAGGCCTAACCAGGCGAAACGGGCGCCGCGAGTAGGCCCCTGTGCGTGCGGCGCCGCGAGCGGTCAAGTGAGGCTTTGGGGTCCGGTGAAGGGTTCGGAGTCGCGCGGTCAGCATCCGGAGTGGGCCGGACTCGACGTAAGACTCGCGCTACTCACCACACAAACCGTTCACCGTTTAGGAAGTGTCTTAAGGGCCAGGAGCAGCATTGCGATCAGAGATCACTGCAGGGGCCGAGGTTCCCGCACTACAGGCTGGCCGATGACAAGGGCGCGCTTCGCGGGGCCGCCGACCCCAGGTCTCCTACTGCGCCTCAAGGAACGTGATCACTGCGAGCACGCGGCGGTGGTCGTCGCCCGTGTCGGGGAGCGGGAGCTTGACGAGGATGCTGCCGACGTGCTTTTTGACCGTGCCCTCCGTGACCCAGAGCACGCGCGCGATCCCTGCGTTGGAGCGACCTTCCGCCATGTGTCCGAGCACCTCGCGCTCGCGCGCGGTCAGCGCGCCCAGCGGGTCGTCGACCTTGCCCGAGGAGAGCAGTTCCCTGACCAACGTCGGATCGATCACCGACCCACCGTCTGCGACGCGCTGGAGGGCTCGAACCCCGACGAAGCCCTGAGCGCGACTTTACGACGTGCTGCTCGAAGCGCGCGCGCACGACGGAAGAGCAAACATTGGACCCCAAATTGGACCCCACGCGCCGGCCCGATAGCCTCCCCAACGTGCAAAAGGCCCATGAACATATGAACATGGGCCTTTTGTAGATCGGGGAGACTGGATTCGAACCAGCGACCGCCCGGCCCCCAGCCGGGTGCGCTACCAGACTGCGCCACTCCCCGCGGCACCCCCGATTCTACGGGCTCCACGGCTAGCGCGGGACCGAGGACAAGCTTGCTCGGTTCGCCGTCCTATCGTGGGGGCATGCTGGAGCACGAGCGCATATGCGGGTCGGAGGCGCGATGAGCGCCGGCGTCCTGCTGGTCGCCGGAGAGTCGGCCTTCGATCCGGACGCGGGCGCCGCGCACGACAGGTCGCTGGTCGAGACCGACGCGCAGGCGCTGGACGCTTACTCGCGCACGGTCGCGGGAGTGGTCGACCGGCTGGCACCGAGCGTCGCGAACCTGCGCGTCCTGCGCGCGACACGCCAGGGTCGCGTGCCCGCCGGCGCGGGCAGCGCGGTCGTGCTCACGCCTGATGGATTCCTGCTGACCTCCGCGCACGTCGTCGCCGGCCGTGACCGGCTCGGCCATGCGACCTTCGTCGATGGACGCGAAATCGGGTTTCGCGTCGTCGGAGCCGACCCCCTTTCCGACCTCGCGCTCCTGCGAGCCGACGCCGATGAGCTGACACCCGCGACCCTCGGCGACGCCGGACGCTTGCGCGTCGGGCAGCTGGTCGTTGCGATCGGCAACCCACACGGGTTCGCCGGCTCGGTCACCGCGGGCGTGGTCTCGGCCCTCGGCCGCTCGCTTCCCGCGCGCTCCGGCAGCGCGCGACGCATGATCGACAACGTGATCCAGACAGATGCGGCGCTCAACCCCGGGAACTCCGGCGGTGCGCTCGTGAACTCCCTCGGCGAGCTCGTCGGCATCAACACCGCCGTCGCCGGCGTCGGACTGGGGTTGGCGGTGCCCGTCAACGACGCGACACGCAAGGTGATCGGCGCGCTCATGACCAACGGGCGGGTCCGCCGAGCGTATCTCGGAGTCGCGGGCGGATCGCGGCCGCTGCCGTCGCGCGCCCGGCGGGAGCGCGACCAGGCGACCGGCTTCGAGGTGATCGAGGTCACCCCCGGCAGCCCAGCCGAGCGCGCCGGGCTGCGCGCCGAGGATCTGATCGTCGAGCTCTCCGGCGCGCGCGTGCATGGCGTAGACGACATCCAGCGCCTGATGGTCGCCGACGTCATAGGCGCCCAAATCGACGTCGTCGTGCTGCGCGGCGGCGAGCCTCTGCGCCTGCCGCTGGTCGCACGAGAGCTCGGCTGAGCAACACTGGCAGCCATGCCACGGGCCGTACGCCCGGAGCGCCAAGGCTCCGCGATCCGCACGACGCGCCGCCAAGCGCGCCGCCTTTGTTGCAAACTGTCTTCGCGAGCGAACCGCCGCGCGGCGCCCAGCTCGCTCCCGCGCGGTGGTAGCTCAATGGTAGAGCCTCGCCCTTCCAAGGCGATGATGCGGGTTCGATTCCCGTCCGCCGCTTCTCGTCCGCCGCCTCGTGCTTCCCGCCCGCCCGTGCGCAGCCCTCGGCCTCCCGGCTCACGCCTCGCCCGCCGCCTCGTGCCTTCCCGCCCGCCCGTGCGCAACCCCCGGCCTCCCGGCTCACGCCTCGCCCGCCGCCTCGTGCCTTCCCGCCCGCCCGTGCGCAACCCCCGGCCTCGCGGCTCGCGCCTCGCCCGCCGCCTCGTGCCTTCCCGCCCGCCCGTGCGCAACCCCCGGCCTCGCGGCTCACGCCTCGCCCGCCGCCTCGTGCTCAGCGCAGCGTATGCCGAGATTGCGCGCGCTCGCCTCGCCAGCGGAGCCTAGCGGCGCTCCTCCACCGGCAGCTCCCCCGTCTCGTCCGCCAACCCCTGCGGCGGCCATGGCCCGCACCAGTTGTCGCGCGCGCCGTCCAGCGTGATCGTCGAGCCGTTGAACGCGCGTCCGAGCTTCGAGGCGAGCAGCGCGATCAGCCACGCGTGCTCGGTGACCGCGCCCAGCCGCTGAAGCGGAACCGTGCGCGACGCTCCCGCGCGCACGCTCGCCGGGTACTTGGCGAGCACCTCCGTGTCGAAGTGACCGGCGGCCACCGCCGTGACCGCCACGCCCGTCCGCCGCCAGCGCCCCGCGAGCTCTCGAGTCAGCGCCTCAACCGCCGCGCGTGCCGCGCCGGAGTGCGCCATGCCCGGCATCCCGTGATGAGGGGACAAGGTCACGTTCACGACCATCCCGGCACCCGCGGCCTCCATCGCCAGATCGAACGCAGCCTGCGCCATGTGCAGCACGCCGTCCACGTTCAGCCGCCACACCGCCCGCCAGCCCTTGGCGGCGATCAGCTCCGCCGGACTGAAGAACTGTCCGCCCGCGTTGTTCACCAGCAGATCCAGCCGGCCCCAGCGCTCGAGCGCCGCCCCCACCAACCGGCGTGCATCCCCGCGCTCGCGCACGTCGCCCGCGACCCACGCGACCTGCGCATCCGCCCCGACCTGCGCATCCGCGCTGACATGCGCATCCGCGGTGACATGCGCATCCGCGGTGACCGCCGCCCCGGCGTGCGGCGACGCCGCGGCCTGCGTCGCCGCGCCGATCTGCACGGCCGCGCGCTCGAGCACTTCGGCGCGGCGACCGACGATCATCACGCGCGCGCCGCAGCGCGCGAGCTCGATTGCGCTCGCCCTGCCCAGACCCGTGCCACCCCCAGTCACCAGCGCCACGCTGCCGTCGAGCACGCCCGAAGCGAACACCTGCGACCCGTCATGCGCGCCGGCCATCGCCCGCGATCATATGCCGACGCTCTCGAACCCCTGGCGCGCAAACGGCGGGCACGGCACTCATGCGCCAGCGGCGACGCTCGCACAACGCGACATCCGTCCGCCGAAAACCCACCATCCGTCCCCCGGCGCCATTAGGCTACGCACGTGCTGCACAGGCCGCTGGTCTTCGTCTCCGGGCTCACCGTCGCCGACTACCTGCTTTGGAACTGGTCGCTCGGCGGCGACCACGACGTGCTCACGCTCGTCTCCGGACTGACCCTGCCGCTGCTCGCCGCCGCCTGCCTGTGGCTCGTGGCGCTCAACGTCACGCGGCTGTTCATAACCCGCTCGGGCAGGCGCCGGAGCGCGCGCTCCAGCGGCCGTGGCGTCCGCGCCGCGCGCGAGCACAGGCACCAGATGCACGCCGCCGCAGGGGCGCCGCTCGGTGAGCCCTCCCCGACCACGTCGCCCGGCAGCTCCTCGAGCAAGCTCGCAGCCTGAGCTGCGCGCCGGCCGGTGAGCGAGCACCGCGGGCTGCCTTTTCCACGCCCAAAACGCATGCTCGCGGCGCTGCTCGCGCTGTTCGCGACGCTCGCCGCGATCGCGCTCGCCGGCTACCTGTACGAGCGCCACCGGACCGGCAGCGTCTACCACCCGCACGCGCGCTTCGTGCCGCAGGCCACGCCCAAGCTGCCGGCGCGCGGGGCGAGCGGCTTCTCGTGGCCGCTGTACGGCTACGACAAGCAGCACACGCGCTTCTTCCCCGCCCCCGTCGGCGTGCACGCCCCGTTCAAGCGCCTGTGGGTGCACGACAGCGGCGTGCTGCTCGAGTTCCCGCCCGTGATCTACGGCGAACGCATCTTCCAGCTCGCCGACGACGCCGTGCTCACCGCGCTCGACAAGCGCGCCGGGCACGTGCTCTGGTCGCGACGCCTCGGCCGGCTCTCCGCGTCCTCGCCCGCAGTCACCTTCAACACCGTCTACGTCACGATCCTCTCGAGCGGGCATCCGGACAGCCCCGGCCGCGTGATCGCGCTCGACAGCGCCAACGGCGCCGTTCGCTGGTGGCGCGCGCTGCCCAGCCCCAGCGAGTCCTCCCCGCTGATCGATCGCGGGCGCCTGTTCTTCGGCTCGCAAAGCGGGCTCGTGTACGCCCTCGACGACCGCACCGGCGCGGTCCTGTGGACCTATCAGGCGAGCGGCGCCGTCAAGGCAAGCCCGACGCTCTCCAACGGCGTCCTGTACTTCGGCGACTACTCCGGACACCTGCAGGCCGTCTCCGAGCAGACCGGCCGGCGGCTGTGGCGCAGCTCCTCCGAAGGCGCGCTGTTCGGCAGCGGCACCTTCTACTCGACCGCAGCCGTCGTATACGGGCGCGTGTTCCTCGGCAACACCGACGGGCGCGTCTACGCGTATGACGCCGCCACCGGCAAGCTCGACTGGGCCGTGCAGACGGGCGACTACGTGTACTCCTCGCCGGCCGTCACCAACGCGCCCGGCCTCGGGCCCACGATCTACATCGGCTCCTACAGCGGCACATTCTACGCGCTCAACGCACGCAGCGGCCGGGTCGAGTGGAGCTTTCACGCCGGCGGGCGGATCTCCGGCTCGCCGACGATCATCGGGCGCACCGTGTACTTCGCCGACCTCGGCCAGCACCGCACCTACGGCCTGGGCATCTCGACCGGGCGCGTGCTCTTTCGCAAGGACACCGGCTCTTTTGACCCGGTCATCAGCGACGGGACCGACGTGTACCTCACCGGCGTCACCAGCCTGTACGCGCTCGCGCCTCGCTAGCTCGCGCGCGCGCCCGTGCACGATCCGCCGTTCGCGAACGCCCGCGCGAGCGAGAAGCTCGCGCTCACCACCACCCTCCCGGGCGCGCGTACGCTCACCTGCGTCCAGCCGCCGGGCGCGGGCGCCACGCAGCCTTCGCCGCGCGTCAGCGCCCAGTAGCGCGTGAAGTGCACGCGCACCACGAAGCGCCCGGCGGTGCGCGCGAGCAGCGTGAACGAGTCGTGCCCGAGCGCGCTCAGGCGGCCGGGGCCGGCGGCCAGCGGCGTCGCCCGGAGCACGCGATACACGCGCCAGTGGGAGCTTTTGAAGACCTCCCGCAGGTACGGCAGGCCGGCGCGGATCAGCTGCGCCTCGCGCGCGCTCGAGGGGTCGCTCGGAAGGTCCGGCAGCGCCACATACGAGACCGCCTGCTCGTCAAGCCAGCGCTCGTAGCCGCCCGCCGTCAGCCCGTGAGCGAGCAGCGCGCCGTCGTAGCGCTCTTCCATCTGCTTGTCCCAGCCGCGCGCCAGCGGCACGCTCGGCGCGAGCAGCGCCGCCTCCCAGTGCGAGCGCGTAAGCGGCACCTCGACGCGCAGCGGCGAGCCGCTGCGCGCCTGCACAGCCGCGATAAAGCGCTTGACCGGCGCGTAGTACGCGGCGCTGCTCGCCGGCGTGCCCGCGACCGCCAGCGTCTCGCGCACCGGCCCCCACGCGACCCACACCGCGATCACACCCAGCGCCGCGAGCGTCCCCGCCGTCAGCCCGCGAGCGCGCCTTGCGGCCGCCTGCGTCAGCCCGCCGGCGCGCCCTGCGAGCGCCTCGCTCAGGCCCCCGGCTCGCCGCCGGCGCCGCGGCGCCGCCAGCCGCTCGCACAGCAGCAGCGGCCCCGCGAGCAGCACGCCGTAGCGCTCGACGTTGCTGCCGATCGGCGAGCGCACGAGCAGACAGCCGACGCACGCCAGCAGATACACCCACGCGCCCACCCGCGCGAGCTGCGCTTCGCGCGGCAGGGCGAGCACGAACGCCGCGATCACGATCGCGGTCGCGGCGAACGACAGGATCGGGTAGGGCTCATAGCCGCCTTCCGGGAACAGCGCCGCCAGCACCGCCACCACTACGGCGCCCGGGAGCGCGAGCACGACGAACGCGCGCGGTGTCCACCGCGCGAGCGCCAGCGACAGTCCCGCGAGCCCCAGGAGCGCGGCCGCCGCGGGGCTCGCGGCCGCGCACAGCGCCGCGAGCGCCGCCGCCCACAGCCGCCGCTCGCGCGCGAGCGCCAGCGCGGCGGCAAGCGCCAGCGAGACCCCGAGCGCGAACGTCAGGCGCCCGATCCACACGTCGCCGAGCGCCGCCACCGCAAACCACGCGGCCCCCCAGCGCGCGCCCTCGCCGTAGACCGGCCGCACGAGCGCGGCGAACAGCAGGCTCGACGCGAGCACGCACAGCGCGGCGAGCACCCGCATGCCGAGCGCCGCCGCGAGCGGCGGGTAGAGCAGGCTGTAGCCGAGCAGCGCGTGCCCGGCATACCAGTTGTCGTCCCACACGGCCAGGCCGACTTCGTGAAAGAGCGCCACCCGGTAGACCTGTGCCGCGAGGTCGGGCGTGCGCGGATCGGCCACCAGCCACACCGCGATCAGCGCGCACGTGAACGCCAGCAGGCCGAGCGTCGCGCGCCACGCGGGCGCCGCGGACGCCGGCGGGGCACGCGAGATCAGCACGCTGCCCACGCGCGGCCACTGCGCCGATCTGGCGCGCGCGCCGGCAAGCTCGACCGGGGCCCGGCGTGCTACCCCACCGGACCCCGGCGCGTACGCCGCGAGCGCGGCGGTTGCGCAGGACTGTGAACAGCCACCGGGCCCGGAAGTAGCTGTGCCTCTGCTGAGCACGCCAAGATAATGACGCCCATGATCGACGCCCCCGCCATCGACCCCGTGCGCCCACGCCGGGCGCGGCCGGCCGCGCGCGCGGCGGCGACGCTCGCGGGCCTGTGCGCGGCGCTCGCGCTCGGAGGCTGCGGAACGAGCCAACCCGGGCCGATCTCCGCGAGCGAGCTCGCCGAAGCGCAGACGTTCCCATACTTCCGCGTCTACTGGGTCGGACCGAGCTTCGACGGGCAGCCGCTCGCGGCCGCCGACGGGCTCAAGAGCTATGACCCGGGCGTCGGCGATGGCGTGTACTACGGCGACTGCGTCCAGGGCAAGGGCCTGTTCGGCGGTGGCAGCAGCTGCCCGCTGCCGCTGCAGGTGACGACGGTCATCTACGTCCGCCACTCCAACTCCTCCTTTGGCGCGCAGCGGAACCTGCTCCTGCGCGGCGTGCCCGCGACCGCGTACAACGGCGGACGCGCGCTCGAGATCTACTCCGGCAGGGTCGCGATCGACATCTTCTCCGACACGCCCGCGCACGCGCTGCAGGCGGCCGCGCAGCTGCGACCGCTGAACGCGCCCGGCTCGGCGTCCGGCGACCTGCCGCTGCCGGTCTACTGCCCCGGGCTGTGGGGCCCGATCGAAGCGCGCCTCGCGCGCGTGCTCGACGGCCTGCCCGGCCACGCCTGCCAGCAGGCGACCGCCGAGGAAGCGTACATAAAGCAGGTCAACGGGCGGGCGTGAACGGCGCGACCGGCTTTCCGATCTCGCGACGCAGGCCGAGGAAGGCCAGCGAGCCGACGAGCGCCGGCAGCCACAGCGAGATCGCGCGGTACACGATCACCGCGGCGAGCACCAGCGAGGCGGGGCGCACGCCGAACAGCAACAGCATGCCCGCGAGCCCGCCTTCGACGGCGAGGAAGCCGCCGGGCACGGGCACCGAGTTGGCGAGCATGCCCACCAGATATGCCATCGCGACGACCCAGAAGGAGGGCGCGTGACCGAAGCCCACCAGGCACGCATACAGCACCAGGTTGTCGAACAGCCAATAGCCGACCGCGCCCAGCAGCCGCCAGTCGCGTTCGCCGATCAGCGTCAGCGCGTCGTACACGCCGTCGCTGAGCGCCCTCAGCGCCACGGCCACGCGGCCGTGCTCCAGGCGCCGGCGCCCGGCCGCCCGCCGCGCCCACGCCGCAAGCGCGAGCGTGCCGAGGATCGCGGCTAGCGCGGCGAGCGCCGGCAGCAGCGTGAGCAGCGCGTTGCGCGAGCCGGGGACCGCGCCCGACCACATCAGCACCCCGATCACTAGCGTCGCGGCCACGTTGACGGCGCTCGTGAGCACGAAGACCAGCACCGAGCGCTTGGCGATCCGCTCGACCGAGATGCCCTTGCTGCGCAGCACCCACGCCCCGAGCGCGATCCCCGCTAGACCGCTCACCGAGACCACCGAGTTGACCGCGAGCTCCGCCAACGACAGGCGCGAGCTGAGGCCGCGCCCGAGCCGCCCGAAGATCAGCTCGAACAGCAGCACGTAGCCGAGGCACGAGAGCAGCTCGAGGCCGATCGCGGCGGCCGTCCACGGGATGCTCGCTTTCTCGATGCGGTCGGTCGCGGCGTCGAGGTTGGGGACGGCGAGCAGTAGCGCGATCACCAGCGCGAAGAAGATCGCCAGGCTGATGATGCTGTTGCGCAGCGTGCGCGACTGCGCCGCCAGCGCGTCCGCGCGTTCGCGCGATTCGCTGTCGCTGTCCTGCGGCGCGACCCGCTGCTCGACGATGGTCCCGCTCCTCCTCCCGATTCTTAGGATTCTTTTCGCTGGCGCTTAGCCGAATGTCTACGACTATCAGTCACGCTAGCCTGATATCTGCGCCCTCCCGGCGCGGCCGTGCGCAGGCGCTGCGCGGGACCGCCTGCGGGAGACGTTGCGAAACATGGCCGAGCAAGCACGCATACTGGTCGTCGACGACGAGCCCGCAGTCCAGAACGCGCTGTTCAGGGCTTTGACGCTCGAACACTACGACGTGGCGAAGGCCAGCGACGGGCACGAGGCGCTCGAGCGCCTCGGCGCGGCGCCATACGAGGCGATCATCCTCGACATCGCGATGCCGCGGGTGGACGGCCTGGAGGTCTGCAAGCGCCTGCGCGAGGGCGGCGACAGCACGCCCGTGCTGATGCTGACCGCGCGCGGCGAGGTCGACGACCGCGTCGCCGGGCTGGACGCCGGCGCCGACGATTACCTGGTCAAGCCGTTCGCGCTGCGCGAGCTGCTCGCGCGCGTGCGCGCGCTGCTGCGCCGCGCGGGCGAGGACGACGGCCGCGAGCAGGTGCTCACATATGCGGACCTGCGCCTTGATCTCGGCGCGCACGAGGCCTGGCGCGGCGAGCGCCAGCTGTCGCTCACCCGCACCGAGTTCCTGCTGCTCGAGCTGTTTCTGCGCCATCCGCGCCAAGTCCTCACGCGTTCGGTGATCTTCGAGAGCGTGTGGGGCTATGACTTCGGCTCGAGCTCGAACTCGCTCGGCGTGTACATGGGCTACCTGCGCCGCAAGACCGAGGTCGGCGACGAGCCGCGCCTGCTGCACACCGTGCGCGGCGTCGGCTACGTGCTGCGCACGCCGTCATGAGCCTGCGCCGGCGGATCGCGATCGTGTCGGCCGCCGCGGTCGCGATCGCTGTCGTGCTCGCGTCGGTCCTGATCTACGTGCTGACCTCCGATCAGCTGCACAACCAGGTGGACGCGCAGCTGCGCGTGCGAGCCTACGGCGCGAGCGCGAAGCTGCTGCGCGCGCTCGAGACCAAAGGCGAAGGCGGGACCGCCGAGGCCCTGCGCCGGCGCCGGCGGCTGCAGCTGGAAGCGGAACGCGCGCTCGGATCGCCCGCGCCCGGACTCGCGCGCCCGCACCACCACGACCGCGACACGATCACCTCGCGCGCGGCCAAGGTCTTCGGCGGGCTGCAGCCGAGCCCGAACCAGGTCCGCGGCTACCAGCAGATGATCGACCCGTCCGGGAAGGTCGTCGAACACTCGCCCGGCGCCGAAGGCATCTACCTTCCGGTCGAAGCACGCACACGGGCGCTCGCGGCGAAAGGCGGCCATCGCTTCATGCGCGACGCGTACGTCGACGGCATCCACCTGCGCGTGCTCGCCGAGCCGTTCGGCAAGGGCCACGCGGTGCAGTTCGCGCTGCCGCTCACCGAAGTCGACAGCCTGCTCAGTCGCCTGCGCCTGATCCTCGCGCTGGTGGTCGTCGGCGGCATCGCGCTCGCCGCGCTGCTCGGGCGCCTGGTCGCGGGCGCCGCGCTGCTGCCGCTCAAGCGCCTGACCGCCGCCAGCGAGCACGTCACCGCGACGCAGGACCTGAGCAGCCGGATCGAGCCTTCGGGCGGGGATGAGATCGGACGGCTGGCGACGAGCTTCAACGCGATGCTCGACGCGCTCGAGGGCTCGATGCACGCGCTCGACGCCTCCGTGCACGCGCAGCGCCAGCTCGTCGCGGACGCCTCACACGAGCTGCGCACGCCCGTCACGAGCCTGCGCACGAACATCGAGATCCTCCAGCAGCAGGGCCAGTTCATGAATGCCGAGGAACGCGAGCGCCTGCTCAACGAGGTCGTCGAGCAGATCGGGCGGCTGACGCTGCTGGTCAACGACCTGATCGACCTCGCGCGCGGCGAGGAGCCGCGCGCGGACGTCGAGGATGTGCGCCTGGACCTGCTCACGGACGAGGTGATCGAGCGCGCGCGCAAACACGCCCCCGGAACGCCCGTGCACGCGCGCCTTGAGCCGACGGTTCTCACCGGCGTGCCCGCGCGGCTCGAGCGCGCGGTCAGCAACCTGGTCGACAACGCGATCAAGTACAGCCCCGCGGGCGAGCCGGTGGAGGTCGAGCTGTGCGGCGGCGAGCTGAGCGTCCGCGACCACGGCCCGGGGATCTCCGCCGCGGACCTGCCGCACGTGTTCGACCGCTTCTATCGCGGCGCCGAGGCGCGCGGGCGTCCCGGCTCGGGGCTCGGTCTCGCGATCGTGCGCCAGGTCGCCGTCCAGCAGGGCGGAAGCGTCGGCGCGGAGCCCGCGCCCGGAGGCGGAACGCTGATGCGCCTGCGCCTGCCCGGCGCGGAAGCCGTCGTCGTAGAGGACGCAAGCAGCGAGCACCCGCTCGACGCGACGCCCCTCTACGAGCGCTCCTCCGCCTGAAGCGCCGCCTGGCGAAAGCGCGCGGGCGATAGCCCGTAGTGGCGGCGAAACGCCTTCGCGAAGTGCGGCCCCTCGCTGTATCCCACCAGGCGCGCGACGTCCGCGACCGGGATCGAGCGCTGCTCGATCAGCAGCTGCGCGGCGACCGCCATCCGCCGGGCGTGCAGGTCCTCGCGAAAGCTGCGGTCGCCAAACTCCGCATACGCGCGCTGCAGCTGGCGCGGCGAGCTCGCGAGCGCCCGCGCGACCGCCGGCAGCGTCAGCTCGCGACGGTAGTGGCGCGCGACCACCACGCGCGACAGCAGGTACAGCCGACGCCTCGCCGAGACCGTTTGGGGACGCACACCCGCCAATTCCGACGCGCGGCGCCGATCGGGACGCCTCAGCCGCCGTAGCGGCGTGCGACGCGCGCGGCCGCGTGCACGTAGGAGCCGCCGAACAGCAGCGCGTGCACGAGCAGCGGCAGCAGCTGGTAGAGCTCGACGCGCTCGCGCCAGCCCTCGGCGAGCGGCGCGCGCTGCTCGTACGCCGCGAACAGGAGCTCCGAGGGCGCGCCGAACAGCCTGAGCATCGCGAGGTCCACCTCGCGATGGCCGCCGTACGCGCACGGGTCGATCAGCCACGGCCGGCCGCGCGCGTCGGCGATCACGTTGCCCGACCACAGGTCGCCGTGCACGCGCGCGGGCGGCTCGGGCGGGCCGCACAGCGCGGCCAGCCGCTCACACACGCGCTCGACCGCCGCGAGCGCCGCGGCGGGCAGCGCGCCGCGCTCGCGCGCGAGCAGCGCCAGCGGACGCAGGCGCCGCTCGGCGTAGAACTCGGGCCACTCGCCGGTCGGATCGTTGGGCAGCCGCAACGAGCCGAAGCGCGCGGGCGCGGGCGTCTGAGGGCCGCCGGACGCGGGCGCGACGGCGCCAAGGCCGAAGCACGGGGCGCCCGCGAGGTGCGTCGCCGCGAGACCCGCGCCCAGCTCCTGCGCGCCCGCCCGCCCCAACCGGCTCCTGGGCGCGGTCGCGATCCACTCGAGCGCGAGGTAGCGCTCGTCCACGTCCAGCACGCGCGGCGTGCGCAGCGCGCCCGCCTCGGCCAGCCAGCGCAGGCCGGCGGCCTCGGCGGCGTACTCGCCGGGGGCGGCGTCCGCACGCGTCTTCACGAACGCCTCTTGACCGTTCGCCAGCCGCACGCTGTAGGCCTCGTTGATGTCGCCGCCGACGACGCGTCGCGCGCCGCTCGCGCCGGGCGGCAGCGTCACGGCTGCGGGCGGGCGGGAAATCCGTTGCGGATCTGTGCGAGCAGCCCCTCGCAGGCGGCGCGCACGAGCTCGAAGACCTCCTCGAAGCCGCCCCCAGCGCCGTAGTACGGGTCGGGCACGTCGAGCTCTCCCGAGCGTGCGCTCACGGGGTCGAACTCGCGCAGCAGCCGCACCTTCACCCGCAGTCCCTCGCTGGGCGCCAGTCGCCGCAGCTCGCGCAGGTTCTGCCGATCCATCGCCAGCAAAACATCAAAATAATTAAAATCGTCTACGCGAACCTGGCGCGCGCGGCCCTCGAGCGTGACGCCGCGAGCGCGCGCGGCTTGGCTCGCACGGGCGTCCGGCTGGCTGCCGAGGTGCCACGCGCCGGTGCCCGCCGAGTCGAGCTCGATGCGCTCGGACAGGCCCTCGCGCCGCACGAGCGCGCGCATCACGCCCTCGGCGGTCGGCGAGCGGCAGATGTTGCCCAGGCACACGAACAGCACCCTGACTTGCGCGGGCAGGCGCGTCACTACTCCTCCCCGAGCTCCAGCACCGCGAGGAACGCCTCCTGCGGGACCTCCACGCGACCGACCTGCTTCATCCGCTTCTTGCCCTCCTTCTGCTTCTCGAGCAGCTTTTTCTTGCGCGTGATGTCGCCGCCGTAGCACTTCGCGATCACGTCCTTGCGAAACGCCTTGACCGTCTCGCGCGCGATCACGTGCGAGCCGATCGCCGCCTGGATCGGCACGTCGTACTGCTGGCGCGGAATGCGTTTGCGCAGCTTGTCCGTCAGCTGGCGCCCGACGTCGTACGCCTTCTCGCGATGCACGATCATCGACAGCGCATCCACCGGGTCGCCCGCGAGCAGCACGTCCAGCTTGACCATGTCCGAGGGCTTCATGCCGATCAGCTCGTAGTCCAGCGACGCGTAGCCGCGCGTGCGCGACTTCAGCTGATCGAAGAAGTCGAGCACGATTTCCGCGAGCGGCAGGTCGTACGTCAGCTGCACGCGCTCCGGCGACAGGTAGTGCATGCCCGCGTGCTCGCCGCGGCGCTCCTGGCAGAGCTCCATCACCGCCCCCACGAACTCTTTGGGCGCGATCACCGACGCGCGGATGAACGGCTCGCGGATCTCCGCCACGGTGCCCGGGTCGGGCATGTCCGAGGGGTTGTGCACCACAAGCTCCTCGCCGTTCGTGAGCGTCACGTCGAACTCCACCGAGGGCATCGTCGCCAGCAGCTCCAGGTCGTACTCGCGCTCCAGGCGCTCGCGCACGATGTCCATGTGCAGCAGGCCGAGAAAGCCGCAGCGAAAGCCGAACCCGAGCGCGTCCGAGGTCTCCGGCTCCCACGACAGCGCCGCGTCGTTCAGCGTCAGCTTCTCGAGCGCGTCGCGCAGGTCCGGGTAGTCGTCGGACTCGATCGGGAACAGGCCGCAGAAGACCATCGGCTTGACCTCGCGATAGCCGGGCAGCGGCTCGCTGGCCTCGACGGCGCGCGCACGAGCGCCCGAGGCGCCGGTGCGCGCGCGCGTGGTGAGCGTGTCCCCCACGCGCAGCTGCGTGACGTCCTTCAGCCCCGTGATCAGGTAGCCCACCTCGCCCGCGGCGAGCTGGTCGGTGGGCATCATCTGCGGGCTGAAGAAGCCGATGTCGTCGATGTCCGCCTGCGTGCCCGTCGCCATCGCGCGGATCGCCTCGCCCTTGCGAAAGGCGCCGTCGACCACGCGGATGTACGCGATCACGCCGCGGTACTGGTCGAACTCCGAGTCGAAGATCAGCGCCCGCGCCGGCCCGTCGGGATCGCCCGAGGGCGCCGGCACGCGCCGGATCAGCTCCTCGAGCACCTCCCCCACGCCCTCGCCCGTCTTGCCGCTGATGCGCAGGATCGACTCGGGCGGCTCGCCGATCAGATCGCTGACTTCGCCGGCCACACGCTCGGGCTCCGCGCCCGGCAGATCGATCTTGTTCAGGCACGGGATCAGCTCGAGCCCCGACTCGACCGCCAGGTATGTGTTGGCGACCGTCTGCGCCTCCACGCCCTGGGCCGCGTCCACCACCAGCAGCGCCCCCTCGCACGCCGCCAGCGAGCGCGAGACCTCGTACGTGAAGTCCACGTGCCCGGGCGTGTCGATCAGGTGCAGCTGGTAGGTCTGCCCCGCCCCGCCGTCCGCCCCCGGCGCCGTGTAGAACACGCGCACCGCCTGCGCCTTGATCGTGATCCCGCGCTCGCGCTCGAGGTCCATCGAGTCGAGCAGCTGCGCGCGCATCTCGCGCGCCTGCACCGTGTGCGTCAGCTCGAGGATCCGATCGGCGAGCGTCGACTTGCCGTGGTCGATGTGCGCGATGATGCAAAAGTTGCGGATGTGCTGCTGGTCCATGGACCGCTACAGCGTAGATGCACGCGGTTGCGCGCCGGCCCGCCCGCCTGCCGGCCCTCCCGAGCGCCGGCCCGCCCGCCCGCCCGCCCGCCGGCCCTCCCGGCCCGCCGGTCCGCCGGCCGCGAGCCGGCGGCGGACGGCGCGTGGCTAGCGCGGGTGCTTGACCTGGCGCGCGAGCAGCTTCGCCGACTCGTTCTCCACCTGGGCGCTCATGCGCTGCTTGAAGACCGCCGACAGCGCCTCCGAGGCGATCGGGCGCAGGGCGCGGATCGCGTCGATCACCTCGTCCCAGCGCTCCTCCGGCTGGCCGGCCTGTTCGAACGGCTCCCATAGCTCCTTCAGATACAGCCGCACGAACGCGCGCGAGATCGACTCGCAGTCGCGGCTGATGCGCTCGATCAGATCGATCGCCGTGTGCATCGAGATCCCCAGCGCGGCGACCTCTTCGGCTGCCTTCATGAGCGCCGGGCTCGGCACCTCGAAGCGCCCGTCGCCGAGCGCCACCAGCAGCCCCAGCTTGCGGATCCGCTCGACGTCCTTCGCGTCCACCTCGCCGAAGCGCTCCTGCAGCTCCTGCGCGGTGATCACCTCCGGCGTCTCGCTCTCAAACGGCGCCGCCATCGCGTCGCGCAGCCCGAGCAGGCGCGCCGCCGACCCGCCCGATCCGCTCAGCAGGCGCTCGATCGCCGTCAGGTTGAAGCCGTCGGCCTGAAACGCGAGGATCAGGCGCAGGCGCTGCACGTGCTCGGCGCTGTAGTAGCCGACGCGAGCGCGCACCTCCGGCGCCGGCAACAGCCCGCGCGAATGGTGGTTGCGGATGTTGCGCACCGACATCCCCACCTCGCCAGCCAGCTGCTCGATCGTCAGGTCCGCGGGCGGGGCGTCATTGGCCGCCTCGCGACCGCCACGCCGGGGGCCGTCGGTTGCGTGCGTCGCGCCGTCGCTTGCCTGGGTCGCGCCGTGCCGCGCGCCGGCGGGCGCGTGGCCGCGGCGTTGCCCCGTCGCCTTGCCCTCGCCCGCGTCCGGCGCCTTCGCGCCGCGCCTCGCGGCCTTCCGCTGCGTGTCCAAGCCCGTGCCCGCCATCTCGACGTCACGATACCGTGTTTCATGTAACCTCAAACGAGGTAACGTTGTATTAGGTCATGATGCTCGTCGATTTCCTCCCACGCCCTTCAGCCGGTGCCTGAACGCGGCGCCGTGCCGCACGTCTCCGAGCTCCGCCGCCGGGCGCTGCGCGCGATCGGATCGTTCACCTCGCCGCTCACGCCCGACGACTACCTGGAGCTCGTCAACCCGCTGTGGTCCACGCGGGAGCTGCGCGGGCGCGTGCAGCGGGTCGAGCGCGAGAGCTCGGTCGCGGTCACCGTGTCGATCAAGCCGGGCTGGGAATGGCCGGGCCACCTGCCCGGGCAGTACGTGCGCCTGGGCATCGAAGTCGACGGCGTGCACCACTGGCGCGCGTACTCGCTCACCTCGGACCCGGCGCGCGCCGACGGGTGCATCGCGATCACCCCCAAGCTCGTGCCACAGGGCAAGGTCTCGCCGTACCTGTGCGCACGCGTGACCCCCGGCACGGTCGTGCGCCTGGGCGGCGTCGAAGGCACGTTCGTGCTGCCCGAGCCGCTGCCGCGCACGCTGCTGTTCGTGAGCGCCGGCAGCGGCGTCACGCCGATCATCAGCATGCTGCGCGGCATCGCCCGGCGCGGGGCGCTAGCCGACGTCGTGCACGTCCACTGCGCGCGCTGCGCACAGGAGGTGATCTTCGCCCGCGAGCTGCACGCGCTCGCCGCGCGCCACCGCGGCTACCGGCTGCACGAGCGCCTGAGCGCGATCCAGGGGCGCCTCGCCCCCGGAGAGCTCGACGCGCTGTGCCCGGACTGGCGCGAGCGGGAGACCTTCGCGTGCGGCCCCGCCGGCCTGTTGCGCGCGCTCGGCGAGCATTGGCGCCGCGAGGGCGATCCCGCGCGCATGCACGTCGAGCGCTTCGGGCCGGATGGGATCGGAGACACCGTCGGCGCCGGCGAGCGCGGCTGCGGCGGGACGATCGACTTCTGCGCGAGCGGCGTAAACGCGTACAGCGACGGCTCCCAGCCGATCCTGCTCGCGGGCGAGAGCGCCGGCGCGCAGCTCCCGTTCGGCTGTCGCATGGGCATCTGCCGCAGCTGCGTCGGGCGCCTGCGCTCGGGGCAGGTGCGCGACCTGCGCAGCGGGCACGTGCACGGCCAGCGCGGCGAGCTGCTGCGCACGTGCGTCAACGCGCCCGAGGGCGCGATCGAGATCGAGCTGTAGCCGGCAAGCAGGCAATCGAGCGGCCCCACAAAACGAACGGAGGACACGTATGTCGGCGACAACGGCACAAGCCCCGCCCAGCCTCGAGAGCACGTCGTTCTCCGAGGACGAGAACCCGCTGCAGCGCCTGACCCCCGAGCAGGTCGAGCAGCTCGGGCGCGAGCTCGACGCGATCCACGAGCAGGTCTTCGCGGACCTCGGCGAGCGCGACGCGCGCTACATCCGCCGCCTGATCAGGGCCCACCGCCAGCTCGCGCTCGGTGGGCGCGCGCTGCTCGTCGGCTCGCGCGCGTGGCCGCTGTGGCTGCTGGGCACGAGCGCGCTGTCGCTCGCGAAGGTGCTCGAGAACATGGAGATCGGGCACAACGTCATGCACGGCCAGTGGGACTGGATGAACGACCCCGACATCAACTCCCAGAGCTGGGACTGGGACACCGCCTCGCCCGCCGGCGCGTGGCGGCACTCGCACAACTACGAGCACCACACCTTCACGAACATCCGCGGCAAGGACCGCGACCTCGGCTACGAGATCATGCGCGTCGACCCGCACCAGCGCTGGCACCCGATCTACCTCTTGCAGCCGCTGTACAACCTCGTGCTGATGGGCTTCTTCGAGTGGGGCGTAGCGCTTCACGACCTCAACTTCGAGGCCGTGCGCTCGGGCGAGAAGCCCAAGCAGCAGGTCGTCGCCGAGCTGCGCGCGATCGGCCTCAAGGCTCGCCGGCAGATCGTCAAGGACTACATCGCCTTCCCCGCGCTCTCCGCGCTGCTGGCCGCTGCCGTCGGCGGGCGCGGGCCGGACGGACACTCGCGCCGCGGGCGCGCACGCGCCGCCGCGCGCACGTTCAAGGCGACGCTCGCCGCCGACTTCACGGCGAACATCCTGCGCAACGTGTGGGCGCACTCGATCATCTTCTGCGGGCACTTCCCCGACGGCGTCTACACGTTCAGCCAGCAGGAGGTCGAGGGCGAGACGCGCGGCGGCTGGTACGTGCGCCAGCTGCTCGGCGCCGCCAACATCGACGGCGGCCCGCTGTTCCACCTGCTCGCGGGCAACCTCAGCTTCCAGGTCGAGCACCACCTGTTCCCGGACATGCCGTCGAGCCGCTACGCCGAGGTCGCACCGCGCGTGCGAGAGCTCTGCCGCCGCTACGGCCTGCCATACAACACCGGCCCGCTGCACCGCCAGCTCGGCAGCGTGCATCGCACGATCGTGCGCCTGGCGTTCCCCGGTGGGCTACGCTGAGGGCTCCGGCGGACCGTCCACTCGGCCGTGATCCCCCCGCAAGGAGGGATCGACCGTGGCAACGCGTTGATCGGGGCTCACCCGCCCAGCGGCCTGTCCAGGTGACCGAGAGTGTCAAGCCGCCCAGGCAAAGACACAAGTCCTGGGACGTAGCAGTTCAGCGGCGGTCCACGCCGGTGCTCGGGCCGGGCGAGCGATCGGCTCGTCCGGCCTCTGCGCGAGCGCTCCGCGCGGCGCGTCGCCCACTCGCGCGCGTGCGGGTCGCGTGACAGCCGCGAATCGCGGCTGCGGGAGCCAGAGGTCGCACGGCTACGCCCGCCCCAGCCGCGCGCGGATCAGGTTGCCCACCTGGTGGGCCTCGGGGATGCGCATCAGGAGCACGGTGCGCACGTACACCAGCAGTCCGGCGACGCCGGCGGCGCCCACGCTCACGATCTCCGCCGGCAGCGAGCCGCCGAGCAGTTCGTCCAAGAGCTTCCACACGACCCACGAGACGCCGGCCAACAGCGCCGAGGCGACGATGATGCGCGCGGTGACCATCAGCGTCTGGGCGCCTTCCAGGCGACCGTTGAGGCCCGTGCGCAGGCGATGGAACTGCAGCGCGGTCATGACGATGTTCGCGCTGATCGTGCCGATGATCAGCCCGGCGATCCCCAGCGGCTTGTACAGGGCGATGCTTACGATGATGTCCACGACGATGTTCATGGCGGCGAGGCCCGTGGGTATCCAGGGGCGCTGAACGGCGAAGAACGTCCTCGTGAGCAGCAGGTTCAGGCCGCCGAACGGCAGGCTGAACGCGAACCAGAACAGCGCGATCGAGACCAGGTGCGTCGACTGGGCGTTGAATTCGCCGCGTTCGAACACGAGCCGCACGATCGGCGTGGGCAGCACGGCCATGAACGCCGCCGCGGGAATCAGCAACAGGTTGATCTGGCGCATGCCGCTGCCCACGGTGCGGCGCATGGCCGCCGGTTCGCGGCCCGAGGCCATGCGGCTGAGGGTCGGGAAGAGAACAGTGGCGACCGCCACGCTGAACACCCCCTGCGGGAGCATGTATATGCGGAACGCGTTGTTGATCGCGCTCGGCGCGTGTTCGGAGACGAGGCTGCCGAAGGCAGCGTTGATCAGCTGGTCGAGGTTGACGATCCCGAGGCCGAGCATCACGGGGAACATCAGCGTGAACACCTGCCTGATGCGCGGATCGCGCCAGTCGATGCGGATCCGCAGGCGAAAGTCGATCCGCCCGAGCGCGGCAAATGCGAGCAGCACCTGCACGACAGTGGCCGCGAGAATGCCGATCGCGAAGGCGTAGATCTTGTCTTCGCCGTGGAAGTGCGGCGCGAGCACCACGAGCGCCACGATGATCACGACGTTCCACACGGCAGGCGAGAGCGCGGGGATCGTGAAGTGGTCGTAGGACTGCAGCACCCCGACGAGCAGGCCGTTGAGGCCGAGCAGCAGGATCACGGGAAACAGAACCCGGGAGAGTCCGACGGTGAGCTCGTTGAGCTGGTGGTTGAAGGTGGAGCCGATGAACAGCGGCATGAGGACCCCGGCGGCGAGGACGAACACCGCCGTGATCGCGCCCAGGCCGATCAGCATGATCCAGAACAGCGTTGACGCCAAGCGCACAGCCTCCGTGCGGCGCCCCTTCCGCAGCAGGTCGGTGAACACCGGCACGAACGCAGCCGAAAGCGCCGACTGGGCGAACAGCTGTGCGATGTAGTTGGGTACCTGGTAGGCGATCGCGAACGCGGACGCGAAGCCTGTGGTGCCGAAGTAGCCGGCGAACACGACTTCGCGCAGCAGCCCCACGACCCGCGAGATGCCGGTGAGCAGCGAAAAGATCGCCGTGTTTCGGGCGACCCGACCGCCCGCGCCGCCATCCCCCGACGGCGCGGGAACGACCGGCTCCTCGCCGAAGGCTTCTGCACTGACGGACAAGGCCGCTATAGTACGGCGCGCTCCGGGCAGCGCCTGCCCCGTTTACGGCGCACCTGCCCCGGTTTGCGGCGCATTCGATCATGGCCAACATCCACTCCCAGAAGAAGCGAATCCTGCGCTCCGAGCGCGAGCGCCTGGAGAACCGCCGCTACACCTCCACGATCAAGACCTACTTCCGCCGTCTTGAGTCGCTCGTGGCAGGCGGCGATGAGGCCGGCGCGGGCGATGCCCACCGCGAGCTGGTGAGCACGATCGACAAGGCGGTCAAGCGCGGAGCGCTGCACCGCAACACGGGCGCGCGCAAGAAGTCCCGCGCGGCGCGCCTGCTCGCCGGCAAGTAGCCGGCCGCCGCTCACGCGGAAGCGAAGCCGGCCAGCCTGTTCGGGGTCAGTCGGAGACGCTCGGTCGCGCCGCGTGGGCGTCGCAGGCGCGCTCGAGGCTGAGGGCAGGCAGTCCGTCGATGCTCAGCGAGTTCTTCTCGCGCTGGTAGTCGAGCAGCGCCTGCGAGCCGCCCACGCGCACCTTCTTGGACGCCGATGCGTGCATGTGCGGGCGCTCGCCCTCGTAGCTCATCAGCGGCACTCCGTAGCCGCACGAGTCGGCCACGCGGGTGACGTGCACGAGCACGATCGCGCGGCGCGCGGCCGCGACCTCGGGCTCCTCGAAGGCGCATCTGCCGAGCAGCTCAGCGAACGCCGGATCGGCGGCCGCGAGGATCTCGGCGCGGCCGTGCATGCGCACGATCCGCGGCGGTCCGTCAAAGGCGCACAGCATGATCACGATCCGGCCGTTCTCGCGCACGTGCGCGATCGTCTCCGCGCCGCTGCCTACGAGGTCGAGGTACGCGACGGTGTTCGCGTCGAGCACGCGCAGCGTGCCGATCGGGCCCTTGGGCGAGACGTTGACGTGACCGCCCGGATCAAGCGGCGCGCTCGCGACGAAGAACAGCTCGCGCTCGGCGACCCAGCGGGCGAGGCTCTCGTCGATGCCGTCGAACGTCTTGGCCATCGGCCTGAACGTTAGAGCACCCTCTGCGGGCCAGCTGGCCTAGCCTGCGGCGATCGCCTCGATCGCGTGCAGCGCGAGCGTGTCCTCGTCGAGCCCAGCGAGTGGACCGCGGCTGCTCGCGAGCGGGGCGCCTCCGCGCGTTTCGAGCTCGAGCTCGGCGAGCGTCGCGACCGCGCGACGCAGTCGCTCGGGGTCGCTGCGGGCGACGTCCGCGACGAAGCGCTCGGCGGCGCGCGCGGGCATCCGCAGCGAGCGCTTGACCTCCGCGACCGACTCGCCGGCCTGCAGCCGCAGCGCGACCGCGAGCGCGTCGCGCAGGCGCTGGGCGATCAGATAGGTGAGCCCCGACAGACGCTCGCCCTGCTCGCGCAGGCGCAGGTAGGAGCGCGTGGCCTGCGGCGCGTGCGCGCCGACGAGCGCGTCCGCGAGCGCATATGCGCGCCACTCGTTCGAGTGCGCCGCGCGGCTTTCGATCTGGTGCGCGTCCACGCGTCGCGGCGTCGTCGCGGGATCGTCTTCGAGCGCCAGCTTCTCCAGCTCGCGCAGCAGGCGCTGCTGGCGCTCCCCGACCTGCCCGACGAGCGCCTTCGCGGCGGCGGCGTCCAGCGACAGGCCCAGGCGCGCGGCCTGCTCGCGCACCCACTTCGGCAGCTCCCACGGCTTGACGGTCATCTGCGCGACCACTTGGCCGCCGGCGCGCTTGACCGCGGCGTGCAGCGCCTGCGGCGCCTTGGCGCGCGCCTCCTCCCGCGCGAACAGCGCGAGCGTGGTGTCTGGCGGCATCTGCGCGAGCGCGCCGATCAGGTGCTTTTCGATCTCGCTCTCGCGCCAGCGCTCGACGCCTTCGACGAGGATCACGCGCTGCCCGACCGTGAGCGTCATCGCGGCAAGTGCCGCGGCCGCTCCGGCCGCCGTCGCCGCCTCGCCCTCGAGCAGCTCGACGCTCGCGCCCGCGCCGTGCGGCCCTTCGACCAGCGCGCGCAAACCCGCGCGCCGCTCCGCCAGCGCGCCGTGGTCATCGCCGTGGATCAGGTACGCGGGCTTGAGGTCGGGCACCCGGTCGAGTGTATGCCGCGGGCAAGCGTCAGCGGACGACGAGGTTGACGAGCTTGCCGGGGACGACGATCTCCTTGACTATCTCCCTGCCGTCCACGTGCGCGATCACGTTCGGCGCGGCGCGGCACAGGTCCTTCAGCTCCTCGGACCCGGCGCCGGCGCTCGCCTGCACGCGGTCGCGCACCTTGCCGTTGACCTGGCAGACCAGCTCGTAAGAGTCGCTCTCGAGCAGCGACTCCTCGGCATCGGGCCACGGCTGCTCCCACACGCGCTCGCTCGTCAGGCGCTCGTACGCGTCGGCGCTGACGTGCGGCGCAAACGGGAACAGCAACGAGGCCGCGCTGGCGAGCGCGAAGCCGAGCGTCTGAAGCTCCACAGAGTCGCGCAGCCTCGAGCAGTCGTTCAACAGCTCCATGACCGCCGCGATCGCCGTGTTGAACGCGAAGCGGCGCAGGTCGCCGCTGACCTTGTCGATCGCCCAATGCGTCTTGCGCAGCAGTGTCAGGTCGTCTTCGCCGAGGTCCGCCGCGCTCGGCGAGTGGTCTCCCGCGCCCCCCCGCTCCGCCGTCTCGGCCGCCAGCCGCCACAGCCTAGAGAGGAAGCGGTGCACGCCTTCCATGCCCTCGTCCGACCATTCGGCGTCCTGGTCGGGCGGGCCGACGAACAGGATGTAGCAGCGCGCCGTGTCCGCGCCCATGCGCTCGACGATCGCCGCCGGCGAGACGACGTTGCCCTTTGACTTGCTCATCTTCGCGCCGTCCTTCGTCACCATGCCCTGGGTGAACAGCGCCTGGAATGGCTCCTGGAAGTCCAGCTGCCCCAGGTCGGCGAGCGCCTTCGTGAAGAAGCGCGCGTACATCAGGTGCAGGATCGCGTGCTCGACCCCGCCGATGTACTGATCGACCGGCAGCCACTGGCGCAGCGCCGCGGGGTCCCACGCCGCGCGTTCGTTGCGCGCGTCGCAATAGCGCAGGAAGTACCAGGAGGAGTCCACGAACGTGTCCATCGTGTCCGTCTCCCTGCGTGCGCTCCCGCCGCACTGCGGACAGCTCGTGTTCACCCACCCCTCCGCGCCCGCCAGCGGGGAGCGGCCCATCGGCGTGTAGTCCTCGATCTCGGGAAGCTCCACCGGGAGCTGCTCGACGGGCACCGGCACGATGCCGCAGCGCTCGCAATACACAATCGGGATCGGCGTGCCCCAGTAGCGCTGGCGAGACACCAGCCAGTCGCGCAAGCGGTAGTTCACCGACGCGTGCCCCTTGCCCTCGCGGTCGAGCCACGAGACGATCGCGCGCAGCGCCTCGCGGTTGGGCAGGCCGTCGAAGTCCGGGCGGGAGTTGACGAGCGCGCCGTCACCCGCGTACGGCAGACCCTGCTCGTCGCCGCCGTCCTCGGGGGCGCCTTCGATCACGCGCCTTACCGGCAGCTCGAAGGCGCGCGCGAACGCGTAGTCGCGCTCGTCGTGGCCGGGCACCGCCATGATCGCGCCCGTGCCGTACTCCATCAGCACATAATCGGCGACGTACATCGGGATCTGCTCGCCGTTCACGGGATTGGTGACCGTGCGCCCGAGCGGCACGCCGGTCTTCGGCTTCTCGGCGTTGCCGCGCTCCTCATTGGTCTCATTCAGCGCGCGATTCACGTACTCCCGCACGGCGTGCTCGTGCCCGGTGCCGAGCGCCAGGCGCGCGACGTCGGGGTGCTCCGGCGCCATCACGAAGAAGGTCGCGCCGAACAGCGTGTCCGGACGCGTGGTGAACACCGGGTAGTCCACGCCGAGCTCCTCGCAGCGGAAGGTCACCTCGGCCCCCTCGCTGCGCCCGATCCAGTTGCGCTGCATCGTCTTGACGTGCTCGGGCCAGTCGATCTCGTCGAGGTCGCCCAGCAGCCGCTCGGCGTAGTCCGTGATGCGAAAGAACCACTGCTCGAGCTGCTTGACCTCCACGAGCGCGCCGCAGCGCTCGCAGCGCCCCTCCGCGTCGACCTGCTCGTTGGCGAGCACAGTCTGGTCGTTCGGACACCACTTGACCGCGGCCTCCTTGCGGTAGGCAAGTCCCGCGCGGAACAGCTCGAGGAAGATCCACTGCGTCCAGCGGTAGTAGGACGGCTCGTCGGTCGCGAGCTCGCGCGACCAGTCGATCGAGATGCCCCACGAGTGAAACTGGCGGCGGAAGGACGCGATCGACTCGGCCGTCGAGTCGCGCGGGTGCACGCCCGTCTTGATCGCGTGGTTCTCGGCGGGCAGCCCGAACGCGTCATAGCCCATCGGGTGCAGCACGCGCGCCCCGCGACGGCGGCGGAAATGCGCGATCGCGTCCCCCACCGAGTAGGTCTTCAGGTGGCCGATATGCGGCTCGCCGCTCGGGTACGGGAGCATCTCGAGCACGTAGGAGTCGGACGCCCGCCCGCCCTGCGCCCCGGACGCGCCGGGGGCGGCACGGAGCTCCGCGCGGGTGTCCTCGAGCGGCTCGTTCGAGACCTCCCACGTGCGCTCGTTCGCCCACACCGCCTGCCAGCGCGGCTCGATCTCGTGCGGGTCATAACGGTGCTCTGCCATCGGCAGTCGCAGGTTAGCGGGCGGGTTGGGATGGAACGCGACGGCGTCGCGGCGCCCGTCCGTCCGGCGGCGTCTCGTGCGTCCTCTGTGTGCGTGCGAGGCGCTTACACGGGATCCGCCGCCTGCGCACGCGGGCTCATCGAGCGCAGCAGCTCGACGATCTCCGCGGGTGCGCTGCGCGGGGAACCGGCCGCGAACGGGGGCTGCGGGTCGTACTCGATGCCCAGCTGGATCGCCTGCGCGACGCGCTCACCGGCGAGGCGCGCGGCGAGCGTGAGCGCCATGTCGATGCCGGCCGACACGCCGGCGGCGGTGACGAGCTTGCCGTCGAAGACGACGCGCTCCTGCTCCGGCTGGGCGCCCAGCCGGCGCAGCTCCTCGAGCGCCAGCCAGTGACTGGTGGCGCGCCTGCCGTCGAGCAGCCCGGCTGCGGCGAGGATCAGCGAGCCGGTGCACACCGAGGTCGTCCAAGCGCTCGTGCGGTCGGCGGCGCGCAGCCACGCGAGCGTCTCCTCGCCGGCGCGCGCGACCACGTCTCCGGGGCCGCCGGGGACGAGCACGACGTCCGGCTCTTGGATCTCGGCGAGCGCGCGCTCGGTCAACAGCGTGAGCATGCCGTTGTCGGTGCTAAGCGGTCCCGGCTCGACAGACGTGAACGTGACACGCGCGCCCGGGATCCGGCTGAGCACCTCATACGGCCCGATCGCGTCGAGCGCCGTGAATCGGTCATACAGGACGATCGCGATGCCCAGGCGTTCCCCCGGGCGTACGCCGCCTCCTTTGTCATCCTCTGGCAGCTGGCTGCTCATGCTGCTGTCTCCTTGCTCGTCGGTGAGTGAAAGCGCCGGCGGTACTCGGCGGGGCCCACGTGCAGCGTGCGCAGGAACGCGCGGCGCATCGTCTCGGCGCTCGCGAAGCCGCAGGCCACGGCGATCGCCGCGAGCGGGTCGCGCGTGTCCTCGAGACGACACCGCGCGTGCTCGACGCGCACGAGCTCGACGTGCCGGGCGGGGGTCACACCGGTCTCGGCGCGAAACGCGCGCGCGAAGTGACGCGGGCTCATGTGCGCGCGGGCGGCCATCGCCTCCACGGAGTGGTTCGCGGCGAGGTCCTCGACGATCGCCCGCTGCACCTCGCGCAGGGGCTCGCGCCCGGCGCGCTGCGCGGCGAGCGTCACGCTGAACTGCGACTGGTTTCCGGGCCGGCGCAGGAACAGGACGAGATGGCGCGCGATCGTCAGCGCGAGCTCGCGGCCGAGGTCCTCCTCGACCAGCGCCAGGGCGAGGTCCATGCCAGCGGTGACGCCGGCGGACGTCCAGACCGCGCCGTCGCGGATGAAGATCGGCTCCGCCTCCACGCGCACGCGCGGGTGCAGGCGGCGCAGCTCCTCGGCGAATGCCCAGTGCGTGGTCGCACGGCGACCGTCGAGCAGCCCGGCGGCCGCGAGCAGGAACGCGCCCGTGCAAACGGAGGCCGTGCGCCTGGCGCTTGCCGAGGCGCCGGCGATCCACTCCACGAGATCCTCGTCGGCGACCGCCTGCGCATGACCCGCGCCGCCGGCGATCAGCAGCGTGTCGATCGCGCGCGGGTCGCTTGGCAGCGCTCCGTCGGGGGTGACGCTCAAGCCGCTGGAGGTGCGCAGCGGCTGGCCGTCACGGCTGATCACGCGCGTCTCGTATCGGCGCTCGCCGCCGCCCGACGCTTGCACCAGGCGCCGGGCGCCGTCGAAGACCTCGAGCGGGCCCGTCACGTCGAGGCTTTGCACGCCGGGGTAGACGACGATCGCGACCATCCGCGGGTGGCGGCGCTCTGGCTGGTCCGACGTATTCGACATGCGGCGATCATCGACCATCTCCGGCTTGTCTGCAAGGACAGATTTCCACCGATTTCTGCCACCGTGTAGCGACTCCCGGCCGTGGCCGGCCGCGCTCCTAACGACTGCGCGCGCAGGTCCAGGCATGCGCCCGCGCCGGGCTTTACGATGGCCCGGTGGAGGAGCCGCGCGCAGACGAGTTCGAGTACGAGGTGCTGCGCGTGCACGACGAGGGGCCCGACACTCTCAGCGCCGCGCCGGCGCGCGTGGCGAACATCGTGGGAGCCGCGGAAAGCGCCGCGGCGAAACTACGCGAGCAGGCGGAGGGACGCGCCCAGCAGCGCATCGAGGAGGCCGACCGTGCTGCGGACATCCGCGTGCGCGCGGCTGAGGAGGAGGCAGAGGAGCTGCTGGGTTCGGCGCGTTCGGAGGCGCAGCGCACGCTCAGCGAGGCGGAGGCGGGTGCGGCCAAGCTGCGCGATGAGGCCGCGCGCCTGCAGGAGAACGCGGCGCGCACGCTCGACCAGGCGAGTGAGCAGGCCGAGCGGCTGCTCGGCGACGCGCGCAAGGAGTCAGAGCAGGTATGGGCGAGCGCCCATCAGGAGTCAGAGCGCGTGCGCGTCTCCGCGCGCGAGGAAGCCGAGCAGCTGCGCGCGGGAGCCGAGGCGCAAGCCGAGCACGCCCGCTCCGCGGCCGACACGTACGCGCAGCAGACGCAAGCCGCCGCCGAGGCGCAGCTCGAGCAGGCGCGCGCCGAGGCCGAGGCCCAGGCCGAGCAGCTGCTGGATAGCGCGCGTCGGGGCGCCGAGCGAATCGCGCAGGAAACCCGCGAGCAGACCGAGAGCCTGCTCGTCGCAAGGCGCGAGCAGCTCGCGCGCGTGCACGAGGAGGCCGAGGAGCAGGCCAGGCAGACCAAGGCCAAGGCGCGCGAGCAGGCTCGCGAGATCACCAGCGAGGCGCACCTCATCGCGCGCGACATCCTCGACGAGGGCACCGAGATCTCGCGCAACCTGCGCGAGCTCTCGACCTCGCTGCGCAACAACGCCGAGCGGCTCATCCGCGACGTGCGCCTGACGCACGGCGCGATGACCGCACGGCTCGATCAGGTAGTCACGGGGGGCGAGCGCCGGACCGTGGGGCGCGCCGCGGAGTCCGAACGCGAAGACGAGCCCGGCCACGTGTCTCGCGATCAAAGCCGCGCGGCGCGGGCACCGCGAACGCGCGGCGGCGATGACTCCAACGACGAGCTCGACGTGCCGGCGTTCATCCCGCGGCGGTGACCGCGCCTGCCGCGGGCGCGCGTGGCTACACTTTGCCGCGCCACCTCTGGGGCTATAGCTCAGCTGGGAGAGCGTCGCGCTGGCAGCGCGAAGGTCGAGGGTTCGAGCCCCTCTAGCTCCACTTTCTTGGCGGCGCGCAAACCCGGCTGCTAGCACCCTGCGCCTACTCGGGTGTGGAGGCTAGGAAGTAGACGGGCTTCAGCGGCAGGCGTCGTCGGTCGGGGTCTGGGAGTCCTTGCATGTGCTGGACCCATAGCTCGACGAAGCGCTCGAGGTCGATCAGCTTCAGACGGCGCTTCTCCTGCGAGCGTGCCTCTCGCTCCGCCTGCGAGGAGAAGCCCGCGGCGGAAATGTATATGCCCACGTCCTGGTCGCCGAGGACGGCCATGAAAGCACGCAGGCTCTCCGCCGAGACCTTCTCGGTGTCTCGACGCTTGACCTGAACCTTGATCCGCGGGCCGGTGGTCCCGAGCGGGTCGGTGTGGGCGATCAAGTCGATGCCCCCATCCGGGCCGGGCGGGGCGATCCAATCCACGTAGTACCCCATCGCCTTGAGCAGCGCGCCCACAAGGCGCTGGAAGTCATAGGGCGGCATGGATGTCAGGTAGGCGCGGATCTCGGCCCACGCGGAGTCCTGCGCCTCCTCCAGCGTGCCGGTGCCCTCGACGGCCTCGCTCGCTTCCTCGACCTCCTGCTCAGGCTGGCGCTCCTTCTCCCAGGCGCGGTAGCCCCGGACGGCTTCCCGCTCGAAGACCCCAGGCTCTGGGAACGACCGATATGCCTCCCTGCCGGAGCATGTCCCGGTCGGCGTGGAGTTTCGGTGACGGCCTGGGTGTGAATCTCAGGCGGTCGTGAGCGTAGCGGCCTCCTTGGATCGGTGGGTGACGAGGACCACGGGCTCGGCGACCTCGCGCTCGACGGCGAGAGCG
>DATJTT010000068.1:0-4971 GCA_035503075.1 Solirubrobacteraceae bacterium
GTCTTCTCTGACCGGCCCCGGCCAGCCCGCTCGGCGAACAGAAAACCGTCGAACGCCGGCACCAGCTCAAACGCCGCGTCGACAACCGACCAATACCTCACCCCAGAAGGCAGATCCACGCGCTGGCGCTGAAACGGTCCCAACACCCACGACAACGACACCACAACCACCAGACGACACCCCCAGAAAAACCCGCGTCACCACCACCAACCGGCCGCCCGAACAACAGCCGACGACACCTCACGCCCGGCAGAAAATGTGCGGCTTGTCGACCTGCCCGGCGGCGGGTCCGGACGCGCCTACCTGATCGAACGGGAACTCGAGCGAGACGGCCATGCCGCGCTGAAAAGTCTCGTGACCGATTATCTCGAGCAGGCGCGGATTCATCAGCAGATTCCCATGGCCGAGAACGTCCTCTCGCGCTACCTTGACCACCTCGCGGCGGCCGAACGTTCCGGCGGAACGGACTAACCCAACTCCTGTCGCTCCGCTCTGGGCTGACGGCGTCGATCGCACGCATCGAGCCGGCCCGGCCATTCCGCGCTGCACCGGAAGCGCACTCGGGACTCTCGTCAATCAGCCGACGGCAGGGTAGTCCGAAACCGCCGGCCGCCGACACACATTTGCATCAACGCCTTGATGCGTGTCAAACCGCCCGCTCGCTTGCTTACGCGTCGTGTTGTCAATCGGCAAGGTTGGGGTCGACCCGGCTCAGCAGCTGTACTACGAGCAGAAGGTTGCCAAGGGCGCGGACGATTACTACTCCGGGCGCGGCGAGAGTCCCGGCCGCTGGACTGGCAGCGGTGCACGCGAACTTGGCCTCTCAGGGGAGCTGGACGCTGAGCAGCTGGTGGCGATGATGGCCGGCCAGCACCCGGGCACCGGGCAGCAGCTCGCGATCCGCGGGGGACGCTCGAAGATCGCCGCGTTCGACCTGACGTTCTCGGCCCCGAAGAGCGTCAGCGTTCTCTTCGCCATCGGCGACCCGCAGCTTTCGCAATCGCTGGTGCAGGCGCACGAGGACGCCGTCGACGCGGCGTTGGCGTATATGGAAGCGGAGGCGTGCCGCGTCCGGCGTGGGCACAACGGCACGTCTGCCGAACGGCGGGCTGGGCTGGCGCGCGGCTGGAAGCGAGTCCGGCCCGAGCGCGCTCTCGGTTTCGTAGCGGCCGCCTACCGGCATCGGATGTCGCGCGGGCAGGATCCGCAGCTGCACACGCACGTGGTGTGCGCGAACATGGCCCGCGGCCGGGACTGGCGGTGGACGGCGCTTGACGGGAAGGCAATCTATGAGCACGCCAAGGCCGGGGGCTACCTCTACCAGGCCCACCTGCGGCATGCCGTTCGCGAGTGCGCGCCGTGGGCGGAGTGGGGGGAAGTACTCAATGGGATGGCGGAGCTAAGTCAGGTGTCGGTCGAGGTGCTGAGCGAGTTCTCGCAGCGCCGTCGGCAGATCCTCGAACGCGAGGCTGAGCTCCAAGCGGCCGGCGTTCAGGTTGGGCACGCGGGCAGAGAACGGATCGCCTACGACACCCGAGAACCGAAGCAGGGCCTCGACGAGCGCGACTGGCGCGACCAAGTTAGGGTCAGAGCGGCTGAGCATGGCCTCGGCTGTAGCGAGCTCGACGCGCTCGCCAATCTCCCGGCAGCGCCCACCGCCGAGCCCGTGCTTACCCGTGACCTGGCCGAAGGGCTGCTCTCACCCACCGGCTTGACCGCGACCCAAAACAGCTTCCATGACCGCGATGTCGTCGCGGCCGTCGCCGGGGCATTCGCCCAGGGCGCGACGGTCGCGCACCTGCTGAGAGTCGCCGAAGGAGTCTTCGATCATGCACACGTTGTGCGACTCGCTGAGGGACTAGATCGCCAGTTCACGACCACGGAGTTACTCGCGGCCGAGCAGCGGATCGTCAAGTACGCCGAGCTAGGCCGCGGCCAGAACGTCGGCGTTCTCTCCGAGCGGCACATGGACTTCGTCATGCGTGGACTCGAGCAGCCGCTGTCGGAAGAGCAGGAGCGTGTGGTGCGCGCGATCGTCACCGCGGGACATCGGATCGACACCGTCGAGGCCCTCGCCGGGACCGGTAAGACCACCGCGGCCGGCGTGCTCAGAGATATATACGAGCAGGCGGGCTACCGCGTGATTGGGGCGGCCCCCACGGGTCGTGCTGTGCGAGAGCTCAAGGAACGGGCTGGCATCGGCCTGTCGCTCACGCTCGACGGTTGGGCGGTGAAACTCGCGGCTGACCCCGACGCGCTCTGGTTCGCGCGGGTGAGCGCGTCCGAGATAAGCCGGCAGCCGACGGTGATGATCCTAGACGAGGCTGGTCTCGCCCACACCCGACTATCCGCCGAGGTGATCGAGCGCGCCGCAGCGGACGATGTCAAGGTCGTCGCGATTGGCGACTCCGGCCAACTCTCGTCGGTGCGAGCGGGCGGCTGGCTCGGTGCGCTCACCCGCCGCATCGGCTCGCACGAGCTTCGGGAGGTCATGCGCCAGCGCGACCCGCTCGAGCGCCGCCGGCTCGCTCACGTGCATGGCGGCGACCCCGACCCTTACCTCAGGCTCAAGACCGAACGTCGGGAGCTCCGATTGTTTGACGACAAGCAGCCTGGGGTGGACGCTGAGCGGTCGGTCATCGAGGCATGGGCAGCGGCGTGCGAACGCCACGGCAAGGAAGAGGCGGTGATCATCTGCCGCGATAACTGCCGCCGCGACCATCTCAACCTGCTCGCCGGCAAACATCTCCGCGAAAAGGGCGAGCTAGGCGAGGACATCGAGGTCGGCGCAACGCAATGGGCGGTCGGCGACCGGGTGATCACCAGGCGCAACGACCCAGGCCGGGACCTTGATAACGGGATGCGTGCCACGATCACTACCGTCGACCGCGCTCGCGGGCGGATAGTCGTCCAGGTCGATTCGGGCGGCACGAGGGAACTCGACACCCACTACATCGAGCGCCACCTCCAGCACGCGTACGCGCTCACCGGCCACGGGATGCAAGGTGGCACCGTGGAATGGGCGGCGGTAATTGGGCAGCCGGAGGATTTCTCGCGCAACTGGTCATACACCGCGCTATCCCGCGCCCGCCAACCCACCGAGATCTTCCTCATCGACGAACCCACGCTTCACACGCTCGACCGCGAAGAGGTCGCGCCGGCCCAGAATGAGGAACAGCAGCCCGAGCCGCTGCAGCGGCTCGCGCGGCGCATGCGAGCGCGGGACGACGAAGATCTTGCCCTCGAACAACTCGAGCGCGCCCGACACGAAGAGCATCTGCCGGCGCCTGGCCAAGAGCGACCGGTTCTGGACGATCCTGGGCGGCACAAGCCGCCCGCACAGAGAGAGGGGCGCCTACGGCCGCAAGACGCGCAGTCAACCACGCTTGCGCGGCTCGCGGAGGTGGAGCACGAACTCTCCCAGCTTCACGCGGAGCTTGCCGAGCTTCGCACTGCGGACGCGCGCGCGATCGCCAACCTGAATGGCACGATCGCGGCCGTCGAAGCCGAGCAGGAGCACGATCGTAAGCCCAGCGGCCTTCGCGAACGGGCCGTCCAGGCCACACATCGTCGCGAGCGCGAACACCACCTGGAGCGGCTCCGCGAGCAACGCGACCAGCTGATCGAGATCGTCCCGGATTACGACACGGTTCTGGCACGCACCGATCGGATCCGCCAGCTTCAACAAGAGATCGGTGCCGAACGTCGCCAGCTACGGGAGCAAGCGGTCAAAGAGGAGATTCGACGCGAGCCGCCCTGGCTTGTGAGCACGCTCGGCCACGAGCCCGGCGACGTCCGCCTTCGAGAGCTCTGGCAGAAGACCGCCCGCGAGATCGCAGGGCATCGCATCGATCACCGCATCACAGATCCCAACTTCGCGCTCGATGTCCAGCGGCAAGACCACGCCATTCGGCGCGCGATCACCGACACACGTGCCGCGCTCGGACTCGACTCGCCCGGTCGCGAGCATGACGCCGGGCGCGACATATAAGCGTCCGGCCGGGGCGGCAACCTACGGAACATGCGTTTCCTCCTTCCGCTGTCCCGGCTCCCCAAGCTCCTCCTACGGGGAATGCTCGAACTTGGCCTCGTTCCTCTCCGGCTCACAGCCAGGCTGCTTGGCGTGCTGGTGTTGGCGGTGGCGGCGATTGGGATTCCGGCCTGGCTAATCCAACTTTGCATCTCGCTCTTGGGCGGTGGGAACGGCGGTGGACCAGTCCCACCTTGGGCGATGATCCTCATGCTCGCGGCCGCGATTCCCATGGGTATCTCGGCTCTGCGGCTTGCTGACCTCCGCGGTCCCCGTAGCCGCGCCGACAACCCAGACGCGCACGCCGAGTTCGAATATCTCCACAGCGCCGACGACAGCCGCCATGGGGGGGACGCACGACACGACGACAGCTCGTCGGGCGATCCAGACTGGATCACGCGGCCCGTGGCACTCGCATGGGCGTACGAAGCGCTCGATCTCGATCCGGGCGTCAGCCCATCCGAGGTCAAGGCCGCCTACCGGCGCCTCGTCCGACTGCATCACCCCGACCACAATCCTGGCATTGGCCGAGAGACCGCGGACCGGCTGACCGATATCAACGTCGCTTACGAGGCACTGTTACGTCAGACCCGACGTGCACGGGTAGCGACAGGCGAGCAGGGCGAGGTCTGGTCGTAGCGCGGCATGGCTCGCACAAGCGCCGTCTACTACCGTCGCGAGGACGGCTCGGAGCCCGTCGATGAGTTCATCGATCGGCTGGACGAACGCAAGCAGCCGACGATCGATCTTCAGATCGATCGACTCAACGACCGCCCTGTGTCCGCCCCACCGCTCCCGTTCCCTCATTCAAGCCAAGTCCGAGGCGGGCTGCGCGAGCTTCGCTGCCACTACGGCTCCGAGCTCTACCGGATCCTCTACCGGCGCTCGGACAATCTCGTCGTGCTTCTGCACATGCTCCGGAAAGACAGGGGAAGGATTCC
>DATJTT010000069.1:0-51404 GCA_035503075.1 Solirubrobacteraceae bacterium
CACGCCGAGCGCGCGGTGCCCCGCGATCGAGGCGAGCGCGCCCGGCGGCACCCCGACCAGCCCGGCCAGGTCTTTCATCCCCGGCAGCAGCGTGAGCGCCGCGACGGCGCCGACGACGGCGACCTTGACGACCGCCTTGAGCGCCTCGAACGGCAGGTTCGGCCCGAACAGGTTGCGCAGTCCGTTGGCCGGGTTGATGCGCCGGAAGTCGGGTTTGAGCGCCTGCGGCGTGGGCCGGCCTCCGACCTGCGCCGCGCCCGAGACGAGCGCCGCCACCAGGCAGGCGCCGGCGATCGGGCCGACCGTGATCTCGATCGTCGTCAGCGCCGTGTGCATCAGGTCCTCCAGGCCGGCGGCGCTCGTGGCGCGGCCGGGCCGCGCGATCTCGGCGAAGATCGCCCGGAAGCTGGCGGCGCCGTCGGCGGCGATCGCGGGCGCCGTGAACGACACCACCAGCAGCCCCGCGACCAGCACGAGCGAGCCGCTGAGGTCGGGGCTGCGCGCGACCTGCCCGCGCTCGCGCGCGCGTTTGCGATGCCGCGGTGTCGCCTTCTCTGTGCGCTCCTCGCGCGCCATCAGACGTGGAGCGTCCCCAGCGCTTCGGCCACGCTGCTCGACAGCTGGCCGTTGATCCAGTTGGCGACGAACGGCAGCGATGCCGCCACCACCAGCATCGCGACCGCGACCTTCGTCGGGAACCCGACCGCGAACACGTTGAGCTGCGGCACGACGCGGGAGACGACGCCGAAGGCGACGTCGGTGATCAGCAGCGCGGCGAGCACCGGCGCGCCGATCTCCAGCGCCGCGGTGAAGATCGTCGAGAACACGTGCTCCGCTCCCCCCGCAAGCGAGGCGATGCGCGGCGCCGACGTCAGCGGCACCAGGTCGAAGGTGCGGCCCAGGCCGCGCAGCGTCCATGCGTCGCCGCCGATCACGAGGAAGATCAAGGTGCCGACCATCGAGTAGAAGCGCGACATCACGGCGCTGTTTTCGCCGGACAGCGGGTTGATCAACGAGCCGTAGGAGAAGCCCGAGACCACGTCGACGAGCGCACCGGCCGATTCGACCGCCGCCAGCAGCACCGCCAGCGCGAACGCGAAGGCGAGCCCGGTCAGCAGGCTCTGCGCGACGAGCTCGGCGAGGCGCAGCGGGTCGCTGGGGATCTGCTGCCCGTGCATCGCGATCGGCGTCAGCCCGATCGACAGGCCCACCGCCACGAGCCCCTTGACGCGCGCCGGCACCAGCGACGAAGAGAACAGCGGCGCGACCAGGAACAGCGGCGTGACCCGCGCCAGCACGAGGATGAACCCGCCCAGCTCGTTGCCCGCCAGCTCTTGCAGGACCTTGTTCAAGAGCCCACCATCGACGGGATCGCCGTGTAGAGCGCCGTCGTATAGGAGACGAGCTGCCCCAGCATCCACGGCCCGAGCACCACCATCACCACGGCCACGCCGACGATCTTCGGGATCAGCGAGAGGCTCTGCTCCTGGATCTGCGTGACGGCCTGGAAGACGCTGATGACGAGGCCGATGATCAGTGCGACGAGCAGCAGCGGCCCGGCGATCTTCAGCGCCACGCTCATGCCCTGCGAGGCGAGGTTGACGACCGTGTCCTGGTTCATCTCGCGCCTCTGCGGGCCGGCTGTCGCGATCCGCTGCTCATCAGTGGAAGCTCTGCACCAGTGCGCGGATGACGAGGTCCCAGCCGTCGACGAGCACGAACAGCAGCACCTTGAAGGGCAGCGAGATGAACGTCGGCGGCAGCATGATCATGCCCATGCTCATCAGCGTCGAGGAGACGATCAGGTCGATGATCAGGAACGGCAGGAAGATCAAGAAGCCGATCTCGAACGCGGTCTTCAGCTCGGAGACGATGAACGCCGGGATCAGGACCTCGGTGGGCACTTCGGCGCGCGTGTGCGGCTCCTTGGCGTGCGCGAGGCTCACGAACAGCGAGATGTCCTGCGTGCGCGTCTGACGGAACATGAATTCGCGCAGCGGCTGCTCGGCGCGCACGATCGCTGTCGTGGTGCTGATCCGGTGCGCGCTCAGCGGTTCGATCGCGTCCTTCTTGATCGCGCCGACGGTCGGGGCCATCACGAAGATCGTCAGGAACAGCGCGATCCCCACGAGCACCTGGTTGGGCGGCGCGGTCGTCGTGCCGACCGCCGTGCGGATGAAGCCGAGCACGATCAGGATGCGGCTGAAGCCGGTGACCGTGAACAGGATCGCGGGCACGAGCGTGAGCCCGCCGATCAACAGCAGGATCTGGACGGCGTTGTTGGAGGTCACGTTCATCGGCGCACCGTCAGTTCGCGCAGACGGTCGATCAGGTTGCTCGAGGGCGCATGCGCGCGCATCGGCGCGTTGCGCGCGGGGCGCCCGCCGGCGAGCGCGCCCGTGTGACGCGGCAGCGCGCGCCGCTGTGAGAGGCCGCCCTCTCCGGGCAGCGCGCGCGGGTCCGAGAGGCCGACCTGGCCGGGCAGCGCGCGCGGGTCCGAGAAGCCGACCTGGCCGGGCAGCGCGTACGGGTCGGAGAAGCCGACCTGGCCGGGCAGCCCGTGCTGGTCTGAGAAGCCGACCTGGCCGGACAGCGCGTGCTGGTCTGAGAAGCCGACCTGGCCGGGCAGCCCGTCGTGGTCTGGGAAGCCGCTGCGCGCCGCGTAGGAGCCCTGGCCGAGCGCCCGCCCTGCCCCGGCGAGGAGCTGCCCGGCGGCGCTCAGCACGCGCGAGCGCTCGGCGGGCGCGTCGGGGAGCAGGAGACCCGCGGCGCGCGCCTCCTGCTCGGTGTAGCGGTGGATCGGCGCGACGCCGTGCTCGCCGGCGCCGAGGAGCACGTAGTCGTTGCCGGCGCGCACGAGGTGCAGCGAGCGGCCCGAGCCGAGCGTGAGCGCGGCGACGCTCGCGAGCCCGTCGCTGGTGACGCTTGGATCGCGCCCGGCCTTGACCTGGCGCAGGATCCACGCGAGACCCCAGATCACGGCGATCACGATCGCGAGGCCGACGATCGTGCGCGTGATGCTCGCGCCGCCGCCGCCGCTGCTCGGGTGCGATGCGCCGCTCGAGCTACCAAGGTTCAGCGGCGTGTTTTCGCTGCCCGTCTTCAGGGAAGGGGTGTAAGCGGCGGCGGCGCTCGCGAGCGCGCCCTGAAGAGCGCATGCGAGCACGCAGCAGCCGATCACTGCGGTCGCCGTCGCGACCGCGCGGGAAAGCGAATTCGAATTGGTCATCGAGGGACGACTCCGAGGAAGAGTCGCCCCTGTTATCGGCCTTGCAAGCGCGGTCTTGAGCGGGCGCGGGCTAGTGCAGCAGCGTGGCGACCTGCACGCCCCACGCGCCGTCGGCGGTGACGACGAGGCTGCCGTTGGCGAAGCACAGGCCGTTGGCGAACAGCTCGACGGGCTGTTCGGCGCCTTGGTCGAGCTCCACGACCGCTCCCTGCGTGAGGTCGAGCGCGCGTCCGAGCGGCAGGTGGGTCCTGCCGAGCTCGGCCCACACGCGCACGAAGATGCTCGCGAGGATCGCGCGCCCGGCGGCGCTCGCGCGCGTGTCCTTCAGGTGCGCGCGCGCGCGTTCGAGCTCGGTGCGGCCGAGCTTCGCGTAGGTGTCGGCGCGCACCGGCGCGTCGGTCGCGAACGCGAGCTTGACCGCTCGGCGCTGGCCGCTGCGGCCCGGGTGCCCGCGGCCGAGCGAGATGCCCTCCGCGAACAGCGACACGCCTTCCTCCGCGCGCTGCTCGAGCGCGAGCAGCGCGCCCGGGCCGAGCTCGAGCATCTGCTCGATCGGCATCTGCACGGAGCCGACCTCGGCGCGCAGCAGCACCTGGGCGCCCGCGAGGCTGCGCCGCAGGGCGTGGGCGCCGCGCGGGTCCGTGCGCGGCTCGCGCCCGGAGCTGCGGATGCTCTCGGTGAACGGCTCGATCGCGCCCCACGGGATCAGCAGCGAGATCGCCGAGGCCAGCTCGTCGATCTTCGTCTCCAAGACGACCGACAAGGTGGGTTCGCCGATCGGGGTGAGCACCCCGGCGTCGCCCTCGATGTCGAGGTCCCCGCGGGTGAGCGCCGTGCCGCCGAGCTCCTGCCAGACGGTCGAGAGCTGGTGCACGACCGCGTCGAGCACGCCGCGCGTGAGCACCCAGTCGATCTCCGTCAGGTGGCGCTCGGCGGGCGCGTCGGCGGCCTCGCCCCCGAGCAGGCACTCGAGCGCCTGCAGCACGAGCGGCTGCTCGACGCTCATCAGCATGTGGCGCTCGATCGACTCGGCGTGGATGCCCACGGCGATCGCGTCGGCCGGCAGCTGCGCCTTGGCGGCCGCCCATGTGTACTGGCTGACGTCGGCGAGCGTGACGTCCACTTCCGCTTTCAGCTCGCCCGAGAGATAAGCGCCGAGCGCCTCGCTGAAGAGGTCGAGCGCGCGCCCGATCCGCCGCCGCAGCTCGGTCGTGAACTTGGTCGGCTGCGAGAAGTCGAGCGCGCGCACGCGCGCGCCCCGGTCCTGCTGCTGCTCGTGCTGCTCGCGCTCGCCCGGCTGGCCTTCCACGGGGGTGCTCCCCGCCTGGGAGGGCTGCTCGACCTGGCTAGCGCTCATCTGCGGCCCCACCCTCGCCGGCGTCGTCCTCGCCGATCTGCGGATCCTGGCCGTCCTTTGCCGGCGCGCCGTCGCCCGCCGAAGCGTGCGTGTCCTGTCCGCCCGGCGCCCGCGGCGCCTCGCCGTCGGACGCGTGAGCCGCCTGGCCGTCCGCGGCCCGCGCGTCGGCGTCCGCCGGCTCGACGCCCGCGACCGCGACGCCGGCCCCCGCGTCGACCTCGCCGTGGCCGTCGAGGATCTCGGTGATGCGCAGGCCGTACTGCTCGTCGATTACCACGACCTCGCCGCGCGCGATCGCGGTGCCGTTGACGAGCAGGTCGGCGGTCTCGCCCGCGAGGCGCTCGAGCGCGACGACCGAGCCGGCGCGCAGGTCGAGCGTCTCGCCGACGGTCATGTGCGTGCGCCCGATCTCGACGCTCAGCTCCATCGGGATGTCGCTCAGGCGGCTGAGGTCGACGTCGGCGCCCGCGGCCGCCGACCCGTTCGCCGGCGCGGCCTGCTCGAACTGCTCGTACTCGATCGCCTCGGTCACGCTCGCTCCTACTGCACGGTCAGGTCGGGGATCAGCACGGCTTCGACCTTGACGTCGGTCTGCTGGTCGATCGCGTGCAGGATCTGGTGCTTGATCGCGGTGCGGCCCTGGTTGTTGATCAGCGTTTCGCCGTTCTGGTTGGTGATCGTGTCGGTGACGATTTCGCGTACGAGCGCTTCCTCGGGCAGCGTGCCGACGGCGTTTTCGCCGCTGGACGCGCTCGCGGTGGCGCTCGCGCCGTCGCTCTGCCCGGGGGACAGCTCGAGCCCGACGGTCAGCTTGGCGTAGCGTCCGTCCGAGAGGTTGAGCAGGAAGGGCGCCGGCAGCACGTAGATGGTCCCCTTGATCTTGTCCTTGTTGACTGGCTTGGGCTGGGTCATCTTGTAGCCCACTCCCAATATGAGAATCGGCAGGGCGACCGCGAGCATGAGCTTCTTTTTCTTTAGCATCGGGATTCGTTCCTTCTAGGGTTCGCTGTTGCCTTCGCCTTCGGGGCCGTAGATCCGGCGCATGACGATCTCCACCCGCCGGTTCTGGGCGCGCCCCGCGGCGGTCGCGTTGCTGTCGACGGGACGCTGTTCGGCGTTGCCCGTGGCGGTCAGCCTGCTCGACCCGACCCCGTGCGCGATCAGGAACTGCACGACCGTGCTCGCGCGCGCGGTCGAGAGCTGCCAGTTGCTGGGATACAGCGAGGAGTGGATAGGCACGTCGTCGGTGTTGCCTTCGACGGAGATCGGGTGGGTCTCATCGACGTTGAGCAGTTGCGCGATCTCGCTCAGCAGGCCCGTGGCCTGCGGTTCGAGCGTCGCCTGGCCGGAGGCGAACAGGAGATCGTCGGTCAGCACCCTGATGACCAGGCCGCGCGCTTCGATCGACGTTTGCACGCTCTTGGCGAAGCCGTGCGAGGCGGCGTAGGTGTCGAGCTCTTCCTTGATCCGCTGGAACTCGGCCGCTTCCTTCTGTTCCTGGGACTGGGTGCTGGCGCTCGTGGCGCCGCGCTGGGTGGCGTTCTGCAGGGCGCTCGAGCCTTCGGTCTGGACCGGCTCGATCGCCTGCAGTTCGACGCTCGAGGGCGACTGTGACGCGTTGGCGGTCGCGCCCTGCTGGGCGACCGACTTGCCCCCGGGAAGGATGTTGCCGGAGAACGCCGCCTTCAGCGACTTCTGCAGCGTCTCGTACTTGGAGATGTTGACCGAGGAGATCGAGAACAGCACCATGAACAGCGCCATCAGCAGCGTGATCATGTCGGCGTAGGTCAGCAGCCAGCGCTCGTTGCCGCCCTCCTCGTGCTCGCCGCCGTGGCGGCGGTTGCGTCCGTGCCCGCGGGCCATCGTCAGGCCGCTTTCGCCTCGACCTCGAGGCGCGTCACGTTGCGTTCATCGCCGGGACGCTCGGCCGGCGGCACGTAGGACATCAGCTTTTCGGCGACCAGCCGCGGGTTGTCGCCGGCCTGGATCGAGAGGATCCCCTCGACGGTCATCATCCGCAGCTCCATCTCTTCGGCGGAGATCGCCTTCAGGCGGTTGGCGATCGGCAGGAACACGACGTTCGCGGAGCCGACGCCCATCAGCGTCGCGATGAACGCGGCCGAGATCGAGGGGCCGAGCGTGGACGGGGCGGCGAGGTTCTGCAGCACGTGCACCAGGCCGAGCACCGTGCCGATGATGCCCATCGTGGGCGCGAAGCCGCCTGCCTTCTCGAACGGCGCCGCGCCGGCCGCGTGGCGGGCGGCCATGCCGTCGACCTCCGACTCGAGGATCGCGTGCACCATCTCCGGGTCGGTGCCGTCGACGACGAGCTGCAGCGCGTTGCGCGTGAAGGGGTCGTCGATCTCAGACAGCTGCGCGTCGAGCGCCAGCAGGCCCTCGCGCCTGGCCTTGTCCGCGAGCCCCACGAGCTGGTCCAGGCGCCCGCGCACGTCCGGCGGTTCGGCCGAGATCACCAGCTTGTACAGGCTCGGTACGCGCTTCATCGAGACCATGCCGACGCTCGCGAGCGTCACCCCGGCGGTCCCGCCGAGGATGATCATCAGCGCCGGGATGTCGATGAACGAGGCAGGGCTCGTCCCGTCCATCATCGCGCTGAGAAGTAGGGAGCCGAAGGCCACCCCGATTCCGATGGCCGTAGATGCCTTCATTGCTTGGCTTCATCGGCGTGCGCACGAAATCCTTCAACTTTGCCCTCCGCGTATGCACAAACGGCCAGTCACGGCCGCTACGGGCCCGGGCGCGCTGCGCCCGGCGCGCGGCGCGCGGCGCGCGGGCCTGGACCTCGACCTCCGAGCGGCCCGAACGGCCGCGCGCGCCTACGTCTCGTCGTCCTCGACGGCCGACAGGCGCGTGTGCTCGCGGTGGACCCCCGCGAGCGGCGGCTGGCGCGGGGGGGCGCCGCGGCGCCTGAACGCCTCGGCGAGCACCTCGGCGCGGTAGGTGTGCACGGCCGCCGCGACCTCGCTCGGCGTCTCGGTGACGACCACCTTGGTTGCGGTCGCGAGCGTGATCACCGTGTCGGGGGTCGACTCGACGGTCACGATCATGTCCGGATTCAGATGGAACGGCTCGTTGCTGCCCAGCCTTGTCAGCGTGATCATCTGCCCTGCCCCCTCATAAGGCACTTTAGCCGCGAGGCGGGACGGCTCGCTGCACCGCCCCGCCCCCGGCTCCTCGGAGTGTCCCTGCCCCGCCGTCCTTTCGCGGCGATCGTCGAGCTTTGACGTCTCGGGCGCGAAGCGCCCTCACCCGCGCGGCCCCGCCGGCCGGCGCATGCGCCGGCCCAAGCGCCGCTCGGCTAGCCGTTCATCGTGACCAGCGTGCCCAGCATTTCGTCGGCCGTGGAGATCACGCGCGAGTTGGCCTGGTAGCCGCGCTCGGCGGTGATCATGTTGGTCATCTCGGTCGCGAGGTCGACGTTCGACATCTCCAGCTCGCCGCCGAGCGTCGCGCCGAAGCCCGACGTGTCGGGCGTGCCGACGAGCGGCGTGCCCGAGTTGGACGTCTGCGCCCACAGCGATCCGCCGAGCCGTTCGAGGCCGCTTTCGTTGGGGAACGTCGCGAGCGAGACGTAGCCGGCGGTCACGCGCTTGAGGTAGTTCGCCGATTCTTTGTTCTCGTCGGTGTAGCTGACCGAGCCGTTCTGGCCGATCGCGACGTTCGTCGAGCCGGGCGGGATCAGGATGTAGGTGTCTTCTTTGCCCGGTTCGTAGGTGTCGCCGGTTTCCGATTCGCTGGCCACGATCGCGTTGCGCCCGATCACGTATTCGCCGGACTGGGTCGTCAGGAAGCCGGCGGCGTTCGTCGTCAGGTCCCCGGCGCGCGTGTAGTTGACGTTCGCCGGGAGGTTCGCCGTGAGTTCCGTTTCTTTGGGGTCGCCGGGCCCGACGCGCAGGAAGCCGGGACCCTCGATCGCGACGTCCAGCGGGTTGTTGGTCGTCTCGAAGGTGCCCTCGGACATTTCGTTGATCGTCGCTTCCACCTGCACGCCGAGGCCGATCTGCTCGGGGTTGGAGCCCCCGTTGGTGCTCGTCGGGCCGGATGCCCCGCGGATCACCTGGGTGAGCGAGTCCGCGAACGTCACGCTCGCCGCCTTGTACGCGACGGTGTTGACGTTCGCGAGGTCGTTGGCGGTCTCGTTGAGCATCGCCTGGTTTGCGTCGAGGCCGCTGATCGCGGCATACATTCCTGCCATCATCCTGACTGCCCTGCCTTTCGCGGCCTCCTCGACGAGGTCCGGCCGTAGTGGTTTCTTCTCGCCGCGCTCATGCGATCACGGCGCTGTCGATGTTGGTGAACACGCTTTCCTTCATGTGTTCTCCTCCGACGGCCGTCACGACCGTGCGGTTGCTGACGGACACCACGAACGCGGTCCCGTCGACAAGCACCAGGGAGTCGCGCGAGCCCTTGCCGGCCGCGCGGTCCACTCCCTGGGAAAGCCTTCCGAGCGTGCTCGGGTCAAGCTCGATCCCGCGCCGCTGGACGCGCGCGAGGGCGTGCTTGGAGAACTGCAGCTGGCCGGCGGCGCCCGCCTGCGAGAGCGCGTCCGCGAAGGACCCCCCGGGCGCGGGCGCGCCCGGCGGCGTCCTGCGCGCGCCGTCGGGCGCGGTTGCGCGGTCGGCAGGCGTGCGCGCGCCGGGCCGGGTGGGCGGCGTGACCGGCGCGCCCAGCGCGCCGGGCGGCACGAGCGCGGGGTTTGCGGGGATCGGGCTCATTCGACTTCCGTGATGCTCGCGAGCTTCACACCGGCGACGCCTTCGATCGTGACGGTCGTGCCCGAGGAGCTCGACTGCACGCTCTGCACCGTTCCGCTCGCCGGTTCGCCGGCGGCGTTCTCGTAGCTGACCTTGTGGCCGATCAGCTGCACCGCCCCTGAGAGCTCGTTCGCGTTGGCCAGGTTGGTGATCTGCTCGACCTCCGTGAACTGCGTGATCTCGTTGATGAATTCGTTGCTGTTGCCGGGTTCGAGCGGGTTCTGCGCCTGCAGCTGGGCGACCATCAGTTTCAGGAAGTCGTTCGGGCCGAGGACGCCGTCTGGGTTTTCGGGCGTGCTCTGCGCGGCCGTAGAGCCGGAGCCCGGTTCGGAGACGCTCGGCGCGGCGGTCAGTGGGTTGGCGGTCATCTCAAGCGATCCTTTCGTTGCTGTTCACGCGAGCACGTCGACGAGCTCGCCGCCCGCGATCGCCGCCGGCGCGGCGCTCTGTGTCGGGTCTCCGGCGCCCTCGCCCTGCTCGTCCTCGGCCTCGCCGGGGGCGTCCGAGCCGCTGCGAGCGCCACCTGCGAACCCGTCCGCATGCGCTCCCGCGTGCGACTGGTTGGAGGAGCCGATGTCCAGCCGCAGCAGCGACACGCCGAGCGAGCTCAGCGACTGGCGCAGCTCGGAGCGTCCGTCCGCGAGCGCCTGCGCAGCCGCCGGCGTGTCCGCGCTCACGCGCGCCAGCAGGCCGTCGCTGGTCTGGCTCAAGCGGATGCTGATCCGTCCAAGCTCCTGCGGCTGCAGCGCGATCTGCGCGTGCGCCGCGCCCTGCCGGGCGGCGAGCGCGATCCGCGCGCCGATCGAGTCGATCATGTCCTGCATGCCGACGCCCGCGACGAACGCCGGCGTCGCGCTCGCGCCCGCGGCGCTCGACTGCGCAGGCGCGGGCGAGCCCGCCAGCGACAGCGATCCCGCGTCCGAGCCCGCGCCGCCGGCGCCGGGCTGCGCGGCGCCCGGCGAGCTCGCGCCCGCCGCCGCCCGCGCGCCGGCCGCCGCGTCGGCGTCGTGCGCCGCGCCGCTCGAGCCGTTCGCCGAGGCGCTCGTGGCCGTCGGCTCGGCGTCGCCCGGATCGCTCCCCGACGCTCGCGCCGTGGCCGACTGGGCGCGTGCGCCCGCCCGCGCGTCCGCGCCGGATTGACGGGACGCGGCGCCCGCGCGCAGCGCGCCGGCGACGCCGTCCGTGTGCGCGGAGCCGTCGGCGCGGCCGGCGCCGGCGCGCTGGGAAAGGCTCGACTGCGCGCGCGCTCGCGCGCTCGCAGCGGCGGATCCCGGCGCTCGCCCGCCCGCCACCGCGGCCGAGGGGCGCTCGCGTGCGCTAGCCGCGAGAGAGCTTGCGTTCGCCGCCGCCGCGGACGGCGGGGCGCCGGCGCCACGCACGAGCGCCGCGGAGGCGCTCTCGCCGCGAAGCCGTTGTGAGGAGTCCTCGGCGTCGGCGGGCGCTCGCGTCGGCGAGGACGCGCCCGCACGCTCGCCCAGCTCGCGCGCATTCTCGGCGTCCTGCCCGCGCGCACCCGCGCCGCCCCGCCCGCGCGCATCCTGGGCGCCGTGCGCGCCCGCGCCGGGCTCCGAGGAGGACAGCGGGCGCTGCTGCGCCGCCGCCGCGAGCGGGCGCTCCGCGGGTGCTCCGGACGCGCCGGACGCGCGCAGCCCGGCCGAGGAGCGCGGGAGCGGGGGCGCGCCCGGCTCGCGGGCGCCCGCGAGCACGCGGTGGGAGGCGGCGGCGTCCGAGCCGGCGCCCGTCGCGGCGGGCGAACCCGACGCGAGCGAGTCGGCGGCGCCGCCTCCGGCGGCTCGCGGCGCGCCGGCGCCGGGCGCCTGTTCGCCGCACAGCTGCGAGGCTGCGGCCGCCTGGGCCGCGTGTTCGTCGCGATCGCCGCGCGAGCGTTCGCGCTGGCTCGCGTTCGAGCTCTGGTTTTGGCCTTCCGCAGTGGCGGTCCGGGCCAGGTGTTCGGCGAGCGCGCTTTCAAACGGAAGCCCGCCCGCCCCCGCGCCCGGCGGGGCGCCTGGGGGGGCCGAGAGCCCGGGTGGAGCGCCGGCGGTGGGCGCCGGGACGGACGTCGGTGGGGGCGCGAGCGCCGCTTCGAGGGTCATAGGAGCTCTCCTGTGGCGGTTGCGGGGTGGTCCTGGCGGTAGCTTTCGGCGTAGCCGAGCACGCTCGATACGTAGTTCTGGGTTTCTGAGTACGGCGGAACGCCCCCGTACTCCTGCACGGCGCCCGGCCCGGCGTTGTAAGCGGCGAGCGCGTCGGCGGTGTTGCCGCCGAACTGGCTCATCAGCCCGGACAGGTAGCGCGCGCCGCCTTCGATCGATTCCTGCGGGTTCAGGGGATCGGCGACGCCGAGCGAGGACGCGGTGGCGGGCATCAGCTGCGTCAGGCCGATCGCCCCGGCGCTGCTGGTTGCGCTCGGATCGAAGCCCGACTCCTGCTCGACCAGGCCGTGCAGCACCGCCGGGTCAAGGCCGTAGCGCGCGGCTGCCTGCTGGATCAGCGTTTCGTAGTCGCCCATTTCAGCGCCGCCGCCCGAGCTCTGAAGCTCCGGCGCGTACGCGGCGTCGGTCGCCGAGGCGGCTTCGCTCGCGCCCGCGAAGCCCTGGGCGCCGAGGACCCCGGAGGGATCGGCGAGCGCGGCGGGCTCGTCCGCGGCGGCCGCGTCGGCGCTCGTCGCGGCCTGCAACGCGGACGCGAAGTCGCCGTCTTCCTGGCTCGAGGACGCGCCGGAGGCGGTGTCCGTGGCGAGGCCGCCGGCGGAGACCGCCTGGGCCGATTCGATCAGCGCCTGCAGCTGCTGCACGCGCTGTGCGAGCGCGAGCTCACCGGCACTCACGCCCGCGGGCACGCCCAGCGACGAGGCGCTCACGCCCGGCTCCTGTGAAAGCGGATCGCTGCGATCTCGTCGAGCGCGCCGAGCTCGCGGCGCGCGAGCTCGCGATCGTGTTCGCCGCGGCGGCGCTCGGAGAGGCGCTCGAGCATCTTGTGCTCGCTGGCGGCGGTCGCGAGCGCGGCGTCGCGCTTGGCGACTTCCGCCTCGCGCTGCTCGAGCTCGCTGGCGTACTGGTGGCGCTGCGCCTCGGTGCGCTCGAGGAAGGCCTGGTGAGCGAGCAGCTCGGCGGCGCTCACGGAGCCGCTGCGGGCCGCTGCGACGCGTTGCTCGTCGCGCGCGTGCGCCACCTCGGCGTCCGCGCTGCGCAGCTCCGCGACGGTGCTCGAGTGGCGCGAGATCGCGACCGCGAGCTCGCGCTGGGCGAGCTTCTCCTTGCGCTCGCGTATCACGCGCACGCGTTCCAGACGGAAGCGAAACGAGGGTCCGGTCACGGCCTGGTTATCGGACGTGCAGCTCAGTTCTTGAGCGTCAGATGCTCAAGCCAAGCGGGGGAATGGCCGGCGCGGAGGACGACGGCGCGGGCTCGATTGACCCGCCCGCGGCGGGCTCGATTAGCCCGCCGGCGGCGGGCTCGCCGGTGACCTCCTCGGCGTCCGCGATCTCGCCGCCCGCGCGCGCCTCCTCGTCCACCAGCGACGCGGCGAGCTCGAGCAGGCGCACGTCGGTCTGGCGCAGGTCGCTGCGCTCGCGCACAGGCTGGCGCAGGAAGCGCTCGATCCGCGCGCGGTGGGCGAGCGCGGTGTCGAGCGCGGGGTCGCTGCCCGGCTGGTAGGCGCCGATCGAGACGAGGTCTTCCTTCTCGCGCAGCACCGCGAGCGCCGCGCGCAAGCGCTGTCCCGCCTGCTCGACCTCGGGCGCGACGATCTCGCCGATCAGGCGCGAGACGCTCGAGAGCACGTCGACCGCGGGGTAGTGGCCGGCCTGCGCGAGCTCGCGCGTGAGCACCACGTGCCCGTCGAGGATCGAGCGCACCGCGTCGGCGACCGGCTCGTTCATGTCGTCGCCGTCGACGAGCACGGTGTACAGGGCGGTGATCGACCCGTTCGCGCTGTTGCCCGCGCGCTCGAGCAGGCGCGGCAGCAGGGCGAACACGCTCGGCGTGTAGCCGCGGGTCGCGGGCGGCTCGCCGATCGCCAGGCCGACCTCGCGCTGGGCCATCGCAAAGCGCGTGACCGAGTCCATCATCAGCATCACGTCGTGGCCCTGGTCGCGGAAGTACTCGGCGATCGTCGTCGCGGTGAACGCGGCCTTGATGCGCACGAGCGCCGGCTGGTCGGAGGTGGCGACCACGACGACCGAGCGCGCGAGCGCGTCGCCGAGGTCGCGCTCGACGAACTCGCGCACCTCGCGCCCGCGCTCGCCGACCAGCGCGATCACGTTGATCGACGCGCTGCTCGAGCGCGCGATCATGCCCAGCAGCGAGGACTTGCCGACGCCCGAGCCCGAGAAGATCCCCAGCCGCTGCCCGCGCCCGCACGGCACCAGGCTGTCGAGCGCGCGCACGCCCAGCCCCACCCGCTCGCGGATCCGCGGCCTGGACAGGGCCGCGGGCGGAGCGGCGAGCGTCGAGCGCGCGAGGCCGCGCACGGCCGGGCCGCCGTCGTCGGGCAAGCCTAGGCCGTCGACGATCCGCCCGAGCAGATCCTCGCCGACGGGCACGCGAAACGAGGCGCCCGTCGCCAGCACGCGCGTGCCCGGGCCGATCCCGTGCAGCTCGCCCAGCGGCATCAGCAGCGTGCGCCCGTCCCTGAAGCCCACGACCTCCGCCGGCACCGGTGCGCGCACGGGAGCTGGCCCCTGGATGCGTCCCGAGCGCCTGCCCGGGGGGCCGCTCCCAGGGCGCCCGGCGGGAGGCTGTGACCCCAGGCGCTCGGCGTCGCGGCCGGACCCCGGGCGCTCGGCGGGATGGTCGGGCCCCGGGCGCCCCGGAGGGTGGGGCCCGGTCCTGCGCTCGGTGCCGACGAGGCACACCTCGCCGACCTCGGCCTGCAGCCCGGTCGCCTCGATGATCAGCCCGATCAGATTGCTGACGAACCCGTGGCGCCGCGCGAGGTCCGCCTCGAGCATCGCCTCGCCCGCCCTGTCCAGCAGCGTCGGCGCCGCCGCGGCGCTCACGAGCCCGCCTGCGGCGTCTCGAGGGCGCCGGGCGTCTCGGGTGCGCCGGGCGTCCCGGGCGCGTCGGGCGTCCCGCGCGCGCCGGGCGTCCCGCGCGCGTCGGGCGTCCCGGGCGCGTCGCGCGTTCCGGGCGCGTCGGGCGTGTCGCCGAGTGTCGGCGTCTGGCCGAGCTCGAGCGTGTCGGGCGAGCCGAGCGCCTCGGTCGAGCCGAGCGCCATCCCGGCGACCTCGCGCGCGCGCTCCAGCTGCGTGTGCACGCTCGCGTCGACCTCGCCCTCGGCGGTGCGCACGACAGCGCTGCCGGCGAGCACGCGCTCCTCGGAGAGCACCTCGCAGAGCTCGACGCCGCTGCCGCGCGAGGTGATCTGGCCGACCGCCGCGCGTACGTGCTCGAGATCGGCGGGGTTGACGAGCACGGTGATGCGCCGGCGGTCGGCGATCCGCCGCAGCGCGCCCTGCACGACCTCGACGACGAGCTCCGGGCGCGCCTGCAGCGCCCCCGCGAGGATCTTGGCGGCGAGCGCGAGCGCGAGCTCGATCGCGTCAGTCTCGAGCGCGCGCATCGCCTGCTCACCCAGCTCTTCGATCCCGCGCGCGGCTTGCGCGAGCGCGGCGGAGGCGGCGGCGATCTCGGCGGCGCCCTGCTCGTGGCCCGCGGCCAGGCCAGCCGCGTGGCCCTCGGCGCGGGCGCGCTCGCGGATCGCCTCGGCGGCGGCGCTGGCCTGCGCGAGCATCCGCGCGCCGGCGTCGCGCGGCGGCGGCGCGGAGGGCTCGAGCTGCTCGAAGGCGTAGCTGACGGGCGCGTCAGACAACGGCTTCGCTCTCCTCCTCGTTGTCGCTCGCGATCACGATCGCGCCGGCCTCCTCGAGCCGGCGCACGACCGCGACGATCCGGCTCTGGGCGGCGTCGATGTCGCGCTTGCGCTGCGGCGGCTGGATCTCCATCTCTTCCTTGAGCATCTCCGCGCCGCGCTCGGACATGTTGGTGAGCACCGTTTCCTTGACGTTCTCGGGGGCGCCGCGCAGCGCCAGCACGAGGTCCTTCTGGTCGGCCTCGCGCAGCACCTGCTGGATCGCGCGCTCTTCGAGCTTGACGATGTCCTCGAACACGAACAGCATCGCGCGCACCTCGTCGGCAAGCTCCTGGTCGGTGCTGGCGAGGCTCTCGAGCACGTTGCGCTCGGTCGAGCGGTCGGCGTGGTTGAGGATCTCCGCGAGCGCCTTCGTGCCGCCGGACGCGGAGAACTCCTGCTCGCCCGCGACGCTCAGTTTCTGGCGCACGACTTCCTCGACCTGTTTGACCACCTGCGCGCTGGTCTCGCCCATGCGCGCGATCCGCAGGGCGATGTCGGGCTGCTGGGGCTCGGGCAGCCGCGCGAGCACGCCCGCGGCGAGGCCGGTCGGCAGGTTCGAGAGGATCAGCGCGACCGTTTGCGGCGCCTCGCTGCGCAACAGCGTGGCGGTCCGCTCGGGCGGCGCGCGGCCGAGGAACTCGAACGGCCGCTGCTCGGTGCGCGAGGACAGCCGCCCGAGGATCTCGACGGCGCGCTCGGGTCCGAGCGCCTTGATGATCACCTCGCGCACGAACGCGATCCCGCCGGACGCGCCCGCGCCCGCCTGGGCGAGCACGGCGAGCTCGCCGAAGATCGAGTTGGTCGTGTCCGCGCCGACGGGGTCGAGTTTGGCCATTTCGAGTGACAGGGCCTCGATCTCCTCCGGCCCCAGCTGCTGCATGACGTTGGCCGCGCGCGCGGGCCCGAGCGCCGCGAGCAGCACCGCCGCCTTGCGCGCGCCCGGCAGGTCGACCGCGACGGGCCGATCCGCGGGGACCGGCAGGGGCGGCTCGTCGACGGGCGCCGGCAGCGCGGGGAGCGTCTCCTGTGCGTCCGCGTCGCTCACGCGCCCTAGCCTTCGTGCATCCAGGTGCGAAGCTGCTGCGCGACCCGGTCAGGGTCCTCCTCGGCGAGCTGCTCGACCTGCCTGCGGATCTTGATCTCGCCGCTCTCGGCCTGTCCGTTCTCGGGCCCGCCCGCGGCGCCCTGGCCGCCCGCGGCGCCCTGGCCGCCTCCGCCGCCCGCGGGCGCCGCGGCGGCGACGGCGAGCGGCCTGGTCGCGGTCTCGCGTTCGAGCTCGGAGAGGCGCATCGGGGCCTCGAGCTCGCGCAGCCACACGGGCTCCTCGATCGGCTCCTTCTCGCGCTTGCGCAGCGAGCGCGTGGTGAAGAACAGGAACGCGATCGCGCCGAGCCCGATCAGGACGTACTTGGCGTCGCCCAGGGGACTGGCCGCGGGGGTCGTGCTCGCGCTCTTGGCGAACGCCACCTGGCCGATCGAGATCGTGTCGCCGCGCTTGGTCTGGATCCCGGCCGCGTTGCTGATCGCTTCGCGGATCGCCGGCAGCGCGGAGGACGGCACGGACTTGTCGAGCAGCACCGAGACGTGCTGGCTTTCGATCGTCCCCGGGGCGATCGTCGAGTGGGTGACGGTCTTGGACACGCCGAGCGTGGACGTGGTGGTTTCGTGCTTGAAGTTGGACTTGCCGCTGCTGCCCGCGGCGCTCGCAGCGAGGTTGGCCGTGCCGGTCACGCCGCCGCTGCCGGTGCCCGTGCCGCTGAGCGTTTCGGTGGACTTGCTCTGCGACGTCGGCGTGCCCGTCTTGGCGTATTCGAGCGCTTCCTTGGTCGTCTGGTTGACGTTCATGTTCGCGTACACGAGCACCTGCGCCTTGCCCGGGCCGAGCGTCTGCGCGAGCATCGCGTCGAGGCTCGCCTCCTCGTCCTGGTCGTAGCGCTGCTCGGCTTCCTGGACTTCGTTGCCCGAGCCGCCCGCGCCGGCCGCGCCGGTCGGCCACAGCAGCGCTCCGGAGGCGTCGGTGATGGTGACCTTGCCGAGCTCCAGCCCGGGGACGCTCGAGGCGACCAGCTGCGCGATCCCACGCACGGAGCTGGCGTCCAGCGTGGAGGTCCCCGACAGCGCGACGGCCGCCGACGAGGCGTCTTGGTTTTCGCCGAAGATCTGGTTCTGGGCGCTCGGCAGCACGAGCGTGACCTGGGCGCCGGAGACCCCTTGCACGCTGTCGATCGTTTCGTCGAGCTGCCCCTGCAGCGCGCGCTGGTAGGTGACCTGCTGCTGGAAGTTGCTTTCACCGAGGTTCTCGTGTTCGAACAGCTGCGAGAATCCGGGCTGGGTGTCGCCGAGCAGGTTGGCCCCCGCGAGCGCGACTCGCGCCTTCGAGGCCTGATTGGCCTGCACGGCGATCGCGGTGCCGTTGTTCTGGAGCTCGTAGCTGATCCCCTGCGCGCTGAGCGTGCTCGTCATCTTGTCCGTCTGCGACGGTTGGACGCCGCTGACTACGGTCGTGTAGCTCGGCGCCGAGACGGTGTGCACGAACAGGTAGATGAACAGGATCGCCGCGACCGCGCCGGCGCCCACGATCAGCCACCCGCGCGGGGTCAGCCTGGAGGCGAGCTGGGCGGCCGTGGGCATCGATCAGACCTGGGTGTTGAAGATGCTCTGGGCGGCTTCCGTCGCCTTGTTGCGGATCTGCGCGGCGAGTTCCATAGCCAGCTGCGCGTCCTGGACGGTCACGACCGCGCTCTCGGGGTCGCTCACCGTGCCCGTGGCGAGCGCCTGCGCGGCGCCCGAGGCGCTGTCCTGCGTCTGCTCGAGGGAGGAGATCGCTTCGGTCAGCTCGCTGCCGAAGCCGCCGCCGGCTTCGCCGCCGGCCCCGGCGCCGGCGGCGCTCTGCTGGGAGCCCTGCGCGAGCCCGGGAGCCTGGCCGAGAGCCAGTTCGCTGCCCAGCCCGCCCAGCGGGGGGATGATCATTTGAGCAGGCCGAGCGTCGTGGTGAACATCGACTTGGCGGTCTGCATCGCGGTCACGTCCGACTGGTAGGACTGCGACTCGGAGATCAGGTCGGTCATTTCCGTGACCGTGCTGATGTTCGGCAGCTTCACGTAGCCCCGGGCGTCGGCTTCCGGGTTGCCGGGGTCGTACACCTGCTGGTCGGGCGTCGCGTCCGAGACGATCCCCGCGACCTCGACGCCGCCGGGGGCCGCCTGCTGGCCGCCGGCCTGGCCGATCGCGCTCGAGAGCGCGCCGCCGAAGTCGCTGGCCCCGACCTGCTGGAGCTCGACCTCCTGGCGTTGGTAGGGCTGGCCGTTGGCCGCTTTGGTCGTGTCGGCGTTGGCGAGGTTCTCGGCGGTCACGTCCATCCGGATGCGCTCGGCCGTCAGGCCGCTGCCGGCGATGCTGATCGCGTCGAACAGGCCCATCAGGCGTCGGCCCCCATCGCCGAGCGCAGGATGCTGCTGCGGGCGCCGAGCACCTCGGTGAGCGCCTGGTAGTCCAAGCCGTTTTCGGCGAGCTTCGCCGATTCCTGGTCGATGCTCACGCCGGTGCCGTTCGGGCCGTCTTCCGCGGGGCGGGTGACGGTCTCGAACTGGACTTCGCCGGGTGAGGCCCCGCCGGCGACCGCGCTCTGCAGGGCCGCCTCGAAGTTCACTTCCTGGGGCTGGTAGCCGGGGGTGTCGGCGTTGGCGATGTTGTTCGTCAGCGCCGTCTCACGCTGCCAGGAGCCGCGCATCGCAGCCTCCAGCAGCTGCTGGGTGGAATCGACGAGAGCCATGATTCGCCTGTGCCGGGCCTTTCCGCCCTCCGTGGGCTGAAATCGACGCTCTCCCTGAGGTCGTGCGCTTCCGTGGTCATCGAGGGGACGCCCTCTTTGATCGGCCGCGCCGCGGCGATCTTTAGGCCCGGTGGGGCCCGATCGGCAGGGGTCCCGCGGCGCTGCAATTCCGCTGGCGGGCGCGCGCCAACGCGTCCGCGCTGCGCGCCAGCGCTCACGCTTGCGCGCGCGCGGGCCGACGCTGGCCGCAGAGAGCTTCGAGCGACTCACGAGATCGGGGGTCCATGTCACGCCGCAAGACGCAGCGCCGGCACCGCAGACCGACACGCCTGGCAGCGGCGCTGCTCGGCGCCGGGGCACTGCTGCTGGGCGCCGCTCCGGTCGCGGCGGCGTCGCCGTCCGCGAGCGTGTTCCGTCCGCAGCGCGTGTGTGAAGTCCGCCGCCCGCGCACCGCGGGCTGCATGGGCATCAGGCTGCTCGCGCGGTCGCTGACGAGCGCCGAGCTGCACACCGACGCGGTCACGCAGGCGCGCGAAGCCGCGCGCGGCGTGAGCCCCGCGGTGACCAACAAAGCGCCGCTGGCCGGGGGGCTGACGCCGCAGAACCTGCACGCGGCCTATTCGCTGCCGACGGAAACGCTCGCCGCGGGCACGCAGACGATCGCGCTCGTCGACGCCTTCAACGACCCGAGCGCGGAAGCCGACCTGGGCGTGTTCGACGCGCAGTTCGGACTGCCGGCGTGCACGACCGCCGACGGCTGCTTTCGCAAGCTCGACGAGCAGGGCAAGACGAGCCCGCTGCCGCGTACCAGCGGCGAATGGGCGACCGAGATGTCCCTCGACCTGCAGATGGCGCACGCGATCTGCCAGAACTGCCACCTGCTGCTGGTCGAGGCCGACAGCGAATCGATCGAAGACCTCGGCGCGGCGGTCGACGCAGCGGTGAAGGCGGGCGCGACCGAGGTCAGCAACTCCTATGAGGGGATCGAGGAACCCGGGGACGGCGCGTCCATCGCCCCGTGGGAGCACGCGGGCGTGGTGATCACCGCGTCCTCCGGGGACTGCGGCTACCTGGACCGCAACTGCTGGGAGCCGGGCGCCCCCAACTTCCCGAGCGACTCGCCGGACGTGATCGCCGTGGGCGGCACGGCGCTGACGGACACGGACGGCAGCTGGAGCAGCAGCGTCTGGGAAGGCGGGGGCAGCGGCTGCAGCGAAGTGTTCGCCGCGCCCCTGTGGCAGACGAGCGTGGCGGACTTCGCGCAGACCGGTTGCGGCGTCAGACGCTCGAGCACGGACGTCGCCGCGGACGCCGACCCGTGGACGGGCGTGGACGTGTACGACAGCACGCCCTCGGAAGACGGCTACCCCACGGGCTGGGGGATCTGGGGAGGCACCTCCGAGTCCTCGCCGATCGTCGCCGCCGAGTTCGCGCTCGCCGGTGGCGCCCACGGCGTCGCCTACCCGGCCGCGACGCTGTACTCGAACCTCGGCGACGAGCGCGCGCTCAGCGACGTCGTCTCCGGCGAGAACGGGTCGTGCGAAACCGGCATCGAGTGCAAAGCCGCGGTCGGCTACGACGGCCCGACGGGGGTCGGCAGCCCGATCGGCCTGGACGCGTTCTTCCCCGGCGGGGCTCCGGCGAGCACGTCCGCGCCGAGCATCTCGGGAACGGCCGAAGAGACCAGGACGCTGAGCGTCGCGGGCGGCGGATGGACCGGCGAACCGAGCGCGACGGCGCTGCAATGGGAGCTGTGCAACGCGTCCGGCACGGGCTGCACGGCGATCTCTGGGGCGACCAAACAGACCTACACGGTGCCCGCGAGCGACCTCGGCTTGACCCTGCGCGTCCAGGAAAGCGCGAGCGACGAGGCGGGCGCCGGGGCCCCTGCGATCTCCGCCGCGACCGTCCCGGTCGCGTCGGACTCGCCCACGATCACAGGCTTCACGCCGGCGTCCGGGGTCACGGGCAGCACCGTGACGATCACCGGAACGCACCTGGAAACCGCCACCAAGGTGAAGTTCGGCTCGCTGAGCGCGACCTTCAAGGTGCTCTCGGCGACGGCGCTCGAAGCGACCGTCCCCGACGGCGCGGCGCCGGCGAAGATCTCGGTCGCGACCCCGGTGAAAACCGCGACGAGCACGGCGACGTTCACGCCGGCGCTGTCGCTGACGTCGTTCGCGCCGAAAAGCGCGTTCGCCGGAAAAGTCGTGACGGTCACAGGAGTCGGCTTCAACGGAAGCTCGTCGGTCAGCTTCGCCGGCGTGCCGGCGCACACGGTCGAGGTCTCCGCGACCACGCTGCAGGCGACGGTCCCGGCGACCGCGGCCAACGGGCCCGTCAGCGTCACCAACGACGCGACGCCGCTCGGCACGGTGTCCAGCGCGAGCGCCTTCGCGCTGGTCGCGCCGGCGCACGACGCCTCGCGATCCGGGAGTTAGCGGCGACGGGGGTCGGGCGCCCCGCGCCCGCGAATGACGCGCGAGACGCGATCGGCGCTAGGCGCTAGGCGCTGCGATCCATGCGCGGGCGGTGGCGCGTGTGGCCGGCATAGCCGTCGGCGGCGCGCCTGGCGCGCCTGGCGTTCGCGAGCTCGGCGAGCAGCGCGTCGCGCAGCCGCAGCAGCTCGACGCGCGTGCGCTCGTGGATCAGCTTCGCCGTTTCCAGCAGCGGCGCGGCGGCCGGCGGGGGCGAGGCGGGGAGCTCGGCGATCAGCTCCTCCCAGCGTGCGCCGAGTGCGCTGAGCAGCTCGATCTCGCCCCTGCCCGCGAGCTCGAGTTCGAGCTCGGCGTGCTGGTGGATGGCCTCATAGGCGCGCAGCGGGCCCTCGCCGCCGGCGTCGCGGACGTGCTCGCGCGCGCTCTGACTCACGCGCGCTCGACCTCCGCGGCGGCCTGGCTGAAGGCCTCGCGCAGCTCGCCCAGCAGCTCGCTGACCTCGTCGAGCTTGTCGGCGTCGAGATCGATGCGGGCGGCGCTCAGGTGGACGAGGCAGAAGGAGTAGATCGAGTGCAACCGCTGCGACAGCTCGCCCTGTTCGTAGTCGAGCGTGCCGTCGAGGTGCGCGATGATCCGTTCCGCGCGGCGCAAGGCGCCGTGCGCGCGCTCGATCTCGCGGTCGCGCATCGCGCTCGCGGCCTGGCGCAAAAAGCGGCGGGCGCCGTCGTAGAGCAACACCACGAGCTGACCGGGGGTGGCCGCCAGCACCTCGCCCCTGCGGTACGCGGCGGCGGGCGATACTGCGAGGTCGCTCATCTCAGTTCCTTGATCGTCCCCGCGCCGGAAAGGTTGAGCGCCGACGCGCGCCTGCCAACCCGCAGCTCGACTCCTCGCGCGATTGGAGCTGCCGTTCAGCGCCGACGCGCGCCCGCCAGCCACCGCCGTCGAGCGCCGACGCGCGCCCGCCAGCCACTGCCGTCGAGCGCCGACGCGCGCCCGCCGGCCAGCTGCTCGACGTGTCCGGCAGCTAGTCGTTCGACGTGTTCAGCGATTCGAACTGCTTGGTCAGGTAGCTGGCCTGGGCGGTGTTCTGCGAGATCACGCTTTCCAGCTGCGCGTAGGTCTCCTGCAGCGATTTTTCGCGCAGGGCGAGCATTTCGTTCATGTTGGCGATCTGCGTCGCCAGCTGCGTGACCTGTTCGGTGTCCCCGTTGACGCGCACTTCGAGCGAGCCGCCCGGCCCGCCCGCGTCGTTGAGCGATTCCTGCAGTCGTGAGGACCACTGCGTGAGCATCTGCTCGACGCCCGCGGGATTGGTGTCGAGGGCTTCGGAGAGCTTGCTCGGTTCGAGCGCCAGCAGGCCGTCGAGCGAGGACTGCGAGGTCGCGCCCGCGCCGGTCGGCGCACCCGTGCTGATGCCGATCTCGAGCGGGCTGTCGATGCCGTCTTCCACGTTGGCGACCGGTTCGTACATGCTCTGGCGCATGGCGTTCAGCACGCCGGTCAGTTCGACGTCGCCGAACAGGCTGCCGGTGGCGAGTTCGCCGGCCGCCGGTTTGGCGGGCGGCCTGGTCGACAGCTGCGTCTCGATCGCTTCGACGGTCGAGTTGTAGAGCTTGATGAACGACTGCACCTTGGCTTCGATCGCGCTCGTGCTCGGCCCGGGCGCCTTGACGTCGATCGTGACCGGCCCGTCGGGCGTGAGGCCGGCGAGCGTGAGCGTGACGCCTGGGATCGCGTCGGTGACCGTGTTCGTGCTCGACGTGCCGACGGTGCCGTCGACGCTGAATTCGGCGTCCTGACCCGGTTTGGCCGAGCCCGGCTTTTCGCTCAGCGCTCCGCCGGGGTCGCTGACCTGGATGAATTCGGCGCCGGTTTCGCCGGTCGCGCGGTTGGAGAGCACGATTTCGCCGCTCGAGAGCACGGCCGCGTACACGGTGGCCTTGCTGTCGGAGTTGATCGCGTCCGCGAGTTCCTTCGCGCTGGCGCCGGCTTTGAGCTTGAATTCCTGGCCTTCGATCGTGATCGTGTCTTCGCTCGCGGGGCTCGTGAAGCTGAACGTGCGCTGGGCGGAGTTGGCGAGCGCCGTGACTTCGACCTCGTAGCCGCCGATCGCCGCGCCGGCGCCGGCCGCGGCGCTGACGCGGTCGGGTTCGTTGGACGTGACTTCCTGCGAGTCTTCGAACAGCGAGGGCAGCGCGAATTCGGAGACCGCGTAGGAAAGCTGCTGGAGGCTGCTTTGAATGCTCTGCAGCTCGCTCTGCTCGCCCTTGAGCTTGGACTGCTCGTCGCTCAGGCGCGTGAGCGGCTCGCGTTCGACGCCCATCAGCGCGGCGATGATCGAGCTCGTGTCCAGTCCGGAGGCAAGCCCGGAGACCGTGATCGGCGATCCGCCGACCGAGTTGAGCGTGACACCCGAGCTCGACATCGCTCAGCGCCTAGACGGGCCAGCTGCTCGCCGGCTCGCCGGCGGCGAGCGCCAGCGCGGCGGCGATCGAAAGCTCGCCGACGGCCTCGCCCTGGGCGTCGTGCAGCTCGATCCGGGTGCGCTCGCCGGGCAGCGCGTCGAAGAAGCGCAGCTCGTATCCGCTCTCGCGCAGGCGCTCGGCGGCTTGCGCGGCCGCGGAGACCTCTTCGAGCACCTCCTGCGGAGGGCCGCCGCGCGCGATGTCGATGCTCAGTGCGCTGACCGGGCTCGCGAGCTCGTCGATGAAGCTCGGCACGTCCTCGAGGCCGCTGGCCGCCCGCTGCACGGCGGCGGCGTCGATTTCACTGGTCGTCTGTGTGGTGCCCACGTCGTCGATCTCGGTCATCGCTTGCGGGGTGCTGCCGGGTGAGTCCAGAGGACCCTGTACGGGCATGATTGGCGAGCTCATAAGGCGTTTTCTCCCTGAAAACGTAGGACGCGGTCCATTCCATGGGCCGCCTCGCGCTTGGTATCAATCATGGTGATCGACGCCCTCTGCAGAAGCTTGAGAACTTTTTTCGGATTTGCCCGAGTTGACGATCGTCTTGCGCGAGCGCAGCGCCGTGCAGCGCAGCGAGCACAGCGGCGTGCAGCGCAGCGGGGTGCAGCGCAGGGAATGCGCGCGCGATAACGAATCTACTGCCGGTCAGGTCCGGGCGATCCTCCGCTCGCACGCGGGCGCCGCGAGCGCACGCGCGGGCCGGCTCACAACACCCCCAGCCCTCGAGACGATCGGCACATGCAGACAACCGGCAAGCGCACATCCAGGACGACGGCGGCGGAGGTGCTTGCGATCTGGGAGCAGTACCGTCGCAGCGGCGACCCGCAGGTGCGCGACCGGCTGATCTTCGCGTTCACGCCGATGGTCCGCTACATCGTCTACCGCAAGGTGCGCGAGGTGCCCGCCGAGTGCGACGTCGAGGACTTCCTGTCGTGCGGCCTGGAGGCGCTGATCCGCTCGATCGAGCGCTACGACCCGGCGAAGGGGGCGACGCTCGAGCAGTACGCGTGGACGCGCGTGCACGGCGCGGTGCTCGACGAGCTGCGCCGCCACGACTGGGCGCCGCGCTCGCTGCGCCGCGACGAGCGCACGATCAAGCGCGCGCGCGAGCGCTTCTTCGCGCTGCACGAACGCCAGCCGAGCGACGCGGAGCTCGCCGCGGAGGTGGGGATGACTCAAGCCCAGCTGAGCGATCGGCTGGACGAGGCCGCGCTCGCGGAGGTCGGCTCGCTGAACCGGATCGTGCGCTCCGACGAGAGCACGACGATCGAGCGGATCGACACGCTCCCGAGCGCCGACGCGGACTGCGACCCGATCGCGCACGCCGAGCGCGCGGAAGCCAAGGAGCGCTTCCGCCGCGCGTTCGCGCGCCTGACCAAGCAGGAACGCGAAGTCGCGGTCATGCTGTACGTGCAGGACTGCACGCTGCGCCAGATCGGCGAGCGCCTGGGCGTGTCCGAGAGCCGCGTCTCGCAGATCCACACACAGCTGCGCAAGCGCCTGTACGAACAGCTCGCGGGCGAGCTGCCGCTGTTCAGCGGCGTCTGCTGAGGCGTCCGTGTGGCGGGCCGCACGCGGCCCAGCCCCCCGGCGCGCATGCGCTCCCGGGCGGTCGGCGCATGCGCCTCTCAAGAATCGCGGGCGCCGGCCGAACACCGAGGGCGATGGACCTTGGCCTCGAGATAGCCGCATCGGGGATGGTCGCCCAGCAGGTGCGCCAGGACCAGCTCGCGAACGACCTCGCGAACGCGTCCACGCCGGGCTTCAAGCCGGATGAAACGCCGCAGCACAGCTTCGGCTCGGTGCTGCTCGCGAACACCGAGGGCGGCCAGGCGGTCGGCTCGGTGGACGAGGGCGTCGCGCTCGGCAAGACCTACACGAACATGACCCCGGGCACGATGCAGGAAACCGGCGAACCGCTCGACTTCGCGATCCTCGGCAGCGGCTTCTTCGCCGTGCGCACGCCGCAGGGCGTGCGCTACACGCGCGACGGGCAGTTCACGAAGTCCGCCCAGGGCGTGCTCACCGACGCGAGCGGCGATCCCGTGCTGAACGCCAAGGGAGCGCAGATCAAGGTCAGCGCCACGGGCACCGTGCCCGCGAGCGCGGTCGGCGTCTTCGAAGTGCCGAACGCGGTCAAGCAGGGCGAAAACCTGTATACGGGAACGCCCGCCGGCAAGCCGACCGGGACCGTCCGCCAGGGCTCGCTCGAGGGCTCCGGCGTGGACGCCGCCGACGTGATGGTCGAAATGATCACCACGCTGCGCAGCTTCCAGTCGGGCCAGCAGGCGATCCAGGCGATCGGCGAGACGCTCCAAGAGGCCGCCTCCGAGGTCGGCTCGCTGAACGTCTCGAGCTAGCCTGCGCGCGCCCGGCGCCCGCGCGCAGCGCTCAAGTCCGCACGCGAGCGGCCGATCACACGGACGAAGGATCTCGAACCCGGCTGGACCGCGTGCGGAGAGCCGGCTCGGCGACGATCAAACGAGACACAGGATGAGCCGATGCTCGAAGGTCTGTATTCCGCAGCAGCAGGCATGACAGCGCAGCAGGAACAGATGAACGCGATCAGCGAGGACCTCGCGAACGTGTCGACCACCGGCTACAAGGCCGAGCGCGTCGCGTTCAGCGACCTGCTGTACAACCGGGTCGACATCGCGGGCACCGAATCGAGCACCGGCTCGGGCGCCAGCGCGCGCGTGATCGGCCGCAGCGAAGCGCAGGGGTCGATCGAGCAGACGGGCGAGCCGCTCGACCTCGCGATCGAAGGCTCCGGCTACTTCCAGGTGACGCTGCCGAGCGGCAAGCTCGCGCTCACCCGCGACGGCAGCTTCGGCGTGGACGCGAACGGCACGCTCGTCAACTCCCAAGGCGACAGGCTCTCACCCCCGATCAAGCTGCCCAAGGGCGTCGCACCCGGCGAAGTCACGATCGCGCCCGACGGGACCGTCACGGCCGGTACGCGCAAGCTGGGGCAGATCAAGCTCGTGAGCGTGACCTCGCCCGAACACCTGCTGGCCGACGGCGGCGGCGAGCTCACCGCGACCGCGCAAAGCGGCGCTCCGCGCGCGGCGACCGGCAAGATCCACCAGGGCGCCCTGGAGGCCTCGAACGTGAACATCGCGAGCGAGATGGCGCAGATGGTCAGCACCGAGCGCGCCTACCAGCTGACGAGCACCGCGATCCAGGACGAGAGCCAGATGATGTCGATCGCCAACGAGCTGCGCCCGAGCTCGTGAGCGCGCCGCTCGACAGCGCCGCCGGCCTGGCCGCCGCGAGCCCGCCGACGACCGCCGCGACCGCGACGAGCCTGCCGGCTGTCAACCAGGCGCTCGAGCCCGCGTCCGTGCGCCACGGCTCGGCCGCCACCCAGAAGGCGTACGCGAGCGCGCTCGCCTTCGAACAGACGCTCGTCGAAGAGCTCTCGCAGTCGCTGGCCGCGACGAGCGGCCTCGGCGGGGAATCCTCCGAAGAAGAAGGCGGCTCGGAAGAAGGCGGCGCGCAGGCCGGCGCGGGCGAGCTCTCCTCGATGCTGCCGCAGGCGCTCTCCAGCGGCGTCATGCACGCCGGCGGCCTCGGGCTGGCCGCCCAGATGACACGCGAGCTCGAAGGCCTGGGAAGCGCATCGCACACGCGCGCGAGCGCCAGCGGGGGCGTCTCGGCATGAGCCCCGCGGTGCTCGCGCACAAAAGCACCCGGCAGGACCGGCTTCTGAGCGCGGACGTGCTCGCGCACCTGGACGCGCAGATCGAGTCGGCCCGGCGCCTGCTGGAGCTCGTGCTCGAGCAGGGCGCGGCGATCCGCGCGCGCGACGTGCACACGGTCGTGCGCCTGGCGGGAATCCTGCGCGGCGAGATGGGGCGCAGGCAGCTGCTCGAGGAGCAGCGCACGCTGCTGCTGGCGCGCAGCGGGCAGCGACTGGGCGTGCCCGCGCAGAGCGTCACGCTGGCGCAGCTGAGCACGCTGATGGACGCGCCGAGCGCGCAGCGCGCGAGCGCGCGCAGCGCCGAGCTGAGCGGCCTCCTGCACGAGCTCCAGCGCGAGCATTCGTGCAACCGCGCGCTCATGCACATCGAGCTCGGCTTCCTCGACCACCTGATGGGGATGCTGTCGCTCGACGGCGTCAGCGGCTATGACACCCGCGGCAGCGCCAAGCCGATCACCCGCTCGCGCCCGCACGGCGGCTTGCACGTACTCGACCTGCACGCCTGACCATGTCGATCCCGACGCTGCAAGGACTGCAAACGGCGCTCAGCGGGCTGATCGCCGAGCAGACGGCGCTGGACACGACGGGCAACAACATCGCCAACGCGAACACCGAAGGCTACTCGCGCGAGACCGCCCTGCTCGAGCCCAACGCGCCGCTCGACATAACGGCGCTCTCGACGCTCACGGGGGACGGGGCGCAGCTGGGCACCGGCGTGACGGTCGCGAACATCACGCGCATCCGCAACGACTACCTCGACTCGCAGTACCGCGCGCAGAACAGCGCGCTGAGCGGCGCGAGCACCCAGGCCGAAGTGCTCGAGCAGGCCCAGGCGGCGTTCAACGAACCGTCGAGCACGAGCATCGCCGCGCAGCTGTCCAACTTCTGGACGGCGTGGAACAACCTCGCGAACGCCCCAACCAGCGAAGAAGCCAAACAGGCGGTCGTGTCCGCGGGCGAACAGCTGACGAGCACCTTCCACCAGCTGAGCGACGAGCTCTCGGCGATCTCCGGCCAGGTCGAAGCGCAGTACCAGGAGCTCACCGGCGCGGGCGGCGAAGTCGAAGACTACGCCGACCAGATCGCCCAGCTGAACACCCAGATCAAGCTCTCCGAAGAAGCCGGCCAGCAGCCCAACGAGATGCTCGACGAGCGCGATGAGCTGCTCGACAAGCTCTCGGCGCTCGCGAACATCACGGTCAGCGAACAGCCGGACCACATGGACACGGTCAGCTTCGGCGACGCGGCCAAGCCGCTGGTCGAAGGCTCGACCGTCAACTGGCCCCAGGCGCTCACCGAAACGGCGGGCGGCAAGCTCGGCGCCCTGCTCAGCCTGACCGGACCAAAAGGCGCGCTCACGGGCTTGCAGACCGGCCTCGACGGCGTCGCAGAAGCGCTCGCGAGCAGCGTCAACGAGCCGCTGGAAGCGCTCAACCCCCCCGCCAACGCGTTCTTCGCGGGCACAACCGCCGCCACGCTCGCCGTCGCCGTCGCCTCCGCCGAAGTCCAGGCCTCCGGCAGCGACGCGCCGGGGGGCAACGAAGTCGCGCTCACGATCGCCGCGCTCCGCGGCGGCGCCGCCGAATCGGACTACGCGACGCTCGTGGTGAAGCTCGGCAGCGACGTCCGCGGCGCCGAGTCCGAAGAAGGCAACCTGCAAAGCACGGTGACGGCGATCAACGACCAGCGCCAGAGCGTCTCGGGCGTGTCGCTTGACGAAGAAATGACCAACCTGATCAGCGTCCAGCGCGGCTACCAGGCCTCCGCGCGCACGCTCACGGCGATGGACGAAATGCTCGAAACGCTGATCGAGCACACCGGGACCTCGGGGCTGTAGGAATGGAGCAGCGCATCACCCCGGCGATGGTCACGAGCTCGACGCTCGCCGACCTGAGCTCCTCGCTGGCCGCGCTCGAGCGGACCAGCGACGAGCTCTCCTCGGGCAAGACGATCCTCGAACCGTCGGACAATCCCTACGGCGCCAGCCGCGTGATCGACCTGCAGAGCCAGCTCGACGGGCTGAGCTCCTACGAAAGCGACGCGCAGTCGGGGATCGGCTGGGAGAACACGGCGAGCGGCGCGATGACGAGCATGGACTCCTCGCTGCAGCGAGTGCGCGAACTGGTGCTCGACGCGGCCAACGGCACGAACAACCAGACCGACCTCAACACGATCGCGGTCGAGATCGAACAGCTGACCGAAGGGATCAAGCAGGACGCCAACACGCAGTACGCCGGCGAATACGTGTTCTCGGGCACGGACACCAAGACCGCCCCCTACGAAGAGGGGGCAAACGACGAATACAAGGGCAACGCCGAAACGATCAGTCGCGCGGCCGGCCCGGGGGCGACGGTGACGATCTCGACGAACATCTCCACGCTGCTCGGCAACGGCCCGGGCGCCGAAGACGGCAAGCTGCTGGACACGCTGCGCACGATCGTCGCCAACCTGCGCGGCGGCACGCACGAAGACATCACCGCGGTCTCCACGACCAACCTCGCGAGCCTCGACGCGAACATGGCGACGCTCAGCGACCTGCAGGCAGTCGCCGGCAGCGCCACCAATCAGCTGCAGACGGCGCTCGCCCGCAACGAAGACCTGCAGACTGCGATCGCCGGGAGCCTGTCGAACATCGACGACACGAACGTCGCAGCCGCCTCGATCGAATACTCCAACGAGCAGGCGGCCTACGAGGCGGCGCTGCGCGCGGGCGCGACGATCGTCCAGGAATCTCTGCTCAACTTCCTGCAGTAGCGAGAACGACCGCGGGAGACAGCGCAGATTGTCCAAGACATTCCAGAGCATCCGCTTCGGGACCGTCGAGATCCGCGAGCGCGACGTGATCGAGTTCCCCTTCGGGCTGATCGGACTCGGCGGCCTGCGCTACGTCCTGCTCGACCGCAACCCCGGCACCGGCTTTCTGTGGCTGCACGAGATCGATGACCCGGCGCTCGCACTGCCGGTCGTCAGCCCGCAGCAGTTCTTCCCCGAGTTCGCGCTCGATATCGCTCCCGAGGACCGCGAGCGCACCGGCCTGCAGGACGCGCACGACGCGCGCCTGTACGTGACCGTGCGCGCGACCCCCAATCCGCTCGACATCACCGCCAACCTGCGCGCGCCGCTGGTCGTCCGCGAGGGCCGCGGCTACCAGGTGCTCAACAACAACGAGGACGCTCCGCTGCAAGCGCCGCTGTTCACGCTCCCCGCGCAGCCCCAGATTGCTTCATAATCGGCGCCGATGCTGATCCTGACGCGTCGTCCTGGAGAGCGCGTCGTGATCGGCGATGAGATCCTCGTTACGGTCATGGGCGTCAGCGGTCACACCGTCAGGCTCGGGATCGCCGCGCCGTCCGGCGTGGCGATCTACCGCGAGGAGATCTGGCTGGCGGTCAGGGAGGAGAACCGCGCGGCGGCGGCCGCGAGCGCCGACGCGCTGCCGCCCAAGACCCCCCAGACCGGCGCCGCCCACAGCCCCGACGCTCCCGCGCCGGACGCGCGCAAGCCGAACGCGCCCGCGCCGGACGCGCGCGCGAAGGACGCGCGCGCGAAGCCCTGACGTAAGCGGCGGCCGGAGCACGGAGGTCGGGCGCCGCCCGTTTGGTCTGGCGCCGAACGTTCGCAGGGGCGGCCCACGCTGCGTCGTGTACGCTGTCTCCGGGAGGGGAGGCCGTCTGAGAAGCGACGCTCGCGGGCAGCTGCATCACAAGGACGAGGGCGACTGGCAGCAGATGACGCGGCGCACGCTGCTGCAGCGCGCGGCCGGGCTGGGGATCGCGGCCTCGACGCTCGGCTCGCTCGACGTGCTCGCCTCGATCCCCGCGCGGGCGGCGGCCGCGGGCAAGGCCGGGCTGCCCGAAATCCAGTTCCAGATCGAAAAGTTCATCGCCCCCGCGATCCGCGTCGAACGCGTGGCGGTGCGCTTCGCGCCCGTGTACACGACGTTCGCGACGTTCACGCTCACGCGCACGCCCACGCCAGCCGACCAGGCGACGCTCGCGCGCGCGCTCGCGAGCGTCGAGGCGAGCTACCCGTTCAGCCCGAGCGGCGTCTTCCTGACGCTCGCGTACGGCGTCCCCTACTTCGAACGCCTGCCCGGCGGCATGGCCGGGACGCTCGTCTCCGCGCACATGCCGAGGCTGAGCGCGGAACCACAGTCCTACGCGCTGGAAGAGGCGGTGCCCGGGCCGACGGACGTCTGCCCGCAGAACCCCGAAGTCACCAAGCTGCGCTTCAACGTCCCCGTGCAGATCGAGTCCAACGACATGCTCGTGACGCTGCGCAGCGACTCGACCGAAGTGATCGACGACGTGCTCGCCTGGCTGTCCGGCGAAAGCTCGACGCTCGCCGGTCAGGACGTGGGCGAATCCGGGGTCGGGGAACTGCTGAGCGTGACCTCGCGGCGGCTGATGTTCACCCAGATCGGCCTGCCGCGCGTGCTCGCCGAAGAACAGAAGCTGCCGTACGCCGAAAACATCAACCCGAAGTCGCCGATGTGGATGGGCTTCTCCTCCCAGCAGGTGAACACCAGCGGACCGCCGTCGATCACGACGTTCCTCGGCGACCGCTCGGCCAAGCTCACGACCGCGCACAAGGGCGACTACTTCGACCGCGGCTCGATCGTGCACCTCTCGCACGTGATCCAGGACCTGCAGCAGTTCTACGAAACGCCCACGGAAACCTACGTGCGCCGCGAGGCGGAGATGTTCAGCGCCGACCCCCTGCCCAGGCCCGGCAACGCCAATCAGTTCGCAAACGGCGGCGGACCAGCGTTCATCCCCGACGACTTCAGCAATCCCGCGCAGGCGCAGCGCGAAGCCGAAGGCGCCACCACCTTCGACGGGCAGCCGCACATCGGCCACAGCCCCGCGCTGCAGCGCACGAGCAGGGCGCCCAACCGCACTCCGATGCACATCCGCGCGGACGGTCCGGGCTTCGACTCGCTCGACGTCCCCGACGGCTCGCAGCAGCCCAAGCTGCACTTCAGCATCTTCGTCCCGACCGCGGCGTTCTTCGCGACGCTGCGCCGCAGCCAGGCCTCGCTCGATCTCGCCCAGCAGTACAACGTGCCAGCCGCCAACCTCGGCCTCGAGCGCTTCCTGACGGCCACGCGCCGCCAGAACTTCCTCGTCCCGCCCCGGCGCAACCGCGCGTTCCCGCTCGCCGAGCTCGCCTGAGCCCTCGTCGCTCGCGCGGCGCAATCGCGCGTGCGCGCTCGCCGAGCTACCCGAGCCTTCGGCTGGCTGGCCAGCTTGACCTCGCTGCCGGGCGCGGTTAGACTGCCGGCGTCCCGGGAGTCAAGCCGGGTCGCGGCAGTGCGCCTCGTTGGCGAGGCGGTATCGGGTCGTTGCACGGAGGATGCCTGCTGGCGGGCCCGAGCACCTCACCTAGGATCGCGCCCCGCCGATCAACGCTAGGGAGGGAGAACGGAGCATGCGTAGGATCCGAAGTGCTTTTAGGAGCATCCCGACCGCACGACGCGCCGCGGCCGCCGCCGCGCTCGCGACCGTCGCGCTGGGAGCCGGCGCGAGCGTCGCGAGCGCCAAGGAAGTCGACATCGTCAGCCAGGGAGAACCGCCGGCGACGATGCCCAAATACGTTCACTACTTCAAGACGATCCAAGCGGCGGTCGAAGCGACCAAACGCGGCGCGTTCGTGCTGATCGAACCGGGTGTGTACGACGAAGAAGTCAAGGTCACGAAAAAGCACTCCGGCATCTTCATCCGCGGCATGAACCGCAACGAAGTGATCCTCGACGGCCAGCACAAGGTGGTGCCGGGCGGGCGCAACGGGATCGAAGTGTACAAGGCCAACAACGTGTGGATCGAAAACCTGACCGTGCGCAACTTCGAACGCGAAGAACTGAACGGCCCCGGCGGCAACGAGATCTGGTGGAACGGCGGGGCGGAGTCCGGCAAGATCGGCGCCCACGGCTGGTACGGTCGCTACCTGACCGCGTATGACACCGGCCTGAACGGCGGCTACGGGATCTTCACGGGCAACGAGACCGAAGGCGAATGGGAAAACATCTACGCCTCGGGTTTCAACGACTCCGGCATCTACATCGGCGCGTGTCCGGAATGCAAGGCGCGCGTGGACGACGCGGTGATGGAATACAACGCGCTCGGCTACTCGGGCTCGAACTCCGGCGGCAACCTGATCATCGAAAACTCGATCTTCCGCCACAACACGACCGGTATCGCACCCAACTCCGAAAACCCGGGCGACGGGCCGCCGCCGCAGAACGGCGCGTGCGAACACTCCAAGCCGCTGAAGCGCAGGTGGGCGCATCACCACTACAAGTGGGTCGGGGAACTGCCCGAATTCAGCTCGACCGAATTTGCCCACTGCACGATCTTCCGTTACAACCTCATAACCGAAAACAACGACCTCGACCTCCCCGCCAACACCTCGGCTGCCGCGGCGCCGTGGGGGGCGGGCGTCGAGCTGCCGGGCGACTACGGCGACCTGATCGAACACAACGAAATCACCGACAACCCGAGCGACGGCGTGCTCGCGTTCGAGTACCCGAACCCGTACCCGCCGGAAGCGATCACGATCGCTTTCCAGAACGCCGGCAACGAGGTCTCCGACAACACCTTCTCCGGCAACGGCTCGCTCGACCGTGAATTCACCGGCGACGTCGCGTTCGAGGGCGGCTTCTTCGGAGACAAGTCGACAGACGACTGCCTCAGCGGCAACTCGTTCGCGGACGCCACCTTCCCGGCGGACATCGAAGGCGAATGGGGCTGCCAGAACAAGACCACGCCGAACCCCGGCGGCGGTCTGCCGTTCGTCGAATACCTGCTCGAACTGCAGTACGAATCCGAACACAGGCCCGCGATCGAACCGGTCGAAGCGCCGCCGGCCCAGCCGACGATGCCCGACCCGTGCGAAAACGTGCCCGCCAACCCGCTGTGCACGTAAGGGCATAGCCGATCCAGCCAGCGACCGGGCCGGCGCTCATGCACCGGCCCGGTCGGCGCGCAGTCGCGCCCGCCGGGCAGACCGAATCGCTCGCCGGCCCGTCACGCCTGATCGCGCTGCCCGCCCTGGCCTCCGAACGAATCTCCGCGAACGCGCTGCGCGCGACGGCTGCGATGCGCCGCGGTGTTTCTTTGTGCTCGTCAGGGCGGCTCATTCTGGGGACCCCGCTTCGCAAGCCTCGGCCAGCGCGCGGAAGCGCTCGCCGCGCTCTTCGAAGTCGCGATAGTTGTCGAAGCTCGGGGCGGCCGGCGAGAGCAGCACCACCGCGCCCGCAGGCGCGAGCGCGTGCGCGAGCTGCACCGCCTGCGCCAGATCCGCCGCAGCGGTCGCGCGCGACCGCGCCACTCCCGCGTCCCGGGCGGCGGCGACCAGGCGCGCGCCCGTGCTCGGCACGCCGATCAGCGTCGCATCGGCCCGCGCCAAGGCGCGGCCGAGCGCTCCGTAGTCCTGGCCGCGGTCCTGGCCGCCCGCGATCAGCACGACCTCGCGGCCGGGGAAGCTCAAGAGCGCCGCCAGCGTCGACTCCGGCGTCGTCGAGATGCTGTCGTTGACCCACAGCAGCCCGTCGCGCTCGGACACCGGCTGCAGACGGTGCGCGAGCGGCTGAAAGCCGTGCAACGCCTCGGGCAGCTTCGGCCTCACGCCGAGCGCTTCCAGTGCGGTGAGTGCCCCGCACAGGTTCAGCGCGTTGTGCTCGCCGCGCAGCGGCAGGTCGGCCGCGCTCGCCACCTGCTCGCCTCCCCGTGCGACGCCGCCGCCTTCGCCGACGTCCCAACCTTCGCGAACGCCGTAGAGGACCGGCTCGACGGTGACGTCGAGACGATCCTCGCAGGCGGCCCCGGCGGCCCGTCGTCGTCGCTCGCGGCGAGCCGCCGGATCGTGACGTGCCGCGATGTCCCGGTCGGCGGCGGCGGCCAGGCCCGGGTCGCGGGCGTTGATCACGGCGCTGCGCACGCCCGGCAGGCCCAGCAGGCGCAGCTTGTCCGCGCGGTAGGCCCGCTCCGAGCCGTGCCAGTCGGTGTGCTCGCGGAACAGGTTGGTCACGAGCGCCACCTGCGGGCCCGTGTCGAGGTCCGCGATGTGGTAGCTGGAGAGCTCGAGCACCGTCACCTGCGGGCGCTCGCCGTCCAGCAGGTCGAGCGCGGGGACGCCGATGTTGCCGGCGAGCGCCGCGGTGCGTCCGGCTGCGCGCGCGAGGTGCTGCGCGAGCGCCGCGGTCGTGCTCTTGCCCTTCGTGCCCGTCACCCCCAGCACGCCTTCGCCGCCGCGCTCGGCCAGCCACAGCGAGGTGGGGGTCCTCACCGGCGTGCCCGCCTCGCGCAACGCGCGCAACTCGGGACGGTGGACGGACACGCCTGGCGAGCGCACCAGCACATCGCATGCCGTCAACGCCGCGAGCACCGCGTCGCGGCCGTCGCCGGCGACGCTCACGACGCGCGCCCGCGGCGCCCTCAGCGCCGCACGGACGTCCTCCTGCGCGGGCGGCTCGTCGAACGCCGCCGCCACGATCCGCGCGTTCGGCAGCCGCCGCGCGAGCTGATCGGCGAAGGAGCGGATCTCACGGCCGGCGCCCCATACGCCGACCGCCGCGCCGTCAAGCTCCGAGAACCGCACGGACCTGCGTCATCAGCGCCGCTGGCAGCGCGTGCTCGTCGCTCAGCGCCAGCACGCGCTCGGGGTCGCCCTCGCCCGGCGCAAAGCGCGGCAGCACCTCGGCGGCCAGACGGCGCACCACCCGGTGAGCGCCCCAGCGCCGATCCCGCGCGAGCAGGCGCATCGCCGCGAGGCTCTCCTGCTCCTCGCCCACGCACTCGAACGGCTTGTGCCCCCCGGTCGCCGTCAGCAGCGCGAAGCCCTCGAACTGCTCGTCCTCGTCGAGCAGGTCGCGCCCGAAGATCGCGCGCAGCTGCGCCGGCTCGCTGAACGGCGCGAGCGCCAGGAACACGAACCGGCACTTAGGGCACTCGCAGCACCACGAGCTTGCGCGCAGCGCCGGATCGCTGCGGAACAGCGCGTTGCAGCTCGTGAACGCGTCGTGGTAGCGCTCCATGCGCGCGAACGCGCGCGCCACCGCGAGCTCAGAGGCGGGGCGCAGGACCGAGAACACCCGCACGCCCTCGCGCGAGTCGCCCTCGCCGAAGCCGCCCCGCGGGCTTGGGCCGGCCGGCGCCAGCTCCGCGAGCGCCGCGCTCAGCAGCCGCTCGGCGCGCAGGCCCTTGCTGAACTGGTGGTTGACGTGGACGCCGTTCCACTCGACGTTGCCCGCCGACGCAGAGCGCTCGTTCGCCATCGCCACGGCATCGAAGCCGTGCAGCGCCGCCGTCAGCGCCGCCACGCACGAGACGATCGCCGTGATCGGCACGTGGCCGTTGAACGCGCCCGCGTCGTTCAGCGCCTTCAGGCCCGGGTCGAGCGTGCGCCTCACGAGCACCCGCGGCAGGCCCGACGCCGCCACCGTGCGCGCGATCGGCGGCGCGTCGCCCACCGAGAACAGCGCCAGCTCGCAGCTCGTCCGCCTGACGATCTCGAGCGCCACCGCCGAGTCCTTCCCGCCGCCCACCGGCACCAGGATTCCTCGCGGCATGCTCGCCGGCTGCGCGCTCCCCGCCACGGCCCTGCCGGGCCGCGCCGCCGACGCTCCGCCCGTGAACCTCGGGCGCGGCAAGCCGGGCAGGCCGTTCGTGTAGGCCAGCTCCGCCAGGCCGTCGGAGTACAGCGCTTCGAGCAGCCTCGCGGTCGCGGGGGGAGGAGTGCCGGTCTCGAGCTCGACCGCCGGCGGAAGGGCCGCCTTGAAGTAGCTCACGCCAGCCACCCAGTGCAGCAGCGCGAGCAGCCCGTCGACGCGCCCGCGCTCGGCCCCCGTCAGCTCGCGGGCAGGGCTCGTCGCGACGTCGCCTCGCCTCGCCTCGCCCGACGCCACCGCGGCGTCCGCGAGCGGCAGCTCGAACACCTCTTCGAACGACAGCTCCTTGTCGAGCGCGTAGCGCAGCGTCACGCGCCCGCGCGCGTCCAGGTCGCGAGCTGTGAAGCGAAAGCGCTGAAAGGAGCTGGGATCGAACAGCGCGGGCGCCTGCCTGGCATCGGCCGCCATCAGTGGTCTCCAGCCTAGCCGCGGACAGCCGCACTTCGCGACCCCGCGCCGGCGAGCCGTCAGGCGAGCCTCATATATAAAAAAAAATCAGTCGTTCGCCGTGACCGCGTCGAGCAGTTGCGCGAAGCGCTCGCGCGCGTGCTCGCGACGCGCGGGCAGGTGCTCGCTGGGGACGCCGCCGGGCGGGGGCTCATAGCCGCGCAGCAGGTGGCGGGCGACCGACTGGCGGTGGACCTCGTCGGGGCCGTCGTAAATGCGCGCCGCGCGTGCGTAGCGGTACATCTGCTCGAGCGGCAGGTCGGTCGAGTAGCCGAGCGCGCCGTGCACCTGCAGCGCGCGGTCGACCACGTCGTGCAGCACCTTCGCGCCGTAGAACTTGATCAGCGCCACGTCCGTGCGCGCCGCGCTCGCCCCCTGCGTGTCCATCACCCACGCCGCGTGCAGCGTCATCAGCCGCGCCGCCTGCATCTCCGCCGCGCTGTCCGCGATCCAGTTCTGCACCGTCTGCTTGTCCGCCAGCAGCGAGCCGTGCGCGTGACGGTAGCTCGCGCGCTCGCACATCATGTCGAACGCCCGCCGCGCCACGCCCAGCCAGCGCATGCAGTGGTGGATGCGCCCCGGCACCAGCCGGTGCTGGGCGAGCAGGAAGCCCTCGCCCTCGCCGCCCAGCAGCGCGTCCGCGGGAACGCGCACGCCCTCGTAGGCGATTTCCGCGTGCCCGCCGTAGGACCCGAACCGCTCCCGCGGGTGCTCCATCGTCGGCACGTCGCGCACGATCTCCACGCCCGGCGTGTCCGCCGGGACGATGAACATCGACGCGCGCTGGGACGCGCGCGCGTCCGGGTTGGTCACCGCCATCACGATCAGGAAGTCGGCGATCGAGCCGTTCGAGGAGAACCACTTGCGCCCGTCGATCACCCAGTCCTCGCCGTCGCGCACGGCGCGCGTGCGCAGCTGCGTCGGGTCAGAGCCCGGCGTATCCGGCTCGGTCATGCTGAACGCGCTGCGCAAATCGCCCGCCAGCAGCGGGTGCAGCCAGCGGTCCTTCTGCTCGGGAGTGCCCGCCAGAGCCAGGATCTCCGAGTTGCCCGAGTCCGGCGCCGCGTTGCCGAACGCCAGCGGCGCGATCGGGCACGTCCCCAGGATCTCGTGCATCAGCCCCAGGCGCACCTGGCCCATCCCCTGCCCGCCCAGCTCCGGCGGCAGGTGCGTCGCCCACAGGCCGCGCTCCTTCACGCGCTCGCGCAGCGGCGCCATCGCGCGCGCCAGGCCGTCCAGGGGGAGCTCGTGCCAGATCGATTCCAGCGGCCACAGCTCCTCGCGCACGAACTCCCGCATCCAGTCCAGTTGCTGCTGGAAGTCCGCGTCGGTGGAGAAGTCCCAGGCCACTCGCGCAGCTTACGCCTTGCGCGGCGCGGCCTTGCGCCCGCCGGCCTTGCGCCCCGCGTTCTTGCCCCCGTCGGACTTGTGCCCGCCAGCCTTGCGCTCGGGCTTCGGGCAGCCCGACACGGAGACGACGGTCGTCTGTTTGACGACCGCGCCGTTCTGGCCGGTGATCTCCGTGGGCATCGACAGGCGCCGGGCGCACATGTTCCCGTGCAGCTTCGCCGGCAGGTTTGCCGCGAGCAGCGAGTGCGGGCCGGCGTCCAGCAGCACGTCCAGCTCGGAGATCGGCGCGTCGGGCAGCGAGCGGAAGGCGACCGACTCGACGCCATCCTGCACCTTCGTCTGCCCAACCACCTCCACCGTCACGCCTTCGCCCTGCAGCACCAGCGCGATCTCGGGCGACGCGCCGCGTCCGCGCGAGAGCACGTACACCGGCCCGCTCAGCGGCTGGCGCACGATCGGCGTGAGCACCGTCGCGGCGCCCACCACCGACGCCGGCGGGCAGCTCGACGGGTTCGCGTCGAACACCGTCACCGTGCACGCTTTCTGCAGCGTGCTCAAACGCGGCACCGTGCGCTTGGGCAGGTCGAGCTTGAGCTGTGCGATGTTCGCCTGCCCGGGCGCGAAGGCGATTCGCACGTGCAGGTGCACGCCGCCGGCTTTGCTCGCGTGCGCGTGGGTCAGCGCCGTGAGCTTCGGCTTGAAGCTCAGTGTCGCGCAGTTGGCCGCCTGGAAGCGCGAGGACGCTTTCGTCGTAGCACCGGCTGTGCTCGTCAATGCGCCTTCGATCGCCAGCGCGCGGCAGTCCGTGGGGTTGAACACGAAGCCTTCGCGGTCGATGTCCAGGTTGATCGTCTTGATCTGCAGCGGGATGCCGTCGAGAGCTTGCGGCAGGGGGTCGCTCGTGATCGTCAGCTCGGCGGTGCCCGGGGCGACTTCGATGCTCGCCCCCAGCTCGATCGTGCCGAGGTTCAGCGGTCCCGCCACCGCCGGCACCACGATCGACAGGCCGAACGGCGCGCCGCCTGTGCCCTCGCGCGGGCCTGTCAGGTACACCGTGCCCGTGAGGAACAGCGGGCTCGGCCCCGGGCCCGCGCCCACGGTCGCCGTGCCGATCTCGCTCTGCGGCCCGCACGTGCCCGCCTGCGCCTGGGCGGCGGGACAGAGGTCGACCTTGGAGAGCATCGCCAGCAGACCCGGCGGCAGCTGCACGCTGACGCGTTCCACGTCCTCTTCCTGATCGCCGCGCGACAGCGTCACCGTCAGCGGGCTGAACGCTCCCGCCTGGTTGTTCGTCGTCCCCGCCGTGAACGACGGCTGAAACCGCGGCGGCGGGCAGTCGCCGAGCGCGAACGGCTCGCTCGACGGTGCCGCCGGCGTTTCGCCGCTGTAGGGCGTCAGCTGCGAGCTCGCCGACAGCGGCGTCCCGCAGGCGGTGGGCGAGTTGGCGAGCGGCGCGTCGGCGCCCCCGTCGAGCGTCAGCTGCACGTCTTCGAAGGGCAGCTGCGGGAGCTCCTGGAAGCTCGCCGTCAGCTGGCCCGTCGCCTGGTCGATCGACGCCGAGCCTTCCAGCTTGATCGTCACGCCCGAGCCCTGCGCCTGCACGAGCAGCCGGATCAGCTTGCCTTCCCGCGCGTCCGCCGGCGTGCACGACGCGCATTCCGGTTCGCCCAGGAACAGCTCGCCTTCCAGCGGGCTCGACAGCAGCGGCGTCGTGATCTTGACCGTGCCGATCTGCGAGCGCGGCGGGCAGGCAGCCGGCGGTGGCGAGCTCCCCAGGGGCGGGCTCGGTTGCGCGGGCGGCGGTTCGAATTGCCCGTGCGAGCACGCTTCCAGGCCGTTGGCGACCGACGGGGACAGCACCACGCCCGCGGGGAGAGTCACCGCCGCCTCGCGCAGGTCCGGGGTGGCCAGCGCGCTCGGGTCTTCGTCCTGGGGCACGTGCACGTCGAGCGTGTAGCCGCTGGGGGCGGCCGCCTGCGTGGTTTCCGGGGCGAGGGTCAGCGTGGGGGCGAAGGACAGCGCTTCGCAGCCGGTGATGGCCTCGGCGAGCAGCGGTTCCGCGGGGGCCGGCTGGAAGTCCCCGGGCTGCTCCCACGAGTCGCTGAACGCGTGTACGGCGAGCCCCCGGCCGCTCTCGCACTCGCTCGGCAGGGTGAGGAACGGTTTCGGCGGCGCGCCGCTCGGACAGCCCGTCGGTTCTTCCCTGCCTTCGTTCATCGCGACCGACGGCTGGCAGGATTCGCCAGGGTTCCCTTCTCCGACGGTGCCTTCCCGTTCGAGGTCGTGGCTGCCGGCCGCCGGCACGCCCCACAGCGTCAGGATCGCGCCCTGCAGCGGGCCGCTCTCGGGGATGTCGTCCAGCGATCCGGTGAGCTCGTAGCCGCCGTCGCCGGGATCGCTGACGTCGCCGCGCACGTGAAGGAAGAGCGGGACGCGACCGACACCCACCGAGAAACCCAGCTCGGCCGTCTGACCCGGCGGCGGCACGACGTCATAGACGGGGAAGTACGCCGGATGAAACGTCCCGTAGAACAGCGGCTTCACGATCCCTACCTGCGTGTCGAGCGGGCAGTTCAGCGTTTCCCGTTCCAGGAACTCCCGCTGGCTGCAGCGTGGGACGGCTTGCGGATCGCCGACGAGCCCCGGGGGCAACGCGACTTCGAGGTCCTTCGCCGCGGCGTCGGCGAGCGGCGATTCGTCTCCCCCTGTTTCACGGGCCGCGACCGTGAACCCGAGGCTGGCGGTCAGCTCGAAAGGATGCGAGCCGGCCTGCGTCGCGGCTTCGCCGCTTTCCTGCGCGGTGTCGAGGTCGAAGAACGCCAGCCCGAACGGGACGGGGTCGGGGTCGATCGGGGTCGTTTCGCTCGTCGTAGCGCTCGGCGCACCGCCGCCGGACACGGTCGCGACGTTCGGTTCCAGAGACGTGATTTCGGCCGGGACCGAGACGTCGACCGTGACGACGATCGTCGCGCCCGGCAGTACGGGCACTCCTGTGGAGCCTTCTTCGTAGGTGCAGGTGACCGCTGCTCCTTCGTGTTCGGGCGGGCATTTGCTTTCGTACTCGGGCAACCCGCCGCCGTCGGCGCGTTCGACCTTGATCACCGCCCCCGCGGTCGTGACTTTCGCCGGCAGCGCATCCGTCACACTCACCGGATTGCCGCTGCTGGTCGGCAGTGCGCCGTCGTTGCGCACGACCAGCACATACGCATCCGATGGATCACCCGCCTTGAAATAGGTCGGCTCGGACTCGGACACGATGCTCCAGTGCGGGCTTGCGGGGGCCGCGAGCGATGGGGCGGCCACGACCAAACCCGAGACCGCGAGCGCAACGAGCAGCGACCCGGCCACGTTGCCCGTCATGCGGACATCGCATGGACGGCGCATCCGTCCTACCCTCGAGACCGGGAGCGCTTTGCTGTGGCGATATGACGGGTGGCTCTCGGCTTGGGCGCGTAGCGCCTCTTCGCGTCGACGACGCACGCCGCGCGCCTGCGACGGCGCTTCAACTTCGCGCATTTCGCCAGCGCGCGAGCGAGCAGCTGTTTGCGGGTGGGCTTGGTGGACGGCACGGGCGGGATGTTCCCGGCACCCGCGAACGACGCCGAGAGCGGCGTCGGGAACGAGGGCGCCGGCGCCACCGGCTCCCGGCACGCTTCGGCTTGGCACGTAGGAACGCTCGAGGGCGCGGGCAAGCCGCCGTCTACGCGGGCATCGTAGACGTCGACCAGTTCGTCGGTGTCGCTCGATACGAGCTGTTCACGGGTTGCGAAGAAGACGTCGTCGCCGCTCGCGCTCGCGTCGAGGAACATTGCGCTGCCGCCCCCTTCCGGTCCCGAGATGAGCTGCGCGCCACCGTCCTCGTACTCGAAGACCTTCTCGGCGCCCCCGGAGATTCCGGGCACGAGCGGATCGGGCGAGGTGAAGAACAGGCGGGTTCCTTCGTCGTTCAGCGCACGGGGTTGGTAAAAGGGAGTGCTCGCCCGTTCGGTCAGACCGGCTCCGATGAAGGCGCTGCCCAGCGGCGGCGCGCCATCCGGGTCACAGGACGCGCAGACGAGCTGACCGCTTTCGGCGCTGTACTCGTAGACCTCGTGATCGGGCTTGCCGGTCACCCGGTCCTTGTTTTCGTAGCCCGTCAGCGGTTCGACCGACATGAACGCCAGATGCGTGCCGTCGGGTGTCACGTATGCCTGGGAGGCACGCGGATCACTGGTCCAGTCGAGGATGTCGCTTTCGTACGAGAAGGCTGGTCCAGATCGCTCTTTTTCGATGTCCCGTTCTTCTTCTTCGCCCTGTTCGCCTTCGGGCGCTCGCAGCGTTGCGATGAACGCGACTGTGCCTTCAGCTTCCCGCGTTTCGTGCCATGCATACAGATTCGGCCTCCCGCTCCGGGCCCCCGCCGCGAGCTCGCCGGTGGCGACGAAATAGACGTACGAGCCATCTTCGGAGGCGCCGACCACGCCGAGCACGTCGGCGCCGTCCGGGTCGTCGGGGTTGTCGGCGTCGACTGTGATGTCGGTGAGGGTGTTGGTGGCGAGGTCGTAGCGGTAGAGGTCGTCGCCCGGGTTTTCCACCGGCGGGTCACCTTCTTCCCGCGCCGTTTCGTCCCGCTGCCTCCTCGCGGCGAGCGGTTCTTCCGGGCCGGTGAACGACCGCTTGGTCAGCGCCGCCCTGCTCGTGAAGTAGACGACCGAGCCGTCGGCGGAGGCGTCCCAGAACTTCGCCGCGCCGGGATCGCAGAATTCGCCGATGGTTTCGCAGTCTTCCGGCTGAGCGGCGCGCGCGGGAGCGGAGAGCTCGACGGTGTGCGCGCCTTCGACGCGATCGTACAGCTCAGTCCAGCCTGCCTGCGTCGGCTGAGCAGGGCCGCCTTCATAGGCCGCCCCGCCGTCGGCGTCGGCCTCGAACAGCACGCGCGACCCGTCTTCTGAGATCGCGTGCCCGAGCTCGCCCGTGTGTTCGTCGATTACTTCGATCCCTCCGCCGGCGCTCGCGCCCTCCGGCGGAATCGCGCCGTCCGGGAGGATCCCCACGAGACGGACGCGTTCGTCCACGGATTCGTAGAGATTTTCGACGCGGCCGCCTTCGAATTCGGTCGGCGCGCCTTCGACGAGGCTGTCGTTCGCCTCGAACAGGATCCGGCTGAAATCGGCGGAGGCGCCCACGAAGACGGGCACGTCTTCGCCTTCGAAGCAACCGCCGCACCCGGGCCGGGGTGGTTTCGAGGGCGCGTTCGCGGTCACCAGCGAGTAGCCCCCATCGGGCTGGCGCACGAACAGGTTGTAGACGCCCGGAGGGGCGCTTTCGGTGAGCTGCTGGAGCGGGACGCGCTCGACCGCCTGCGACAGGTTGGCCGAGAAGGCGTACGTGACGTTTAGGTGGCTGTTGGCAGGCGCCTGTGGTGTTGGGGGCGTGAGCGGCGTGGTCTGCCATCCGTCGGCGCCGCGCGAGGCCAGGTACGCGTTGGCGAACTCGTTACCCGGCGCGCCGGCGAAGGAGGCGCCGACATTCATATACGCGATCGTACATGTTTCACCGGCTTCGCACGCCGAGCTCTGCGCCGGCAACACGGGCTGCAGCGAGACGGCGTCGAGGCCTCCCTTCTGGACCGGCGAGACCTGCTCGTAGGCGCGGCAGTCGGGCAGGCGTTCGGACGGACCGGTGCGCAACTCGGCGTTGGAGCACGGGTCGGCGAGCGCGGACGCCTGCCCGGCGACCCCGAAAACGACGATCGCCAGACCCGCCGCGCAGGCGCCGCCCACTCGTCCGCCGCGGCTCATCGAGCCGCAGCGCGCGGCCGCCAGCGCCTCCCGTGCCTCGACTCCTGCCGCTCTAGGGCTGTTCCGGGGCTATTTCCATTCGAGCGTCCCACCTTCCAGTTCGCCCACGATCGTACCGCCGTACGTCGCTTCGGTGCTCCCGCCGCAGACGCCGCCGGTTCCCTTGGCTTTGATTTTGGAGATGCTCGCGGCCGACTTCAGCTTGCCCGAGTCGTTTTCGTAGCTGAGGCTTTCGACGGTCTGCGGTTCGATGACCATTTCGCAGCTGAGGCCTTCCGGTTTGATTGTGACTTCTTTTTCGAGCTTTGCCGGTCCGTTGGCGTTGTATTCGAAGTGCGCAGCCGAAACAGTTGCTTTCCCACCGAACCCCGTGCACCCGCTGAAGGTCAGGACTTCTTTGTGCGTCGTCGTTTTGCCCGCCGCAATTTCCCCAGTTCCGGTGACCGTCGTGCATTCGACCGTGCCGCTGCCGGTTTTGAATATCTGCGCGGTGGTTCCAGCGCTCTTGGTTTTCCCCGTCTTGTTGGCGATGAATTCATGGCTTTGCGCGGATACGGAGCCCGCGCCTGCGCCTCCGATCACGAGCACCCCCAGCATGGCCATGGCCAACATCGTGATGCGCTTCATGAACCCTCATCGCTCCTTTGTAGTTTGACGCCCGCAGGTGACATTGCTTGTTATTCGTAGACGATCTAGTACATTCCTGCCAGAGTATGGGCAAGTTCTGCTCCGCGGGCAGTTCGGGCCGAACTATCACAGACGCATAGGGTTCTGTCAAGCGGAAGCAGCCGGTCGTTTTGCGAAAGCCGGCGCGCTCGGGTCCGCGATCTTGGCCCGGCACGGAGAGAAGCATTCATGCGAAACGCCGTCGGCGCAGCGCTCGCGAGCGAACGGGGCGGAGCAGAGCCGCTGTAGATTGGGCCCATGTCAGGGGTTTCGCCGCCGCTGCAGATCGCCCTCCTGCCGGGCGCGCGCGAGCTGCTCGCCGCCCACGCCCGCGAACTGCCCCAGCGTGACGATCTGTGCGGAGCGTTCTGCGGCGCGCTCGCGATCCGCGCCGCGGGCATCACCGAGCACGGCGCCCAGCCGCTCGACCAGGATCAGGTCGCGCTTGCCGCCGGCAGCGTCGTGTCGGCCGCACGCGAGGCGGGCACGCTGCCGCGAGGCGAAGCCGGGCGGCGCGACTACCGCGTCTCGCTCCCGCTGATCGAGGACGCCGACGTATCCGGGACGACCGCCGCCGGCGTGGGCGACGCGATCGAGCGGCTGTCCGAGGGCGCGCTCGCCGCGATCCCATACACGGGTCCCTGGGACAGCGACACGCTCGCCGGCCTGTTCGACGCCGCGAGCGCGCTCGAGCGTCCGGTCACGTTGATCGCCAACCTCGCCACCCACCATCTGTGGGGCGCGCGGGCGAGCGCCCGAGAGCTGCTCGACTACCTGTTCGAGGGCGAGCAGCAAGGTCCGCCACCGGACTGGGACGTAGGGCACTTCGTGTGCGTGTTCGCGCGCGTGCGCGGACCCCGCGGCGAGCTGTATTGCCTGGCCGACACCTATCCAGCGCTCGGCGCGGCGGGCGTTCACGCGCAGCCGGCCGAGCGTCTCGCCGCGGCGCTCGAGCGGCGCGACATGCCGTCCGGCGGGGTGATCGTCGTGGCGGCGGCCGAGGACGCCGCCGGCGTGCGCGCGAGCGCCGACGCGCTCGGCCTGAACGAGGGCGTCTGGGACAACGGGACAGTGGCAGCCGAGACGCTGCCGTGAGCGCGCCCGAGCTGATCGCGCTCGTGTGTTGCGATCTCGGCTCGGTCGTGCGCGGCCGCTCGGTGCTCGCCTCCGAGCTCGGCGAGCAACTGCGCACCGGCGTCGGCTGGGTGCCGGCCAACCACGCGCTCACGCCCCTCGGCCCGGTGGCCGAGCCCAACCCGTTCGGCTCCACAGGCGACCTGCGCCTGCTCCCCGACGCCGACACACGAGCGCGCGTGGACGGCGATGGCAGCTCGGGCGCGATGGAGCTTTTGCTGTGCGACATCGTCGAGCTCGACGGTCGGCCGTGGGAGTGCTGCCCGCGCAGCTTCTTGCGTGGCGCGCTGAACGCGATCGAGCACGAGCTTGGCGCTCGCGTGCACGCGAGCTTCGAGCACGAGTTTCAACTGCTGCTCGACGTCGCGCCCGCGCTCCCGTTCACGCTCGACGCGCAACGACGGGTCGAGCCGTTTCCCGAGCAGCTGATGGGCGCACTCGCGCAGGCCGGCCTCGAGCCGGAGCGGTTCTTCGCCGAGTACGCCCCGCACCAGTTCGAGGTGCCGCTCGCCCCGGGCGAGGGGCTCGCCGGCGCCGACCGCAGCGTCGTCCTGCGCGAGGTCGTGCGCGAGGTCGCCCGCAGACACGGAATGCGCGCGAGCTTCTCGCCGCTGCTCGACCCCGAGGAGGCCGGCAACGGCCTGCACATCCACCTGAGCCTCCTGGACGGCGACGGCGAGTCGCTGCTGTACGACGGCTCCCGACCGGCGCGCCTGAGCGAGCTCGGTGGGCGCTTCGCCGCCGGCATCCTCACGCACGCGCGCGCGCTCAGCGCGCTGACCGCCGCGAGCCCCGTCTCGGGCGCGCGCCTGCAGCCGCATCGCTGGAGCGCCGGCTCCGTGTGCCTGGCGCGGCAGAGCCGCGAGGCGCTGCTGCGAATCCCCCCCGTGACCGAGCTCGCGGACGCCGGCCCCGCCGCGCAGCTGCATCTCGAGTACCGCGGCGCGGACGCCGCCGCCAACCCCTACCTGGGCTTCGGCGCGATCCTCCGCGCGGGCTTGCAGGGCGTGCTCGAAGAGCTGCCAGCGCCGCCGCCGCTCGAGGTCGATCCGGCGCAGCTCGACGCCGAGCAGGCCGCACGCCTGGGCATCGGCGCGCTGCCTGTGACGCTCGAGGAGTCGTTGCGGGCGCTCGCCGAAGACGAGCAGCTGCGGGGCTGGCTCTCGCCGCTGCTCTACGACGCCTACGTGAGCGTCAAGCGCGCCGAGCTCGACGCCGCCGCCGACCTGGACCTGCGGGAGCTCTGCCGCCGGTATGCCTCGATCTACTGACGCGCTGCTCGACCGCCTGCTCGCCGGCGTCGAGCGCGAGCTCCCGCGCGCGGTCGCGCTGCGCCGGCGCCTGCACGCCGATCCCGAGCTCGCCCACGCCGAGCGGCGCACCGCCGCGAGGATCGCCGCCGAGCTCCCGGTCGAGTGCGAGCCAGCCGCGGGGACGGGGCTGCTCGCCTTGGTGGACACGGGAGACAGCCCAGCCGCCGGCCCGACCGGCGAGACCCGCGCCGCGCACTCCCGGGGGCTCGCTCGCGGGGGCTCGATAGCGGTGCGCGCGGAGCTCGACGGGCTGCCCGTGCGAGAGCGCACCGGCGTCGAGTTCGCCGCCACCGGCGAGGCGATGCACGCCTGCGGACACGACGTCCACATGGCCGCGCTGGTCGCGTTCACGCGCGCCGCGCACGAGCTTCGCGAGGCGCTGCCGGCGCCGCTGCTCGCCGTCTTCCAACCGAGCGAGGAGGCCTACCCGTCGGGCGCGCAACAGCTCGCCGAGGGCGAGCTCGCGGCGCTCGCGCCCGCGTCGGTCCTCGCCGCGCACGTGCATCCCGAGCTGCCGTGGGGCTCGGTCGCGCTCGACCCCGGCACGGTCAACGCGTCGTGCGACGCCGTCGAGATCACGGTCGAGGGCGAGCCCTCACACGGCGGCTATCCCCACCAGGGACGTGACCCGATCCTCGCGATCGCGCAGATCGTCGTCGCCCTGCACGCACAGCTCGGGCGGCGCATCGATCCGCTTGCCGCGGCTTCGCTGACGGTCGGGGTGCTCGAGAGCGGCAGCGCCGAGAACGTGATCCCGGCGCACGCTCGCGCCCGCGCGGCGCTGCGCGCGCACCGCCCCCAGGACCGGCTCGCGCTGCGCGCGCTCGTCGAGGAGGTCGCCGTCGGGGTCGCCGCCGCGCACGGCTGCCGCGCGCGCGTCGAGCTCGTGGCCGGCGAGCCGGCGCTCGCGAACGATCCACGCATCGTCGGGCGCGCGCGTGGCCTGCTCGGGCGCGCCGGCCTCACGAGCGCGCCCGAGTGGCGCTCGTGCGGCTCGGATGACTTCGCCTTCTTTGGCGCGCTCGCGCCCGTGGCGATGGCGTTCGTCGGCCTCGCCGGCGCGCCCGGCTTCGTGCCCCGCCCGCTCCACCACCCGCAGATGCTGCCGCCCGACGACGCTGTCGGCGCCGTCGCGCGCACGCTCGCGGTCCTGTATCTCGCGGCCGGCAGCTGAGCGCGGATACGATTGGGCGGTGCCCGACCGCCTGTACTTCACCGAGTCGGACGCGGCCAACGCGCTGCTCGCCTCCGATCCGATGGCCCTGCTGATCGGGTTCGCGCTCGACCAGCAGGTGAGCGTGCAGAAGGCCTTCGCCGGGCCGCTCGCGCTGCAAGAGCGGCTCGGCTCGATCGATCCCGGCACGCTGGCGGCGGCCGACCTCGAGCCGGCGTTCCGCGAGAAGCCCGCGATCCACCGGTTCCCCGGCTCGATGGCCCGGCGTGTGCACGAGCTGGCAGTGCATGTCTGCGAGCGCTACGAAGGCGACGCCGCCCGCGTCTGGACGGATGCGGGCGGCTCGGATGCGCTGCGCGAGAACCTCGCGGCGCTGCCGGGCTTCGGCGAGATGAAGGTCAAGTCGCTCGGCGCCGTGCTCGCCAAGCGCTTCGACGTGGCCGCCGCCGCCGACCTCGTGCCCGGTCATCCCACCCTCGGGGACGTGGACTCACCACAGGCGCTCGCCGACTACCAGGCCGCCAAGCGCCTGCACAAGGCGGAGTGGTCGAAGCTCAGGCCGCGCCGCTGACGGCGGCCTTCAGCTTCCTTTCACGTTCACCGGTCAGCATCAGCGCATGCGTCTGCTGGTGGTCGACGACGACCCCTCCGTGCGCGAAGCGCTCGCACTCGTGCTCGACCTGCACGGCTTCGAGGTGACCACAGCGGTGGACGGGCGCGAGGCGATCCGCACCCTCGCGGTCGCCTCCCCTGACGCCGTAATACTGGACGTGCTGATGCCAGGTCTCGACGGGCTCGAGGTGTGCAGGCGGATACGCGCGACCGGCGACCGCACGCCGGTGCTGATGCTCACTGCCCGCGCGGAGATCAGCGAGCGCGTGGCCGGTCTGGAGGCCGGCGCGGACGACTACCTCGCCAAGCCGTTCGCGCGCGAAGAGCTGATCGCGCGGCTGCGGGCGCTGCTGCGGCGCACCGGCTGGGAGGCCGACGACGACCAGCGGACCCTGCGCTACGAGGACCTCGAGCTCGACCCGGTCGCCCACGAGGTGCACCGCGGCGGGCGCGCGATCGAGCTCACCCGCACCGAGTTCCTGCTGCTGGAGCTGTTGATGCGCCACCCACGGCAGGTGCTCACCCGCTGCGCGATCTTCGACCACGTCTGGGGCTATGACTTCGGGCCCTCCTCCAACTCGCTCGAGGTCTACGTCGGCTACCTGCGCCGCAAGACCGAGGCCACCGGCGAGCCGCGCCTCGTGCACACCGTGCGCGGGGTGGGCTACGTGCTGCGCTCGCCGCGATGAGAGGCTCGACGCATCGTCCCCGGAGGGGGAGAACGATGAGCTTCCGCCGCCGCATGGTGCTGCTGGCCGCCAGCGCCGTCGCCGCGGCGATCGTGATCGCCTCGATCGTCGTCTACATCGTCACCCGCAACGAGCTGAGCGGCCAGCTCGACGCGAGCCTGCGCGCCAAGATCACCCCCGGCCGGCAGTTCCTGAAAATCGAAACCCATCTCAGCCAGGACGAGCGCACCCAGCTCACGCGCGAAGGCAAGCTGCAAGCTCTGCTCGCCGCCGTTCCGAGCGGCTTTGGGATGATCGCCAAGGCCAGCGGCGCGATTCCCGCGCCCGGGGGCATCGGCGAAACCGCGCCCGCGCCAGCCTCCGGCTCGCAGGGTCACGCAGAAGGCAAGAGTGGCGTGAACGAAGCGGCTCCGGCGCACACGTCAGCGGGCCCCGCCAAAAGCCTCACCACGGGCGTCGCCCCCGCGCAGGAAGGCAGCTCCTCCGCGCGTGCAGGCGGCGGCGTTGCGCAGGAAGCATTCACGATCGAGCGCCACCTGCACGTGCCCAGGGCGGCCGTCCGCATCCCCGAAGGGCAGGTGCGGCTCGTGCTGAAAGGCGCCGCCGTGGAAGGACCGACCGGCTACGCCCAGCTGTCCCTCGCCGACGGCGAAGTGCTCGTCTCTACGAGCGGGAGCCCGCAGCTGCCGATCACGGCGGCCACGCGGGGCGTGGCCTCCGGGCGCCGCAACGCCTTCTTCAGCGACGTGGCCGTCCACGGCACCCCCGTGCGCGTGCTGACGGCGCGCGCCGCCGAGGGCGCCGCGTGGCAGGTTGCGCTGCCGCTCGCCGACCTTCACAGCACGCTCGATCACCTGCGGCTGGTGCTCGCGATCGTGGTGCTCGGCGGGATCGCGCTGGCGGCGGCGCTCGGGCTGCTCGTCTCGCGCGCGGCGCTCGTGCCCGTGCGCCGGCTCACCGGCGCGGCCGAGCGCGTG